>PFEY01000060.1:78784-162039 GCA_002783205.1 Rhodobacteraceae bacterium CG17_big_fil_post_rev_8_21_14_2_50_63_15 | reverse complement strand
TTCCATGCGTACCTGTCACCTACCGGGCGCGCGGGGGTCGTGATGTCCTCGCAGGCGTCCTCTTCAGGGGGAGGTGAGGCTAAGGTGCGCGAAGAGCTCGTCAAGACCGGCGATGTCGATGTCATGATGGCCATTCGTGGCGGTTTTTTCTACACGCGCACTGTTCCGTGCGAGTTGTGGTTCTTCGACAAGGCCAAGCCCACGCACCTGAAAGACAAGGTGTTGATGATCGATGCGCGCAATGTTTATCGCAAGGTGACGCGCACAATCTGTGATTTCGCGCCCGAACAACAATTAAACCTGTCCAGTATTGTTTGGCTCTATCGCGGGCAGACAGACCGCTTTCTGGCATTGGTGCAGGACCATCTGGAAACCGCCTTCACCCAGATGCAGGCCTGCGACTTCGCCGGGTTCGAGGCAGCGCTCAAGGCCGTGACCACGGCGCACAAGGACGAAGAGCTGCATAAATTGGCGGCGACGATCATCGCGGATGCCGAGGCGTTGAAAGACGCCGCCACCAAGGCGCATGAAATTTGGGCCAATGCGACCCGTGACAATGACGGGTTGAAGGCCTCTAGCGGGGCGTTCGAGCCAGTGGCAGATCAGGCTAAAGCCTTGGTCAAGGAAATCGACCATCTCTACAAACTGGCGACACGTGTGCATGAGGCCGACGTGGCGGCGGGCACCAAGCCTGCCGAGGGCAAGAAGCGTTTGAACGAACTGGACTTAGCGCGGCATGAGGTGATCGATCACCTGAAACTGGCGCGGTATTTCCACACGCAGGCGGAATGGCTGCAAACACGGTTCCCGGACGCTCAGCTGCGAGATGTGGAAGGGCTGGTTAAGCTGGTAAGCCGCAACGAGTTGAAAGCCAACGACTGGAGCCTGACACCTGGCCGCTATGTTGGCGTCGCCCCCGAGCAAGAGGACAAGGATTTCGATTTTGAGGAAGCCTTGCGCGATATTCACATCGAGATCGAAGGTTTGAACGCGGAAGCGGCTGAATTGGCGACAAGGATTTCTCGAAACTTTAGCGAGTTGGTTGCATGAGCTGGGACCACTGTACACTTGGAGATGTGGTCACGCTCAAGAGGGGGCATGACCTACCAAATGCCAAAAGAGTCTCTGGTAATGTCCCTGTGGTTTCGTCGTCGGGTTTTACAGGCAGCCACAACGAGGCCAAAGCCCAGCCGCCAGGTGTCGTGACTGGTCGATATGGTACGATTGGTGAGGTCTTCTATGTAACCGAGCCTTATTGGCCGCTGAATACCGCGCTCTATGCAATCGACTTTCATGGGAATGATCCGCGCTTCGTTTCCTACTTTTTGCGCAACCAACTTCGAAATTATCAAAGCGATAAAGCTGCAGTTCCTGGCGTTGATCGCAATGTGCTTCACAAACTACCGGCCCGATGCCCAGATCTACAAATTCAGCAGCGGATCGTCAGCGTTCTCTCCACATACGACGACCTTATCGAAAATAACCGGCGGCGGATTGCGTTGTTGGAGGAAGCAGCACGGCTTTTGTATCGTGAGTGGTTCATCCATTTCCGCTTTCCTGGCCATGAGCACGTCAAGGTGTTTGATGGCTTGCCGGAGGGATGGCAGCAAGGCTCCATTGATAATTTGTTTAAGACCTCATCTGGCGGAACACCTTCAAGAAAGAGGCCGGAATTCTATGGCGGTGATATAAACTGGCTGAAAACACAAGAAATGAACGATGGTTTTGTCTTTTTTTCCGATGAAAAAATTACTGAAGAAGGTCTGAAGGGATCGTCTGCAAAGCTTTTCCCAAAGAATACAGTGGTGGTGGCGATGTATGGGGCGACCATCGGGAGGCTTTGTATACTGGCCAATCCTTCAACGACCAATCAGGCATGTTGCGCGCTTCTACCAAAACATGATGTCAAAGATTACCTATTTGGATTTTCCATGATGGACTACTATTCCAAGGCGCTGAAAGACCGCGGACAGGGAGCGGCGCAGAACAACGTAAGCCAACAGGTCATCAAGTCATTTGAAATTCCGATCCCGTCACGTAACCTGATTTCAGGATACAACCAGTCTGTAGAGCCGATTTTAGAACAACGAAGAGTGCTGCAGGCGCAAGCCGAGCAACTTGCCAAAGCGCGCGACCTATTACTCCCCCGTCTTATGGACGGCAGATTAGAAATTTGAGAACATGAACGATTATACCGAAGACAGATTGGCCCAAGCCACCCTCGCCGAGTATTTGCAGGACGAGCTCGGCTGGGAGTCGGTCTTCGGGTTCAACACCGAGACATTCGGGCTGGAAGGCACGCTTGGTCGCAAGTCCGACCGCGAGGTGGTGCTGACCCGCCACTTGGGGGAGGCGCTGATCCGCCTGAACCCTGGCTTGCCTGACGAGGCCTACACCTATGCCCTGCGCCAGATCACCGACACGCTGGCCTTTCAATCCACCGTCCAGACCAATCGTGAGAAGTACGAGCTGATCCGCGACGGGGTGGTCGCCAGCTACAAGAAGAACGGCGAGATCAAGAAGACGCGGTTGAAGGTCTTCGATTACGCCGATCCTGCGAACAACAACTTCTTGTGCGTGCGCGAGATGTGGGTGAGTGGCCCCAACGGCCACCGCCGCCGTCCCGACATCATCGGCTTCGTGAACGGCCTACCACTGATGTTCGTGGAGCTGAAACGCCCTGACAAATCGCTGCGCCGCGCCTATGACGACAACTTCAAAGACTACATGGACACGATTCCGCAGCTCTTCCACTTCAACGCCTTTGTGGTGCTGGGGAACGGGTTTGAGGCCAAGGTCGGTTCGATCAGTGCCAAGTACGAACATTTTAGCGACTGGAAGCGCCTTGCCGAGGGCGAAAAGGGCGTTGTGCAGATGGAGACCCTTGTCAAGGGTATCTGCACCAAAGCCAACTTTCTCGATATCTTTGAGAACTTCATTCTGTTCGATGACAGCACCGGCAAGCTGGCCAAGATCGTCGCGCGTAACCACCAGTATCTGGGGGTCAATCGCGCGCTTCAATCGGTGATCGAACGCAAGGAGCGTGACGGGAAACTTGGTGTTTTCTGGCACACGCAAGGTTCAGGAAAGTCATATTCTATGGCGTTGTTTGCACAAAAGGTGCGGCGCAAGCTGGGCGGTGACTTCACTTTCCTTGTCCTGACCGACCGCGCTGATCTGGACAAGCAGATTTATGATACGTTCGCAGGCGTTGGTTTGGCCAATAATGACAAAGACCCGTGCCGTGCTGACAGCGGTGATGATCTGAAGAACTTGCTCGGTCAGCAGAAGGCGTTTGTTTTCTCGCTCATCCAGAAATTCAACAAAGAAATCAAGGAAGGTGACGTCTACTCCGACAGGGAAAACATCATTGTCATGACTGACGAAGCGCACCGGACACAGTACGGGACGCTGGCCATGAACATGCGAGACGCTCTGCCGAACGCCAGCTTCATCGGCTTTACGGGAACGCCGCTTTTCACAAGCGATGAGATCACACAACGCGTCTTCGGTGGATACGTCTCCACCTATGACTTCCAGCGCGCCATTGAGGATAACGCGACACTGCCGCTCTACTATGATGCGCGGGGCGACAAGCTAGGACTGTCGGCTGAGGGCCTTAACGAGAAGCTCGCCAGTGCCATCGCAGATGCCGAAATCAGTGATGCTGATGTGGCGGCCAAGCTGGAGAATGAGCTCAAGCGTGAGTACCACGTCGTCACCGCCGAAAAGCGCCTGAAGCACATCGCCAACGACTTTGCGTCCCACTATTCGACTAGCTGGGAAACCGGAAAAGCGATGTTTGTTGCCATCGACAAGATCACAGCCGTGCGAATGCACGCATACATTCAGGAAGCTTGGAAAGGGCAGATCGCTCGTCTCGAAGCGGAGCTATCGGACACCAGAGATGATCAGGATCAAGTCGTGCGCGAACGACAACTTGCATGGATGCGCGAAACCGAAATGGCGGTTGTCATCAGTGATGAACAAGGCGAAGTCGATAAGTTTCGAAAATGGGGGCTGGATATCGGCCCGCACCGCAAGTTGATGCGGGACGGTTTCTTGCTTGAAGATGGCAAGCGCCTCGACGTCGAGACCGCCTTCAAACGCGAAGATCATCCGTTCAGGGTCGTGATCGTATGTGCGATGTGGCTAACCGGCTTTGATGTTCCCTCTCTCTCTACACTTTATCTTGATAAGCCGCTCCAGGCCCACACGTTGATGCAAGCCATAGCCCGCGCGAACCGCGTGAAGGAAGGCAAGAATAATGGTCTCATCGTTGATTACTGCGGAATTCTGAAAAACCTTCGTAAGGCTTTGGCCACCTTTGCCGGTCACACAGGTGAAGGCGGCTTCGACGGCGAAGGAGGAGCCGAGACTGATCCGCTGCATCCCGAGGAAGAGCTGCTGGAAAAGCTCAGCGACGCCATTGAGTTTGTCCGCAGTCAGTTGCGAGACAACGGCTTTGAACTCGATACGCTGAAGACTGCCGTAGGCTTTGCAAGAAACAAGGCCATCATGGATGCCAAAGAAGCGGTAAACATCGATGATGAGAGCCGTAAGAAGTTTGAGATATCTGCACGCTCTGTATTTCGAAAATATAAAGCCTGCCTGACATTCAAGGGTGTGCAGGCGTTTAGAGCGGACAGTGAAGCGATCAGCTTCCTTTACAAAACGTTGGAAGAAGACCGAGAAAATGCCGACACGTCCGAGATCATTCAAAAACTAAACGCAATTGTTAGCGACGCCATTGATGTCTCAGCCGATCCAGAATCGGACGACAAGGTATTCGATATATCGAAGATTAACTTCGATTTGTTACGTAAAGAATTTTCGAAGAGCGAGACCATGCGCTCTGATGTGCAGGATGTGAAGAAAGTGGTAGAAGACCGTCTGCGCAAGATGTTGGCAGAGAACCCGACCCGCACAGACTTTCAGGAGCGCTTCGATGAGATTGTGCGCGAGTACAATCAGGAGAAAGACAAGAACACGATTGAGGCGACATTTGAGCAGCTTATGAAGCTAACAGCCGAGATGTCAGCCGAGTCCAAGCGCTACGTGCAAGAAGGTTTGGAAAGCGAGGAGCAGCTTGCCGTATTTGATCTGCTGCTGAAGCCTGAACTTTCGAAGGCTGACATTAAGAAGATCAAGTCAGTTGCTGTATCGCTCCTTCAGAAGCTTGAGAAGCAAATGCGCGACGTGCAGGATATCTTCGGCAAAACATCAACACGCGACCGCTTCCGCCAGACGATCTATGACTACCTTTACGATGATAGAACTGGCCTTCCTGTCGATACCTACTCTGAGTCGGATCTGTCTGACAGAACGGATCGTCTATTCGAATTTTTCTCAAGAAGTGGAATGAGAGAATTCGACCAAGGGGTCCGATCAGAAGCCGATGTAAGATAGGAATCCACCTAGTGCGCGCAATAAAACACGTTAAATAAATTCTCGAAAGACTATCTGATGCATATAGAAAAAATCTCTCTTCGAAACTTCCGATGCTTCGGAGATACATCTGTCAGCATTCCGATAAATAGTGGTGTGTCTGGTTTCGTTGGTGACAACGGTGCTGGCAAATCTTCGGCATTGGAAGCCCTAAAACGGCTATTTTCCTCCGTCTCATCCGAACGCAAGCTTCGCAAAAGTGATGTTCACTTTGGGCATGGAGAAGATAGTCAAGAAGTTGACGAAAGAGAGGTCGTCATAGATGTCGTATTTGGTTTTTCCGACCCAGACGCCATACCACACGTATTTAGCGACATTTTTTTCGATAGCGCAGACCAGTCTCTAAAAGTCCGTTTGCGACTTGAGGCAAACTACAAAAAGTCGGAATCTCACGAAGATGATATTGAGGTAAAACTCTATACAGTGCGAACTCTAGATGACGTTCCATTTGGGCCAGATGATGAGCGCAAAACTCCGTTGCGCGGACGGCCAACTCAATTTGCCGAACTCGTATACATTCCTGCGCACAGGGATTCTCTTGCAGTAACGCGCCATGCTCTGATGAACGTATTGAAGCGGCTTGAACGTTCCGCAGACTGGAGCGACGAAACCAAAAACAAGTCACAGGCTTTTGCGAAAGAGCTTGAGAATAGCCTGAACGGCGTGGATGCAATTGGAACCGTTACCCACGATCTGAAGTCATTTTGGGGCACGCTTCATGACGGCCACTATGATGCAAATCCAATAATTAGCGTAGTTGCGACAGAATTTGAACAGTTAATCCGTGATCTAACACTACGTTTTGAAAAGTCGCCAGGGGGTGGGCAGCGCCACCTTGAAGAGTTAAGTGAAGGCCAAATATCGCTTCTGTATTTTGCACTATCTGCGACACTGCATAATTTGATTTGGAAGATGGAAGCAAAATCTCCCTCGCATCTTGAGGGTTTTAAAGCTCTAGATTTTGTTCCAGCACCGCTAACAATTTTTGCATTAGAAGAGCCAGAAAACCATCTCGCACCCTTCTATTTACCACGTCTCATCGGACTGCTAGAAGAACTCGTCAAAACAGGTTCCGCGCAGGCGTTTGTAACAAGCCACTCCACAAGCGTTTTAAGTCGCATCCCGCCTCGGAATGTTCGGTATTTTAGAAATTGCAGAAACTCACTCATTTCCAGCGTAAAGGAGATTCCCTTACCCGCTAAGGGAACCGACGAAGACAATTTTCTACACCAAGTGATTTTATCCAATCCAGAAATCTATTTCGCTCGTCTTGTGATTATCGGTGAAGGTGACAGCGAGCGTATAGTTATTCCACGAGTAGCCGAAGCATTTGATGTTTCATTAGATCCTTCATTCGTTGCGTTTGTGCCAGTCGGGGGACGACACGCTCAACATTTGTGGAAACTGGTCAGAGGATTAGATATCCCATGCTTAACATTGTTGGATTTTGACCTTGGACGGCACAACGCTGGAATGGGAAGGATGAAGAATGCTGTAAGTTGGCTCAAAGATATTGGATACGAGGTTGATCCAACTAAAGTGGCGGGGAACGAAGCGTTAAACTCAGCAATGCTTAATGAATGGGTGGATTGGATGAGAACGCTTAATGTCTATTATTCATCACCATTGGATCTCGACATGATGATGGTTCAATCTTTCCCAAATGCCTATTTGCCAAGCCGCCCTTTAGATTTGGCGAAAGATGATCCTGAGAAAGTTGCAAGGTCAGTTTTTGGTGATAGCGGCAAAGGCAATGTGGACGTTGCACGTCTTGGCGCGGCTTTTACAGATCAAGAATTGTTCACTTACAAAAACCTTTTCAAGTCTCGCTCTAAACCAGCCTCTCACTACAAGGGCCTTGCAGCTCTTGATGACGCGATAATCAAGGCGAATTGCCCTGAACCACTCAGAGCCTTGATAGAAGCCGCAAACACAATTCTCACACCATCTCCACCGGTTGTTGCTGAGGATATCGAATGACCTATGTCCTTCCCGATGACTGGAAATCCTCCCCACAGATACGTTTAGAAGGGACAGCGCTAGAGATTGTCCGATCAGATTCTTCGATTTCTGTATCGGCCGGTCCAGGCGCCGGAAAGACAGAACTATTGGCGCAACGAGCTGCATATTTGCTTGCGACTGGATTGTGCCCACCTCCACGCCGCATTTTAGCAATTTCTTTCAAAGTTGATGCCGCACGCAACTTGCTGGAGCGGGTTTCCGAACGATCTGACACCGCCCACGCGAACAGATTTGAATCTTTAACACTTGATGCGTTCGCAAAGAGAATTGTCGATCAGTTCTTAGAGGCGATACCAGCCCAGCTGCGCCCGTCTCCAGACTATAAAATTATCTTTCCAAGCCGAGATATCTGGGAGGATTTTGGAAACAAGAACAGTAATGACTATCCTGGCATCAGATCAAAAAACGGTAAGCAGCTTGAACAGATCACACACAGTTCTGTTCCTACTACCAACTTGGAGGATGCTACGACGATAGAACAACAAATCCAGTGGATTTGGTGGCGCGATCAAATTGGCGCATCGCCTTCGTGCCTTACTTTTGATATGATTAAGCTCTTGGCTATTCAAATTCTTCAAAGCCATGATAGCATTTTGTCGGCCTTGAGGAGCACATATTCACATGTGTTCTTGGATGAGTTTCAAGATGTAACCCAGCGCCAGTACGACTTAGTCAAAGTAGCCTTTTGGGGTTCAAGTTCTATCCTTACCGCTGTCGGTGACACAAATCAGGCCATTATGCGTTGGGCAGGAGCTCGCGCAGATATCTTTGACCAATTTGAAGCAGACTTCATCGCGACCGATAAACGGCTTCTTTTTAATTTTCGATCAAACGCTAAAATTGTTGAACTTATCAATGGTCTGACTGCTACGTTTGATGAAAGTTTCATCCCAACTGAATGCGCGCGCCATGATGAACCAGTACCTGAGAACGCTGTTGAAGGATGGGTGTTTGAGACCCGGCAGGACGAAGGTGAATATCTTGCTTCCTATGTGGCGAAGGAGCTTGCAGACAACTCTAACTTGAGGCCCACAGACTTTGTTATTTTGGCTCGGTTGAGAATTAACGATGTGGAAGACCGCATTAAGTCTAACTTCAAGGAAAGGGGCTTAAAGCTCAGGAACGAAGCAAGACTAGTCGGAGGGATTGCGATCCAAGATCTGCTGAAAGAAAAAGCATATGCATTTCTGTTGTCTGCACTAAAGCTCTCAGTAAATGTTAGAGTTGGAGAACCATTTAAAGAATGTCGCAACACAATCGCAGATGTCCGCGGAGCTGACCTCAATAGTGACCAAGGGCATAGCGAAGCTCTTTTTGCAGTAAGGAGTTTAATCTCTCAATTAAATGACCTCATTGACGGCAGGGAACCTAGTCAAGTTGAGGGACAGGAAATTTCCGACCTTATATTAGCATTCATATCGCGTGGCGAGTTGCAACGCACCTATCGGGAATATGTAGGAGGCGAGCGCTTAGATACCGTAATTACGGGCTTCAGGGTTTTCCTTGATGAGTGCCGAGAAGGTACAAGTAGCTGGTCTGAATGCATTTCGAACATGGAGGGTGCGGAATCTGTTCGGTTAATGACGATCCATAAAAGCAAAGGGCTTGAGTATCACACAGTGGTCTTTGTCGAATTTAATGATGATGCCTTTTGGGGAAATGACGATGACGTAAATGTTTTCTTCGTAGCGCTATCGAGGGCGCGTGAACGCGTCTATTTTTCGTTTACTAAGGACTCAAGGGGAGCAAGAAACATCAAGGATTTTGTTGAGAAGCTCAAAGTCGCAAACGTTTCCTTTATTAACAGGCCTTAACGACATATGCATAAGCTTTCGAGTATTTTGCCGCCTTTTCAAGTCGGTGAAGCTTCACTATTACGTGGTTTAATCTGAGCGCGTCCTTCGGAGCCGGCTCTCATGAACCGAACCCAAGCGGTTTCGGCCGTTCGGCTTCGATCCCTCGCGTGAAGACAGAATACTGACAGCCTCGTCGGGCTGACTCTATTTCCCAAAGTTAAAGGGGCTTGCGGCCCCCAGCCATCAAGACCTGAACGCCCTTTCGGGCGCGCGCGGCGCGTATCCCCGTCCTTCCGCATTTCATTTGTGCAGGGCGGGTGATCCCCCTCACGCCGCGCGGGTCTTGACCGCACCCCCCCCGCTCATTGGCGCGCGCCTAGCTCGGTTGCATGTGCAACCGACTATCCAATGAAGGGAAAAAGACAATGAAACAAGACATTTACCAGAAAGTGACCGACAAGATCATTGCCGATCTGGAGCAAGGCGAACTGACATGGCTGAAGCCATGGAGCGCCGCAAACACCGAAGGGCGGATCATCAAGCCCCTACGGCACAACGGCATGCCCTACAGCGGAATCAACGTGCTGATGCTGTGGGGCGCGGCGATGGAAGGCGGTTATATTTCCCCGTTCTGGATGACCTACCGCCAAGCAGCAGAATTCGGGGCGCATGTCCGCAAGGGCGAGCGCGGCAACCTCGTTGTCTATGCCAACACCATCACCAAGACCGAAGAGCAGGACGACGGCAGCGCCGAAGAGCGGAAAATCCCGTTCATGAAGGGCTACAGCGTTTTCAACGTCGAACAGATCGATGGCTTGCCCGAACATTTCTACCGCAAGCCCGAGCCTGTGATCGATGGCGCGGAGCGGATCGAGCATGCCGAGGCGTTCTTTGCCGCCACCCGTGCCGACATCCGCAACGGCGGGAACAGGGCTTACTACAGCGGCGGCAGCGATCACGTGCAGATGCCGTTTTTCGAGAGCTTCCGCAGCCCCGAAGCCTACTATGCGACCCTTGCCCACGAGCTGACCCACTGGACGAAGCACCCCAAACGCCTTGACCGTGAATTCGGACGCAAGTCATGGGGCGATGAAGGATACGCCCGTGAGGAACTTGTTGCCGAGCTTGGCGCGGCGTTCCTCTGCGCCGATCTTGCCCTGACGCCAGAACCTGGCACCGATCACGCCGCCTATATTCAAAGCTGGCTCAAGGTTCTGCGGAACGACAAGCGCGCGATCTTCAGCGCCGCAGCACACGCCCAAAAGGCAGCGGATTTTCTGCATGGTTTTCAACAGCAAACCGAACAGCAGGAAGGAGTCGCCGCGTAAGCGGCGGCTCTGCCCGTAAGGAGGGCTGACCCATGGAAAAGCATACAATCGTATGGCGCGGAATCGGGATCGAGATCACCTATACCCCAAAAAAATGGGGCGTGACCGATCACATAGAGCTGCGCACCGAAGGCAAGACGCCGCTGCCCGTGACAGAAACAGGCTACCGCTCGGAATATTTTCCGCTTGGTAGTGTTGCCGAGTACGGCGACGCAGCCGCATTCGTGACCGCTTGGCTTGATCATGAAGCCGCCCGCAAAGGCTGGGGCGGCGCGCAGCTATCGCTGTTCTGACAACGTCAAAATTTCGCGGCTGACCGCTCGGTCAGCCGCGAATTGCCTATCTATAGATAGGCAAGACGATTAACTGCGCCCATCCATTGATTGGCATGCAGACAATGCGTGCCTTAAGTTATTGGTCAGGGAAGAGGCCAGGCATCCAGCGCCCAGCAAGTGTTGCCGGAAATGCCAGAACCAAGGGTGCGCGTGAGCTTTCAGATGTCAGCGCGCCCGCATCGATCAGTGCCGATGTCACGCGCCGCGCCGTTCGGTCACTCGCGCCCAAGATATCCGCCACCGCACCGCGCTTTAGTTCACCCTCATAAAGGATTGCACGCAGAACCGCGTCAGATTTCAGCGGAAGCCGTCCGCCGCGAATTTCCTCTTCCGCCCAGATCATGATCCGATCACGCAGCCGATCCGGCTTCATCAATCCTTCCATAAAGGCGACTTGATCGATGCAGGTTTGCAGGAAGAATTTTGTGAAAGAAGCGAGCGCCGCTTCGCTGAGCGTACCGCGCCCGTCCATGTCGCCGCGCCTTGGCTCGTCACATGCTTGCAAGTGTTGTTTGTAAGCCGTTTCGTTGCGAGCGAGTCCGCGCGCGATCGACCAGAGGCCGCCAGTATTCAGCGAGCCGCGCAGCATGGCGTAGGACATGAGGCGCGCCACGCGTCCGTTGCCGTCCAGAAATGGGTGAACCCACAATAACCTGTGGTGCGCGCAAGCTGACGCGAGGATCGACTCAATCCGGCCTGCCGTGCGGTATGCCTGATTCAGGCGGTCAAGGAATCTTGGGACAGCGCCAGGGCTGACGGCAACATGGCGACCGACTTCGACATCCCGTTCCCTTAGCTCACCAGGAATGACGGGGATGTGCTCGCCGGTACTCGGCATCTCCACGAAGAGCAAATCTGCGGGCAGCAGCTCACAGAACTTCCGATGAATTTCCTTGATCATCGCTGGTGTTGTCGGGGGCTCCGTCAGCCCGTCGTCATCGATCCATTTCTGGACGGCAATATGCGCCTTGGCTTCGAGCTGGAGGTCGCGCTTCTCGGGATCGGCGCTGTAGTCGTCATGCAGAGCGCGCTCGATATCGATAGGGTGCGTGTTGTGACCCTCGATCAGGTTGCTGTAGTAGCAATTCATGGAGCGGATGAGGGTGGCGAGAGCCGACGCGACCTGATCCGGCAAACTGCTGCGGAAGGCGGCGGCGCGCGCGGCGAGATCGAGGGCAAGATCGTTCAGCTCGCCCCTGTGCGGCGAACCCTCGCTGACCATCAGCGGCTCGAATAAGCCTATGGTCTCTCCATCATCTCTTAGCGTCATTCTTCCTCGCATTTGGCCGCTTCTAAGGCAGCTCAATCGTTCTAATTTAGTAAAGAATAGCATATGTTTAGCCTGTTTGTCAGCAAGTTTATGGCCGCATAGGTGGCCGGTTCCATGGCCGGTTGGTTGGCCAGTTTGCGCCTTGCGCAGGACAGCAGCCCGCCGCTTGCGGGCTGCGAGCCGCGTCAGCGTGGCTGTGGCGGTCGTGCGACTGGTCTTGACCTGCCAGCACGGGCACGGGCGACGTTTGCAAGCGATGCCAGGATATTGCGGCGTTCCTGCGATGCCGGATCGGCCTCTGCCAGCAGCAGCGTTAGCAACTGATGCAACTCTCCGAGTTCCTGAAACGTGAGCCTGTTCAACTCGTTCTGTGTGATGATCGTGTTCATGTGAATCTCCTTTTCCGTTCTCGACCTGGCCTTTCCAGGTCGTTTCGGGAGCGGGAGATGCTTCGAAGGCTTGATGGACACCCCCAAGAAATTGCTGGGGGGCGCAACAGCGTGAAGCAGGCAGCCTTGCCGCCTTGTGCATTGCCAGAGCCTTCTATGCCAGAACTGATCTCGGATGACCTGAAAGACAGAGCCACGGGAAAGCCAGAGGAGTGCATGGATGCGGGAGAGCGCAGGTTTCGTGCTGAACCGCGATGAATCAGACCTTTCCCTCGGAATTGCCCCGTTCTTAACCGCCTGACTTCCTGACCGAACGCGGTCAGCCATCAATATCCTGCCCGCACCAGCTGGCGTGGCACGTCACCGACAAGGGCGAGAAATCGTTCTGGAACAAGGTCGGCGCGGCGTGGGCGCACAAGGACAGCAAGGGCTTCACGCTCCAGCTCGAAGTGATGCCCATCAATGGCCGTATCGTCCTCCGCCAGCCGCTCGACGAGCCTGTTCACAGCGGCGACGACAAGAACGAAAAAGGGAGCGCTTAGGCGCTCCCTCCACTTATCCGCATACCGCAGCGGGATTTCAGTCCTCGTCCTTCAGCTCGGCGCACATCTGGAGCAAGGCCACATGAACCCGCGTCGTGACTTCCTGCTCAAGCCACGCCCGCATGATCCGCTTGGCATTCCGGGAAGGCGTCGGATCATCCGCACCTTTCCCGCTAACATACTGCCATAGGTGCAGCGAGCCAGGCAACGGACGCTCTTCCAGTATCGAAAGAAACTGGGCGAGGTGGATGACGGGCTTCGGAAGGGTCAGCACCACGCGCTGCATGCTGTCGTCAAACAGATGCTCGCGCGTGATGTGATTATATATTTCTTGAACCCGCGCGATTTCCGCCCGCAGCTCTTCCTTTTGTTTTGCATCGAGTTTCTTGCCATCAAATGTCATTATTCGGTGCTCCTTTCGCTATCGTTCAAATCCATAATCGCGCCCTCTGTCGCGCCCGCGTGTCCGTTGCCGCCCTTCGCGATCCAGTTCGCGCCGTTCCGCTGTGCGGTCAGGCAGCGCCATCTCCTGATAGCGGGCGACATCCTCGCGCAGCAGCAGCAGATCGGCCTGTTGCCGCTCGCGCTGTTGCCGAATGTCGTGTTGCAGATCGCGGCGCTCATCGAGTTGCATCGCAACCAAATCGTCACGCTCCGCACGATCCCGCAGCAGCGCCGCCCAGGCGGCACGCTCGTTCTGTTCCCTGATCTTGCTGTATTTACCCGTGATGCGATGCCAGATGCCCGAGAAGCCGCGCGGCAACCGTGCCGCCCGCGCATTGGTTTCGGCTGTCCAGCGCGCCTCATGTGCTTCGCGCAGCGCCCTGCGCTCTTCCCGATGCCGTCCCGCCATCTCGCTTCGGCGGAATTCAAGCGCTTGACGGCCTTGCCCCGCCTCAAGCTCGGCCTGACGGATAAATCCCTTGATCCGATCCGTCATCTGCGCGGCCAATGTGGCCTTGGCCTGATCGACCGAGGGCAGGGCTTCGGCATCGCCGATGCGCGCAACAACGTCCTTTGTCTTCACGCCTGCCTGCCGTGCGACGGCATAGACTTCGCCGCGATAGTCGACGGCGACAACGCCGCGCCGATCACCCCGCGCCAGCGTGAATCCCCGCTCTTTGAGCGCTTGGGCGAAGGATGCGCCCGAGTCCGAACGGCTCCAGCATTCCTGAAACAGCGCCTTGATGTGTTTTGGGTCAAGCCCCGCGCGCCGCGCTTGCTGCCATTCCTCGCGGGTGAAGCTCTGCGGATCGCGTTCCCGCCAGTCGCGCAGCCCTTTGGGCATGTCCCAGCCATGCGAGCGGAACAGATCACGCGACACATCGCGCAAGTGCAGTTTGTAGTGTGAAAGGTTGATCGCCCGCATCCGCTCCGCATCGATGCGCGACCAGACGACATGGGCGTGCCGCCGCCCGTCTTTCTCGTGGAAGATAATCGCGCGCGGCTGACCTTCTAGGCCGAGCTTGCGCTCGATCTCGTTTGCCGCCGCTTCGAACTCTTCGGCTGTGACCGTCGCATCCTGCGGCGGGTTCAGGCTGATCGAAAACAGATGGTTCTGGCAGCGCGTGCCTGCGGCAATGGCATCGGCTTCGCAGAACGCGCCGCGCAGATCATCGGTGACAAAGCCGCGCACCTCATGCAGCTCGACATGATCGTTGTCCCGCATGGTCAGCAGGTAACGCGCCAGTTGCGCGCCGCAGCCGCGTTCTTTGGCCTTAATGATCATGGCTTCAAATCCGGTCCGGTTTTGGAGCCTGATCCTGCTTGATTTAGCCCGAGCGCGATCAGGAGATCGCGGCGCATCGCCTGCACATCTTTGCAAGCCTGCCGCAGATCCTCTTCGGTTTCGGGGGTGACGGGCAGCGAGCCCGTGTTCACGGCCTTTGCCAGTTGGTTCAGGTTGGCAGACAGGCGCGACGCGCCAAGCGCCCCAAGCACGCGCCCGAGGGCGGCGTGATCCTTCACAGGAGTTCTCCCCCGCACCGTGCGCGGGGTCACATCATCGCCGAAGAGGCGATCACGAATATACGCGCCAAGAGCCTTCCCCGCTGCGTCATGCTCCAGAATGCCCCGCTCATCGAAGCTGAGCCGCAGTGAGAACGGCTTCGGATGCTTTGGCTCGGGCTTGGCCGCTAACTTATTGAATTCATGGTTTAGGCTTGTCATCGTGCACCGCCAGACCGTTCAGGTCCAGTTGTGCGAGATGGTGTTCCCAGTCCTGAAGAACTTCAAACAGGAGGTTCGACTCTTCTCCTGTCAGGTCCACCAAACATCTTCTCGATGAAGTAAAAACCCGAGAATTCCCGAAACACGGGTTTCGCATTTTGTGTTGGCGTGACGGCTGCAAAAGGTGCCGTGACAGGCTAGACTACGTGCATCATGCCCAGTCTCTGCCGCGAATGCTTCCGCCAGTTTGACACCACAGCGCGCTGTCCCGTCTGCGGCAGCCCGTGCGTGGTCTCGCATCCCGAGCTCTTCCGTCTCTCGATTGCGCATATGGATTGCGATGCCTTTTATGCCAGCGTGGAAAAACGCGACAATCCCGATCTGATGGACAAGCCGGTGATCATCGGCGGCGGGCGGCGCGGGGTCGTTTCAACCGCCTGTTACATCGCGCGCATCCGGGGTGTGCGCTCGGCCATGCCGATGTTTCAGGCGCTCAGGCTCTGCCCGGACGCGATCGTCATCAAACCCCGCATGGCCGTTTATGCGGAGGTCTCACGGGCCATCCGCGACATGATGCTTGCGCTGACACCTGCCGTGGAGCCGCTCTCGCTGGACGAGGCATTTCTCGATCTGAGCGGCACCGAGCGGCTGCATGGCGCGCCGGCCGCCGTGATGCTGGCACAGCTGATAAGGCGGATGCGCGATGAGCTTGGACTGACCGGCTCCGTCGGGCTCAGCCATAACAAGTTTCTCGCCAAGATTGCCTCGGATCTCGACAAGCCACATGGGTTCTCGGTGATCGGGGTGCGCGAGACGGGGGATTTTCTGCGCGACCGGCCGGTCAGCCTGATCTGGGGCGTGGGACAATCCACATTGAATGCGCTCAACGGGTCCGGCATTCGCAGCTTTTCCGATCTGCTGCGATGGGACCGCGCCGATCTCACCGCGCGGTTCGGGTCGATGGGCGATCGGCTCTGGCATCTGGCGCGCGGTGAGGATGGTCGCACTGTCTCACCCAATGCGCCGGTCAAGTCGATCTCGAACGAGACAACCTTTCTTGTGGATACCCTCGACCCCGACCTGCTCGATGGGCATCTTTGGCGCCTGTCAGAGAAAGTGGCCGATCGCGCCAAGGCAAGGGGACTTGCCGGGCGGGTGGTGACGCTCAAACTCAAGCGCTCCGATTTTTCGATGATCTCCCGGCGGCAGGCGCTGCACGAGGCCACGCAACTGACCGATACGCTCTACCGAACCGCGCGAGGGTTGCTGAACCACGTCCCGCAAGGCGTGGCGTGGCGACTGATCGGGGTAGGGCTTTCTGATCTCGAGCCAGAGGCTGGGGCGGATCGGTCTGGCGATCTTCTTGATCCACAGGCTGCACGGCGGGCAGAGGCGGAACGGGCCAGCGACCTCATCCGCGCAAAATTCGGCCCCGACGCGATCCTCAAGGGCCGGGCTCTGCGTTGAGACACCATACCGACAGAATACTGACAGAATACCGAAAGAGGCGGGTTCATTCCGCCGCGAGCGAAACGGCCTGCGCCCGTCCGATTTCGGCAACTTCATGGATCACCGCGCGCATGAGACTGCGGAAGGCATCAAAGTTGCCGTTGGGCCGAATAAGCCGCTCGTTCATGTAAAGCGCGCGGTCGATTTCGATCTGGATCGCGTGTCGACCACGCGCTGGCCGTCCGTAGGCTTGGGTAATATAGGCACCGGCAAAGGGCGAATTGCGCGTCACCGTCAGCCCGGCTCGGGAAAAAGCCGACTCGACGAGATCCACGACGATCGGATCCGCCGCCGCACCAAATCTGTCCCCCAGAACGATCTCGGGGCGTCGCATCCCGCGCCGAGCGACCGAATCCATCGCTTCATGCGGCATCGAGTGGCAATCTATCAGGATCGCCTGCCCAAACATGATGTGCGCCTGATCTAGCTGTCCCTGCAAGGCCGTATGGTAGGGTCGCCAGTAATTCTCTATCCGATACGTCGCCTCCGCGAGGCTCAGCTTGCCGGAATAAATCACCTGTCCGTTGGCGACGACACGCGGGATCACGCCAAGGCCCGAGGCCACACGAGGATTGTGGCCCTGATGGCTTACCCCTTCGATCAACGCAGGATCAAGCTCGTCCACGTTGCGGTTGAGATCGACATAGGCGCGCGGCGCACCCGCCTTGATGAAGGGCGCGCCTGCTTGCGGCGCGCTGTCAAAGAGTTGGTCGACAAAGGCATCCTCGGAGGAGCGCACCGAATGTTCATTGAGCGCCGTGCGGCGCAGAAACGTCCAGGGATAATCCCGGCCACTATGCGGCGAGGCAAACACCACCGCTGTGTTGCGTCGTTCCGGATAGATCAGATGATACGCAGCCTTTGGCATTCTCTCTCCCCTTGAAATTCATCATAGACGGAAATTGTGCATCTGAAAGCCCTTGATCCGCTCGACGACTCCTTTTATAGACCAGCGGACCGGCGCGGATTTCCGCGCCCCTATTTGTTGGGGGCATGGCGACCTGCCGGTATTCTTGGGTGATTAGCTCAGTGGTAGAGCACTTCGTTGACATCGAAGGGGTCACAAGTTCGAACCTTGTATCGCCCACCATGAATTCGTAGTCCTGTCCCGCAGGACGCCCGCAATCCAAGGCGCTGGCCCGCGCCGCGACAGATCAGGAGACGACCATGAAGGTTCGTAATTCGCTGCGTTCGCTCAAGAACAGGCACCGCGATTGCCGAGTCGTGCGCCGTAAAGGCCGCGTCTACGTCATCAACAAGACGCAACCAAAGTTCAAGGCCCGTCAGGGCTGAACCACTGAAAATGCTTTCCGGTCACGGGATTCAACCCTGCCTCTCCCGGCGGGGTTTTCGTTTGTGTCGGACCACCAAAGGACCGCTTGCGCAAGAAGCAAAGCTGAGATTAGCTCGGCCGCGCAAGTGATTTGCCGATGAAGGATGCCCCATGACACCGCCTCTCAAAGTCATCGTGATCGGTGCCGGGATCTGCGGCCTTAGCGCCGCCATCTGGCTGCGCCGCGCGGGGCACGAGGTGACGCTTCTGGACAAGGACGGCCCCGGAGCCGGGGCTTCCTTTGGCAATGCGGGTCTTCTTGCACAATGGGCCATTGTCCCGGTCAATACGCCCGGAGTGCTGACCTCGGGGATCAAGTACATCTTCAATCCGCGCGCACCCTTGTTCATGCAATGGTCGTATTTTCCGCGCCTGATCCCCTGGTTGATCAAGTTTGCCGGTCACGCCAATGAGGGTGACACACGGCGCATGGTGGCAGGGCTCGCGCCGATTGTCGGTGACAGTCTCGATCAGCACATCGCACTGACGCGGGGCACAAGCGCCGCAAAATGGATTGCAACAAGCGATTTCAGCTATGCCTATGAAAGCCTGGCCAAATTCGAGGCGGACGCCTATGGCTGGGCGATCAAGCGCGAAGCTGGATACATTCCCGAAGTCATCACCGGTGGCGCAGTGCAAGAAGCTGAACCAATGCTTGGCCCGGCAATCCAGTGTCTGGCGAGCCTCAGGGGGCACGGGCATATCCTCAATCCCGGCGCCTACATGGCCGATCTCGCAGTGGTGTTCCAGGAAGAAGGCGGCGCATTCAAACAGGCCGAGGTGCAGGACATATCGTTGACAGAGGGTCGGATCACCGCCGTTGCGACAGATCGCGGCCTGATACCCTGTGATGTCGCGGTTCTCGCAGCGGGAATCTGGTCCAAACCACTGATGCGCAAATTGGGTCTGCGGGTGCCACTCGAGGCCGAGCGGGGCCATCACCTGCATTTCACGGGCCCCTCGCAGATGCCGCGCCACCCACTGATGATCACCAGCGGCAAATTCGCCGTCACCCCGATGGCGCATGGCTTGCGCTGTGCCGGAACGGTTGAACTCGGCGGGATTGCCAAGGGCCCGTCACGCGCGCCGCTTGATCTGATCCGGCGTGGCACGGCGCGGGCCTTTCCAGAGCTGACCTATGAGCGTGTCGAGGAATGGGTGGGCTTTCGCCCCTCCACCCCGGACAGCCTGCCCTTGATTGGTGAGGTCGGGCGGACGGGCGTTTATGCGGCTTTCGGTCATCAGCATATCGGCCTGACAGCGGGCCCCAAGACGGGGCGGATCGTGGCCGACCTCATCGCCGGCATTCACCCGAACATCGACCTCGCGCCCTATGATGCCAACCGGTTCTGAACCCGATCAGTCGTAGCTGCGCAGATCCTCGATGACTTTGCCGTCGTTGGGCAGACTTCCCGGCGGCACGATCTCGATTCGACCCCTGAGTTTGAGCGTCTCCGTCACGGATCCCGCATAGTGATCCGCCTCGCCGCCCAAAGCTTCGATCCGCACGGTCATGACATCCGACTCGCCCTCGCGGCTGGCAATGACCCGGGCGCGGGTGATACTGTCATGGCGCGCCACAAGCGCCGCGACCTGCTCGGGACGCACGAACATGCCCTTGATCTTGGTCGTCTGATCGGCCCGGCCCATCCAGCCCCTGATGCGCATGTTGGTGCGCCCGCACGGGCTTGGCCCCTCCATCACGGCACTCAGATCACCCGTGGCGAAGCGGATCAAAGGATAGTCGGGGTTGAGCGTGGTCACGACAACCTCGCCCACTTCACCCGGCGCAACCGGGTTTCCGGTGCCGGGTGTGACGATCTCGACGATCACGGCCTCATCAACGATCATGCCTTCCTGTGCCGCGCTCTCATAGGCGATGTTGCCGAGATCGGCCGTGGCATAACATTGCAGGCAGGTAATTCCGCGCGCGGCGTATTCGGCGCGTAGCGACGGAAAGAGCGCCCCACCTCCAACCGCCGCCTTGGTGATCTTCAAGGGAAGACCCATGTCCGCCGCCTTGTCGAGAATGACCTTGAGATAGTCCGGTGTGCCGGCATAGGCGGTCACGCCTACGTCATGTGCGGCACGCGCCTGCAATTCCGTCTGGCCAGTGCCTGCGGGCAGCACGGCGGCTCCCACCGCCCGCGCGCCATTCTCAAAGATCATGCCGGCTGGCACCAGGTGGTAGGAAAAGCAGTTTTGCACGATGTCACCCGCTCCGATTCCGCAGGCATGCAGAAATCGGCCCATCCGCCACCAGTCATGCGTCACACCCCCAGGTTCGTAGATCGGTCCCGGGGATTGAAAGATATGTGCCATTAACGGCGCGGAATGCGTGGTCAACCCGCCAAACGGGGGCTTGCCCGCCTGAGCCCGGCCCATGTCGGATTTGCGCAGGACCGGCAAGCGCGCCAGATCGCATGGAGTCGTGATCTGGGCCGCCTCGACATCCGCCAAGGCCCCTTGATAACCTGGCAATGCCTGCGCGCGGGCAATCTGCAGGGGCAAGGCGCGCGCCAGCGCCGCGGCGCGCGCCTCGGGGCTTCGGGTCTCAAGCTGGTCAAAATACTCAGTCATGCGATTATCCTCTGGCGCGGGGGCTTGCAAACTGGAGAACACGCATCACGCCAGCCAACGCTTGCGACGGCGATAACTGCGAACATCCCGAAAGCTCTTGCGACCCTCGTCAGACATGCCAAGGTAGAACTCCTTGACATCCGGGTTCTCGCGCAGATCGGCGGCAAGGCCATCCATCACCACCCGCCCCGATTCCAGAATATAGCCGTAATGGGCAAACCGCAGCGCGACATTGGTGTTCTGTTCGGCCAGAAGAAAGGTATAGCCCTCTGCCTCGTTGAGCGATTTCACGATGTTGAAGATCTGCTCGACGAGTTGCGGCGCAAGACCCATGCTCGGTTCATCGAGCAGAATCGTCTCGGGCCGCGACATCAGTGCGCGGCCGATGGCCACCATTTGCTGCTCGCCGCCCGAAGTATAGCCCGCCTGCGATTTGCGGCGCTCCTTGAGGCGAGGAAAATAGTCGTAGACCTTGTTGAGATCGGCATCGATTTCGCCCCGGCTCGCCGTGCGGGTATAGGCCCCGGTCAAGAGGTTCTCTTCGACCGTCAAGTGCTCGAAGCAATGCCGCCCCTCCATCACTTGCACAACGCCTTTCTTGACAAGATCCGAGGGCAACAGATCCTGCACGCGCTCGCCGCGATAGGTAATCGTGCCCTTGGTCACTTCGCCGCGCTCGGACTTCAAGAGATTGGAGATCGCCTTGAGCGTCGTGGTCTTGCCCGCGCCATTGCCGCCGAGAAGCGCAGTGATGCCACCCTTGGGCACTTTGAGGCTGACCCCTTTGAGAACGAGGATGACATGATTGTAGATCACCTCGATGTTGTTGACGTCCAACAGGGTCTCGTCCGTCGGGCTGGCATCAAGCATGTTGGTTCTCCCTCTCTTTAGGACAGGGCTACCCCGCCTTCATCGTTCCAAAAATACTCATAACTCCCGGCCGCGACAGGGGCCGCAGCCGGGAAGATTTACCCGGCTCAGCAGCCTGGCGTGATGCCGTTTTCGGCGGCAAAGGCGGCACTGTCCTCGGCCACGAGGGCAGAGATGACCTCCTGATCGGACTGGTAGTAGTCGGTGATCAGCTTGAATTCGCCAGCGGCTGCATCCCATTGCGACACGGCGCCATAGCCGTTGCCGCCGTGGTTCTGGCAGGACACCTTGAACTCGGGGCCAAAGTTGGGCACGCCGAGCGCTGTCATCTTGGCCTCTGTCATATCGAGATTCTCCATCCCGTCACGCATCTGGCTTGCATTGATCGCAGCGGTGCCGTGCATCTCTTGTGCGGTCTTGATCGCTTCGGCAGCGAGGATCGCGGCATACATGCCCCGGTTATAGAGCACGGTGCCAAGCTGATCGCCCGCACCGGCCGCCTTTCCGGCATCGACGACATATTTGCGCAGGTCGTCATAGACCGGATAATTCGAGCCCAGATTGTGGAAGGCCAGGGCCTTGTAGCCATTGGCGCCCGCACCCGCCGCCTTCACGTCGTTCTCGGAACCGGACCACCAGATGCCGATGAAATTCTCCATCGGAAAGCGGATGTTGACAGCTTCCTGAATGGCGACCTGGTTCATCACGCCCCAGCCCCACATCAGCACATAATCGGGCCGCTGCTGCCGGATCTGAAGCCATTGCGACTTTTGCTCCTGACCGGGGTGATCCACCGGCAGCAGCATCACCTCGAAACCATGCTTCTTGCCCAGTTCTTCCAGTGTGCGGATCGGCTCCTTGCCATAGGCCGAGTTGTGAAAGACCAGCGCGATCTTCTTGCCGCTGATATCGCCGCCATTCTGTTCGAGGATATGGGTAATGGCGTGGCTCGCGCCGTCCCAGTAGTTGGCCGGATAGTTGAACACGAAGGGAAAGACACCGCCATTCTTGGACGAGGTGCGGCCATAGCCCATGGTGTGAAGCGGAATGCCGTCGGCCGTTGCCTTGGGGATCAGCTGATAGGTGATCCCGGTCGAGAGCGGCTGATAGAGCAGAGCGCCATTGCCTGCGCCCTTTGTGCCCTCGTAGCATTCCACGCCTTTTTCGGTGTTATAGCCGGTCTCGCATTCCACGAGGTTGATCTTTTCGCCGCCGATGCCGCCATCGCGTTCATTCAGCAGGGTGAAATAATCCTGATACCCGTCCGAGAACGGAATCCCGTTCGCGGCATAGGGCCCGGTGCGATAGCTTGTGTCGATGATCGTCAGATCGGCGAAGGCCGGCCCCGCGACCAGCACGGCGGCGGTCACGGCTGTCAGTAGTCTCTGTCTCATCGGTTTGTATCCTCCCATGGTTCTGTCCGATGTTGCGTAGGGCGGGTTTGCGGCCCGCCGCACCCTCTCGACCCTTCTCAATGCGGGAAGGGCCAAAGTCTCAGTTTCTCCTTGGCGATGCGCCAGAGTTGCGCAAGCCCGTGTGGTTCGGCGATCAGAAAGACGATGATCATCGCGCCCACGATCATGAATTCCAGATGCGCCGCCAGATCTGTGGGCCAGCCAAGCCCGCCCACGAGCGTATTCTTCAGAAGCACCGGCAAGAGCACGAGAAAGGCCGCTCCGGCAAAGCTTCCGAAGATCGAGCCAAGCCCGCCGATGATGACCATGAAAAGCACGAGGAAAGACTTGTTGATGCCAAAGGCCTCGCCCACCTCGACAGCGCCGAGATAAACCGCAAAAAAGAGCGCGCCCGAGATGCCGACAAAGAACGAGCTCACGCCAAAGGCGCTCAGCTTGGCCTTGAGCGGGTTCACCCCGATGATCTCGGCGGCGATGTCCATGTCGCGGATCGCCATCCATTTGCGTCCTGCCATGCCGCGGGTAAGGTTGCGGGCAATCAGCGCACAGGCCACGCAGAACACGAGGCAAAACAGATAGGCCGCCCAAGGGGCTGTTTGCGCGCCCGTGATCGGCACGCCCAGAAAGGAGCGTTCCGGCGCGCTGATCTGGCCCGAGGCCGAATAGTTGTAGAACCACGGCACCCGGTTGAAGAGCCAGACCAGAAAGAACTGCGCCGCCAGCGTCGCCACGGCGAGATAGAACCCCTTGATGCGCAGGGATGGCAGACCAAAGAGCACGCCCACCCCGGCGGTGATCCCACCCGCCAGAATGACATGGATGAAAATGCTGATCTCGGGAAAGGCGGTCATCAGCTTGTAGACCGCAAAGGCCCCGACCGCCATGAATCCGCCCGTGCCCAGAGAGACCTGCCCGCAATAGCCCACGAGAATGTTGAGGCCGATCGCGGCGATCGAATAGATCAGAAAGGGCAGGAGGACGGCATTCACCCAGTAATCGTTGATCAGGAACGGAATGACGGCAAAGGCCGCGATCAGGACCACGTAATAGCGGTAGCGGTCGAACTTGATGGGAAAGGTCTGGCTGTCATCGGTGTAGGAGGTCTTGAAATCCCCCGCCTCGCGGTAAAACATCTAGAGCACCTCCCCATGAATATCGTCATCCTCGCGTTTGCGTGCGCGATTGGCTGGTTTGGCATAGCCCGTCCGCTCTGAATGCCGCACGAGCCAGAGAAAGGCGAGCATGCCCAGACCGCCGCCCATCGCCGCCAGTGCGGCGGCGATGACCATCTGTCCGGTCTGATGCGGTTCCGCCGAAAAGGCGAGATAGCCAAAGGCCCAGAATCCGCCCCAGGCGATCACGTTGACGATGGCAATCAGCTTTTGCATCTCTCTCACACCCTCTCGATGATCTTCTCGCCGAAAAGGCCCTGTGGCCGAAAGACGAGAAAGATCAGCGCCAGCACATAGGCAAACCAGTTTTCCGTCGCGCCACCCACCATCGTTCCGACAGAAAACTCGAACAGCTTCTCGCCGACCCCGATGATCAGCCCGCCCACGATGGCGCCGGGGATCGAGGTAAAGCCGCCCAGCATCAGCACCGGCAGCGCCTTCAGGGCAATCAGCGACAGCGAGAACTGAACCCCCGATTTCGTTCCCCACATGATCCCGGCGACGAGCGCGACGAAACCGGCGAGCGACCAGACCATGACCCAGATGAAATTGAGCGAAACCCCGACGCTAAGCGCCGCCTGATGATCATCCGCAACGGCACGCATTGCCCGGCCCTGCTTGGAATACTGCGCGAACACGACCAGAGAGCCCACAAGCAGCGCCGCCACAACCGTCGCAACAATATCGAGATTGTCGATGAAGAACCCATAGCCGAACAGGCCATAGGTCAGATCGTCGATCACCGTATTGAGGCCCTGCGGCAGCCCGACATCAAGTTTCTTGATGTCGCTACCCCACATGACATCGCCAAAGCCTTCGAGAAAATAGGCCAGACCGATGGTGGCCATGAAAAGAATGATCGGCGCCTGATTGACGAGGTGGCGAAAGATCAGCTGATTGACGACCCAGGCCAGCGCCACCATCACGATCATGGTCAGTGCGACCGCCGCAATCCCCGGCACCTGCCAACCAAAGTGGTGCACCTGCGTCCCGAACACCGCGTTGATGAGATGGCTGAAGGGCACGTTGCCCTCCATGATCCCGACCAGCGTCATGGCGGCAAAAAGCGCCATCACCCCCTGGGCATAGTTGAAAATCCCCGAGGCTTTGTAGATCAGCACGAAACCAAGCGCCACAAGGGCATAGAGCACCCCCGCCATCAGCCCGTTCAGCACGACTTCCATTCCGAACAACAACTGATCAGGCATGATCTGTCTCCGATCCGATGACAAGTTTGCTTGGCGCTTCAGGCTTCATGGCGGGTCTCGACAATCCGGAGGGTCACGCCGACGTCGGCGCGATGTTTTTCAACTGCAAGAACCGGCTCAGTCCACTGATTGCTGAGCCATGTGCCTGGTTTCGCAAGGATGTAACGCCCCGCTGCGACCGCCTCGGCGATCCAGGTGTCAAACCCTACCTCGGCTTGTCCTGTCGGATCATTGACCGAACAGGCCGACAGCCCATCGGGAGGTGTCATTTCCACGAGCAGATGCAGGCCATCAG
The DNA here is from genome assembly GCA_002783205.1 of Rhodobacteraceae bacterium CG17_big_fil_post_rev_8_21_14_2_50_63_15. GTDB lineage: Bacteria > Pseudomonadota > Alphaproteobacteria > Rhodobacterales > Rhodobacteraceae > Roseovarius. The sequence continues at coordinate 136,358 of PFEY01000060.1, read as the reverse complement.
GCAGAGCATAACGACGAACGCCATTCGTGGCCTCGCCATCACCCAGACCTGCAACCACTGGAGACACGAGGGCTTCGAGTGCCGAGAGACATCTGGCGTGAAATTCAGACCAGCCATCAGCATGAACGGAGAGCGGCCAGATACAGAGGCTTATCACAGCCCCCCCGTTGCGTGCACAAGACGAAATGGCGGACAGCCTGGCACTGTGCAAACGGACCTCAATCATGCGCCACCCCCAGATAGGCGTCGATCACATCCTGATTGGTCCGCACCTCATCCGGCGTGCCGTCGCCAATCTTTCTGCCGTAATCCATCACGACGACCCGATCCGAGAGATCCATGACAACTCCCATATCGTGCTCGATCAGGGCTATGGTGGTGCCAAATTCATCATTCACATCGAGAATGAATCGGCTCATATCCTCCTTTTCCTCGACATTCATGCCGGCCATCGGCTCATCCAACAGCAGGATTGATGGCTCTGCGGCCAGAGCGCGCGCAAGCTCCACGCGCTTTTTCAGACCATAGGGCAGACGGCCGACCGGCGTTTTGCGGATATGCTGGATTTCGAGAAAGTCGATGATCTTCTCGACGGCTTCGCGGTTCTTCATTTCTTCGGCCTCCGCGCTGCCTTTCCAGATCGCCTGCGCAAAAAGTCCCGCCTTCATCTGGCGGAAGCGTCCCGTCATCACGTTGTCGAGCACCGTCATTCCCTCAAAGAGCGCGATGTTCTGGAACGTGCGTGCAATCCCTTGTTGCGCAACTTCAAACGGCTTCATCGGCGGACGCCGCTTGCCCTGATACCAGACCTCGCCTTCCTGCGGATGATAGAAGCCGCTGATGACGTTGAGCATCGAGGATTTGCCCGCCCCATTTGGCCCGATGATCGCGCGGATCTCGCCCTGCCGGATGTCAAAGGAAATGTCCTTGATCGCCACCACACCGCCAAAGCGCAGGGTGATGTTCTTCATCTCCATCACGACGCCACCGATCTTGCGGCCGTCCTCGGTGATCGTATCTTCAGGGACCATATCCTTCATTCCGCTGCCACCCTTGCTCTCTCGATCGGCACCACCGTCGCGTCGCGGATCTGAAGGGTCGCGCTGATATGGCCTTTGCGCCCGTCCTCATAGGTCACTTCGGTCCTCGTGAAGATCTCCTTTGACCCGTCATAGAGGGCGGTCAGAAGATCCTCGTATTTTCCCTCGACGATCCTGCGGCGCACCTTGCGGGTGCGGGTCATCTCGCCGTCATCGGCGTCGAGTTCCTTGTGCAGCACGAGAAAGCGATGGACCTGACAATGCGACAACATCGGATCGAATGCGAGCGAGCGGTTAACCTCCTCGACATGGGCCTGAATGGTGTCAAGCACGCGCGGATGGCCTGCCAGTTCCTGATAGGAAGCATAGCCGATATTGTTGCGCTCTGCCCAGTTGCCGACCGCAGCAAGGTCTATGTTGATAAAGGCTGTGCAGGCGTCGCGGCCGTTGCCGAACACCACCGCCTCAAGGATGTTGGGGTAGAATTTAAGCTTGTTCTCGACATATTTCGGCGCAAAGAGACGCCCATCGGCCATCTTGCCCACGTCCTTGGCCCGGTCGATGATCCGCAGGTGGCCGTTGTCCTTGTCAAAGAATCCGGCATCGCCGGTCGCCACCCAACCTTCGGCATCCTTGGTGTCGGCGGTGCTCTTGGGATTCTTGTAGTAGCATTCAAAAGTGCCGGCCGAGCGATAAAACACCTCGCCGGTGTCGCTGATGCGAATTTCCACCCCTGGCGCAGGAACGCCCACCGTATCGCTGCGCACTTCGCCATCGGGTTGCAGGGTGATGAACACCGACGCCTCGGTCTGGCCGTAAAGCTGTTTGAGATTGATCCCCAGAGACCGGTAGAACTCGAAGATTTCCGGCCCGATCGCCTCGCCTGCGGTATAGCCCACGCGGACCCGTCCAAGCCCCAGAGTGTCCTTGAGCGGGCCATAGATGAAGATGTTGCCCAAAGCATATTTGAGCCGGTCGAGCGCACCGACCGGCTTGCCATCCAGAAGGGCGGGGCCCACCTTGCGTGCATGTGCCATGAAGGTGTCGAACAGCCACTTCTTGAATCGGCTGGCATCTTCCATTCGGATCATGACATTCGTCAGCTGGGTCTCGAACACGCGCGGCGGCGCGAAGTAATAGGTCGGGCCGATCTCGCGCAGGTCGGTCTGCATCGTCTCGGGCGACTCAGGACAGTTGACGCAGAAGCCGCACCAATAGGCCTGACCGATGGAAAAGATGAAATCGCCCACCCAGGCCATCGGAAGATAGGCCAGCACCTCTTCCTCACGCGTCAGGTGATCGAATGCGGAAGAGGATTTCGACGACTCGATGATGTTGCGATTGGACAGCACCACGCCCTTGGGCTTGCCGGTCGTGCCCGATGTGTAGAGCATGACGCAGATGCTGTCATAGGTCAGCTTTTCTCGTCGCGCCTTGAGATCCGCGATCAGTTCGTAATAGGCCGCCCGCCCCTGCTCATTGATGTCGATGAAGCGGTGCAGCTTGCGGTGGTCGTACTTTCGTAATCCGCGCGGATCGATGTAAATGATGTGCTCGAGTTGATGCAGATCCTCCTGCACCTCGATGAGCTTGTCGACCTGTTCCTGATCCTCGACGATGGCAAAGCGGGCGCCACAGTGATCCATGACATAGGCCATTTCGTCCGCAGCACTATCCTGATAAAGCGGCACGGGAACCGCCCCCACTGACTGCGCCGCCACCATTGACCAGTAGAAATACGGACGGTTGCGACCGATAATCGCGATGAAGTCGCCCTCATTCACCCCGAGATTGATAAGGCCAAGCGCGAGGGCCTCGATCTCTTTCTCGGTCTCAGCCCAGGTCCAGCACTGCCAGATACCATATTCCTTTTCCCGATAGGCGGGTTTGTCGCCGAATCGGGTGGCGTTACGTTGCAAGAGCGCCGGAACGGACTCCAATCCGTCCGTCGTCTGTGACGGCTGTGCCAAATATCATCCTCCCATTTGTCCGCGCTGCGAACCCGCGACCGCCATGAGGCGATTCTCCTCTCCTCAGAAGGTGCGTGATTCACCGTTGCCGTCAACTTTTTCCTGAACATTTCGCAAACCTTACGAATTGTAACAGCCCCCTCATTGGGCTTTGCGGGTCGGCCTTCAGGTGCTAGCCAAAGATCAGGAGGAGCGAGTCATGTTCCCGTACCGTGCCATTCATGACGCCATGACGATGGCGGGGCTGAACCTTATTCAGCAGGCCCTCACCATCTATGACCGGGATTTGCGTCTGGCAGTCTGCAACCGCCGGTTTCAGGAAATGTTCGCCCTGCCCGACGCGCTCGTGACCCCCGGCGCGGATTTTGCCGACACGATCCACTATCTGGCAACGCGCGGAGACTACGGAGATGTCGGCGATGTCGGCGATTTTGTGGCCACCCGCGTCGAGATTGCCCGCGCGTTCGAGCCGCATTACATGGAACGCACCCGCGCCAATGGCCGCACGATCAGCGTCGAGGGCTCGCCCTTGCCGCAGGGCGGCTGGATCACGGTCTATACCGACATCACCCGCACCAAGCGGCAAGAGGCTCTTTTGCGGGCCCGCTCCGAGGAACTCTCGGATCAGATCCTGAGCTATTCCGAAGAGCTTGCGGCGGCCAACCGCGCGCTTGAGGCGACGATCACGGCGCTCGAAGAGGCCAAGCGTCAGATTTCCGAGGCCGAGGCGCGGACCCGTCTGACCGCAGAAATGATGCCTGCCCATATCGCGCATGTCGGCCCTGATCGCCGCTACACCTATTCCAACCAGAAACTGACCTCCATCATGCCGGGGTCACGTGCCACTCTCATCGGGGTCCATGCCGCGGACGTGCTCGGACCGCAGACCTGGGCGATCATTTCTCCGGAACTGGACAAGGCCTATTCCGGCCAGTCTTCGGTATTCGAGTTCACTCACGAGCTCAGCTCGCGCCGTATCCGCGTTGCGCTGACCCCCGATCACAACAGCGGCGGGGTCTATATCCTCTCGATGGACATCACCGAGGAAAGCCAGACCCGCGCTGCCCTGCAACAGACCCGGAGGCGGGAACTGGCAGCGCAACTGACCAGAGGCCTTGCACATGATTTTTCCAACTTGCTGACCATCATTCTGGGGATGCAGTCGCGACTTGGCCGGATGGATCTGAAACCCGCGGCACAGGATCTGATCAACGCAACGCTCGCGGCAGCAAGACGCGGTGGAGGACTGCTCAACCGCATTGCCGACATGACCGGCCCACGCGAGCACGAGCCGGTACCGACCGATCTCGCTGCCTTCCTGGGGGATCTGGAAACATTGGCGCGTGCGGCCCTGCCCTCTGGGGTCACGCTACGGATCGAGCGCGAGGCAACGGCGGACCGATACATGCTCGATCCCGGCATGTTGCAGGATTCACTCCTCAACCTGATCCTCAACGCCCGTGATGCCTGCGGCACTTCAGGCCGGATCATCCTCACGGCACGCGCTCTCCAGGAGACATGGCTTGAATTCGTGGTGCACGACACCGGCCCCGGCTTTACGCGCGACGCGATCGACCACGCTCTCGATCCGTTCTTCACCACCAAGGGCGGCGAAGGGTCGGGACTGGGCCTGCCAATGGTCTATGACATGACCAAGCTGGCCGGTGGGCGCATCCTGCTTGGCAATACCGAAACGGGTGCGCGCGTGGCGCTTCGTCTGCCGCTGCGGCCTGCTGGGGCGGCACGTCCGCCGGGACTTGTTCTTCTGGTAGAGGACAGCCCCGATCTGCGCAGCACGTTGCGCGACATGCTGCGCGGCGCGGGCCATAGCGTGATCGAAGCTGCCAGCGTCGAAGAGGCCGTCACCTTGATGGCGGACCTGCCCGAAATATCCGCTGTGCTGTCGGACATCGTGCTCGAAGGTTACAAGACAGGGCTTGATCTCGTCGGCCTGCCCCGACGCAAGGATTGCCCGCTGGTGCTGATGACCTCGCTGCCGCCTGATGACCAACTCTATCGCGCGGCGGCCTTGCAGGCGCCGGTGCTGCGCAAACCCTTTACTGCGACTCAGTTGAATGCAGCACTCAGCTTGCCGGAAACACCATGACCGCGCCACTTGTGACCATTCTCGATGATGAACCCGCCATCCGCACGATGCTGGCGGAGGCCTTGAACGAGGCGGGCTTTCGCACCATGAGCTTTGGGCGAGCGACCGAATTCGAAGCCGCACTGAGACAGACCAGCCCCGATGTCTGCCTGGTCGATCTCTCGCTGCCCGATCGCGATGGGCTGACGCTGGTGCATCGCCTTGCGCTGGAACAAGGCGCCACGGTGATCATCATCTCGGGCCGCGCGCAGGTTCAAGACCGGGTGACGGGGCTGGAACTGGGAGCAGATGACTACATCATCAAGCCATTCGATCCCGCCGAAGTGGTGGCCCGAGTTCGCGCCCGCCTGCGCCGTAGCACACCCAGTCCGCAAGCTGGCGAGGTCGCACGGTTCAACGGGTGGATCGCATATTTCGACCGCTATCTTCTGGCGGATGAAAGCGGCATGGAGACGCCGTTTTCCCATGCCGAAGGCGAGGTGCTGCGGCTTTTTCTGGAGCGCCCCAAGCGATTGATCTCCCGACAGGCGATGCAGGAGGCGTTAGGTGGGGCGGCAGGCGAAAGCTTTGACCGCGCGATGGATGTGCGGATCTCTCGCCTGCGCACCAAGCTACACGAAGACCCGCGAAATCCGCGCCTGATCAAGACGATCTATGGCGCAGGCTACATCTTTCTGGGCGAAGTTGTTTGGGGATAGTCCAGCGCTGCGACAAGAACATGCGCTGCAGTCACGAATACCTCGGCCTGAACGATCAATTCCAGCAGATCGTTCACCAACGTCAGCCTTGCCGTGTTACTGGCGGGGCCAGGGTCGCGCGCAGGCAGAGCGTGGTTTCGAGGCAGGTGCTGGTGCCGGGATTCTGACCAGCCAGTGTCGCCACCAGGCGCCGCGCGGCCTCGCAGCCCATTTCGCGATGCGGCACGTGGACCGTGGTCAGCGCAGGCTCTACCACAGTGGCCAGTTCGATGTCATCAAAGCCGGTGATCGAGACATCCCGCGGCACATGCAGTCCGAGTTTGCGGGCCATTTGCAGCGCCCCGACAGCCAGCACATCGTTGCCGCAGATCACGGCGGTCGGGGGGCGGCTCCCCGTGAACAAACGGGCGAGCGCCGCCCCTCCATTTTCAAAACTATAGGCGGTCTCTATCAGCTGGATGGTGGCGGGATCGAGTCCATGGCAGCGCAAGGCATCGTGTACCCCCTCCACCCGCGCCCGTGCCCGGTCGTTGCCCTCCACGAATGCAGAGATGATGGCGATGTCGCGATGTCCCTGCCGAAGCACCTCATGGGCAAGCTCTGCCATCGATCGGCGATTGTCGAACCCGATCGAGATCCGCCCCTGCGCGCGATCAAAGACCCAAGCGATCAGAGCCGGCACACCGCGATGGTCGAGAAACTCATAGATTGTCTCGGCGCGATCGTGGCCAATCAGGAACAGCGCATCTGCTCCGCGCGCCACGAGGGTGCGGATTTGCTCCTCTTCGATCTCGGGGCGATAAGAGGACGAAGCGACCAGCAGGGTCAGCCCGCTTTGGTGCAGTTCCTCCTGAAACGCCTGCAAGGCGCGCGCGAAGATTGCGTTCTCCATCGTCGGAATGATTGCACCGATCGTGCCGGTGCGCCGTGCCGCGAGCGCCCGGGCACCGAAGTTCGGCGAATAGCCAAGATCGGCAACCGCCGCCATCACCCGGTCACGGGTAACTTGCTGCACCTGCGCAGGAGAGTTCAGACACCGCGAAACGGTCGCGGTGGATACACCCGCCCGCACCGCCACATCCGACAGGGTGGGCAGATTGCGGTCGTCCTCCTTGATGCGTCGGGTCATCGACGGGTCCGATCTGAGAGCTGGCTGCGTCTGAAGAACGCATAACTACACTTGCATCACCATCCTTACGCGACGAATATATCAGCTTGCCTGAAATTATGTAAGCGCTTACATTCATCTCGAATCGTCGGCATCCCCGGCGTAGAGGAGGACGCGATGTTCCTGCTAATGGCCGTCATGCTGTTCGCGGCTTTCGGACTTAACGTAGTGGTGGGAGCCCTTTCCGGGGTCGCGTTTCTGAACGTCGTCCATGAGATGCTGCTGCTTCTGGCGGCGGTGATCGTCTTTGTCGTCGCAACGCTGAAGAGCGAGGCGGCCCGTAAAAATGACACCCATTAACAAAATGAGGCTATCCATGGGAGGAGACCAAATGAAGACGGAATTCGAAGATCTTGTGTCGGAGGAGCGGCGCAATTTTTTGAAGCTGGCATCGACAGGCAGTGTCACGGCAGCGATCGTGGCAGGCGCGGGCGGCGTGCTGTGGTCCTCCGGGGCTACTGCGCAGACCGCCAATGAGGAGCGCGAGCGCGAGGCGGCAGCAGAGCATGTGATGACGCTCGCCACGGAGTATGTGGTGGGCACCACACGCGCCTATCCAATGATGCAACTCGACGTGAAAGAGAATTTGCAAAACGCGTCGAACGGCAAGATCTATGTGAAACTCGCACCGGGCGGTCAACTGGGGATCGGCTCTGCGCTGGCGCAGAAGGTCCAAGGCGGGACGGTGAACGCGGCGCAGTTCTCGTTGTCAAATTTTGCCCCCTTCGCACCGGCCGTTGACCTGATCAACATGCCCTATTTCTGCGGTTCCAATCAGCGCTTCGTCAACCTTGTGACCTCCGACATCTGGAAGAAAGAAGTCGATGCGATGGTCGAGGCGCGCGGGTTCAAGCCGATGTTCTATTTCTGCATCGATCCGCGTGTCATGGCGGTGCGCAAAGGCGGCGCGTCGATCATCACCCCTGCGGATCTGGCGGGTGTGAAGTTCCGGGTGCCCGGCTCGAACATGCTGCAACAGTTCTACCGCATGGGTGGCGCCAACCCGACCCCGGTCGCCTGGGGCGAAACACCTTCGGCGATCAAGCAGGGCGTGGCAGACGCGCTCGACCCCTCGGTGGGCGCGCTTTATGCTTTCGGTTTCAAGGACATCCTGAGCCATGTCACCTTCACTCAGGCGGTGCCCGACAGCCAGACCTACGCCTGCAACCTCGAATGGTACAACACCTTGCCCGGAGATGTGCAGGATGCGATTGCCTGGGCCTCGGAGATGAGTTTCCATCAGAACCTCGCCAAAGTGCCATCGGCACGGACCTTCGCCATGGCCGAAATGCGCAAGTCGGGTGTGGAGTTCCATTCCCTGACAGCCGATCAATTGGCGGAATGGCAAGAGACAGTGGGCTTCCAGCGTTCGGAATGGGACAGCTTCAAGACCGAACTGGCCGGATCTATGGAGACCTTCGACAAGCTGGTGGAGGCGGCGGGCACCAAGGGCAAGTTCTACGTCCACGACGCCTGATGCGGGCAAACACCGGGCGCGTGCCATGGCCGCGTCCGGCATGTCCCCTGAGAATGACAGAACGGACAGGTCGGCCCGGTGCCCCCTGGACCCAAGAGGTTTGACATGCTCGGCACACTTGACCGCAATCTGGAGCGATGGGCGCTTCTGATTTTTTACATGATGCTCGTCGTGACCATGGCGGTCGAGGTAATCCGGCGCGAGGTCTTTGCCTATTCCTCTGTCTGGGGCGAAGAAATCGTGCGCTACGCCTTCATCTATCTGGCATGGATCGGGGCCGCGGCCGCAGTGCGCGAGCGCGCGCATATCCGCATCGACGTGATCATGCATTACGTCGGACCCCGCACCAAGGCCGCGCTCTACATCTTTGGCGATCTGATGATGGCGGCGGTCGCCCTGATCGCACTCTACTGGTCGTGGGAGACCGTTCTGGTCTCCGCCAAGTTCGGATCGGTCAGCGCCGGTCTGCGCGTGTCCATGGTGTGGTTTCTGCTTGCTGTTCCTGTCGGCTTTGGCCTGATGCTTCTTCGGCTCGTGCAATCCTTCCTGCGCGATCTGCGCGCCCTTCGTGACGGAACACCCGTTCACGAAGGCAATCAGCTGTTCGACTGAGGGGCGCGCCATGTGGAATACATTCTCGCAAACGGTCGAACTGGGCTGGGATTTCTATGGCCCGGTGATCCTCTTCGTGCTGCTTGTCGCACTTGCAGTACCGATCTGGGCCGCGATCGGCGCAAGCGCCATCCTGATGCTGTTCTGGTCGGGTGCTCTGCCGCTCAGCCTTGTCGGCGAGAGCCTCTTTGACGGGATTGACGCCTTTGCACTGACCGCCGTGCCCCTCTTCATTCTGACAGGCGATGTTCTGGTTCGCACGGGTCTCAGCCGCAAGTTCCTGAATGTCGCCGAGGCGCTCACGCAGTTCGCCAAGGGCGGATTCGGATCGGCAACAGTTCTGGTCTGCGGCATGTTTTCAGCCATATCAGGCTCTGATGCGGCGGGTGCGGCGGCGGTGGGGAGAATGACGATCGCCCGGCTTGTCGAGAGCGGCTATCCGCGCCCCTATGCCTGCGCGCTGGTGGCTGCGGGGGCCTGCACGGGCATCCTGATCCCGCCGTCGATCGCCTATATCATCATCGGGCTCGTGCTCGGCATCTCCGCGTCAACGCTGTTCTTGGCGGCGCTCATCCCCGGCCTGCTCATCCTTGTGTCGATCCTGATAACAAATATCGTCGTTAACCGCATCTATGGCTATGAAGGCGGCGGAAATATCAGCCTTGGTGACTATTTCTCCAACCTCGGTCGCGCGCTGGCCTCGGGATGGTATGCGTTCATCGTTCCAGGGATCATCTTTTACGGGATCTTCTCCGGCCACCTTACACCGACAGAGGCGGGAGCCACGGCCGTGGTGGTCACGGTCCTGCTGGGCTTCATCCTCGGCACGCTCAGGCTGGCGGATTTTCCGGCCATGCTGATCAGTTCGGCCAAAGTCAACGGGGTCATCCTGCCGATCATTGCCTTTTCCCTTCCTTTGGCGCAGGCACTGGCTATCATGGGTATTCCGCAAGGTTTTGTCGGGGCGATCACAGGGCTGACGGACGAGCCGATGGTCTTGATCCTGCTGATGATCCTCATTCTGATCGCGGCGGGCTGCGTGATGGAGACGACACCCAATATCGTGATCCTCGCCCCCATCCTCAAACCGCTGGCCGACAATATCGGGATGAACGAGATCCAGTTCTGCATCATGATGATCACCGCGCTTGGCGTCGGTTTCATCACGCCGCCGCTGGGCCTCAATCTCTTTGTCGTCTCCGGCATCACCGGGGAATCCATTCTCAAGATTGCCGCGCGGGCGGTGCCTTTCGTATTCTTCATGCTGATCGTGGTCCTGATGATCGCCTATATTCCGGCACTCTCGACCACGATGCTGCCGGATATCTACAAATAGGATAGACAGATGACAGTGAACTACCTCAAGAAAGCGACGCTGACCTCAACCTCGGGCGCGAGCGACGTGCATGAAACGGTCAAGACGATCCTTGCCGACATCGAGGCGGGGGGCGATCAGGCGGCGCTCGACTATGCCGCGAAACTCGACCAGTACGAGGGCAGGATCCTGCTCGGACCAGAGGAGATCGCAGCGGCGGCGGCACTGGTGCCGGACAAACTCAAGCGCGATATCGAGTTTTCCCATGCCAATGTCCGCCGTTTCGCCGAGGCGCAGAAAGAGACGCTGCGCGACATCGAGATCGAGGTCGTGCCGGGGCTGATCGCCGGGCAAAAGAGTATCCCGGTCAACGCCGCGGGCTGCTATGTGCCGGGCGGGCGCTACAGCCATATCGCCAGCGCAATCATGACCGTCACCACCGCCAAGGTCGCGGGCTGTCAGCATATCGTGGCCTGCTCGCCCCCCCGGCCCGGCGTGGGCGTGGCCCCCGCAATCATCTATGCCGCGCATATCTGCGGCGCGGATGTCATCATGGCAATGGGCGGCGTGCAGGGCGTGGCCGCGATGACCTTCGGCCTCTTCGGTTTGCCAAAGGCGAATATCCTCGTCGGCCCCGGCAATCAGTTCGTGGCCGAGGCCAAGCGGATCCTGTTTGGCCGCGTCGGCATCGACATGATCGCAGGGCCGACCGACAGCCTGATCCTTGCAGACAGAACCGCCGATCCGATGGTCGTGGCGACCGATCTGGTGGGACAGGCAGAGCACGGATACAATTCGCCCGTCTGGCTGGTGACGGATCACCGACCGCTGGCCGAGGAGGTCATGCGCCTTGTCCCCGGCCTCATCGCCGATCTGCCGCAGGTCAACCGCGAGAATGCCAGTGCGGCCTGGCGCGATTATGCCGAGGTGATCCTCTGTGCCGATCGCGACGAAATGGCAGCCACCTCGGACGCCTACGCCCCCGAACACCTGACGGTGCAGGCCGAGGATCTGAACTGGTGGCTTGAACGGCTGACCTGCTATGGCTCGCTTTTCCTCGGTGAGGAAACCACCGTGGCCTATGGCGACAAGGCGGCGGGCACCAATCACGTTCTGCCAACCTCGGGCGCGGCGCGCTATACCGGCGGTCTCAGCGTGCACAAGTACATGAAGATCGTCACCTGGCAGCGCGCCACGCGAGAGGGCGCCAGACCGGTGGCCGAGGCGACCGCCCGCATTGCCCGGCTGGAAGGAATGGAGGGACACGCGCGCACCGCCGATATCCGCCTGCGCAAGTATTTCCCCAACGAGACCTTTGATCTGAGCGCCAATGGCTGAGCCGGGCTTCTTTGACCTGACGGGCCATGTGGCCTGTGTCACCGGGGCCTCGTCTGGCCTTGGTCGGCGGGCGGCCACCGTCCTGGCGCAGGCCGGCGCGCGGGTGGTCGGCGTCGCGCGGCGCGCCGACGCGCTGGAACTCTGGCGACAGTCGGTGGGCGAGAATGCCGCCACGGTTGTCCATGACATCGCGGATCGAGACACGATCGAGGCCCTGGCCTCGGCGGTCTGCAAACCCTTTGGAGCGCCGGACATTCTGGTTCATGCCGCGGGGATCAATACCCGCGAGGCCGCCGATGACGTGACGGAGCGTGGCTGGGACATGACGCTCGCGCTCAATCTCAGCGCGCCCTTCTTTCTCAGCCAGCACCTCGTGCCCGCGATGAAGGATCGCGGCTGGGGACGGATCGTCAATTTTGCCTCGCTGCAATCGTTTCGCGCCTTTCCTGGCGGCATCGCCTATGGCGCGAGCAAGGGCGGCGTGGCGCAGATGACCCGCGCCATGGCCGAGGCCTGGTCGCGGCACGGGATCAACGTCAATGCGCTGGCGCCCGGTTTCATCCGCACCGAATTGACCGCCCCGGTCTTTTATGATCCTGAGCGCGCGGCGCGCAACGCGGCGCAAACCTGCATCGGGCGCAATGGCGAGGTCGAGGACATGGACGGCCCACTTCTGTTCTTTTGCTCCGAGGCGTCGCGATACGTGACCGGACAGGTGCTGATGGTGGATGGAGGGTTTACCGCGAAATGAAAGCGCTTGTGTATACCGGCCCCGAAGGGCTGGAGTATCGCGATTTTGCAGATCCGCAACCAGACTCCGGCGAGGCGCTCATCCGCGTCGAGAGCGTGGGTATCTGTGGATCTGACATGCATGCCTATCTCGGACATGACGACCGTCGCCCCGCGCCGCTCGTTCTGGGGCACGAAGCTGCGGGTATGGTTCTGAGCGGCGCGATGTCCGGGCAAAGAGTGACGGTCAATCCGCTTGTCACCTGCGGCGCCTGCCCGGCCTGCCTGTCAGGGCGAGACAACCTTTGTGCCACGCGGCAGATCATCTCGATGCCACCGCGCGAGGGGGCGTTTGCCGGTCTGCTGGCGATGCCAGAACGCAATCTGGTTGCCCTGCCGGATCATGTAACCACCAATCAGGCCGCCCTTGCCGAGCCGATCGCCTGCGGTTGGCATGCGGTCAGGCTTGGTCGTGCCGTATTGGGAGATGGACCGCACCGGGCGCTTGTTCTGGGCGGCGGTGCAATCGGTTTGGGCGCGGCGCTGAGCCTTGCGGCGCAGGGCATTCGCGATGTGACTGTGGTTGAGCCCCATGCTGCGCGCCGGACCTATCTGGGCCTGCATTGCGATCAGAGAGTGGCCCATCCCGAGACCTTGGATGCGCTTGATCAATTCGACATCGTGGTCGATGGCGTAGGCTTTGAGGCAACGCGGTCGCAGGCTTCGGCCCATGTGCGGCCCGGCGGGGTGATCGTGCATATCGGACTGGGACAGGCCGCCGGAGGACTGGACATCCGGCGAATGACCCTTCAGGAGATCACCTTTATCGGCACCTATACCTATACCGCGCAGGATTTCCGCGACTGCGCACAGGCGATGTTCGACGGACGTCTCGGTGCACTCGACTGGGTCGAGGACCGTCCGTTAAGTGACGGGGCCACCGCGTTTGCCGATATCCGCGCGGGTCGCGTCACCAGCCCCAAGATCCTTCTTCACCCCTGAAACGGAGGCTTTGAATGTATCGCAATATCATTGTGGCGCTGGCCCTTGATCATGGCATCAGCCAGACCGCCCTGAAGGTTGCCCGTGCCCTACGCGCGGAAGGTGGTAAAATCGTTGCGATACATGCCTATGAGCCGATGCAAGGATCGGTCCGGGCCTATCTGGATGAAAGCGTGGTCGAGGAGGCCTATAACCGAGCGCAGGATCTTCTTGCAGAGCGGGTGGCGGACGCGCCGGACGTTACAGCAGTGATGCTGCGCGGCCAATCGGGGCGGGCGATTACCGATCACGCAAGGAATATCGGGGCCGATTGCATCATCGTCGGTTCACACAAGCCGGGCTTGAGCGACTTTTTCCTCGGATCCACTGCGGCCCGGGTGGTCCGGCACGCACCTTGTGCGGTGCATGTGCTGCGCTAGGGGACCTGAGGGAGGGATTTCGGCCGGACCTGTTTGCCTGAAGAAACGACAATCGGGGTGAGCAAAGCGAAGGATTGGTGAACGTCTCGACCATGGCGCAGGGATGGGCCCCGCTGGCCCGTTTGGACCGCCGAACGCGTCGCAAGGCGGTCGAGGGGCACCCAGCCGTGATGCCTCACGACAGACAGATAGCGGGGCATCGCGGACCCGAACACACCGCGCTCGGACGGCAAGGGCTGAGGTGAGCGCGCCCACTAAAATCATGGCGTCAAATCAATAGGATGCCCGACGACACCATTGAGAAAAACCCGGATTGCAAGGCCACGGCGCTCGGCAAAGTCTTTCGGCGTTGCCAGTCGCGCAGGGTCGAGCAGGGCTTCCAATGGCCAGGGTCGCACCATGTCCAGCAACAAGGCGGCGGCACTTGTCGTATCCTCGAGAGTGATTTCCCCCCTCATGACACTCCGATCCAACTCGCTGATCAGGATGCTCAGATCGCGCTGCATCAGTCGGTCCACCAGATCGCGTCCGATTTCGGGCGTCGCAGGAACCTGTGCCATGAAAGCGCGCAGAATTTCCAGTGGCAGGCCATAACCCTCACGCCGGAGGTTCTGGGACAGAACCCGGTCCAGCCGTTCGGCAACAGGAAGGTCAGTATCTGAGCCGAGAAGAGGATTGATGAATTGGCCTGCAACCTTTTCCATGTAGGTCCGAAAGAGCGCCGTGCGCCCGGGAAAGATATCGTAAAGCGTGCGCTTGGACATACCCGCCCTTTGCGCGATGACCTGCATCGTTGCGCCATCGAGGCCGTACTCGGCATAAACCGATTCGAGTGCGGAAAAGATGGCCTCTCGTCGTTCGTCACAAGAGGCAATGATCGGCCTGCCCCGCCGAATGGTCGCGTGCCCTTTGGGTTTCTGCGTGTTGGTTTTGGTCTGCATCAATGTTACTCATTTCCGCACAGGTGCTGCGCGGGCGCAACGGTGCGCTTGCCACTTCGGGATTTATGATATTTATAAAACCCAAGCGTTTCTTAAATTATCCGACACAGTTTTGCCACTGCTTTATCGTGAAAGGGCTCCTGATGGCACATTTTGGAAAGTTCATCCCTGCCCTTGCGGCCTGTGCTTGCCTGCTGCCAACCCTGTCCGGCGCACAACAGGGTCAGGGGCCGATCTCCGTCACCGTGGTCACGCTGCAACCGCAGAACGTGACCCTGACTTCGCTCTTGCCTGGTCGTGTGGCCGCGTCAGCCGAGGCCGAGGTGCGCCCGCAGGTCAATGGCATTATCACGGCGCGGCTCTTTGAAGAAGGCGCCGACGTGGTTGAGGGCGATCCGCTCTATCAGATCGACGCGGCAAGTTATGAGGCTGCCGTGCAGCAGGCGCGGGCCAGCGTGGCGCAGGCCAACGCGCAGTTGCGCGCAGCAGAACGCGAGGCACGCCGTCTGGTGGAACTGCAATCGCGTAATGTGGCCAGTGAGCAGGCGCTGGATGAGGCAGTTTCGGTGCGTGATTCTGCGGCGGCGGGGCTTGATCTGGCTGAGGCGCAACTCAATTCCGCGCAAATCGAGTTGTCGCGCACCACAATCGAGGCGCGGCTCTCTGGCCGTATCGGTCTCTCGCTGACCTCGCAGGGTGCGCTTGTGACCGCCAGTCAGGCGCAGCCCTTGACAATAATCCGCAAGATCAATCCGGTCTATGTCGATGTGACGCAGTCTGCAGCCGATCTTTTGCGCTGGCGGCGCGGTGAGACAGAGCGCGACCTTGCAGGGGCGGATACCACGGTTCGGCTCAGGCTGGCTGATGGGTCGGAGTACAGCGAGACCGGGCTTCTCAAGGCGGCAGAGCCCAAAGTCAATCCTCAAACCGGCGTCGTGACCCTGCGTATGCAGTTCGACAATCCCGATCTTCTGCTCTTGCCCGGCATGTATGTGCAGGTGGAAATGCCGGTCGAAGTGGCCAAGGGCGTCTATCTCGTGCCGCAAGAGGGCGTGATCCGCGACCGACGCGGGCGGCCCCTCGCATGGGTAGTCAACGCTGAGGGTGTAATCGAGGAACACACGCTCGACGTCATTCAGGATCGTGGCAATGCCTGGGTGGTGAACGAGGGGCTGAACCCCGGTGATCGCGTTGTTGTTGCCGGGTTCCAGAAAATTGCCCCTGGTGCGGCCGTGACACCCGAAGAACGCACCACTCAGCCGCAACAGTAATCGGGCAGGGAATATCGCGCATGGCCAGTTTCTTCATCGACCGCCCGGTGTTCGCCTGGGTCATCTCGATTCTCATCATGGGGGTCGGCGTTCTGGCCATCCTGATCCTGCCCGTCGCGCAATATCCACAGATCGCGCCGCCTTCGGTCACTGTCACGGCCAGTTATCCCGGCGCCTCAGCCGAGACCGTGGCCAATACGGTAACGCAAGTGATCGAGCAGCAGATGACCGGGCTCGATGGGTTGCGCTATTTCGCGTCGCGCTCGACCTCTGCAGGAAGCACAGAGGTCACGCTGACGTTTGAAACAGGCACCGATGCGGATATCGCGCAGGTGCAGGTGCAGAACAAGCTGGGACAGGCGACTCCGCTCCTGCCCGAGATCGTGCAGCGACAGGGCATCACGGTCGAGAAATCCTCGGCCGGGTTCCTGATGGTCGTGGGCATGATTTCGACCGACGGCAGTCTCGATCAGGTGGATCTCTCGGATTACATGGTCAGCAATCTTGTGGATGAGTTGAGCCGAATCGAAGGTGTTGGATCGGTCAATGTTTTCGGTGCGCAATACGCGATGCGGATCTGGCTGGATCCATCCAAGCTGGCGGGATTTGGCCTGACCCCCTCGGATGTGGTCATCGCCGTGGCCGCCCAGAATGCGCAGATCTCGGCGGGCTCGTTTGGGGCACGCCCGACGGTTGAGGGCCAGCAACTCAACGCCACGATCACCGCGCAATCTCTGCTCAGCACGCCAGAGGATTTTCGCCAGATCGTGCTGCGCGCCGAGACGGATGGTGGTCTCGTGTTGCTCGATGATGTGGCGCGGGTCGAGATCGGGGCGGAAAACTATGCCACCACGGCGCGCTTCAACACCGATCCGGCGGCGGGCATGGCAATCACGTTGGCACCCGGAGCCAATGCGCTCGAGACGGCTCGCGCGGTCAAGGCGCGGATGGCCGAATTTGCCCGCTTCTTTCCCGCGGGCGTCGAATACATCATCCCCTATGACACCACGCCCTTTGTCGAGATCTCGATCAAGGAAGTGGTCAAGACGCTGTTCGAGGCGATCGGCCTCGTCTTTCTCGTGATGTTGCTGTTCCTGCAAAACCTGCGCGCAACCCTGATCCCGACCCTTGCGGTGCCGATCGTGTTGTTGGGCACCTTCGGGGTGCTGGCGGTGGCCGGGTTCTCGGTCAACACGCTGACCATGCTGGCGATGGTCCTCGCCATCGGCCTGCTGGTGGATGACGCCATCGTGGTGGTGGAGAATGTCGAGCGAATCATGGAGGAGGAGGGACTCTCGCCGCGCGAGGCCACCCATAAATCCATGGGTCAGATCACCGGCGCATTGGTGGGCATCGCGATGGTGCTTTCGGCAGTGTTTGTGCCGATGGCATTCTTTCCGGGCTCCACGGGTGTCATCTATCAGCAGTTTGCCATCACCATCGTTTCTGCCATGGCGCTGTCGGTCGTGGTCGCGATCACGCTGACGCCGGCGCTCTGCGCCTCGCTTCTCAAACCCAAGGGGCATGGCGTGGCACGCGGGCCGTTCGCCTGGTTCAACGCCGGGTTCAACCGGCTGACCAATGGCTATGGCAGCGGCGTACGCTGGTCGGTGCGCCGCCCGGTTCGGGTCTTTCTGGTGTATCTGGCACTGGCGTTTGGCATGGCTTTGATGTTTTTGCGCACACCGACGGGGTTCTTGCCCGACGAGGATCAGGGCATTCTCTTTACCCTGATCCAGACTCCCACCGGATCGAGCGCCGAACGCACACTCGAAGTCGTCAAGCAGGTCGAGGATTATTTCCTCACGCAAGAAACCGAAGTGGTAAATTCGCTGTTCGGGGTGGTCGGCTTCAGCTTTGCCGGTAATGGTCAAAACATGGGTCTCGCCTTTGTTCAGCTCAAGGATTGGAAGGAGCGCACCGAACCGGGGCAAAGTGTGCAAGCGCTGGCGGGCCGGGCCTTTGGTGCGTTCAGCCAGATCCGCGATGCGATGGTGTTCCCGGTCGTGCCACCGTCGGTGATCGAGTTGGGCAACGTCTCTGGCTTCGATTTCTATCTGCAAGCGCGCGGCGGGCAGAGCCAAGCCGATCTGATGGCGGCCCGAAATCAATTGCTTGGAATGGCCGCGCAGAGCGATCTGATTGCCTCGGCACGCCCCAATGGGCTGGAAGACGCGGCACAGTTCAACCTTGATATCGACTGGCGCAAGGCAGGGGCGATGGGGTTGACGCCCACGGATGTCGGCCAAGTGCTCCAGATCGCCTGGGCGGGGGCCTATGTGAACGATTTCATCGATCAAGGCCGGATCAAGCGGGTCTACGTCCAGGGCGAGGCAGAGGCACGTGCCGTGCCCTCCGACATCGACAAGTGGCGGGTGCGCAATGTCAGCGGTGGATTGGTGCCGTTCTCGAACTTCTCGGAAGGTGCTTGGGATTATGGCCCGCAAGGGCTCTATCGCTATAACGGCATCCCTTCGGTGCAGGTGCAGGGCACGCCTGCGCCAGGGGTCTCAACCGGCGCGGCGATGGTCGAGATGGAACGGCTGGTAGCACAACTGGGACCGGATTTCGATCTGGCCTGGACCGGCCTGTCGCTGGAGGAGCGCGACTCGGGCAGTCAGGCCCCATTGCTCTATGCGCTCTCGCTGGCAGCGATCTTTCTGTCGCTCGCGGCGCTTTATGAAAGCTGGTCGATCCCCTTTGCGGTGATGCTGGCGATGCCGATCGGGATTGTCGGCGCCCTGACTGGTGCCTGGCTTGGTGGGTTCGAGAACGGCGTGTTCTTTCAGGTCGGTCTGCTGACCGTCATCGGCCTGACTGGCAAGAACGCGATCCTGATCGTGGAATTCGCGCGTGATCGTCACGCGGCGGGCGAGGGCATGTTCGACGCTGTGATCGAAGCCGCGCGCCAGCGATTCCGCCCGATCATTATGACCTCCATGGCGTTTTCCCTAGGCGTGCTGCCGCTGGTGCTGAGTTCCGGCGCGGGCTCTGGCGGGCGCAATGCGATCGGCTCGGGTGTGCTGAGCGGCACCATCTCGGGCACGGTCCTGGGCGTGATTTTCGTGCCGGTGTTCTTCGTGATCGTGACCCGCCTCTTCGGGCGCACTGGCAAGACGGAGTGATCCGCGAGATCGGATTCAGCCTGATACCCGATCCTCGAGGATCATGTCGGAGGCCTTTTCGCCGATCATGATCGCCGGGGCGTTGGTGTTGCCCGAGACGATTTCGGGCATGATCGAGGCATCCGCGACTCGCAGCCCCGTGACCCCGTGCACGCGCAACCGGGCATCAACCACGGCGCCCGCACCCTGACCCATCCGGCAGGTGCCGGTGGGGTGATAGATCGTGGTGGAATACTGCCGCGCCCAATCGAGCGTGCCCTCGTAATCGTCAAGCTCAAGGCTGCGGTCGGGGCGAAACTCCTCGGAGATCTTGCTGGTCAAGGGTGCGCAGCGGGCAATGCGGCGGGCAATCCTGATGCCTTCGACGATGGTCCGGCAATCGGTCTCGGTGGACAGATAGTTGGGGCGGATGACGGGATATCGGGCCGGTTCGGCAGAGGCGAGGCGGATCTCGCCACGGCTTTCGGGACGTAACTGGCAGACCGAGGTGGTGAAGGCGGAAAAGGGATGCACGCCCTCGCCGGGGCTGTCGGCAGACCATGGTTGAACGTGGAACTGGATGTCGGGCGTTTCCACATGCTCTGCCGTGCGCATGAAGCCGGTGGCGAGGCTCGCGGCCATGGCCATCGGCCCGGACCGGAAAAGCGCGTATTTCAGCGCAATCCGTGCCTGACTGGTCAGGCTGCGCACCTCGTCGTTCAGAGTCGGTTCCCGGCATTTGAACACCAGCCGCGCCTGGAGATGATCCTGCATGTTGCGTCCGACGGCAGGCAGATCATGGCGCACCGCGATGCCGTGATCCTGAAGATGCGCGGCCTCCCCCAGACCCGAGAGCATCAGCAGTTGCGGCGAGCCGATGGCCCCCGAAGTCAGGATCACCTCGGTTCCCGCACGCGCCACCTGTTCGCGCCCGGCGCGGTCACGGTAGGCGACACCGGTCGCGCGGGTGCCATCAAAGAGGATGCGGCTGGCCTGCGCATGGGTGATGATGGTCAGGTTTGGCCGCTTGCGCGCCGGGTTGAGGAACGCCACGGCGGCCGAACAGCGCCGCCCTTTGCGCGTGGTCAGCTGGAAATAGCCGACCCCCTCCTGCGTGGCGCCGTTGTAATCGGGATTGAACGGATAGCCCGCCTCCTGCGCAGCGGCGACCCATGCGTCGCAGATCGGCCGTTGCAGGCGCATGTTGGACACCCAGAGCGTGCCCTGGTCGCCATGATGCTCATCTGCGCCGCGCTCCTGCCGTTCGGATCGCTTGAACAGCGGCAGCACGTCCTGCCAGCCCCATCCGGGATTGCCCATCTGCGCCCAACGGTCGTAATCCTGCGGCTGGCCACGGACATAGAGCAGCCCGTTGAGCGAGGACGATCCGCCCAGAACCTTGCCGCGCGGCCAGTCGAGCGCGCGCCCGTTCAGCCCCGGATCGGGCTCCGTGCGATAGCACCAGTCGACGCTCGGATTGTGCATCGTCTTGAAATAGCCCACCGGGATGTGGATCCACGGGTTCCAGTCTCGGCCGCCCGCCTCCAGCAGGATGACATTGATCCGCGGATTCGCCGAGAGCCGATTCGCCAGAACGCATCCGGCAGAGCCCGCGCCGACGATCAAGTAGTCTGCTGAAATCTCCGACATTTCTGATCATCCTCCTCATTCGTGACAGCGGGAAAAAAATTCCTTGCCAGATCAAGAATAATTCGATCATTATTGAGACTGCAAGTATCAAAATTGCACTCTAGGGAGGAGACCATGAAAGTATCAAAAGCCCTGAGCGGGATTTCTCGCCGGGATCTGTTCCGTCTGTCAGGCCAGTTCGGCCTGTCATCCGTGGTGCTAGGCGCGGGGGCGTTGACCGGGACGGTCTCGCTCTCATCCTTGGCCCGCGCTGCTGAGAGCACCTATGAAAAACGCTTTGGCAAAGAGCCGAAGCACACTCTTAAACTGGGGGCCGCAGGTTTCAACGCGCGCAACCTCCTGATCGAGCGCGCCGGTGTCCTGGATTTCGCACGCGATCTGGAGGAACGGACCGATGGCGAAATTCGCGTCGAATTCATTGGCGACAACCAGATCTGCGGTCAGCTCAACTGTGTGGAAAAGACCCAGCTGGGCGTGATCGACATGTATGCCGCCTCGACCCAGAACTCTGCCGGGGGCGCACCCTATCTCAACGTGCTCGACTATGCCTACATGTTTCCCAGCCGGGCGGCGCAGTATCATTTCCTTTACAGCCCCGCCTCGCAGCGTATCCTGCGCGAGCCGTTGGAAAAACGGCACGGGCTGAAGTTCCTCTTTTCGCATTGCGAGCTGCGCGGGTTGCAGATGGGCCAGTCCTTTGCCCAGAAGCCGACCGTGACCAAGCTCGAAGAACTGTTCGGCACCAAGAACCGTGTCACCGGAACGCAGCTTGGCCGCATCGCGATGCAGCTCCTGAATCTGAACCCGGTGCCCGTGGCCTGGGAAGAAACCCTCGACGGGCTGAAACAGGGTCTGATCGATGGTGCGGAAACCTGGGCCTCGGCCGTGGCCTATGCCAACATGTCGCCGGTGGTCAGCCAATCGGTCGATCTGCGGTTCTTCTGCGGCACCGAGCACACCTCGATGTCGGCCAAGGTGTTCGACGCGATGGAGGGGCATTTGCAGGATGCAATCATGGAGTCCGCTTATCTGGCGCAGGTCCATGTGCAGGCGGCCAATGAAGCAGCGCTGGTCAAGACCGTTGGCTTCTCTGATCCGCAATTGCCCGGCACCATCTTTGCCCAAAACAACGTGAAACCGGCGTTTCTGGCTGACGATCAGATCAAGATGGCCGAGGAAATGTGCTCTCCCGAATTCAACCCGGAGCCTTGGGCGCAATGGCGCGATCGGCTCAATTCCTGGGCGGGCGGCATCGACACCTATCAGGAGATCCACGCCGTGGCGCGTGAGATTCCCCTGGAGACGCTTCCAGAAAACGTCGAACCGCGTCGCTGGTGGCGTTCGGCCTGATCTCTTGAGGCACAGACCGGGCCGCCTTGCTAGGGCGGCCCGATTGGAGGTACCGCCGGAGATGCGGTAGACTTGGGGCATCAAAATAGAGGAGGACGGGGCATGACCGGCTGGTTTCATGGCACGGGAGAGATCCTGGACGCTCTCATGGCAGGCGATTCATGGATGCTGAGCGAGGCGATGACTCAACCGGCGATCTGGCCGTTGAGCTTGGCTGCGATGACGGTGTCCGCTCTGCTCGTTCTGATGATCTATCGCCTCAGCCCGTGGGCTGAGCGCAATCTGGAACGAACGATCATGGTCGTTTCGTATCTTGCAATCGGTGGCATCATCTTTGTCGAGGTGATCCGCCGATTCGTACTGTCGCAACAGGTTCCATGGTCCACCACATTACCACCTTTTCTCTTTCTCATCATGACGTGGTTCGGCTGCAGCTATAACGTCAAGCTGCGCACCCATCTGGCCTTTGCCGAGTTTCGCACCGCGATGCCACGGATGGGGCAAATCGGGTGCCTTCTGCTCGACGCTTTGCTCTGGATCGGGTTCTCATGGGTAGTTGTCGCAACCTCGTCCAAGGTGGTGGCCAACTCGGCCGCGAATTTCCAGATCATGCTGGGCACGGACAATGTCATGCAATGGTGGTTTCTCTTGTCGGTGCCGCTGGCCTTTACCACTCTGGTGGCGCGGGTGATCGAGAATGCGTTGACCGACCTCTCCAATTTCCGACGGGGCGAGACCCTGATTACACAAGCCGTGATCGGAGGCGATTGACATGACCGACCCGACTCTCATCACCCTCATTTCCGTGGCAGTGACGCTGCTCTTCATGCTGGGTGTGCCGGTTTTTCTGGTCATTGGCTACTGGGTCATTGGTGTGTCTCTTGTTTTGGACATGCCTTTGCAAAACATCGGAGGGGCGCTTGCGGATGTGTTCACCGATGGTTTTGCGCTTCTGGCGATGCCGCTTTTCATCCTGACCGGAGATCTTATCAACCGCTCGGGGATCGCGCGGCGCCTCAGCGATTTTGCCTATGCCTGTCTGGGCTGGATCCGGGGTGGTCTGGCGATGGCGGCGCTTGGAGCCTGTGGGCTGTTTGCCGCAATATCAGGCTCGAATTCAGCGACAACGGCGACGATTGGTTCGATGTTGCACCCAGAAATGGTCAAAGGCGGCTATGACGAACGCTTTTCTGCGGCCACCGCTGCGGCGGGAGGCACAGTTGGGATCATCATCCCGCCCTCGATCATCTTCATTGTCTACGGATTTTTGCTCAACCTGCCGATAGCCGAACTGTTCGTCGCGGGCATCCTGCCGGGTATTCTGATGGTGTTGGCGATGATGCTGGCGGCCTTTCTGATCTCCTGGCGCAATGGCTGGGGCATCCTGATTGCGCTCAGCCCGATGCGCGTGTTCAAGACCGCCATCGGTGCCTGGCTCGGGTTTTTTGCCATCGGCCTGGTGCTCTGGGGCATTTACACCGGAAAGTTCTCTCCGACCGAGGCGGCGGGCGTGACCGTCGGGTTTTGCGTGATCGTGGGTTTTCTCAGCCTGCCGCTCTTTCGCCTGATCGGTGGATCAAAGGGCCGCGATGCCTCTGAGAAGCGGATTTCGGAAATGCTGGTGGTCGAGGGCTTCAGCCCGCTGGAACTGCCGTCGATTACCATGCGCTCGGCGCAGATTACCGGTATTCTGGCGCCGCTCATCGCCGTATCGGTGGTGATGCAGCAGATTCTGTCGATTCTGGGTGCGCAGGAAACAATTGGCAACTTCGTGACATCCATGGGGGGCTATTACGCGGTCCTGTTCACCTCCATGGGGATCGTGTTCATCTGTGGCATGGTGCTTGAGAGCCTGCCGGTCACGATCATCCTCGCGCCGATTCTGGCGCCCATCGCGCACGCGGTGGGGGTCGATCCGGTGCAATTCGCGGTGATCTTCCTTGTCGGGGCGTCTATCGGGTTCATCACGCCCCCTTACGGGCTCAATCTCTACGTGGCCTCGGGCGTGACGGGCGTTCCCTATTTCAGGCTTTTGCGCTACACCGTCCCCTATCTTGTGGCCCTTCTGTCGGTCTGGTTTCTCATTGCCCTGGTTCCCGAGCTTTCGACGGCGCTGCTTCCAAAACGATAGGGATGGGTGATCCATGGATGGCGAGGGTGCAGCGACGATCCCCACGACCATGCGCCTGCTGTTGGTGATTGAAGCGGTTGCGCGCCTGGGCGTTCCGATCACGCCGACAGAGGTTAACGCTGTGCTCGGCCTGCCCAAGCCGACCATCCACCGGCTCTTTGCCACACTCGAGGAGGAGGGGTTTCTGCAGCGCGAGCTCGATGGGCGCAGCTATTCAACGGGACCGCGCTTGCGGACACTGGCAGGTGGTGTTCTGTCTTCGCTGTGGGTCCGCACGGCGCGTCAAACGATCCTGAAACGTCTTAGCCTCGGGATTGGCGAAACCTGCAACATCACGCTGCCGGACGGGGATGCGATGATCTATCTCGAACGAGTCGAGACCGAATGGCCGCTACGAATCCAATTGCCAATCGGGACGCGCGTGCCGCTCTATTGCACCGCCAGCGGCAAGTTGTATCTCAGCACACTGCCGCAGCGTCACCTGAAGGGCTATGTCAGCGCAACCGATCTAAGAGCAAGGACGCGCAACACACTGACCGACCCGGATGCGCTGTTGGCCGAAATCGAGCAGGTGCGGGCGCAGGGCTATTCCCTCGACCGTGAGGAATTCATGGATGACATGATTGCAATTGCCGTGCCAGTCCTTGATCCGAGCGCGCGGCTGATGGCAACGCTCGCCTGTCACGCGCCGACCCGGAGGTTCAGTATCGAACGCGCACTGAACTATCTTGGAGCGATGCGCGAAGCCGCCGCCGATCTCGGCAGGCTGGTTGCCTGACACGACCCCACAACCCGTTCGGATGGCGGGGACAGTTTTCCAGTGGCCTTTGCCCGATACCCTTGGTGGCGCAGTCATAACCTGACAGAACCGATCTCGCCCTAAATGGGCTCGACGCGCAGCGGCATACCCGGCAAGATGTTCGCGATCTCCGGTGGCAGGACCGCTATGCCTTGTGCCTGCGCTATCGGATAGAGGCTGGCAGAGGCCCCTCGGCCCAGCCTTTCCAGAACCGGGCGACCGATCTGGTCTCGCTGCGACCAAGTGACGGGAACAAATTCGCGGCGACCAGCGCTGCGGGTGTAGGAAAACCCAGAGACCGCCGGGATCCAGATATCAGGATCTTCACAGAGCCCTGCCACACGACGCAAGGCGGGACGAACGATCTGGGAGAACGTGATCGCTGCGGCATAGGGATTACCGGGCAGACCGAAGAACAGAGCATCCGCCACGCGGCCGACAGTGAGCGGCTTGCCGGGACGGATGGCGACCTTCAGGATATCAAGCCGGGCGTTTTCAGCCCGCAAGGCGTCAAGGATGTGATCTTCCTCACCAGCAGAGACGCCGCCCGAGGAAATCACGACATCATGGCTTTGCGCCGCCTCGCGGATAGCAGCCCGAACACGGGCGGGATTGTCGCGCAAGATTCCCAGATCCGTGACATCGGCCCACCGACGGTCCATAAGCGCGCCCAGCATGATCCGGTTGGAATTGTAAATCTGTCCGGGGGCAAGATCTCCTCCGGGTTCCACGAGCTCGTCGCCGGTGGAAAACATGGCAATGCGAACCCGCCGGTGCACAGCGACATCCGTGACACCACAGCCCGCCAGCAAGGCAAGGCGCGGTGGTGTCAGCTCCACACCGACCGCAAGAGCCCGTCCTCGGATCTGCACATCTTCGCCCCTACGGCGAATGTTCTGGCCGGATTGCGGACGAAGGAAAAAGGTGATCCGATCCCCCAGACGAGTGACGTTTTCCTGCATGACCACGGCGTCGGCCCCCTTTGGAACCGGTGCACCTGTAAAGACCTGTGCCGCCTCGCCCTGTGCAAGGGTCAGTCCCCTGCTGTCACCTGCGGCAATGCGCAGGGTGACTGGCACATCCCAGGGGCCCTCGCCAGAAAGATCGGCAAGAGACACGGCATAGCCATCCATGGCGGAGTTGTCGAAGGGCGGTAGAGGCGAATTAGCAAAGACTGGCGCAGCAAGCACCCGGCCAACCGCTGAGACGAGGGCCAGAGTTTCTTGTTCCACCGGGCGCGCAACGGCGATGGCCCGCAAACGTGCGGCGTCCACAGACAAGGCAGCGCCGGGCTTGCCGGCGGAACATCTTGCAGTATCAGCCATGATCTCCCCCCAAGGAAAAGGCCCGCCCCCTTTCGTGGGGGCGGGCCCATCAGTTTGGCTTACAGGACGGCTTCATGCGCCTTGAACGAGATGCTGCGCGTTTGGGCGGTTGCATCCGCAATCTTGCGTATGGACCCCCAGCAGTGCTTGTAATCCGGCAACACCAGCTCGTTCACGCCTGGGTTGACCACGTTGCCCTGACTGCCCGCCGGTGCTCCGAAAACCATCGCAACGGTGTCGCGCTTGAGCGTCGGCATGGGATAGGCCATGCCCTGGGTCACGCCATTGTCATTGACGATTTCCAGAAGGTCTCCGGGGTTGAGCCCGAGTTCCACCATGTCGTCTGGATGCATCTCGACAAACGGATGAGGATAGCGGTCCTGGATGAAGTCGTTCTTCTGATCGAGGAACTGATTCTGCCAGAAGATGTTGGCGCGCACGTTGTTGATCCAGAACCGGTGCGACGCCTGCTCGCGCGCCTTGCCCGGCGCCTGCCAGCCGCGCCAGCCCGCCGCGCAGAACAAGGCCTTCTTGTCGTCGCGTCCATGCCGATCGAAGGTGCCATCGGCATAGAGCCTTTCGGTGCCGACAAGCTTGCCATCGGCAAAGCCCACGACCGGCTCCTGCACCCCGTTGTTGCCCATCGCGCGCAGGCGCTCATAGGTCACTTCAGGATTGCCCTTGTTGTAGCCGTCCATGAAGGCGTCTTCCTCGCTCGCCCAGTCATAGCCCTTGAACTGGTCGGCATAGGCGTCTTGCCCGATCGCGCGCAGAACACGTTCCATGTTCTGTGCGATGCCGGCAGCGATCAGGCAATCGGGTTTCGAGTTGCCATAAGGATCCATGTAACGTTCGGACAGCCGCAGGCGCCGCTCGCCGTTCATCGACGTGAGGTTCATCTCGTTCGATTCACAGGCGGGCAGGACCACGTGGGCATTCTGACCGATCTGGCTGTGGATGATGTCCACGTCCACCACGAACAGACCGCCGGCGTTGATTGCCGAAACAATGGCATCGACCACCTGCTCACGCGTACCGCCTGCCGCTTCGTCGATGGCAGCCTTGACCATGTCGGAGCGACGTTTGTGCACCCGCTTGAACTCTGAGGCGTTGATCGTCGTCTTGTAATGGTCGCAGGCCCAGATGTGATGCACGCCCCCCAGTCCCCGGATCAGGAACTGATCGACATACTCTGCCGGACGACCGACATGTGCGTCAGACGGCCGGTAGTAACCTTCCTGGTGGCCGCCGAGACGGCAGATCCCGCTGCCTTCACGGCCGACGTTCCCAGTTGCAAGTGCAATGTTCACCAGCGCACCGATGGTGCGGTAGTTGTCATTGCCCCAGATGATGCCTTTCTCATAGGCCGTGACGCATTTGCGGGCGCTGCCATCGTCCTTGGGCTTGGCAATCCACTCGGCGGCCTTGGCGATATCCGCCGCATCCACCCCGCAGATTTCCGCCGCCTGCTCGAGCGACGTGCGGCAGGTCGCCATCGCGTGATCAAGGCTGCCCAGGCTTGCCGGGTGCGCCTCATCTTCCGCCGTCGCGACGCCGCCTTGAAAGGTGGAATTCGCAATGAAGTCGGCGTCGACCCAGCCATTGTCAACGATATGAGTCAGGATGGCGTTGAAGAGCGCCATGTCCGTGCCCTCCTTGATCGCCAGATGCAGCACGTTGTCCTTGCCCGCATATTGTTCGGAAGAAGCGATGGTGATGGTGCGGCGCGGATCGACGGCGATGAATTTCGCACCATTCCGAAACCCCGGAACCATGTGGTTGAGGTAGAGGTTCGTCTGCGTTTCCATCGAGTTGGCACCGACCATGAAGATCGTGTCCGTGACCTCGTAATCACTGTAGGAGTAGTTCAGTTCACCGATGCCCATGTCGCGCGTCGAATGGACCTCGGAGTTGTAGGCCGGGCGGTTGTGAATGCGGGCATTCTTGACTTTCATGCTCTCGAAATAGAGCTTGCCGGTGGCCCAGGTGTTCTCATAGCCGCCCGCGCTGCCGCCGTGGTCGAACATCGACACCACGAGATCGTCCTCGGAGCCTTCGGTGATCACCCGTGCGGTGACCCGCGCCACGAGATCGAGCGCATCGTCCCAGGAAGTCGGCTGCCACACACCGTTGCGCCACACCAGCGGGTCGGACAGGCGCTGCTGCTGTGTGCCTGTCACCCTGGAAGGGCGGTTCTCGGCCATGCGCGCACCGCGGATCGAGCCAAGTCCCGAGTTCACGACACAGTTCACGTCCGGCATGACGACCAGATGGACGTCCTGGCCGTTCTGGCGCACGACGTTATACATCGACGGTGCATACCAGGCTTCGGTTTCCATGGGTTGCTGTTCACTAAGGTCAACACCGAACTTGTTGCCGTCCGGAGCCGAATGTCCCTGCGTCTGGATCGGCCAGGTGTAGGCCTTGTAGCCGCACCCGACGATGCAGTAGTGGCAGGTGACGTTATGTTCCTTTGCGTCTGCGGGAATGATCGGCAGACGATCGACTTGTCTTTTGAAAGCCATTTGTTGTTTCTCCCTCAGAGCACGTTCGACAGACGGCCGTAGATCAGATCGTCCACACCATTTGCGTAAATGTCGCCTTTTTCGTCGACGCTCAGCATGAATTGCGGCAGATTCTGCGTCGCATGACCCCAGGTCTGCTGGCCGCCAGTCTCACAGTCAAAGCGCGAATGATGGCCGGGGCAGTTCAATGTCTTGTCCGCGGCCGAATAGCTCAGCATCCAGCCCTTGTGCGGGCACAGCACCGAAAATGCGACCACATCGCCATCCGGACCGACCCCGCCTTCAACCGCCTGACCCAGCTTGAGAAGCACGCCCGGGCTATCGGCATCGGGATAGGCAATATCCATCGGCTCGTTTACCGCGAGGTCGGAGATGTTTGCCAAACGGTTTTGTGGAAAGTCCACGCGCGCCAAAGCCTCGGCGCTGGCTTTCTCTGGGGCGATGACGGTCGCGGCGGCAGCTCCGGCTGTCGCCATGAGACTGCCTCTCAGAAACTGTCGGCGCCCGGCGTCAACCAATCGATTGCACTTCATCGGATAGAACCCTCCCTAGGTCTTCACGTGTTGAATACATCTGTCACAATAAGCGATGAAGCAGGGCGGAGCGATGGTGCGATCAGCCCGCCGCATCGGCGTAAATTGATGATTCTATTTATCAAATTCAGATGTTCGGAAATCCGAACATCTGTCACTCGATGTGGTGCTCAGGACAGGCCGAATTTCTGCATCTTTTCCCAGAGAGTCGTGCGCGCGATACGGAGAAGCCTTGCCGATTCGCCGATCTGTCCCCCCGTCCGATCAAGAGCCGCAATGATCTGCGCCTTCTCGGCCATCTCGCGTGCCTCGACAAGCGACATCATCTCGTCAGATCTGGCGAGATGTTCGGGGAACAGGTCGGACGGTTGCAGCAACGGACCGGACGCCATGGCGAGGCCCCGCACCAGTCGGGCTCGCACTTCACGCCCCCCGCCCGACCAGTCGTGCCCCCGGGCGGCGGCTTCACACAGGGCACCGATGCCCTCAAGGCTGGGGGCGAGCTTTGGAGCAAGCTTGTGGAACAGTTGCTGAAGCAGCCAGACAGCGTCGTCGGGCCGCGTCGTCAGAGGCGGGACAGGGATTACAATTTGACCCAATCGGTAGAGGAGTTCGGGATTGAAGGGTCGCTCATCGATCGAACCATCGAGGTCATTGCCGCAGGCCGTGATCAGACGCCCTTCAAAGCCCAGATCGAGCCGGGCCAGCAAGCGGCCCTGAACGTCTCCGGGCAACCGATTGATGGCATTTATGAAGAGCGTGCCGTCGCCGACAACGTTGAAACCTCGCTCGGAACCAAACAGGGCAAGTCCGGCGTCGTCTTCCCGCGCCAGATTGACGGCGACGAAGGGTGCAGCCTGGCGATCCGACATGTCGTGGATTCGCCGGGCGACAAGATCCTTTCCGGTTCCGGGTCCACCACGGATCAGGACCGAATTGTCTTCTGCCGCAGCATGCGCAATCAGTGCTTCGATTCGCGATGCTGCCGGAGAAACCCCCATGAGGAGTGGAAAACCAAGTTCCGATTTCGGCGAGACCAGAAGGCTGAGCCGTTCCAAAAAGACCGCCATGTCAAAGGGTTTTGTGACATAGTCCGCCGCCCCCGATTTGATCAGACGAACGGCCTGAACGATCCCGCCCTGACCCGTAATGAACAGGAACGGAGGCGGTGTCCCGGTGCGCATCAGGGTGGCAAACAGCTCTTCCCCGGATCCGTCAGGCAGACCGATGTCACAGATCACGGCGTCGATCGCCTGGCTTGGCGTGCGGATCGCACCAAGCGCCCGAAACATCTGCTTGTGCCAAAGAACCTGTGCGCCTTCGAGTTCGAGCCGTTGCAAGAGCGACGCCCCCATGATCTCGTCGTCCTCAACCAGCACAATCCGTCTACCCTTGAGCATGGAACGCCCCTTGCTCTTGCCTGATCGTAACGGTGACACGCGTCTGTCCGTCTGCCCGCTCATGCACAATCCGGCCACCAAGGCTAAGGGTCAGTTCGCGAACCAGTCTCAACCCGACGCCGCCACCGGGATTGAGTGGTTCATCCGTCAGCAGGCGATCCAGCGCGGCGCGCGGCATTCCCTCTCCGGTATCACTGATCTCGATGGTCAGGCTGCGGTCTTGCGTTTCTGCCTTAAGGCCAACTCGTCCCCCATATCCGGCGGCGGCGGCGGCATTCAGAAGCAGGTTCAGGGAAATCTGACGTATCGGACCCGCCGCAAAGGGAACCGCGCCATCGTCGGGCAGACAAACAGACCAGTCCAGATCTTGAGTCCGCCGCGATGTTTCGGGCTGGATCAGTAACTTCAGATCGTCAAAATCGGCAGACCGCAGATGCCGGCCTTCGGCGTCCACCCTGTTGAGGTCCAAGGTTGCCCGGGTTACATCGCGCAGATGGCGCAGGCCCCGATCGAGCAGGTCGGCTGACTGACGCACGACATCCGGTCGATCCGGAAAGTTGCGGATCGTATCCGTGACGTTCAGGAGTCCGCCCAATGGGTTGTTGATCTCGTGCGCCAGCGAGGACGACAAGCGTCCGAGCGCGACAAAGCGTTCGCGTTCTGCAAGCCGTCGTTCGGCCTCGGCCTTGGCGGCAACCGCACCCACCATCGTGTTGTAGATGCGCGCAAGACGGGCCAGCTCACCATCACCCTTCGGGATCTCAGTCGTCGCAATCGGATGAGGTTCGCCCTTTGTTTCGGTCATCTGGCGGGCCAGAACCGACACGGGCCCCAACATCTTTCGAATGGCAAGATACCCCGCCAGGGCCAGAACCCCGATGGCCAGGGCATTGCCGAGGATCAGCAAGATCAGCGCCTCTCGGCGTTCACTCAGCAGATCGGAGACATCCAGCTCTGACACGATCTGGCCAACCGTTCGACCCTGATAGTCGAGCGGTGCAATCAGTCGCAGAATGGGTTTCGCTCTGCTCACCGAAAGAGCGTCCAAGCCGTCCGCGCTGCCGGCGAAATCGGCAATTGAGCTATCCACGGGGACACGGCGCGGATCGGTCGCCGCAAGAACGCGCCCGGCCTCGTCTGCTACGGCGGTCAGGATCATCCGGCGCCCTTCGCTGCTTTGTGATGCCCGGTCGAGCGTATCATAGACCTCCCAGATATCGCGACGCAGGACCAACGGGCCGAGCGCGACCGACAAACCTTCGACATGCATCTGCGCCAGTTCCTGTACGCGCTCATCCTGAACGCGGGCCAGAGCGCGCAGCACCTGTTGAGACGCGACCGCTCCCACCAGAACCATCATCGCCGCGGCCAGAAGCGGCAGCTTTAGAGACAAAGGAAGTCGAGTCAGTGTCGGCATGAATCACTGCTCCAGATCGCGCATTCTTGCCGCGATCCCGTCGAACAGCGCGGCAGGTGCATCAGCGAACCCGTCCAATTGCAGGGCGGACAGCGCCTGCTGGCCCTCATCTGTTGTATTCATCTCCAAAAGGGCCGCCCGCAAGGCCTGCACCGGTTCGGATGCAAACCCATCCCGGCGTGCGCAGATTGGCGGAAAACCAAGCCATTCAGATTTTCCGATGACTCGCGTGTTCGCGGTCAACTCCGGCTCGATCTGCGCCAGCGCCTCCCAGACATAGCCATCCACGCTGCCGGATTGCACCAGCCCATCCGCCACCGCCCGCACCACATTACGATGACCATATGTAAAGATCGAGCGGCTGAAGAAAGTCTCAGGCCGCTCGCCCCTTCGGCGAAGATCGGTTGCCGTGACAAGATAACCCGAATTGGAATCCGGGTCGGAGAACGCATGGGTCCCGCCCCGCAGATCAGCCAGTTCGGTTGCGGCATCTTCTGCCCCCACGATCAGATAGGACTGATAGAGAGGCCCGCCGCGCCAGATCGGCACGGTTACCAGTTGCAGCGTATCGGCATGTTGCAGATAGGGATAGCCACACAGCCAGGCGCCATCGACGGACCGCTCCAGAAGCATACCCGTGATCTCCTGATATGTCCGCCGCTGGACCAGTTCGATCTCACGCGCCATCCCGCGGGAAAGCGCCCGCCGCAGTCCGTCGATAACGGCCGCGTCGTTGTCCAGAAAGACAGGGGTCAACCCGAGACGAAACACCGATTGCCCGTGTGCCGGACCGCACACAGTTGCGGCAATGGTGGCCCCGAGAAAGGCGCGTCGATCTATCGAACGGTTCATGGTGATCGGCTCCCCCCGGTCTCTGACCCTGCGCGAAGTGATCACGGCATGAGTCGTGCAAACGGGCCCGCATCATTTTCCAAGACCCCACTCGGCGCGCCAAAAGATAGCCGACCCGGCCGCATGTAAAAAGCGCGAAGTTCACAACCTTCGCCTTTCCGGCACCATTCCGATCGGACGACGGTCCGATCCTGTCGCCTTGCGCTGGCCGGGCCCGTTTCCAGGTCTGATCTCCGGAGGTCGCGCGCTGGCGCAACCATCCTTTTCCCGCAGCGGTTGTTCGTGCCCTTTTGTGGATGGCACCGAAACATCCGGGTACCCATGATGGTCGGCAGATTGCCATGGATCGGTAAAGTTCTGCCTCTTTTGCATCGGAAATGGGCAAAGGTGATCACACTTTCTTACCAAATTTCTTGTCTTTGGTGGCGGAACCATTGGTGGCGGAACCATTAACCTCGCACGTGCAAAACGCATGGCAACGAATCGCTTTCGCGCGCTGGACAATCTCGATGCGTCCTTTGCCGGAAAGGAGCCCACGGACCGGCTGGTCTGAACTCTGCCAGATGACATCGCGCCGACTATTCGGCGGCGATCGGCGGATGCTGCTGGACTGTCCGAAACAGATTACGGTTGAGACGTGCCAGGTCCAGGATTGCCGGTGGCGTGAACATATCCGGCGTCGCCATGAGATGGCGCAGCAAGGGCCGCTCACTGAGCCGAGAACCGGACAGCATCGACAGCGGCACGGCGGCAATCAGGCTGGTGGCAATCGGGAGCAACCAGACCGACACCACGCCCGCAGCCATTCCAAGCATCAGCAGCGACCCGCTCACGGTTTCAAGTGCATGAAACTTCAGCACAGTCCACGCGCTATAGTCACCGCCTTTGCGCGCCTGAGGCGACCAGATCGGACGGATGCCGATCACCGTGCGCAAAACCGCAACAACCTGTTGGAACATCATGATCGGCGCAAAGAGGACCGAGAGCAGGATCTCTGTGAACAGGGACAGCACAAATCGCGCAGTGCCGCCAAACCGCACGATGCGCACGTCCGTCAGGCCAAGCGCCAAGGCACCCATCAACTTTGGCGCCAACAGCATCCCATACATGAACAGCAAAATGAGAACGGAACTCACTCGGCTCATTTCCGGCCAGATGGGGTAAAGCGGGTTTTCGTCCGAAAAGTAACGGATCACGCTATCCGGCCCGTTACCATGGAGCGCCCAGATCACCAGGAGACTGAACCAGACGGGAGAGAGCAGATAACTCATTGCACCGTGAAAGAGATGGAACCGTGACACGGCATGAAACCCACGCACGCCCAACAAACTCAGATGTTGCAGGTTGCCGTGGCACCAGCGGCGATCACGCAGGGCATAGTCGATGAGCGTCGCGGGAGGCTCTTCGTAACTGCCCGCGATGAAGGGCATGAATCGCACGGCCCATCCGGCGCGCCGCAAGAGACCCGCCTCGACAAAATCGTGACTGAGGATCAGGCCACCTGTGCCCCGCAGGGAGGGCATCCGCGGCAAGCCGGCGCAATCGGCAAAGGCGCGAGTGCGCAGGATCGCGTTGTGGCCCCAATAGTTGCCCTCGGATCCGGTCCATCCCGCCAAGCCTTCGGAGAGGAGCGTGCCATAGACCGCGGCAGAGAATTGCTGCATCCGGCCAAACAGCGTGTCAGAGCCGATCACCATCGGCGCGGACTGGATGAGCCCAACGCTAGGGTCCGCGGCCATTTCATCGCTCAGTGCAATCAAGGCTTCCGCGCTCATGAGACTGTCGGCATCGAGAACGATCATCGCCTCATAGGCTGCGCCCCAGTTTGCCAGCCATTGACCGACATTGCCAACCTTGCGCCCGATGTTCTGAACCCGTCGCCGGTACCACACCGCACCATCCATCGGCTGGGCCGCCCGCAGCGTTTCAAAGGCTTGCTGTTCCGCCATGGCGATTGCCGCATCCTGCGTGTCCGAGAGGACAAACAGCTCAAAGCGATGGCTTGATCGGGTCGGGCGCAGGGCAGACATCATCGCGCAGGCGTTGCCAAAAACTTCAGCCGGGTCCTCGTTGTAGATCGGCACAAGCAGCGCCACACGAAGCGGAGTCAGATCACCGCGTCGCCGCGACCGTTTGCGTTGTATGTAACAGAAGAGGCCAAGCGTTGCCGTGCCAAGCGCAAGGGCGATCCAAAAGAATGTCATGACCACAAGCGCCAGCAGAACCCATTCCAACCACCAGATTCCCCCCGTAGAGAGCCAATCGGCAAAGACCCAGGCCAGCACTCCAGTGGTCAGGACAGCCGGCAGAAAGGCCGCCGCACGCCGCCTCCAGATATGCGAGGCGCGCTGCCATCCTGGTGCATTCGGATCATGAAACGCCCGCCAGAGATCCTGAACCGGATTGTCCAACGGACTGTGTGGCGGCATGGCCCCCGCAACGGGGAAAGGGGTCAGGCTGTCCATCGGTAAAGCCAGACTTCGGACACGCCGTGCTCCTGATGAAACAGTTGCGCGCGCATTTCCGCTACCGTCACTTTGCCAGGATCAAAGGAAAACACCAGACGCGGTCCGCCGGTCTCGGGGTTGGGCTGGACCTGAGCCTCCAGCAATTCGAGCTTGTTCGAATTCACATGGACCACCAGATCGTCATAGTCCTGCGGCAGCGCTTCATGCGGGGCGAAATCGATCACCACGAGTTTTCTTTCGTTATGCGCAAAGCCCTTGCCGATCCGGGTGTTGAGCACCTGCGCCACGGGTTTCTGCGGTGCGATCTGACCCGTCCATGTCATCCGATAGCTAAAGCTGTGCTCTGATCCCGCCACCAGCGGATCACGCGGCCGCCAGTAGGCGACGATATTGTCATAGATTTCCTTGTCGCTCGGAATCTCGACCAGCGTCACCGCTCCCCGGCCCCAATCCTCACCCGGCGTGACCCAGAGACTGGGACGCTGATGATAATGGGCCTCGAGATCCTCGAAATCCGAGAACTTGCGCTCGCGCTGTTCCAGACCAAAGCCCTGCGGGTTGTTGTCGATGAAGCTCGACACCTGCACTTGCAGCGGATTGGCGAGCGGTCGCCAGATCAGCTCGCCATTGCCATTGAGAATGCTCAGGCCGTCGCTGTCATGCACCGCCGGGCGGAAATCGTCAAAGCGGTTCCGGTTCGTCTCATCGAAAAAGAACATGGAGGTCAAGGGCGCGATCCCGACATTTGCCAGATCCTCGCGCGGCCAGAGCGTCGCGCGCACCTCGACCTCGGTCGTTTCACCGACCGGCAACAGGGTAAAGTGGTAAAGTCCTGTCACCGACGGACTTTCCATGAGGGCATGAACCTTGTGAAAGATCGCGCCGGGTGCGGGCTTCTCGATCCAGAAGCGGGTGAAATCGGGAAATTCCTCACCCTCCGGATCCGCCGTCCTGAGCGCAAGCCCTCGGGCCGACAGCCCATAGGCCAGATCGCGCGCGATCACGCGAAAATAGCTTGCCCCCTGAAACACCGCATATTCCTGAAAAAATCCCGGTCTTTCCAGCTCGGTGCGCAGCCGGATGCCGGAATAGCCAAGACCCGGCTCGATCGGCAACTCGGGCACGATCTCATGCAGATCATAGAGCGAGAAATCAAACGGCAGGACGCGCACGACACCGTCCTCGACCACATTGACCTCGACCACATGCTCAAAGTAGAGACCGGGCGGAAAGAGGTCGAATTCCAGCGTCGTATCGGTGCCCGCCCAAACCGCGCGCTCGGTGAGAAACCGGATCCCGCGATACTGGTCATAGGTCAGATCGCGCCAGGCTTGCGGCACAAGCGGCCGCTCGACATAGGGCTGGGCCGCGATCTCGCGCGCGAGATCGTGCAGCGCCGCCTCAGAAAATGGCGCTGCGCCATTTGCACGGGCTACCGACGGCAACAACGCAAAAGCTGTCATGGATTTCAGGACATCCCGACGAATCATTTTACCGCCCGCCAGGGATGCGACTTGAACCAACTCACGGTGTAGGCCACCACGATCAACGCGCCAAAGCCGATGAAGTTTGCCAAAATCATGTTCCCCGTGGTTCGCCCGATCTGATCCATCACGAATCCCGAGAACCGGGCGAACACCATCGAAAAGACAAAGACCGCCAGCGACTGCTGCCCGACCTTCAGAACCATCTTGAGAACGACTCGCCAGATATGTGCGATTGTGCCGCTGCCAACGGCGCGCAGACGAGCCCCACCATCGCCTGCCGCAGCCCAGCACAGATATGCAAGCGCCAGAAAATGTACATACCTCAGAATTCCAAAATCGGATTTGTTGAACAGTGGTCGATTGGCGATGCGCCAGCCCCTTGCCCAGTCAAAGCCGAATTCCCGCACACCGATATTAGAAAGCGGCACGTTTACAAGGACAATCGCGAGAGCAATGAGGATCAGACCGAGGTTCACCGGTGGTTTCGGCAACCATCCGCGCATGAAGGCAAAGCCTGTGAAGAAGATCAACTGCCATCCGAACGGGTTGAAGAACCATGTTCGATCCGACCAGGGCTCTGCCGGAAAGGAAAGATGCAGATGCCCCAGCCCGAGCAGGTCAAGCAATGCAGCCTGCGCGAACAACCAGAGCAGGACGCAGGCCAGCGCCACCATCCAGAGACTGATCCGGCTCAGCGCGACCATCAGCGGCATCATCGCCAGAATGACCATATACATCGGCAGGATGTCGAAATAGTTGGGCACATAGGTCAGCGTGAACAGCCCCACCAGTTGCGGCGCGGGATCGGCAAAGAACCTTTGCAGATTGAGCGTGGCGACATAGGTCTTTTGGAAATCGCCCATGACGTCAAAGGTCGCCAGCAGCGTCGCGATGGCGAAGAACATGCAGAGATGCGCCCAATAAACCTGCCAGATCCGATAGCCGACACGCCCCGTTCCCAGCACCCAGCCGACACGATCGAAGGTGCGGCCAAAGGCGATGGCCGAGGCCATCCCCGAGCAAAAGACGAACATCTCGGTGGCATCCGAAAAACCCCAACGCGCGGGAATCCAGTTGGTAAAGAAATTGTTCGGCGTATGGGCGCACAGGATGATGAACATCGCGAGGCCACGAAAGAAATCCAGCCGGATATCGCGCGTCGAGACGACAGGCGCGGCGACGGCCTGCGCCGGACGGCGATGGATCATGGACGGATCGGCAACACTCGTCATAGGGTGTCGTCTCCCTTGCTGAGATGGGTGCGTCTATTCGGCAGGCAAGCGCCCAACCTCTTTCCAATCGCCTTGAGAGTCGGCAATCAGATCGAGACGGCTGCTGGCATAGGCATCGAGGCGACCGGAGCGCTGTGTAGTGCGTTCGCGCAGAATGCTCTCTGCCTCGTGGAGAAACCCGCCCCGGATCGCGGAATCGATGGTGAGTCGCTCAAAGACATCCCTCTGCGCATGGCTTCCTCCGACGAGTTGCATGGACCGTCTCGCCCTCCCAAGGTTGAGGAATGCGGTCTTGTAATCGCCCGCGCCAAAGGCCTCAAGGCCCGTCGCGGCGGACAGGCCGGGATTCGCCATGCGCGCCGTCATTTCAGAGACGCTGCTCTGTTTCGCATCCCGGTGCAGGCGGCCCATCATCCGCTTGATCGCCACGTCGCGCTGCCCGCCGACCAAAGCCATGAGATAATGCAGGTCGGCAAAGATCAGACAGGCATCCTCGGTCCGGCGCTCGCTGATCTCGGCCATTTCCTCCCAGCGATCGCCCACATCGATCCCCTCCAGTTCTAGCCGCATGAGCATTGCGGCCCCGTTGGAAATATCGCGGAAATCGTCGGTATGGTCGCGGCGCACCTCGGTATCGTAGAGGTGGAACACCGCGTCGATCTCGCCCTGATCGAGATGCATCAGCGCCTTGTGCCACCAGACATGGTAGCGGAAATTGTTGCAATGCGCCCAGGCGCCTTCGCGCCCCTCAAGCCAATTGAGGCCGGCGCGCGCATTGGCCGTCATGTCAAACACATGCGCCACCGCGTGCAGGCCCCAGGCATCGTCGGGGGCAAGGCTCAGCCCGAGGCGACCGGCGGTTTCGGCGCGCCCATATTCGCCGGTTTCCTCCAGACAAAAGGCGTGGCAGCCCAACAGATAGCCGCAGGCCGGATTCTTGGCGTCATAGGCGGGCAAAAGCGCCTCGACCGAGGCACGCATTCCCTTGCCATCGCCCAGAATGAACCGTGTGGCGTGGCTCATCTTCATGGCAAGTGCATCCTCTGGCCAGCAGGCCAAAATCGCCTCCATCTCCTGAACGGTCCCGGAAGGGCGTCCGTCCAGCCACGCCCCGAGGGCACGAACATACCCCATCTCACGCGCTGTCGGCGCAACACGATCAGCAGCGGCAAGAGCCATGGCATAGCTGTCTTGGGCCGTTGCAGTCAGTTCGCGCCGCCCAAGCATCAGAAGGAACAAGCCTTTGGTTGCGTGGCCCATGGCAAAGTCCGGCTCTTCGCTCAGGGTTCTTCCAAGATATTCGGGCGTTCTTGCGCCGTGGGCGAGAAAGGCTAAAACCGTGTTGTCCCAAGCCGCAGCGGCGGCAGGAGACGAGACTGTCGTCTCGTACCCGAACTGATCAGTACCCATAACCCGACATCCTTTCGACAGTCATTCCACGTTCAGCTAGCCTGCTATGTAAGACAGCAGCAACGCTCATGCGGCTAACTTCACCAATACGTTATCCGAAGTTTAACGAATGTGACGGTGAAGTGGCAGAGCCAAACCTCTGATACGCGAAGAAAATCAGCACAATTCTGCCTAGGGTGGGGTGCATCGTCTCGACCTGCACATGGATCACTCAGCTGTGGCAGCTCTTGCGACAGAGTCAAAAATCCCGTCCAGTTCGGCGGCAAGACCGCGCAATTCGTCTCCGCCCTCGTCGAAATAGGGTGCAAAGACATGGCTCGGTGTCTTGTAGGAAAGGGTCGATGTCCCATCGGCATTTTCCGTGGCATAAAGCCGGATCGGCGCCTCGATTCCGGCGGCAAGGCTCGCGGCCAGCATCCGCCGCGCGTAATCGTTGCGATAGAGACCAAAGATCCGATTGCCCGGAATGGTGATGCCCTGCTGCGCAGCACCTGCCGACGCGCTCGCCTGCGTCACGATGCGGATCTCGCTCGTCTCCACCACCGCGTTGACCGCCTTGACCAGATCACCAAAGGATTTGCCGCTTTGCAGAACGACCCAGCCCTCGCGCGGCTCCAGCGCCTGCGCCGATCCGGCGACCATCAAAAGAATGGCAAACAGTTTCAAAATTCTTTGCATGAACGTTCCTCCAGTTGACACAGGATGGCTATGCGCCCATGCGAGTCGCTGCAAATCACGTGGCCGCGATCTTAGGTTACAAACCGGTCTTGAGCCGGTTGAGCAGCGCCTCGGTATCCGCACCCTTGGGGGGGGGAGCCGTTCGATAGCTGACCGGCGTGCGCGAGAATTTGAGCGGATTGCCGATCAGCCGCACCTCGCCCGCAGCCGTCTGCGCAGCGGGCAGCGTGATCGTCATGCCGCGCGCCTGCGCCTGTTCGCTCTCAAGCGCCTGTTCGATCGTATTGACCGGCCCGACCGGCACCTTGCGCGCCTCCAGCCCGTCGATGACATGCTGCATGGTTCGGGTCGCCAGCACAGCGGCGATCATCGGGACAAGGATGTCGCGATGGGCAAGCCGCGCCGTATTGATGGCAAAGCGCGGGTCGGTGGCCCAGCCCGGCTGTCCGAGGTAGTCACAGAACCGGGCATACTGGCTGTCATTTCCCACCGCCACGATCACAAAACCATCCGAGGTGGCAAAGACCTGATAGGGCACGATATTTGGATGCGCGTTGCCCGCG
Organism: Rhodobacteraceae bacterium CG17_big_fil_post_rev_8_21_14_2_50_63_15; assembly: GCA_002783205.1. Taxonomy (GTDB): domain Bacteria; phylum Pseudomonadota; class Alphaproteobacteria; order Rhodobacterales; family Rhodobacteraceae; genus Roseovarius. The sequence continues at coordinate 95,347 of PFEY01000060.1, read as the reverse complement.
CGGGTCGGAGACACGCCGGAGGTGAGGTAATTCAGCCCCTGATTGACCAGCCAGGCCATCGTGGTATCGACAAGGGCTATGTCGATATGCTGGCCTTCGCCCGTCGCATCCCGGTGCCGCAGGGCGGCAAGGATCCCGGTCGCCGCATAGAGGCCGCAGACCACATCGGCCACGCCAACACCTACCTTCATCGGCTCGCGCCCCGCTTCGCCGGTGATCGACATGATCCCGCCAAAGCCCTGCGCCATGAGATCATATCCCGGCTTGTCCCGGTTCGGGCCGGTCTGGCCAAAGCCCGAGATCGAGCAATAGACAAGACCCGGATACGCCGCGCAAAGTGTCTCGTGATCGAGCCCGTATTTCTTCAGCCCCCCCGGCTTGAAATTCTCGATCACCACATCGGCGCGACCAGCAAGCGCGCGCAGGGCCTCCTGCACCGCCGGGTCGGTCAGATCCACCGCCACCGATTTCTTGTTGCGGTTCGAGGACATGAAATAGGCCGAGAGATCCGTGGGTTGTCCGTCCGCATCCAACGCAAAGGGCGGGCCCCAGGCCCGCGTGTCGTCGCCTTCCGGGCTTTCGATCTTGATCACTTCGGCCCCCAGATCGCCCAGAAGCTGCGTGCAGGTGGGGCCAGCCAGAATGCGGCTCAGATCGAGAATGACGAGGCCGTCAAGCGGTCCGGGCATGGCAATCTCCTCAGATACGGTTGTCATAGGACGCACGGTCAATCTCTGCGGCAATCACGGTGAAACGATCGGCCCTTTGCGCCGCTTCCAGGGCCGCGCGCAACTCGGCGCGGCTCGTCACCCGCACGCCGTTGCCGCCAAAGGCACGGCCGATGGCGGCAAAGTCGTGGCGGCCGAAATCGACACCAAGATTGACCATCTGCCGCTCGCGCTGCTTTTTCTCGATCAGCGAAAGGCTTGCATCGACAAAGACGACGAAGATCACCGGCAGGTTCAGTTCGGCCACGGTCGACAACTCTCCCGCCACCATCAGGAACCCGGCATCGCCCGAGAAACTGACCACGGTCGACTCCGGCGAGGCGATCTTGGCCCCGATGGCCAGCGGGACGGCACAGCCCATGGTGCAGAGCGCGGTGGATTGCAGCAGCGCATCTGGAACATGACTTGTCCACATCTGCGACAAGAGGATGCGATGCGCGCCGCTGTCCACGGTCGCGATCGTGTCATGTGGCAGCACCGCGCGTGCTTCTGCGATCACCGCCGCAGCCCCCCAGTCGTCATCGCGCGGAAAGGCGAGGGCCAAGGCCGCGCGCGCCGTTGCGGGCTCGCCTCCGGGCCATGTAGCGCGGGGGGTAACACCCTCGGCAAGCGCAAGCAGGGAGGGCGCGCAGGGGCCCACGATGTTCATCGTCGCCTGATGCATGTAGTGATCATTCGGCACCGCCGCGATGTCGATGACATTGACCGCCGCCGGATCCCAGATCTCGCGCCAGCCGGGGCGCATCTCGATCGGGTCATACCCCACGCAGAGGATCAGATCGGCCTTCTGCACCAGCGGCACGAGGAAACCATCCGCCAGCGGCGAAAGCCCCGCCCCGCCCAGCGCCAGAGGGTGCGTTTCGGGGAGGATCCCCTTGGCTTTATAGGTAGTGATGACCGGGATGTTGAGCCGCTCGGCCACCTCGGTGATCGCCCCGCTTGCTCCCTGGTTCACGGCGTCAAGGCCCACGATCATGACCGGGCGTTCCGCCGTGCGGAGCCAGTCGCGCGCCTCTTGCGGTGCAGCGGGAATCATCGCTGCGGCCGCCGGACGGCGCCGCAGGCGGGGCAGGGTCACACGCTGATCGGCCACGGAAATCGGCACGTCGATATGCACCGGGCCGGGACGGCCCTCCAGTGCAATTCCCACGGCCTTGTCGGCGATGATGTCCGCACCCTGCGCGGTCAGGCGAAAGGTGGCCTTGGTGATCGGCGCCAGCACCGCCTGATGATCGAGGATCTGATGCGTATAGGTGAGCGCCTCATCCGCATCGACACAGCCTGACAGGACAATGAGCGGCACGCGGTCCTGATGCGCATTGGCAATGGCATTGACGCCGTTCAAGACCCCCGGCCCCAGCGTTGCAATGAGGATCCCCGGCGCACCGGTGCGATGCCAGACACCCTCGGCCATAAAGGCTGCGGCGTTCTCATGCCGCGCCAGCGTCACCGCAATCCCCGCGCGCGCAAGCGCATCCATCACGGTCAGAACCTCACCACCGGGCATTCCGAAGGCGTGCCGACATCCGGCCTCATGGAGCCGACGCGCCAGATGATCGGCGGCGCGGTTTGCTGTCTGCTGGGTGTCGCTCACGGGGCGCGCTCCTCTGTCGTCCTGCGGCACGTTGTGGCCGAGGCCCAGGCCAACCGCAAGCCAGTTTCATGCCGAGCAGGCGCATTCGGCCTGGATTTTCGGCCCCGCCACTCCTAAATCTCACGTTGAGACCGGGACCAAAACCGCCTAAGCACGGTAGTATTCCGCCCACAGTCCAGTTCGGCGTGATGTGTCGTGCACAAGGAAATCTCATGGCAAACCTTCTCCATCAAAACGATCTGCCCGATGGGCTGGATCTTGGTCCGATCGTGGCGATCGACTGCGAGACGATGGGGCTCAATCCGCATCGCGACCGGCTCTGCGTGGTGCAACTCTCGGGCGGCGACGGTCATGCGCATCTGGTGCAGGTCGCCAAGGGGCAAACGAGCGCGCCCAATCTGGCGAGGCTGCTGGAAGACCCTACGGTGCTCAAGCTTTTCCATTTCGGGCGGTTCGATATTGCGGCGATGTATCACACGTTCGGCGTCCTTGCCGCGCCAGTCTATTGCACCAAGATCGCAAGCCGGCTGATCCGCACCTATACAGACCGCCACGGGTTGAAATACCTGCTGCAGGAAATCCTGGGTGTCGACATCTCCAAGCAACAACAAACCTCGGACTGGGGGGCGCCCGTCCTGACGACGGCGCAGCTCGACTATGCGGCCTCCGATGTCCTCTATCTCCACCGCCTGCGCGAGAAACTCAACGCCCAGTTGCTGCGCGAAGAACGGATGGATCTCGCGCAGGCCTGTTTCGATTTTCTGCCGACGCGCGCGCGCCTCGATCTTGCGGGCTGGCCAGAGATCGACATCTTCGCCCATTGACCATGGCGCGCTCGGATAATCTCCACTCGCAGATTGTGGCCGGGATGAAAATCCTTCTGCCGCTCGCTGCTCTTGGACTGTTGTCGACGCTGTTTCTGATTTCCCGCTCCATCGACCCGAGCAAATCCGCGCTCGTGGCCGAGATTGATCTGAGCCAGAAAGCGAAGGATCTTGGGGCAACCAATCCGCGCTTTTCAGGTGTCACCGAACACGGCGACGCCATTTTGTTCACCGCCACAAGGGCGCTGCCGGATCGCGATACACCAGAACGTCTTGCGGCCGAGAACTTCACCGCCCAGTTCCGACTGGCTGCCGGCACGGTGATCGACATCACCGCGCTCGCGGCCCATATCCACCGACAGGACATGACCGCAATTCTGCAAGAACAGGTGCATGTCTTGACTTCGACAGGCTATGTGCTGGACACAGAACGGCTCGAAACGCGCCTTGACGAGGTTTTTGCCAAATCCCCCGGACCGGTTACGGCGACCGGCCCGCTCGGACATTTGATCGCCGGACAGATGTTATTGCATGACAAGACGGCAACAAATACGCCAGAATTGCTTTTCAGCGGGGGTGTCAGATTGATATACATCCCCAAGGTCACAAGGAAATGAGACCCGTGCGCCTTTTTCAGATGTTTTCTGCCGTAATGATGCTGATTTGCCTTCCGATGATTGCGGCGGCGCAGGTGGCTTTTGGCAGTGCACAGATAGACCGCAATCTGCCCGTCGAAGTGACCTCGGATGATCTGAGTGTCAATCAGAACGACAACACGGCGCTGTTCACCGGCAACGTCGTGATCGCACAGGGCGAGATGCGGCTGAGTGCGCCAAGGGTTCTCGTCGTCTATCTTGCGGATCGCAGCGGCATCGAGGCCCTTGAGGCCACCGATGGTGTGACCTTGGTCAGTGGCACAGACGCCGCCGAAGCGCGAAGCGCCAACTACAATGTCGTGAGCGGGATGATCGAGTTGCGGGGCGATGTTCTCCTCGTTCAATCTGACAATACCATCACCGGCGAGACGATGTTTGTCGATCTGAACGCCGGAACGGCGCGGGTCAGCGGACGTGTCAAGACAGTCCTGCAACCGGGGCGCAGCAATTGAGCGCGCCCAATCTGGTCCTCGCGCATGACAACGCGACCCCGGGCCTTCAGGTTGAACATCTGCGCAAGAGCTACAAGAGACGGGTGGTGATCCGTGATGTGTCACTCTCGCTCAAGCAGGGCGAGGTGGTCGCACTTCTGGGCCCGAACGGATCGGGGAAGACCACGACGTTCTACGCCATCGCCGGGCTGATCTACCCCGAAGGCGGGCATATCCGGATTGATGGCCGTGACGTGACCAATTTGCCGATGTACCGCCGTGCCAAGCTGGGCATCGGTTATCTGCCGCAGGAGACCTCGATTTTCCGTGGCCTGTCGGTCGAGGACAACATCATGGCGATCCTTGATATTTCTGAGCGCGACCGGCACAAGCGGCGCGAGCGGCTTGAGGAACTGCTATCGGAGTTCTCCGTCGAGCATCTGCGCAGGACCCCCGCTCTTGCGCTCTCCGGGGGTGAACGGCGGCGGGTCGAAATTGCGCGCTGCCTCGCGGCGGAGCCACGCTATCTGCTGCTCGACGAGCCCTTTGCCGGGGTTGATCCGATCTCGGTCGGCGATATCCGCCATCTTGTGGCCGATCTCAGTCACCGCGGCATCGGCGTGCTGATCACCGATCACAACGTGCGCGCGACGCTCGAGATCGTGGATCGCGCCTATATCCTCCATGATGGCAAGGTTCTTATGTCCGGCAGCCCAACCGATGTGGTGGAAAACGAGAACGTGCGGCGCGTGTATCTCGGGGATAGCTTCAGAATTTCCTGACCGGCGGTCTCGATGGTGGTTGCCCGCGCCGTGACGTCAAATCCAATTGACAATCTGCCTGGAAAACGCGTCAATCAATCCATGACATGTGTTGACCTCGCACTGTTCGTCGAATGGACCCTCCGGCAAGGGCCTCTACTTGAACATGGTCTGGATATGTCTGTTTTCAGCATCCTGGGCTAGCGATTTCGATGGCGCAACCGCGCCGCGCAGGTCCGAGGTTTGTCAAATGAAGGAGACAAGATGCGTTATCAAATCAGTGGAAGGCAGATCGATATTGGCGAAGCCCTGCAAACGCATGTGAAACAAGAACTTGGCACCGCAGTTGCCAAGTATGCCGAACGACCGACCGATGCGCAGATCATTTTCTCCAAGAGCAGCGCCAGCGAGTTCCTTTGCGAGGCAGTTGTGCATCTTTCGACTGGCCTGACGGCACAGGCGAGCGGCAAGGCCCATGAAATCTATGCCGCGTTTGACGCGTGTTGTGAAAGGATGGAAAAGCAGCTTCGACGCTACAAACGGCGGCTGAAAGATCACCATCGCGATCGCGCGGAGCCAGTTGAACTCTTTGGTGCATCTTCATATATCCTTGCGTCTGATGTCGAAGGCACGGAATCAGAGCCCGAAAGCCTGCAACCCGTCATCGTGGCCGAGATGGAAGCCCAGATTCCGTTGCTCTCGGTAGGTGAGGCGGTCATGCAGATGGAGCTTGCGGGCGCACCTGTTTTGGTCTTTCGAAAGGAAGGAAAGGACAAGGTCAATGTGGTCTATCGCCGGGACGACGGCAATATCGGCTGGATTGATCCCTAACATGAGGTAAACGGCCGAAACCCGACCGTCTGAACATCGGAACAAATGGAACTCAACATGATCCTCAAACCAGAGGCGGTGCGTCTTTTGTCAGGGACCACCAGCAAGAAGCGTCTGATGCAGGAACTCGGCGCAATCGCGGAAACTGCCTATGGCGTTCCTCATGCAATAGCGGTCGAAGCTCTTCTGGAACGTGAGAGCCTCGGCCCGACCGGTGTCGGGCACGGTGTTGCTCTGCCGCACGCGCGCATCGACGGGCTTGATCAGGTCGTTGGCGTTCTGGCGCTTCTCGACAAGCCGATAGAGTTCGACGCCGTGGATCGCCAACCGGTTGATCTCGCCTTTGCGCTCTTTGCGCCGATGGACGCGGGGGTCGAGCATCTCAAGGCATTGGCGCTTGTATCGCGCACGCTGCGGGATGCCTCGTTGCGCGCCAAGCTGCGCTCGAACAGCAATCCGATGACGCTCTTTACCATCGTGACCGAAGCGCAGGCGGCACAGGCCGCCTGAACCATCACTTCCACGCCGTGAACCCAAACAGCGTGTAGTCGCGGCGATAGACCTCGCGCGCCAGACGTTCCAGTTCGGAATCATAGATTTCAGCCAGCGCAAAGGGCTGATCCTTTGCCGGTCTGGGCGGCATTGGCGGATCGGTATAGCCCACCTGCCGCGCCAGCAGCCCGAGCGTGTCCGGCATCTCCTCCTCGCGCAGGATGATGTCGGGCGTACCGAATTGCGCCATCCCTTCGATCACCGAGGCCTGCGTGGCCCAATGCGCATCAACCCGAATCGCGGTCTGACCGGCAAGATTGGCCTTGAGAAAGCCGAGAAATGCCACAAACGCCGCGCGATGCGCCGCGCCGTCGTAGGTGTGATCCGGACCATCCTCCGGAATCGGCAGTTTGTAGAGTTTGCGCAGGCTTCTCCGAATGTCATGATAGGCACCCGGCGCATCAAAAAGAATCTTGGCGCAGAACGCAGCGTGAGCGCGTGCGACCGGGTGACGCAGAACGGTAAAGCGGCGGTGGCCTGCTTTGCGCCGCATCCACTGGCGCAGCGCCTTTTGACTTAAAGCGGTCGGCAACGCGTCCTCGGCGACGCCGTCAAGATCGGCCAGCCAGCGGCGAACGTCTGCCTCGGGGCCGGAACGCACCGGCATGTAGAGAAGCGGCGCGGTGGCGGCGGCAACAAAACCCGGCACCGCCGCTCCACGGCGCGGCTCAAAGTTCGGCGTGCGGCTGAGATTGAACGGATCGAGCCCGCCAAGGATGCGCTCCATGTCCTCGACATTCGACACCTTGTCCGTAATCGGGCTGGGATTCTGCTTCTTGAGGGATGTCTCCAGGGACTCAACGCGTGCCGCAGAGCCCAGATATCGCGCCAGGCCGTTCATCACGGCGACAGATTGAAGATCCTCATAGTCGAGATAGAACGCGGTTTGTCCTGACTGCTGCAAGCGGTTGAGCAGCAGGATCTGAAACTCCTGCAAGCGGGCAATATGCTGTTCGAACTCCACCCCATCGAACGTCACCTTGCTGTCGCGCCGACGCTTTACATTCGTCAGCTTCCACTGCCCGGTGGCCTGCGCGATCTTCCACGAGACATAGCTGTCCAGCGGATTGCGGGTGAGAATGATCTTGCCACAGCGCGGATCCGCCAGAACAAGATCCAGAACGCGCGGATCGTGATCGTGAAAGAACCGAAAGCCGCCGATGCCCTGCGATTGCGCGCGGATCGCGGCGATCAGGCGGGCCGGGTCGGCATCGCGCTCTGCCTGTGTCAGGCCCAGCAGCTCCGTCCGGTTCGGATAGCCGATGAAATGCGGGTTGAACGCCTCGCCATGACATTCGATGTCCTCAAAGGCGTTCAGATTGCTTTCGAGGAAATTCGAGCCGGTGCGCATTTCCGCAAAGACAACAAAGTAATCAAAGGGTGCAGTCATCTTGTTCTACCGCACCAGATAGGGCTTGCGCTTGCTCTGTTGGGGTTCATTCAGTCCCGGTTCCACCGGAAAATCACCCATCAGGTAGGGGTGCATCCCCTGATTCTTGAGATTTTGCAGGAACTGGCCAAACCCGGTCAGATCCACCATCCGCGGCGCTTCAGTCAGGCCGCGCTGTGCCGGCTGGCCAATCTCGTCGATGATGGTTTGCAGCGGCTCCATCGGAGCTTCGATGAATTCGGCCATGCTCCAGATCCGGACCCGGGCCCTGGTCCAGAACGAGCGCAACACGTCGAGATGCTTGCTCTCGATCTGCTGAAGGCGCGCCGCTTCGCGTCGGAGGTCGGAGAAATTCGCGTTGGATTGAAAGAGCGGCACCGCCCATGCGCCTGAAATCACGGAAATCTGCGCATTGGGATCCTTCGCGATATCCCATGCAATCGTCTCGATCCGGTCGCGCGGGCCGAATTGAAAACATTGCCGTTCACCCCGCGTGTTCCAGATCAGGCTGGCAAGAAAGGCGCGCGGATTGTAGTCGCGCAGGGCGGCACTGTTGCTCAGGGCGCCGTTCATCACCGGCTGACCCTCCGAAAATTCGGCACGCTCGGGGGCAAAGAGATGGCCATGCACCCGCATCCCTGTCACCCGGGAAAGCCAGGGTTCGAAGTTTTCAAACAGTTCGCTGAACCCTTCGAACACCGAATAGGGCGAGCAGGTCAGCCCGTTCTCGCGCCCCTCGACCGGAAATCTGCTCTGCATGTAAAGGCCTGGACGTCCGCGCGTGCGACGCTCCACCGCCTTGGCAAAAATGCGGTCGATCTTGCCCGGATTGGGTTCGGTGCGTTTCATGGCTCCGGCCGAATCGGTCAGGAACGCCTGATACAACCGATCGGCAAACGGCCAGATCTTGCGCGCCACAAAGCAATCCGATCGCCGCAAGAGTTGCAGGTGATCATCATAAAATATATGTGGCCGACCCTGATAGTCGAATTTTGAAAGTGTCAGCGAGCGGCTTTCGATCTGACGAGAGTATTGCCGGGCGAGTGTCTGAAAATAGCTTTCATCTGGAATCCAGACCTTGGAAAAATAGCGGTCGTGGGTGGTGCGTGCCGGATCCTGAAGGATTGCCGAAAGTGTCTGGCGCGTGAGGCACCACCATTGGCTGCCCATATGAGGCAAGAGGCCCTTGGGGATTCGGCGCTTGAACCCCACCAGGCGTTGCAGCGCCACGTATTTGTCAAACAGAGAGCGGTTCCTGCGCCAGGAGAACGGAAAGCGCAGCGTGAAACGCTCTTCGTCAAGACCGCCGATGGCCCAGGGGACATCGGCGATGGTCACGGATTCGATGAAATCGGTATGCGGGCGCTTGGCGAGGTAGTCGATCAACTCTTGCACCGGCCGAAGCGGCAGACAAGAACCGGAGGCCAGATAGACATGGCGCACATCAGCGAACTGATCGAGCATGATTTCCGCCGCACCCTGGGTGGCCGCTACAAGACCCCAGGTGCCCCATTCGCAACGATGGCGTCGGGCAAACCGGACATCGGGCAGGTCCGACAGCGCCCGCTCAAAGGCCGTATAAGTCTTGCGAGGAACGGTGCGGTCCACATGAATGACCAAAGGACAGCCCGATGCCGCCCAATGGCGCGCCACCTGTTCTGCCCGGCCAAAGGCGGTATGAACCAGCAGGATGATGCCCAGGCTCATGCGCTTACTGCTCTTTCCTCATGCCCAGTTTCCCTTGGACATCAGCCCGAGGATTTCCAATTGACGCCAGTTTATATACCTTTCCGACCATTTGCACCAAAGTTCGGGATTGTGACGCACGACCCTCTCATAGGCTTTGTATTCCAGACTGGCGGAATAGTGCTGGCGGCGGATCAGTTCCTCTGCGGCCTTGGCGGAAAAGGTGTCGAGAAATTTGGCGTGCAGCAGGATGCCGCTGGTCTTTTCGCCACCCCACGCATCATAGGTCAGATTCAGACCGCGCGGCAGGATCATGTGGGTTGAGCTTTCATAGGCATAACGCCGGTCCCATCTGACCAGCGGCGTCTTGTTGAGCGCCGGGGCCTTCTGTGGGTTATCGGGAAAGAACACCCGGGCGCGTGGACCCCCCTGAATCCACAGGTTGCCGTAAGATTTATTCTTTCTGATCATGTAATTGCCGGGATCAAACCAGGCCGCGATCTCCATCGGGTCCTGCCCGGCCTGATAGGGCACAGCATCAATCCGCCCCTTGGGATACATATCCAGAAGCATCGCACCAAAAGATCTGACTTGACTGGAATCGAGCCAGTCGGTCAACGCGCGGATCGGTCGCGTGTCACAGAACGGATAGATGAAGAACTCATCCGCATCGACCACCAGCGTCCAATGCCCGTGGCCGTATTTCTGTTGCAGCCAGTTGAGCCAATCAACACCAAAACGTGCGCCCTTGTAGCTTGCCTTGGTGTGCCAGAGCGACACGTCCTCTTGCGCAGCAAGGTATTCAGCCCCGCCATCGGTGCTGTCATTGTCAACGATCAGAAAATGCGAGATGCCCAAATCGCGGTAGTAGCGCAGAAAGAAAGGCAGGCGGATATGTTCATCGCGCAGCGTGGAAAACAGCAGCACATCGCCAGAGCGGATCTTTTCCGTTCGATCAACAACCGGACGCAACGAGAAATGCTTGCGAAAGGCACGGATTTTCACCCGCTTTCGCCGCAGCCGCATACGATATGACTGCCAAACACCCAAAACCTGTCTCCTGTCACACGATCTTCGTCGTCACAGCCTATCTGGTAGCTCTTAATGCAACCCTTTCTTGCCAATTCGGGCCAAAGAGGATTGCTGCCGAAGTTGATGCAAAGTGGACGGATCGTCTATCGAGGTGAACGCTTCGCCAGAATACGCTGAAGCGTGCGGCGATGCATGTTGAGCCGCCTTGCCGTGTCGCTGACATTGCGATCGCAAAGTTCATACACGCGCTGAATATGTTCCCAGCGGACACGATCCGCGCTCATGGGATTCTCCGGCGGTGGCGGCAAACTCGCCCCATTGGCCAGCAGCGCATTCGTGATGTCGGTGGCATCGGCGGGCTTGGACAGATAGTCCATTGCCCCGATCTTGACCGCAGCCACGGCGGTTGCGATCGCGCCATATCCGGTCAGCACGACAATCCGGCTATCGGGTCGCTTTGCTCGGATGACTTCGACCACATCGAGTCCATTTCCATCCTCGAGCCGAAGATCACAGACCGCATAGGCTGGTGGGCGGGCGGCGGCGATGGCCCGACCGGCGGCAACCGACCCGGCGGTCTCTACCTCAAATCCGCGTTTTTCCATTGCCTTGGCCAGCCGTTTCAAAAACGCCTCGTCATCGTCCACAAGCAGGAGCGATTTGTCTTCACCGATATCCTGCTGCATGTCCTCGGCCATGCCGCTCCTCCCGTTGCGCGCGCTGATTGAGAATAGTTCTAACCTCCGTTGTGCCCTTCGTCAAACAACCCAATACACTAGCGTGCGTCCAAGAAGCACTGAACCCGCTCCGCCATCTCTTCTGCGGTCACATCGCGCCGAAAGAATTCGACAAATCCGTGCTCCGGCAGGCTCAGATAGGTCATCGTGGAATGGTCCATCAAATAGAAGTCCTCTTCGCCCTCGGTGGGTTTTTGCGCCTGATAGAACGTCCGATAGGCTTGGCTCGCCGCGCGCACCTGCTTTTCGCTGCCGGTGAGGCCCAGCATGCGCGGATGCAGGTAATTGGTGAACTCGGCCATCACCTCGGGTGTGTCCCGTTTTGGATCGATAGAGATGAAAACCGGCTTTACAATGCTGCCCCGGCTTTCGAGAAGCTGAACCGCATCGGCATTGCGGGCATTGTCCAGAGGACAGACATCGGGACAGAACGTGTAACCGAAGTAGATCAAGGCCGGCTGGTCGATCACCTCCTTGTCGGTCACGGTCTCGCCGGTCTCGCTGACCAGCGTGAAGGGTCCGCCAATCTGTCCCGCGCCTCCTGCCACATTCGAGGCGCGGCATTGCGCAAACTGATCGTCCGGTTTCCCTCCGGCGTACAAAAGATACATGGCCCCCAATCCTACAACCACAATCACGGCGGCAGCGATAGCAATCAGTCGGGTCATGGGATGTCCTTGCGCTCGAGACCATTGGATGCAACTTTGACACTATCTAGCATCCTCTCCTCCTGCATGAAAAGGGACGCAACCACGGATATGGCTGATCCCGCAATCGAAGTGTTCAAATCGCGCGCGAGCGGCAACTGGATCCGGCTTCGAACGCTTGTTCTGTTGCGCTGGTGGGCGACTCTCGGGCAGGCCACCGCCCTGGTCATCGCGGATCGGGTCTATCACCTCGATCTCGAACTTGGTCTCTGCTTTCTGGTGATTGGCGTTTCCGTCACAACCAATCTGGTCGCGGCCCTTGTCTTTGCCGAGAACAAGCGCCTGTCAGAGCAGGACACGTTTCTTGTCGTGCTCTTCGACATGCTGCAACTCGGGCTGATGCTCTACCTCACCGGCGGCATGAACAATCCGTTCTCGATCCTGATTGTCGGCCCGGTCACAGTCTCCGCGTCGGCCCTTTCCGGGCGCTCGACCGCTTTTCTCGGGGCCATGGCGATTGTCATCGTGACCTTGCTCATGCAGTTCTATCTCCCGCTTCGAACCGAACAGGGGTTCCTCCTGCGGGTGCCTGATGTGTTCCGCTTCGGCAATTGGGTGGCGATTATCATCGCGGTGGTGTTTCTGGGGGTCTATTCGCGCTGGATCGTGCAGGAAATGCACGCCATGTCTGACGCCTTGCAGGCCACGCAAATGGCCCTGGCGCGCGAACAGAAATTGACCGATCTCGGTGGGGTGGTGGCGGCAGCCGCGCATGAACTGGGCACGCCCCTCTCCACGATCAAACTGACAAGTGCCGAATTGGCCAACGAACTGACGGATCGTCCCGATCTGCATGAGGATGCGCTGCTGATCGTGCAGCAGGCGGATCGTTGTCGCGACATCCTGCGATCAATGGGACGGGCGGGCAAGGACGACCTGCTCCTGCGCCGCGCCCCTCTGACCGCGGTGGTCGAGGAAGCGGCCGAGCCCCATCTCGATCGGGGCAAACGCATTCACTTCGACCATGGAACCGACGGCGAAGACCTCAGGAATCAGCCGATCGTGTTTCGCCGCCCCGAAATGATCCACGGTTTGCGCAACCTGATCCAGAACGCGGTGGATTTCGCGCGCGAGTCCGTCTGGATCGAGAGTCGCTGGAGCGAGACGGCCATCACGTTGCGAATCATGGATGATGGTCGCGGCTATCCCCCGGACATGCTGGGGAAGATCGGTGATCCCTTTATCCGTCGGCGTGCGCCGATCGGTGATCCGGCGCGTCCTGAATACGAGGGCATGGGCCTTGGCCTGTTCATCGCCAAGACGCTTCTGGAGCGTTCCGGCGCGGAGTTGGCCTTTGCCAATGGGTCGAGTTCGTTCAAGACCATGCCAAGCCATGCCGCACGGACCGGGGCACTGGTCGAAGTCGTCTGGCAGCGCAAGCGGATCGAAGGCCCGACCGGGCAGGAGGCCGGTGCTCTGGGACAGAATGCGCCGATCAGGCTCTGAGTCGACCGGCGAGACAGAGCAACGGTTAACCTCCCCTTAACCAGTTCTCACCATCCTGCCAGCGGGACGCTGAAGGAGATATCCGTGACTGAGCTGACATGGACCGATGGGCTTTATCTGGCCTTTCTTACTTTCCTTGTCGCTGTTCCTGCCCTGCTCATCCTCGGCCTGGCAGGGCGGCAGGTTTCCGTGATCGGCAGGCCGGGGATCAGAAGAGAGCGCAGCAATCACTTTCTGTTCCGGGGCGATCGGCTGATTGATCACGATCTCCCCGATCTGACGCTGCCCGCAGCGGATGACAGGGCTCAATCGGATTGGGACAGGGTTCGGGCATGGCTGGCGTTTCGGTTTCCCGACCTTCCCCTCCGTCTGGCAGATGTGGACCAAGGTCGAGTCACCTCATTTCAGAGCCAGAACGATGCCCTCACGACGCGGCTTGATTTCGCTCCGTCCGATAATGCCTTGCGCGTCACGCTGACCGATCTGTCCGATCCAGATCCCGCAGTGCTCAACGAGTGGTTGAGGCTCTGCCGCAGCTCTCAGGATCAGGCCGCCGCGCTCTTTCACGCGCCGGTTGCGACGTGGCTCTGTGACGGGGCCGGTCAGCTTGTCTGGCAGAACACGGCCGGCCTGGCGATGGCCCCTGACCACAAGGATCAGATATTCGGAACCATCGGTCTTGCGCCCGGAATCGAGGATGCAATGGTCAAACGCCTGACCCTTGGCGAGACTGGTGGGCCCGCCAGAACCTCCTATGAGGTGCGTTTGATCCGAACAGAGCCGGGCTTTGCCGTCTATGCAACCGATATCACCCGACTCGTTCAGGCCGAAACCGTGCAGCGCGACATCCTGCAAACACTGACCAAGACCTTTGCAAGCCTCACAATCGGGCTCACTGTCTTTGATCGCACCCGGTCGCTGGCTCTGTTCAATCCCGCCCTGATCGACATGACCGGCTTGCAGCCGGAATTTCTGATCGCGCGTCCCGGTCTGATCAGCTTTTTCGACGCGCTGCGCGATCGGCAAGTCATGCCGGAACCACGAAATTACGGCACATGGCGGACCCAGATCAACGAGATGGTCGAGACCGCACGCGGTGGCCTCTATCAGGAAGTCTGGAGCCTGCCGACCGGTCAGACCTATCGTGTGACAGGACGTCCGTATCCCGATGGCGATGTCGCCTTTCTCTTTGAGGACATTTCCATTGAAATTTCGGCCACGCGGCGACACCGCCTTCAGATGGATTTACGCCAATCCGTGATCGACCATCTGGAGCAGGGGATTGCCGTGCTCTCCGATGACGGGAGCCTGATCTTCTGTAATGCCGCGTTCGGTGCGCTGATCGGGATCGATCCTGATCGCTCCTTGGTAGAGATGCGCCTGCACGATGTGATAGCTGCTTGCCGGGAACGCTCTTTCGGCACCGGTCCCTGGGGTGACATCGAGCAAAGGATCGCCAGCAACGCTTTGACTGCTCCGATTCGTTACAGCATCGCCCTGCCGGACAATTCGGCGCTGGCTCTTCAGGTTCTCCCATTGGGACGGGGACAGGCGATGTTGACGCTTTCGAAGCACCAGTCGGCTCTTCTGAACGCTGCCGCTCTGGAAACGGGATGAACCCGGTTGCGAGCGGGCGTGGTGCGTGTAGTGTCATGTCATGTCCGAGCAGGCAAAGACCCTTACCCTCGCCAACCCTGAGGCCACCTGTGCCCTAGCGCAGGCGCTGGCGCCACGCCTTGAGGCTGGTGATGTCCTGCTTCTTTCGGGCGGCGTGGGTGCCGGCAAGACCCATTTCGCCCGCTGTCTGATCCAGGGTCTGCTGGCCGTGCCCGAAGATATCCCCTCGCCCACCTACACTTTGGTGCAGACCTATCCGGGCGCGAGGGCCGACATCTGGCACGCCGATCTCTATCGGCTGAGCGATCCGCTGGACCTGATCGAGCTCGGTCTGACAGAGGCTTTCTCAGACGCGATCTGCCTCGTGGAATGGCCTGATCGCCTGGGCGATCTCATTCCCCCGACAGCCCTTTCCCTCGCCTTCGCACCCGGCGCAGAGGACGATCAACGACAGCTGCGCCTAACGTGGTCCGATGCCCGTTGGCGGCCCCTTCTGAGCGAGATTCTGGATGCCTGACCGTAGCACCGCCTTGCAAACCTTCCTTGCTGGCACCGATTGGGCGGGGGCAGGAATGACCGATCTGGCCGGGGACGCATCCAACCGGCGCTATCTGCGCCTGCGACGGCAGGAGACAGGTGAGACCGCCGTGCTGATGGACGCGCCGACCGAGAGAGGAGAGGATGTGCGCCCCTTCGTTCGGATCGCACGGTATCTGACCGGCCTCGGCCTCAGCGCGCCGCACATTCTGGCCAAGGATGCGCAACATGGCTTTCTGATCCTCGAGGATCTGGGCGATGCGCTCTTTGCCCGGGTCATCAGAGACGCCCCCGAAATGGAAGAGCCGCTCTATGCTGCGGCCACCGATGTTCTGGCAGGCCTGCATCGCCACGCGCCGCCGTCAGGCCTTGATGCCTACGCTCCGCCCCTGATGGCGGATCTGGCGGCGCTGGCCTTTGACTGGTATCTCGCAGGCGTAACCGGTGCGCAGAGCCCCCATCGTGCTGCCTTTCATACCGCCCTGAATGATACGCTTGCCGACCTTTCCAACACCGCGGACGTGTTGATTCAGCGCGATTATCACGCCGAGAACCTGCTCTGGCTGCCAAAGAGGACCGGGCTCGCGCGGGTTGGCCTGCTCGATTTCCAGGATGCCATGCTCGGCCACCGGGCCTATGATCTCGTCTCCATCCTCCAAGACGCCCGCCGGGACGTGCCACCGGCCATCGAGACCGCCATGATCGACCGCTATATCGCCACAACCGGAGTTGCGACGAAAGATTTTCTCACCGCGTATCATTGTCTTGGCGCACAACGAAACCTGCGTATCCTCGGGGTGTTCGCCCGGCTGTGCCTGCGCGATGGCAAGGTCGGATATGTTGATCTTATCCCAAGGGTCTGGGCGCATCTCGCACATGATCTGGCGCATCCTGCGATGGCCAGGGTCGCGGACATTCTGGACGGCGTGCTGCCCGGACCGGACCCCGACATCCTGCAAGGACTCAAAGACCAATGCCGGCCGTAACTCTCCCCGTGATGCTGTTTGCCGCCGGGTTCGGGACGCGCATGGGAC
>PFEY01000060.1:7640-78742 GCA_002783205.1 Rhodobacteraceae bacterium CG17_big_fil_post_rev_8_21_14_2_50_63_15 | reverse complement strand
TGGAGACTGGCGGCGGCCTGCGGGCTGCCCTGCCGATTCTGGGCGCAGGGCCGGTCTTTACCATGAACACCGATGCGGTCTGGCGGGGGCCTAACCCGCTCTGCCACCTTGCGGCGCAATGGCACCCAGAGACGATGGACGCGCTCTTGCTCTGTATCCCAAAGTCGCGGGCCGTAGGGCACGACGGCACGGGGGATTTCGTGATCTCCGACGACGGGCAGGCCACCCGCGGACCGGGGGCAATCTATTCCGGGCTTCAGATCATCAAGACTGATCGCCTTCCGGACATTGACGAAAGCGCATTTTCGCTCAATCTGCTCTGGGACCGGATTCTGGCAGAGGGCCGGCTCTTTGCCGTCACCTATCCCGGTAAATGGTGCGACGTTGGCCACCCAGAGGGGATTGCACTGGCGGAAGCCGTTCTGGGGACATCCGATGTTTGAGCCAAGTGAGACGCCCCGCATCTTTGGCCTTCCGCCGGGCGTGGATTTCCCGCGCGCGTTGATCGACGGACTGATCGCGCGCCATGCCGGACAGCCGCCCGAGGCGCTGGCGCGGACGCATCTTATCGTCAACACAAGACGCATGGCACGGCGCATTCGCGATCTCTTTGATCTTGGGCCGGCACGGCTCTTGCCCCGCCTCGGTCTCGTGACCGACCTCGGTGAGGAGTGGGATCTGGCGCATGTCCCCGCAGCCGCGCCGCCCCTGCGACGACGGCTCGAATTGGTGCGGCTGATCACCGCGCTGCTCGACCGCGCCCCCGATCTGGCACCGCGCAGCGCGATCTACGATCTCGCCGACAGTCTGGCGAATTTGATGGATGAAATGCAGGGCGAAGGGGTCTCTCCCGATGTGCTCTGTGATCTCGACGTGAGCGATCAATCCGGCCACTGGGCCCGGATAAAGTCGTTTTTAGGCATTGTTCGTCACTGCTTCATGGATGATCTTTCTCAACCAGACAAGGAAGCCCGGCAACGCCTTGTGATCGAACGGCTATGCCGGCTCTGGGCCGAAGAACCGCCGCAGCATCCGGTCATTCTGGCCGGATCCACCGGATCGCGCGGGGCAACTCAGCTTCTGATGCAAGCCGTGGCTCGGTTGCCGCAAGGGGCTATCGTGCTGCCCGGCTTCGATTTTGACATGCCGGATGCGATCTGGGGCGCGCTTGATGATGCGATGCTGTCCGAGGATCATCCGCAGTACCGGTTTCATAACATAATGAAGGGGGCCGGGATTCAGCCGCATGACGTCGCCCGATGGACCAACCATAGCCCACCGAGCCTGTCGCGCAACGCCGTGGTTTCCCTTGCGCTCCGTCCCGCACCGGTGACGGATCAATGGCTGCGGGACGGTCCGGACCTCGAGGATCTGGCGGGCGCGATGGCCGGGGTGACGCTCCTCGAGGCCCCCTCCACCCGACACGAGGCGATGGCCATCGCCCTGCGCCTGCGACAAGCCGCAGAGGACGGGATCACCGCCGCGCTGATCACCCCGGACCGGATGCTGACACGTCAGGTGACGGCCGCACTCGACCGTTGGAACATCGTGCCCGATGACAGTGCCGGCCTGCCGCTGCACCTGTCTCCTCCGGGTCGCTTGCTGCGCCATGTGGCCGATCTCTTTCGCCAAAAACTGAGTGCAGAGGCGCTTTTGACCCTGCTCAAGCACCCGTTGACGCATGGGGGTGAGGCGCGGGGCGCGCATCTGCGCCTGACCCGGGAACTGGAACTGCATCTGCGCCGCAAAGGCCCGCCTTATCCAACCGCTGACAGCTTGCGGCTTTGGGCAGAAAAACAAGCCGACGCCCTTGCGAAGGACTGGCTGGACTGGCTCTGCACTTGTTTTATCGACAGGACAGACTCTGGCGAGAGCCCTCTTGAGTCGCGCGTTCACGCGCATCTGAACCTTGCCGAACGAATCGCACAGGGCTGTCGGGGTGGGGGAAGTGGCGCACTCTGGCACAACGATGCCGGCAAGGAGGCGCTTCGGACCGTGACCGAGTTGCGCACCGAAGCGCCCGGTGCGGGTGCGATGACAGCCAACGATTACGCAAACCTCTTTCACAAGATCCTTGCGGCGCGCGAGGTCCGCAGCCGGGACGAACCGCATCCCGGCATTCTGATCTGGGGGACACTCGAGGCGCGGGTGCAGGGTGCCGATCTGCTGATCCTCGCGGGTCTCAACGAGGGAAGCTGGCCCGAATCCCCCAAGCCGGACCCATGGCTCAACCGCGCGCTACGGCATCAGGCCGGGCTCTTGCTGCCCGAGCGGCGGATCGGCCTGTCGGCGCATGATTTCCAACAGGCGGTTGCCGCACCAGAGGTCTGGCTCACAAGGTCGCTGCGCTCCGAGGATGCGCAAACCGTCGTGTCGCGATGGCTCAATCGCCTCCAGAACCTGCTGTCCGGTCTCCCGGATCAGGGTGGAGGGGATGTGCTGGATGCCATGCGCACGCGCGGAACTGTCTGGCTGACCAAGGTCGCGGCGCTCGAGGACCCCGGAACAGTGCCACGGGCGCCGCGCCCCTCGCCCTGCCCGCCCCGGTCGGCGCGGCCCGATCAACTCTCGGTAACAGAGATTCAAACCCTCATTCGTGATCCTTATGCGATCTATGCCCGACATGTCCTGCGCCTGCGTCCGCTGACTCCATTGATGAAAGCGCCCGACGCCTTGCTGCGGGGCACGGTGGTGCACAAGGTCATGGAGATTTTCATCAAGGCGACACTGGATCGCCCCGAACTGTGCACCAGAGAGCGCCTGATCCAGACGGCAGAGACTGTTTTGGCTGAACAGGTTCCCTGGGCCGATGCGCGTGCGCTCTGGTTGGCCCGGGTGGAGCGTGTGGCAGACTGGTTCATCGAGACCGAGCGCGTCCGCCGCGCTCTCGCGCATCCGGTCGACTTCGAGACCCTGGCATTGGCAGCCCTGCCCGATCTCGGCTTTGCCCTCAAGGGCAAGGCGGATCGGCTCGATCTCGATGCGCTGGGGCGGTTGCACATCTATGATTACAAGACCGGCGCGCCGCCATCGGTCAAGGAACAGGCGAGTTTCGACAAGCAGCTCCTGCTTGAGGCGGCGCTGGCGGAGCGAGCAGGCTTTGGCAGGATCGGGCCCGCGCAGGTCGCGCGCGCCGTGTTCATCGGATTGGGAAGCGATCCCAAGGAGTTGGAGGCGCCGCTTGCCACGGAGCCGCCCGACAAGGTCTGGGACGAGTTTCATGCGCTGATCGCGGCCTATATGGAGCCCGAACAGGGCTACACGGCGCGACGTGCACCGCGCAATGCCGCTGATGTCGGCGACTACGATCAGCTGGCGCGCGCTGGCGAATGGGACATGACCGATCCTGCGGAGCCAAGAAGGGTAGGGCAATGACCGCGCGGGACGCCGCCACGCAGGCTCAGGTTGATGCCGCGCAGCCGGATCGCTCGACCTGGCTTGCGGCGAATGCCGGATCAGGCAAGACGCAGGTGCTGACGGATCGGGTGGCGCGCCTCTTGCTGGCCGGGGTCGATCCGCAGCACATCCTGTGCCTTACCTATACCAAGGCCGCCGCAAGCGAGATGCAGAATCGTCTCTTTCGCCGCCTCGGGGCCTGGGCGATGCTGCCCGATGATCCGCTGATTGCCGCGCTGATCAGTCTGGGCTTTGAGGGCGCTGTCACGCCGCGGATCCTGCGTGACGCCAGACGACTCTTTGCCCGTGCCATCGAAACGCCGGGCGGATTGAAGATCCAGACCATTCATTCCTTCTGCGCCGCTCTGCTGCGCCGCTTTCCGCTTGAGGCCGGAGTCACGCCGCAATTTGCCGAAATGGACGACCGCACGGCAAGCCTCCTGCGCGCCGAAATCGTCGAGGATCTCGCCAGCGGCCCGAATGCGGGGGTCGTTTTCGCATTGGCGCGGCACATGACCGAAGAGTCTCTCGACAAGCTGACGACGGAGCTCATCCGTCATCGCGGGGCCTTTGCCCGGCCATTGACGGATGCGGATCTTGCCGCGCTCTTTGACCAACCTGCAGGTCTGAGCGCCAAAGCGATCTGTGACCGTTCATTTCTGGGCAACGAGCAAGCCCTGCTGGATCAGATCTTGCCTGTGCTCCAGATCGGGTCAGTCAATGATGTCAAAGCCGCCGCCAAACTGTCTGCACTCCAGGCGCTCGATCTTCGTGCCCTGCCCATACTCGAGGAGGTCTTTCTGACCGGCAGTGGCGCCAAAGCGCCGTTTTCCGCCAAGATTGGCTCGTTCCCAACCAGATCGAGCCAGAGCGCGCTTGTCCACATCATGCCGCAGCTCGAGCAATTCATGCTGCGGGTCGAGGCCGCAAGACCCGCACGTCTGGCGCTGCTTGCCATGCAGAGGGCGCGCGCGCTGCATGACTTTGCCGGTCTCTTTCTGCCAGCCTATGAGCGCGCCAAACACCTCCATGGCTGGCTCGATTTCGACGACCTGATCCTGCGCGCCCGCGATCTGCTGACCCATCCGGATGTAGCCGCCTGGGTGCTCTATCGTCTGGATGGCGGAATTGATCACATTCTTGTGGACGAGGCACAGGACACCAGCCCGGTGCAGTGGCAGGTGATCGAGCGTCTTGCGCAGGAGTTTACCAGCGGTCAGGGCGCGCGCGCCGACATCCTGCGCACGATCTTCGTGGTGGGTGACAAGAAACAGTCGATCTATTCCTTTCAGGGTGCCGATCCGCGAGAATTCGACCGGATGCAAGATGAGTTTTCGGCACGCCTCGCCACCACGAACGCGCAGCTTCAAACCAGAATCCTGGCCCATTCGTTCCGCTCCTCACTGGCCATCCTGAGAACCGTCGACTGCTGCTTTGATCAGAGCAAGGATAGTGGTTTTTCGCCGGAAGAGAGTCACAAGGCGTTCTTTGATACGCTGCCGGGCCGGGTCGATCTCTGGCCTTTGGTCGAGCGGCCCGCGACGGATCAGCCGCCCGCCTGGTTCATGCCGGTGGATATCCGCGCCACCAGTGATCCGGCGGTTCTTCTGGCCCGTCGGGTGGCCGGCGCAATCCGCAAGATGCTCGCGGAACGCCAAACCATTCCGGATGCCAAATTGGCCGGCGGGTGGCGTGCCGTCCGGCCGGGTGATTTCCTGATCCTCGTGCGCCGCCGTTCGGCGCTCTTTCATGAGATCATCCGCGAATGCAAGGCGCAGGGCCTCGCGATCGCCGGGGCGGATCGTCTCAAGGTCGGGGCAGAACTGGCGGTGCGGGACCTCGCAGCACTTTTGTCCTTTCTCGCCACGCCCGAGGATGATCTTGCGCTCGCGACGGCCCTGAAATCGCCGCTCTTCGCGTGGTCCGACGCGCAGCTTTACGATCTCGCGCAGGGCCGCACGGCGCGGTATCTCTGGGCGGAACTGCGCGATCGTGCCGCAGAGTTTCCCTCCGAGATGGCGGTGATCGAGGACCTGATGAATCAGGTCGATTATCTGCGCCCCTATGATCTCATCGAGCGGATTCTGACCCGTCACGACGGCCGCCGGAAACTTTTGGCCCGTCTGGGGGCAGAGGCCGAAGATGGCATTGATGCGCTTCTTGCGCAGGCGATGGCTTATGAACAGCGCGCCGTGGATAGCCTGACCGGGTTTCTGGTCTGGCTGGAGACCGACAATCTCGAAATCAAGCGGCAGATGGACGCCGAGGGCAACCGCATCCGGGTGATGACGGTCCACGGCGCCAAGGGGCTTGAGGCGTCGGTGGTGATCCTGCCCGAAGCCGGCATCTGGCGGGCGCCCGCGCCGCCGCAAGTCCTGCCGGTCGGAGAGACCGCGCTCTGGACCGGACGGACCGATGAAATGCCCGATGCGATATCCCGCGCGGTCGAATCCGCGCGCACTGCGCAACGGGCCGAGCGGGATCGCTTGCTCTATGTGGCGATGACGCGCGCCAAAACCTGGCTGATCGTTGCCGCGCACGGCGATCAGGGCAGGCAAGGCGACACCTGGTATGACAAGGTAAAGCGCGGCTTGACGCTGGCCGGCGCACAACCCCACAGCTTCGAACACGGCTCGGGGCTGCGGCTTGAACATGGGTTTTGGCTTGAAACAGTGCCGGATTCTCAGGAGGATGTTGCACCGGGCGGGGTGCCGCTCCCGCTTGATCCGCTGTTTGGGCGGGCCGCGCCAAAACCGCTCCGCAACAAGACGCTCAGCCCGTCAGAGCTGGGGGGTGCAAAAGCCCTGCCCGGAGAGCGCGGCCTTGATGAGGACGCGGCCAAGCGACGTGGGCGGCAGGTTCATCTCTTGCTCGAAGTCCTGCCACGGCTACCCGCAGCCGATTGGCCGGTCACTGCCGCCCGGCTCTTGTCGACCGGCAGCGACGCCGCCACGGGACAGGAGCTGGCCCTTCTTCTGGGCGAAGTGGAAAGGGTTCTGACCCGTCCGGCCTTACAGCCCCTCTTTGCGGCGGACGCGCTGATCGAGGTCGCCATCACCGCCAATCTCGATGCCCTGCACGGGCGGCGAATCCACGGTGTCATCGACCGGCTCATCCTTGATGAAACGCGGGTTCTGGCTGTGGACTTCAAGACCAACGCGATGGTGCCCGATACGCCCGCCGCGTGCCCCGATGGCCTCTTGCGTCAGATGGGGGCCTATGCCCATGCGCTCGCCTTGCTCTACCCTGAACGGCGGGTCGAAACCGCGCTGCTCTGGACCCGCACCGCCACCCTCATGCCGCTACCCAACGATCTGGTGAGCCTTGCACTCGAATCGACCGCCATCGCTTGACGCGCCTGCCCCGGCTCCATAGGTTCTGTATCGAAACCCCGAATGCCAGGAGAAAAGACATGGCCACCGTTGCCGTCACCGATGCCACCTTTGATGCCGAAGTGAAAAATTCCGAGATCCCCGTGGTGGTGGACTTCTGGGCCGAGTGGTGCGGCCCGTGCAAACAGATCGGCCCGGTTCTCGAAGAGCTGTCAGCCGAAATGGCAGGCAAGGTCAAGATCGTGAAGGTCGATGTTGACAGCAATCCCAATTCTGCCGTCGCCATGGGGGTGCGCGGCATCCCTGCACTCTTCATCTTCAACAAGGGCAAGGTCGTCTCCAATCGCGCCGGCGCCGCCCCAAAGGCTGCACTGCAAAGCTGGATCGAAAGCAGCATCTGACCCGCAAGCCTGTCTTGCCGGGGGCCGCGCGCATCGCGGCCCCTTTCTTTTTGCCTGGCTTGCAAGATCGACCCATGCCGCGCATATAAACCAGAGCAAAACGGAGGCCACATGAGCAAGGATTTCCCCGGATGGCACGGCACCACGATCATCGGCGTGCGCAAGGGCGGCGAGGTGGTGATTGCCGGCGACGGGCAGGTCAGCCTTGGACAGACGGTCATCAAGGGCACCGCGCGCAAGGTGCGCAGGCTCAGCCCCGGCGGTTATGATGTGGTCGCAGGATTTGCCGGATCCACGGCGGATGCCTTTACCCTGCTCGAACGGCTCGAGAGCAAGCTGGAGGCAACGCCGGGCCAGTTGCAACGCGCTTGCGTCGAGCTGGCCAAGGACTGGCGGACCGACAAGTATCTGCAAAAGCTCGAGGCGATGCTGATTGTCACCGATGGCGATCAGCTCTATGTCATCACCGGCGCGGGCGATGTCCTGGAGCCCGAACATGATGTGGCCGCCATTGGCTCGGGCGGTAATTTCGCCCTCGCTGCCGCCCGCGGTCTGGCGGAAAATCCCGATCTCACCGCCGAACAGATCGCCCGCCGCGCCATGGCCATCGCCGCCGACATCTGCGTCTACACCAACGGCAACCTGACGGTGGAGAAGATTTCCAAATGACCGACCTGACCCCGCGCGAGATTGTCTCGGAGCTTGACCGCTACATCATCGGCCAGAAGGATGCCAAGCGCGCCGTCGCCGTCGCCCTGCGCAATCGCTGGCGGCGCAAGCAACTCTCGGATGATCTGCGCGACGAGGTTTACCCCAAGAACATCCTGATGATCGGCCCGACCGGCGTCGGCAAAACCGAGATCAGCCGCCGTCTGGCCAAACTGGCCCGCGCGCCCTTCATCAAGGTCGAGGCCACCAAGTTCACCGAAGTGGGCTATGTCGGTCGCGATGTCGAGCAGATCATCCGCGATCTGATGGATATTGCCATCGCCCAGACCCGGCAATGGATGCGCGAGGATGTCAAGGCGCGCGCCGAGGCCGCCGCCGAAGATCGCGTGATCACTGCCATTGCCGGCGCCGACGCCCGCGAGGGCACGCGCGAGATGTTCCGCAAGAAACTGCGCGACGGGTTGCTCGACGACAGCGTGATCGAGATCGAGGTGAGCGATACGTCAAACCCGCTCGGCATGATGGACATTCCCGGCCAACCGGGCAGCCAGATGGGCATGCTCAACCTCGGAGACCTCTTTGGCAAGGCGTTTGGCCAACGCCGGACCACCAAGAAGATAACCGTGGCCGAGAGCCATGACCTGTTGATCGGGGAGGAGGCCGACAAGCTCCTCGATGACGAGGCGGTCAACCGCACGGCACTCGAGGCGGTTGAGCAGAACGGCATCGTCTTTCTCGACGAGATCGACAAGGTCTGCGCCCGATCCGACACGCGCGGCGCCGATGTCAGCCGCGAGGGCGTGCAGCGGGACCTTCTGCCGCTGATCGAGGGCACAACGGTCAGCACCAAATATGGCCCGATTCAGACCGATCACATCCTCTTCATCGCCTCGGGCGCGTTTCACATCGCCAAACCGTCTGACTTGCTGCCCGAGTTGCAGGGGCGTTTGCCGATCCGCGTCGAACTGCGCCCGCTCACCGAGGATGATTTCGTACGGATCCTGACCGAGACCGACAACGCCCTTACCCTTCAATACAGCGCTCTGATGGGCACCGAAGACGTGACGGTCGATTTCACCCAGGACGGCATCGCGGCGCTGGCCCACATCGCCGCCGAGGTCAATCAATCGGTCGAGAACATCGGCGCACGCAGGCTCTATACCGTCATGGAACGGGTGTTCGAGGAGCTTTCCTTCACCGCCCCCGACCGCGCGGGCGAGCGCGTCACGGTCGACGCGGATTTCGTTGAGAAGAATTTGGGGGAGTTGATGCGGTCAGCGGATTTGAGCAGGTATGTGTTGTGAGGGGGGGTTCCAGCCCCAAAACGGACATGGGTCAAGCATTCAGCACGGTAAAAGCCTACCTTCAGCTAGATTGTTAACTCTCAGACCCCCCTAAACTTGTGCAGAAAGTCCGTCTTGCGTCTTTCATGTTCTAGTTTTTGCTCGTCGGTCAGGAAGTCTGCGTCTCCATCACGATGCGTAAGTCGCAAATTAGAGAAACGCACGCCCTCTGGCGCGTCAATGCCCTCGAAGTTCAGTTGGTATAGCTGCAACTCCAAGCGGCCAAAAAGCGCTTTGCATGCCTGATGGATATCCTCGCTTATGTACTTTTCCGGTTTTAGGTCTTGCGCGGCTCTCGGGACTGGGTAGCGCCCGTGGTAAGGGACTACGTCGGAAAGCAGTGCTAATAAGTTCCGCTGTTCACTATTTAGTTGGACGGTTCTGAGACGGCCTGCCAATTTGACGAGGTCGTGGCCAAGCAGATGCTTACTTAGTTTTCCGCCATTTAGCAGCGTCGGTTCTTCTGAGATTAGCAATCCCTTGATCAAGTTTTCAAAGGACAAGCCATGCATTAGTAGGACTGGGCGGGACACTAATGGGCGGCGGTAAGTTACATTTTCACCATCATCATTAGTGATGCTGTAAGCGATCCACGTATCCTTTAACTTCTTATAGATCTCGTCGGCGGTATCCGCGAGTTCCTTTGCATAAGTGTACCAGAACTCTGGCGCAGCCCGTTCAATAAACTGCTTTCCCGAATATGTCATTTGCAAAACTTGGGACTAGAACCAGCTCAGTGCAAGTCTGGATTGTCGGGATAACCACAATTCGCGACCGCATAAGGCACAGTGGTGGCTTCGACGACCGTTGGGAAGTCAAAAACTCTTCTAGTTCGAACATGACTTCAATGTCTGCTTTGAGGAAGGGCTAGGGCTTTGCAAAACCTCCTTCCTTCGCTTCCCAGACATCTACTTATCCCAAGGTGAAATCAGGCTTGGGGCGGACACCACCACCCCGCTCATTCCCGCGAAAGCGGGAATCTCTCTCCCAGGTCGCGCCCCCCTCACGAGGTCCCCGCTTTCGCGGGGATGACGTCTCTATGTTTAGACGTCTCATCCCCCATCCCCGCCCCATGACCCCCGTCCGGGGCCGCGACATCCGCACCGACGCAATACCGACAGGATACCGACGCGAGACAGCCCCCGGTGAAAACCGCTTTTCTCTCCCCCCGTTTCACGCGACAGCTTGGTCATGCCGATTCTAGTCTTTCTCCGCGACAACGCGCCCTGGCTGTCCGCCGGGGTGTTGCTCACCTTTCTCTCCAGTTTCGGGCAGACCTATTTCATCGCGATCTTCGCCGGTGAGATCCGCGAGACCTTTGCGCTAAGTCACGGGGAATGGGGCGGAATCTACATGCTCGGCACCTCGGCATCGGCGATTGCCATGGTCTGGGCCGGCGGGCTGACGGACCAATTTCGGGTGCGGCGGCTGGCGCCCGTGGTTCTCATGATGATGTCCGCGGCCTGTCTCTTCATGGCGCTCAATCCGGTCTGGTGGCTCTTGCCACTGGTGATCTTTATTCTTCGATTTTCCGGCCAGGGGATGCTGAGCCACCTTGCCGTGGTCGCCATGGCACGCTGGTTCGTCGCGGCGCGCGGCAAGGCGCTCTCGATTGCTTCGCTGGGATTTGCCATGGGCGAGGCATTTCTGCCCCTGATCTTTGTCTCGCTGCTCGTGGTCGCCGACTGGCGAATGCTCTGGGTTGCTGCCGGGATCGCGAGCGTGATCAGCGTGCCGCTCCTGATGCTCCTGCTCCGCCGCGAGCGCACGCCGCAAAGCTGGGCGCAGACCAGCCAGTCCCTTGGCATGGGCGACCGCCACTGGACGCGCGACGAAGCGTTGCGGCATTTCCTGTTCTGGTTCATGGTTCCGGCCCTGCTGGGGCCTTCGGCGTTCAATACCGCGTTCTTTTTCCATCAGGTGCATTTTGCCACCATCAAGTCCATCGCTCATGTCGAGCTTGTGGCAATGTTTCCGATCTATACCGCCGTCGGTATTGTCGCGATGGTTCTTTCGGGCTGGTCGCTTGATCGGGTGGGCACGGCTCGTCTCCTGCCGTTCGCGCAGCTGCCTATGGTTGTGGCTTTTCTTGTTTTTGCCTTTGCCGAAGGGCCTGGCATGATCTTGCTTGGCTTTGTCTTTCTGGGGCTGACCACGGGCGCGAACAGCACCTTGCCGAATGCGTTCTGGGCGGAATTCTACGGCACCGCTCATCTTGGGAGCATCAAGGCGCTGGCCGCTGCGGTCATGGTTCTGGGATCAGCGATCGGTCCCGGACTCACCGGGCTCGGGATAGATCTCGGTCTGGGACTGGAGACACAATACATGATGGTTGCCGGCTATTTTGTCTTTGCCAGTGGCATGACGATGATCGGCGTGACCCGGGCGCGTCGACTTCTGGCGCTATCTCTCTCTTCTTAAGTATACATAGTAGGCCCCGCCGCCGCCATGCCTTTGATGTGCCTCCGTGAGTTGCAAAACCAGGGTGGCCAAAGGCGGCTGGCTGAGCCATTGCGGCACGGCATGGCGCAGAATGCCTTGTCGAACCGGGATCGGGCCACCGTCGTCGCGGTCCTTGCCCTTGCCGGTAACGACGAGAACAAGCCGCAACCCTGCGCCATGGGCGCGCAGAATGAAGCCCATCAGCGCGGGATGCGCGCGATCCAGGGTCATGCCGTGCAGGTCGATCTTGCCCTCCGGCAAGAGCTTTCCGCGCTTGAGGCGCTGAAAGGCTTTCTTGTCCATCTTGACGGGAGCCGTGGCCAGACGCTCCGGGATGCTGGGCAGAACGTCCCGCGCCACGGGGGCGCGTGGCGCCATTCGACCGATCTGAAAGTCTGCCGGCACGTCCGGGCTCCGGGGCGTGACCGGAGGCATCCCTGTCACCTCGGCGAACATCGGCGGCCGGTCCTGCCGTTCCGGCCTCTCGGGGGTCAGTCGCCGGGTGGTGCGCGCGACCTGTTGCCAGAGATCCAGCTCCTCGGGTCTGAGCCTGCGTCTGCTCATGGCTCTTGCTCTGTCTGCATTGCATAAGCGCGCTGGATCGGCATCAACACCAGCAGCCGCCCGGGATCACGCAACTGTCCGGCAGCACGTCCAGCGGCATCGCCCGTGCCAAAATAGATGTCGGCCCGCTGCGGTCCCTTGATCGCAGAGCCGGTATCCTGCGCGATCATGAGCCGATGGATCGGCTCCTCTCCGTCCTTCTCGATCCAGACCGGGGCGCCAAGTGGCACATAGGCAGGATCGACGGCAATCGTGCGCCCTTCGGTGACGGAACGATTCATCGCACCGAGCGGACCAAGACCTTGAGGCACGTTGTCAATCCGGCGGAAGAACACGTAGGACGGATTGTGAAACAGCAATTCGCGCCCCTCCTCGGGATTGCGGCGCACCCAGTTCTTGATCACCTCGGCAGAGACCTGATGCACCTGATAGATGCCGCGCCGCACCAATTCGACACCGATCGACCGATAGGGATGCCCATTCGCACCGGCATAGCCCACGCGAATCACCCGGCCATTCTCAAGGCGAACACGCCCGGACCCCTGAATTTGCAGAAAAAACAGCTCAACCGGGTCATCGACCCAGGCGATTTCCAGGCCGCGACCCCGCATGACATCGCCCGCCTCGATCTCGCGTCGCGTCAACCAGGGGTTGGCCAGCTGCGCCTCGGGGGGCTCGCGGTAGATCGGATAGCGAAACCGCTCATCCGGCCAGAGTGATCCCTGGAGTTCGGGTTCAAAATAGCCGGTAAACAGCGCAGGGTTGCCATCGCTGATCATCACCGGGCGAAAGAAGAGCTCGAAAAAGGCCCTTGCATCTGGTCGCTGTCTCGCCAGATCGCAAAGCGCGCGCCAATCGACATCCTGCATGTCGGGGCAGGTGCTGAGAAACACCTCGAGGGCTGCGGCATGGTCATCGGCTTCCCAGCCCTCCAAATCCGCGAAACGCTGGATGTCATGGCGCAGATCCTCTGCGGCGGCGTGGAACGGCGCCAAAAGGCAAACCGCCAGGCCGATCCTCCGCAGCGCCCGGTTCATTCGCCGGTTGAGACGAGCCGCCAGTTCGGATCATCAGAACCCATGACACGCTCATAGGTCCAGATGTCCTTTTGACGCTTGGACTGACCCGGTGCGCCCTCGATGATCCTGCCGGTCTTGTCGCGGACAATCGAGACCAGTTCCCCAACGCATCTGACCGTGATCTCGGCACGGCGCGTGTCTGGATCAAACCGGGCATCTGCGAGCGCAAGATCACGCACGCCGATGAATTCGGACTCGACGCTCAGGCCTTGTTGCTCGCGGGCGTCGATGACCTGAGCAAAAGCTTCGTAAACATCCTTTTCGAGAAACGGGGTAACATCCTCAAGCTTGCCTTGCTCGAAGGCCATCAGAATCATCTCATAGGCGCCGCGCGCTCCTTGCAGGAAGTTGGTTACGCTGAAGTCAGGCTCGATCCGCTTCATGTCCGTCAATGCGCCTGCCGCCTCGGAATCTTCGGGCACGTGATCCACGATATCGTGATCCGGCCCTCCTTCGATCACCTCGAAATCGCGACGCCGGGGCGATGTTGGACCGACTTGAGGCGGCGGCGTATCTTCGAACCCGTCCCGTGTACCCAGAACGCTTTTCAGCCGCAGGATCAGGAAAATCGCGATACCGGCAAGAACCAGTAGCTGCAAAATCGGGGAATTCATTGGCACCTCTTGTTACGCGGGGCATGGAAAGCGGTCCCGCTTGGTCCTATGTAGGGGAGGGACGCGGGCAAGTCCACCTTGCGAGCCCTAAAACAGAGGAGGTTCGGACATGTGGCTACTTGTGGCTTTGATTGCCGTGCCCCTGATCGAGATTGCCCTGTTCATTCAGGTCGGCGGCGCGATCGGATTGTGGCCGACCCTTGTTTATGTCCTGCTGACAGGCCTTCTTGGCACCTGGCTCTTGCGGATGCAGGGCGCTCTTGCCCTCTCCCGGCTGCGCCGCTCCTTGTCCGAGTTCGATGATCCATCCGAACCGCTGGCGCATGGGGCAATGATCCTCTTTGCCGGCGCGTTGCTTTTGACACCTGGCTTCTTTACCGATTCGATTGGCTTTGCCCTGTTGGTGCCACCCGTGCGGCGGTGGGTCTTCGGCTCTATCCGCAAGCGGATGACGCTCCAGCACGTCGAGGTTGGCAGGCGCCCGGCAGGGGATCCTCGATACAGCCCCGATCCGGACATCATCGAGGGAGAGTTTCACGAGGTCGGCCCGGCAAAGCGACCGACACATGGCGCTTCGGGTTGGACCAGGCATTGAGGCCGCTTACGCTTGGTGTTAAGCAGTCACGAGATCCGAAATGGTTTTTCAGGAGAAAGCCAAATGGCTGAACACGAAAATGGGGCGGCACAACCGGTGCCCCAAGTCCGTATGAGCACGATGTCGCAATTCATCCGCGACCTGTCCTTCGAAAACGTTCTGGCGCAGCGTGGCACGGCCGGCGAGGTCCAGCCCGACGTTCAGGTCGCGGTCAATCTCGATGCCAAGAAACGCAGCGTTGAACATCAGTATGAAGTGTCAGTCAAACTGACCGTCACCTCAAGAAACAAGGGCGTCAATGAAACGCTTTTTGTCATCGAGATGGATTATGTGGGTGTTTTTCATATCGAGGGCCTGCCAGAAGACCAACTGCACCCCTTCCTGCTGATCGAGTGCCCAAGGCTTCTTTTCCCGTTCATTCGCCGGATAATAAGCGACATCACGCGCGATGGTGGCTTTCCGTCGCTTAACCTTGAAACCATTGATTTCATGCAACTTTACCGTAACGAGATCGCGCGCCGTCAAGCCCAGAGCACGACTCAGACTGCGGATGCCTGATCCATCCTGGCCCAAAGCGCGGCCTCGCCCATGCTGTCCACAAGGGCGCGGTGGGCGGCTTTCTCCTCTGGCGTCAGACGCGATGGCAGCGGGTGGCGGCGGGGTTCAGCGCGCCAGTCCTGCGGTGCGATCTGTCCGTCTGCGCGCGTCGAACGGGTGACGGAGAGCATCAAATCCGGTTGCCGCCCGCCGATCAGCTCTAAATAAACCTCCGCCAGAATTTCAGAGTCGAGCAACGCGCCGTGCAGCGTGCGACCGGCGTTATCAATCGCAAACCGCCGACAAAGAGCGTCCAGCGAAGCAGGTGAGCCGGGGAATTTCTGCCGCGCAATCGCCAGGGTGTCGATGGCACGCTCCAACGGCAAAGTCGGGCGTTTCAGCCAGCTCAATTCGGCATTGATGAACTTCATGTCAAAGGCGGCGTTGTGGATCACCAGATTCGCCTCGGCGATGAAATCAAGAAACTCCTGCGCTATCTCCGAAAAGAGCGGCTTGTCCCTCAGAAAATCGTCGCTGAGACCATGCACCGCGAAAGCCTCGGACGGCATTGCCCGTTGCGGGTTGACATACTTGTGAAACCGTTGGCCGGTCGGCATGTGATTGACAAGCTCGACAGCTCCGATTTCAACGATGCGATCACCAGAGGCGGGGTCTAACCCCGTGGTTTCGGTATCAAGCACGATCTCACGCATGAGGCTGTCTCCTTCTGATATCCGCCAGCACAGCCTGCACCTGTTCACGGGTATGCTCAAGCCTATCGCTCGTCATCACATAATCCGCACGGCTGCGCTTGTCGGCATCGCTCATCTGGTTTTTCAGGATGATGTCGAACTCCGCTTCCGTCATTGTCCCGCGCTCCAGAACGCGAGCGCGTTGCAGTTCTGGGGGGGCGCTCACGACCACGGTGACATCCATTTCCTGATCGATACCGGTCTCGAACAGGAGGGGAATGTCGAGGACAACACAGTCCTGGCCAGACGCCCGCGCCTCCGCGATGAAGCGCGCGCGATCCTCCGCAACCAGCGGATGGATGATCGACTCGATGCGTTTCAAGGTCTGCGGATCGCGGAGGATGATCTGGCGCAGAGCACTGCGGCTGACGGCATCATCCTCTATCGCCTCCGGATAGTCGCGAGCCAATGCAGCCGCCGCGGCGCCACCCGGTGCATAAAGACGATGCACGGCAGCATCCGCGTCCCAAAGAGCGCAACCAGCCGTGACGAACATCTCAGCCGCAGTGGATTTGCCCATTCCGATGGATCCGGTGAGGCCGATCAGGACCGTCATCGCAAGGCCGCAACCCGCGTTGCGCTGTCAACCGTAGGTCTCACGCCAAACCACCGCTCAAACGCCGGAACCGCCTGATGCAACAGCATGCCCAGACCGTCCACGACAACGCAACCCATTTGCTCTGCCTCGATCAGAAGACGGGTCTTGAGCGGTGCATAAACAAGATCGGTGACAAGGGCCCCTTTGCGCAGCGCATCAAGGGGAACCCGCAAGGGCGGTTTGCCCAACATGCCGAGGGAGGTCGTGTTGACGACGGTGGTGGCATCCTCGAAGATGTTTCCCGCCTGAACCCAATCGACGACATGCAGACGCTTGCCAAAGTCTGATTGAAGGGCCTCTGCTCGAACGCGGGTGCGGTTGGACAACAGGATCTCAGGAACCCCGACATCGAGCAATGCCGCGACAACCGCCCGCGCCGCGCCGCCAGCACCAAGAACCGCAGCGGGCCCCGCCTTGGGGTTCCAGTCCGGGGCGTTCTGGCGAAGGTTCTGGATAAATCCATACCCATCGGTGTTGTCCGCATGAATTTGCCCGTCCTTGCGGAAGATCAAGGTATTGGCAGCGCCGATCACCGCGGCCCGGTCTGTCACGAGATCCACCAGGCCAAGCACGCGTTCCTTGTGGGGAACCGTGATATTCACGCCGACAAAGCCTGCTTTAGGCAATGTTCGGATCACATTTTCCAGATCGTCGGCCGCGACATCCATCGGAATGTAAAACCCGGGAATGTCATGCAACTTCAACCAGTGGCCGTGCAATTGTGGCGATCTGGAATGTGCAATCGGTGAACCGATGACCCCGGCCAGCAGGATTTTCTTGAGGCTCATTGTTCGAGATCTCCGCGCTCTGTCAGAAAACCAAGCAACTCGAGTAAGGGCAATCCGAGGACGGTAAAATAATCTCCCTCGACCTGCGTGAACAGCCGCACCCCTTCTTCCTCCAGCCTGTAACCGCCAACGCTGTGACGTATGCTCTCCCAGTTGCGATCGATATAGCCTTTCATCCAGCGATTGGAAAAGAACCGAACGGACATTCGCGCGCGGCCAACATGACGCCAGATCGCCCTGCCCTCCTGACAAATCACGACGGCTGAAAAGAGATCATGCTGCCGCCCTCGCATCGCCAGCAATTGAGCCCGGCAATCATCCGTGTCACGCGGCTTGTGCAGGATACGACGATCAAGCGAGAGAACCTGATCGCACCCGATTACCAGCGCTTCGGGCGCCTTCTGGCTGACCTTCAGGGCCTTGAGTTCGGCCAGGGCGTCGGCAATTTCACGCGGCGCGCTGTCATTTGCCAGCATGGCCTCCGTCACCGCTTCTTCGTCAATACGCGCAGGCTGAATGGCAAACCGCAGTCCGGCTGTGGTCAAGAGCGACTGGCGGATGGCTGACCCTGAAGCCAGGATAATCTGGGACGTCATGTGGATAATCCGTTGAGAACCGTGGTGTCGTTCTACGAGCAAACCCATGATGAATCCATCCCATTGGGCCCCAGCCGCACCGAGGCACATCTTTCGGTCCGACGTGCCTGCAAAATGCACATGTGGAGAAGGATAAAGCGCGCGGTGGGATAATGTTATCGGGTTGGAGTTATCCCCACGCTTGATTTTGGCCTGCGCCGAACGAGTATTTCCAATAGGTTGAAAAAAAGATGAAAAATTTTCCTATCCTGGCTGAATTTCGGAAAGTTTGAATGGCCCACAGCCTTATCCCCCTGTTCGCACACCTGTTGAAGGAAAATTAATCCCCATCGGCCGAACGGCCTGTCAACCACATCACTCTTTCTTATCTTGATCATTAAGGTAAGAAAGCGTTCAGGTTCCATGAGGTGCATAATGGCCGACGTCCTGGCAGGATCTTATCTTTGGATCAAAGCTTTTCACATTATCTCGGTCATCACATGGATGGCTGGGCTTTTCTATCTTCCCAGGTTGTTTGTGTATCACACGGAACAGGCGGTCGTGGGTGATAGCAGGGACGCTGTTTTTCAGATCATGGAATACAAACTGTTTTGCTACATCATGAACCCGTCGATGATTTCGGCCTGGCTATTTGGTGGCTTACTGGTGATGACGCCGGGGATTGTGGATTGGGGTTCTGCCTGGCCCTATGCCAAGATGGCCGGCATTCTGGTGATGACCTGGTTACATCATTGGCTTGGAGTCCGACGCAAGGCGTTCCTCACGGGCAGCAATAACCTGACGGGACGGCATTATCGGCTGATGAATGAGGTTCCGACGCTGGCGATGATCCTGATTGTGATTTCCGTGGTCGTCAAGTTCTAGCGGCGATTGACGCGGCGATGTCCTGGCCGTATGAAAGCGACTGGGCCCGTCCGGGTATCCGTAACTCCCTGGCATCGAAGAATACCGTGTTTGGACGGTGCTATTGCAGGATTTATCATGTCTAAAGAACGCCTGAATCTGTCTCATCTCAAAGCCTTGAGTGTAAAGGAACTGCTGGCCATCGCGGAGGATCTCGAAATCGAGAACGCCTCGACCATGCGTAAGGGCGAGATGATGTTTTCGATTCTCAAGGAGCGCGCAGAGGATGGTTGGGTTGTCTATGGCGACGGCGTTCTCGAGGTGTTGCAGGATGGATTCGGATTTCTGCGCTCCCCCGAGGCGAATTATTTGCCGGGCCCCGACGACATCTATGTTTCGCCGGACATGATCCGGCAATACTCGCTGCGGACCGGAGACACGATCGACGGGGAGATGAAACAGCCCGACGAAAATGAGCGGTATTTCGCGCTCACGACCGTTAGCCATATCAATTTCGAGGATCCGGATCGCGCGCGGCACAAGATTGCGTTCGAGAACCTGACGCCGCTTTACCCTGACGAGCGGCTCAAGATGGAGGTTGAGGATCCGACGATCAAGGATCGCTCGGCGCGTGTCATTGATCTGGTTGCGCCCATCGGCAAGGGACAGCGGTCACTGATTGTCGCACCGCCGCGAACCGGCAAGACCGTGCTGCTACAGAACATTGCAAACAGCATAGAAAAGAACCACCCCGAATGCTATTTGATCGTGTTGCTGATTGATGAACGGCCCGAAGAGGTCACCGACATGCAGCGCTCGGTGAAGGGAGAAGTGATCAGTTCGACCTTCGACGAACCTGCGTCGCGGCATGTCGCGGTGTCCGAGATGGTGATCGAGAAGGCGAAGCGTTTGGTGGAGCACAAACGAGATGTTGTGATCTTGCTGGATTCAATCACAAGACTTGGACGCGCGTTCAACACTGTTGTGCCATCCTCTGGCAAGGTTCTGACCGGTGGTGTGGATGCGAATGCGCTGCAACGGCCGAAACGGTTTTTTGGTGCTGCGCGGAACATCGAGGAAGGCGGATCCTTGACGATCATTGCAACAGCGCTGATCGACACCGGAAGCCGGATGGATGAGGTCATTTTCGAAGAGTTCAAAGGCACTGGCAACTCGGAGATCATTCTCGACCGGAAGGTGGCGGATAAACGCGTCTTCCCGGCGATTGACATCCTGAAATCGGGGACACGCAAGGAAGATCTGCTGATTGACAAGAACGATCTGCAAAAGACCTTTGTGTTGCGTCGCATTCTCAACCCGATGGGGACGACGGACGCGATAGAGTTCCTTCTGTCCAAGCTCAAACAGACCAAATCCAACGCCGAATTCTTCGACTCCATGAACACTTGAGGACCGCACCACATCGGGAGGTTCTTTTCATGGGCACGATTTACGCAGTGTCGACAGCCCAAGGAAAGGCTGGTATCGCGGTCATTCGGGTCTCCGGTCCGGCGGCGTTCAAGGCGGGTGTTGCCCTGAGTGGGCCGTTGCCCGAACCACGGCGCGCCGCGCTGCGTGTCTTGCGTGATGAGAACGGAAAGCGGCTAGATGAGGCGCTGGTTCTGGTTTTCCCGGAGAATGAGAGCTTTACCGGCGAGGAAAGTGTGGAATTTCAGGTGCATGGCAGCATCGCTGTGGTGTCGGCGGTGCTTGCGACGCTGGCCAGGATGGATGGCCTGCGGATGGCCGCGCCCGGTGAATTCACCCGGCGGGCTCTCGAGAATGGCCGTCTTGACCTGACTCAGGTGGAGGCTTTGGCAGACCTTATCGAGGCAGAGACCGAGGCACAACGGGTGCAGGCGATGCGCGTTCTTTCGGGTAATCTCGGGCGCAAGTGCGAGGCCTGGCGAAAGAATTTGGTCCGTGCCGCCGCCTTGATGGAGGCGACGATCGATTTCGTCGATGAGGAGGTGCCGGAAAACGTGCTGCCGGAAGTCAACGATTTGGTCTTGGCGGTCTCGGACTCGTTGCGGAACGAGATCGCTGGTGTGGGAATCGCGGAACGGATTCGCGGTGGCTTTGAGGTGGCGATCGTCGGCGCCCCAAATGTTGGCAAGTCCACGCTGCTCAACAGGCTTGCGGGCCGCGAGGCGGCGATCACGTCCGAATATGCGGGCACGACACGCGACGTGCTGGAGGTCCGAATGGACCTTGGCGGCCTGCCTGTAACAGTTCTGGATACGGCAGGACTAAGAGCGCCGGGGGATCCGGTCGAAGCGATTGGCATCGAAAGGGCCCGAGGCCGGGCCACCGCAGCAGATCTGCGCGTCTTTCTGGTCGAGGCAGACGGTCTCCCGGATTTCGATCCCGAGCCGGATGATATCGTGGTGCAGGCAAAAGCGGATTTGCGGCCTGGTGGCGAGAGTGCGGTGTCTGGGCTCACCGGCGAGGGCGTTTCAGAATTGATCGAGCGGGTCAGCACGATTTTGCGACAACGGACGTCTGCGATCGGTTTGGCCACCCGCGCCCGCCACGCCGAGGCAATGAGCAGGGGACTTCTTGCGCTCGACGCGGCTTGTGCGCTGATTCAGGAGGGAGAGTGTTCGGCGGATCTCGTTGCTGAAGAGCTGAGATCTGCAATTCGGGCGCTTGACTCCCTTGTAGGGCGGATCGATATCGAGATGGTGCTGGACGAAATCTTTGCGAGCTTCTGTGTGGGAAAATAGGGGGTGTTTCACGTGAAACATTTTGACGTGCTTGTCATCGGGGGCGGTCATGCTGGCGCAGAGGCGGCGCACGCAGCCGCGCGCATGGGCGTGTCCACGTGCCTTTTGACCCTTTCGCGTAGCGGTATTGGCGTGATGTCTTGCAATCCGGCCATTGGCGGTCTCGGCAAGGGTCATCTCGTGCGCGAAATAGATGCGCTGGATGGACTCATGGGGCGGGTGGCGGACGCTGCCGGAATCCAGTTTCGCCTGCTCAATCGTCGAAAAGGCCCTGCGGTTCAGGGCCCCCGCGCCCAGGCGGACCGCATGATCTATCAGGATGTGATGCAGCGGATGATTGCGGATCATCCGGGTTTGACCTGCATCGAGGGAGAAGCGGCGGATTTCATCCTGAGCAAGGATCACGTTGCCGGGATCGTTTTGGCTGATGGCTCTCAGATCGAGGCAAGGACCGTCATCCTGACGACGGGAACATTCCTGCGCGGGGTCATTCACATCGGTGATGTGTCCAGGCCCGGTGGCCGCATGGGCGAGGCCCCATCGACCAGGCTTGCCATCCGGATTGCAGAGTTCGGTCTCCCGGTCGGACGGCTCAAGACGGGTACACCACCGCGGCTTGATGGAAAGACGATAGACTGGGACCGGCTTGGCAAACAACCCGGCGATGACGATCCGGTTTTGTTTTCCTTTTTGTCAAAGGAACCGAGCGCGCGACAGGTGTCTTGCGGCATCACCCACACCAATGCGCGAACGCATGACATCATTCGAGAGAATCTGTCGCGCTCTGCCATGTATGGTGGACGGATCGATGGGATCGGACCGCGGTATTGCCCATCGATCGAGGATAAGGTTGTTCGCTTCGCGGACAAGTCATCGCATCAGATCTTTCTTGAGCCCGAAAGCCTCTCGAACGATGTTGTCTACCCCAACGGGATTTCGACATCCATGCCCATGGATGTCCAGGCCGAGTATGTCGCGTCGATCAACGGGCTGGAGCGTGCGAGGATTCTCCAGCCCGGTTATGCGATCGAATACGATTATGTCGATCCGCGCGCGCTCGACCAGACGCTTCAGGTGAAAGCCGTTCGTGGTCTTTACCTGGCAGGCCAGATTAACGGGACGACCGGCTACGAAGAGGCCGCTGCGCAGGGCATGGTCGCCGGCCTCAATGCCGCGCTGGCCTCGCAGGGTCGGGATCCGATGCATTTTGGTCGGACGGAAAGCTATATCGGCGTGATGATTGACGACCTGACAACCCAGGGCGCGTCCGAGCCATACCGGATGTTCACATCGCGTGCCGAGTTCCGTCTGTCCTTGCGGGCCGATAATGCCGATCAAAGATTGACCGGGCGCGGCATGGCAGCCGGGTGTGTTAGCACCGGGCGTGCGCGGGCATTTGAGGCCAAGATGGAGCGGCTTGAGGCGGGTCGTGCTCGTCTTGAGAGCATCAGCTGCACCCCGCGTGAGCTGTCCGAAGCTGGTCTCAAGATCAGTCAGGACGGCGCGCGACGCAGTGCCTTTCAGGTGCTGGCCTTCCCCGATGCACGCTTTGCCGATTTGTTGAAGCTCGATCCGGGGCTGTCGACAATTGACGAACAAAGCCGTCGCCAACTCGAGATCGAGGCCCTCTATACGCCCTATATCGAACGTCAGGCGCGAGATGTCGAAATGCTCCGCCGGGACGAGACGCTTGAAATTCCCGAGGGTTTTGATTACCTCGCCGTGACGGGGCTGTCCCATGAACTCAAGACCAAGCTGCATTTTGCAAGGCCTGGCAGCCTTGCCCAGGCGGCGCGGATTGACGGCATGACGCCGGCCGCGCTGACATTGCTTCTAGCCAAACTTCGCCAACCTCTCAGCGCAAGATCCGCATGAACGACCTTGCGGGTGTTTCACGTGAAACAATCGAGAGGCTGGAGCATTACGCGAGTCTGCTCCGAAAATGGAACGCACAGATCAATCTCGTTGCAACTTCAACGCTGGCTGATCTCTGGACGCGCCACATCGCTGATTCTGCGCAAATTTATCAGCTTGCATTGCACCCCGTGCGGCACTGGGTCGATCTTGGTTCGGGCGGCGGCTTTCCCGGCCTTGTGATCGCCATCATGGGACTCGAGAGCGGCTCTCCCCAGAGGGCCACCCTGGTCGAGAGCGATGCACGCAAATGCGCCTTTCTGCGCACAGTGATCCGCGAGACCGGAGCGCGGGCAAAAGTGATCACCAACCGGATTGAAAGCACGCCCGAGCTTGCGGCGGACGCCCTGTCGGTCCGGGCGCTGAGCGATCTGACTTCGTTGATGCCTCATTTTGTACGGCATCTTTCCCCACAGGGCACAGCCTTTGTTCTCAAGGGGGCAAACTGGAAGAAAGAGCTGGAGGAGGCGCAAACAAAGTGGAAATTCACCTACCGACTTGATAAAAGCATGACACAAGCCGGATCCGTCGTCCTTTCCATTAGAGGAGTTTCTCGTGCCTGATTTGATCCGCCCGCATCAACCCAAGATCATTGCGGTTGCCAACCAGAAGGGCGGCGTCGGCAAGACGACGACGACCATAAATCTGGGCGCGGCGCTGGCCGAAGCAGGCGCTCGGGTGCTCATTGTCGATCTTGATCCACAGGGAAATGCCTCAACAGGCCTTGGGATCGTCGCACAAAGTCGGCAGTATACGACATACGATCTCCTGTTGGATGAGGTCGAATTGAACAAGGCGATCCAGCGCACAGAAGATGAAAACCTTTTGATCATCCCCGCGACGGTCGATTTGTCCTCTGCTGATATCGAGTTGATTTCAAACGAAAAACGGAGCTTTCTCCTGCATGACGCCCTCCGGCAGCATGCGATAGACGCCTTTGCTCTGGATTATGTGCTGATCGACTGCCCGCCCTCGCTCAATCTGCTTACGGTAAATGCAATGGTTGCGGCGCACTCGGTTCTCGTTCCCTTGCAAAGCGAGTTTTTTGCGTTGGAGGGTTTGTCGCAACTCATGCTGACAATTCGCGAGGTCCGCCAGACCGCCAATCCCAACCTTCGGATCGAGGGCGTTGTCCTGACCATGTTCGACGCGCGCAACAATCTGTCAACACAAGTTGAACAGGATGCCCGTGACAACCTTGGAGATCTTGTCTTCAAGACGCGCATCCCGCGCAATGTCAGGGTAAGCGAGGCCCCCTCCTACGCAGTCTCGGTGTTGAAATACGACACGTCGTCAAAGGGTGCACAGGCCTATCGTGACCTTGCGCAAGAACTCATGCAAGGCCGTGCGCGTGCGGCCGCCTGATCCTCAAGGATATTTCTCATGGACACCAAAAAATTTCACCAGCGCGGTTTGGGTCGTGGCCTTTCGGCTCTGATGGCCGATGTAACAGACACCGCGGCCGCGTCCGGCACAGATGCGTCCAAGCGTCCTGACATGATGGTGCCGATAGAGAAGGTTCACCCAAATCCCGAACAGCCCCGCCGCAGCTTTGACGGCGCGCAATTGCAGGATCTTGCGGACTCGATCACCGCGCGGGGAATCATTCAGCCCCTGATCGTGCGCGACAATCCGCGACGTGCAGGCGATTACGAAATTGTCGCCGGGGAACGCCGCTGGCGGGCCGCTCAGATGGCTCAATTGCACGAAGTGCCGGTTCTGATACGGCAATTCAACGACACCGAAGTTCTTGAGATTGCCATTATCGAGAACATCCAGCGCGCCGATCTCAATCCAGTGGAAGAGGCGACCGGCTACAGCCAGCTCATGCATAAATTTGGCCATACGCAGGAAAAACTCGCGGAGGTTCTTGGCAAGAGCCGCAGTCACATCGCCAATTCGGTGCGCCTGCTGACTCTCCCAGAAGAAATTTTGGGCTATCTGCGCGACGGCAAGCTGTCTGCCGGACATGCCCGCGCCCTGATCACCGCGACGCATCCGGTTGATCTTGCGCGGCGCGTGATCCAACAGAACCTGTCAGTGCGGGAGACCGAGAAGTTGGTGAAAGCCGCGTCTGAACCGGATGTTTCCACACCGACCAAAGACAAACGCCCGGATCGCGCTCCTGAAAAGGACGCCGATACAAAGGCCCTTGAAGAGGATCTTTCCGCCAATCTCACGATGAAGGTGACGATAGATCATAGGTCGGGTCAGAATCATGGCCAGATAACCATCGAATATGCCTCGCTTGAGCAGCTGGATCGGCTCATCGGTCTGCTCAGCGTCTGACGTCACGGCGCATCCGGCAGAATCTCGCGAATGACGGCGTTGAGAACCGCACGCCCCTGCTCTGTGGCCGCGAGCAGGTCGCCGCTCTGGCGCACCATGCCCAGGTCTTGCAGGGCCGCGATCCTGCCTGGTTCAATCGGACAGCCGGCCAGCTGCTCATAGCGCGCCAGGCTGATGCCCTCGCGAATCCGCAGCCCCATCAGGACATATTCCGTCGCCTGATCCGCACCGCTCAAAGGCTCCGAACGCCGTTCGGTGGTGCCTTGGGAGAGCCCTTTCAGCCACCGTTCGGGCATGGCCCAGGCCTCGGTTGCCCAGCGCTGACCATTCAGCGTGATCCGCCCGTGTGCGCCCGGACCGATCCCAACATAGTCGCCATAGCGCCAATAGATCAGATTATGCCGCGATTCCGCACCAGGCCGTGCATGGTTCGAGACCTCATAGGCCGGCAAACCAGCTGCGGCGCAGATCTCCTGCGTGACCTGATACATATCCGCCGCAAGATCGTCCTCGGGCAAGCCCTTCAGACGGCCTGCTGCATAGCGTTCACCAAATGCGGTGCCAGTTTCGATGGTAAGCTGATAAAGGGACAGGTGGTCGGTCGCCAATCCGAGGGCAAAGTGTAACTCCTCACACCACGCCATTAGCGTCTGGTTCTGCCGGGCGTAGATCAGATCAAAACTTATCCGGTCAAATGTTTTCTTAGCAATATCAATGGCTTGTAGCGTATCGCGGACGGTGTGCAGTCGGCCAAGCGCCCGCAAGTCCTGGTCATTGAGCGCCTGTGCGCCCATTGAAACGCGCGAAACGCCAGCTTGCGCATAGGCCCGGAAACGGCCGGCTTCGACTGATCCGGGGTTTGCCTCGAGGGTAACTTCGAGATCGTTCGCAACCGGCCATGATCGTCGCACCCGCTCAAGAATGGCCGCTACGGTATCGGGCGCCATGAGGCTTGGCGTGCCGCCGCCGAAAAACACCGTATTGAGCACCCGCCCCGGCAAAAGCGCGGCCGTGCGATCAATTTCAGTCAGATAGGCGTTGCACCACCGGGATTGGTCCACCTCGCGTGCGACATGGCTGTTGAAGTCGCAATAGGGGCATTTGGCCTGACAAAACGGCCAGTGAATATAAAGTCCAAAACCACCCGCTTGCCAATCCTCAGCCAAAGCAGGCCTTTACCATTTTTTGAAACGCATCGGCGCGATGGCTGATGCGATTCTTCTCCCAACGATCCATTTCGCCAAAGGTGATGTCGTGCCCCAGCGGTTGAAAGATCGGGTCATAGCCATGCCCCTGATCGCCCCGCATCGGCCAGACAAACCAGCCCTCTACCGTCCCTTCAAATACCTCGTCATGGCCGTCGGGCCAGGCCAGAACCAGCGTGCAGCAAAAACGTGCCGTCCAGGGTTGAGGCTCCTTGCTTGCAATCAGCATGTCATGAGCCCGGGTCATCGCCAGGACGAAATCCCGGCCGTTACCGGTCTCGGCCCAATCTGCCGTGTAGACACCCGGAGCACCCCCGAGAGCATCAATGACAATCCCCGAATCATCTGACAGGGACATCAGGCCACTGGCGCGCGCCGCCGCGTGCGCCTTGATCCGCGCGTTGCCGACAAAGGTCGTCTCGGTCTCCGATGGTTCGGGCAGTCCGCGCTCTGCCGCCCCGATCACCCGCACCCCATAAGGCGCGAGCAGGGTCACGATCTCTTCAAGCTTGCCTCGATTGTGGGTCGCAACCAGAAGCGTATCGTCGGCGAACTTACGCACCCGTGGCCTCGCGCTGCCGTGCCGTCAACTGATCGACGCCGCGTTCCGCAAGATCGAGCAGGACAGTCATCTGATCCCGGCTGAAGGTTGCACCCTCTGCGCTCATCTGCACTTCGATCAGGCGCTTGCTGCCGGTCATGATGAAATTGCCGTCAACCCCG
The DNA here is from genome assembly GCA_002783205.1 of Rhodobacteraceae bacterium CG17_big_fil_post_rev_8_21_14_2_50_63_15. Classification (GTDB taxonomy): domain Bacteria; phylum Pseudomonadota; class Alphaproteobacteria; order Rhodobacterales; family Rhodobacteraceae; genus Roseovarius. The sequence goes on along the minus strand of PFEY01000060.1, from coordinate 51,336 downwards.
GCCTCGCTGTCCTCGGGGTAATCGAGATCCAGCACCGGCTGGCCTGCATAAATTCCACAGGAAATGGCCGCGACAGGATCGACAAGCGGATCGCTGATCACGTCCCCCGCCTTGATGAGCTTTTGGACGGCCAGCTTCAGCGCAACCCAACCACCGGTGATCGAGGCACAGCGCGTCCCGCCATCGGCCTGGATCACATCACAATCGACGGTGATCTGGCGTTCCCCCAAGGCCACGCGGTCAACGCCGGCGCGCAAGCTGCGTCCGATGAGCCGTTGGATTTCCACCGTGCGCCCACCCTGCTTGCCTGTCGCAGCCTCGCGTCGCATCCGGCTGTTGGTCGAGCGCGGCAGCATCCCGTATTCCGCCGTGACCCAACCCAACCCCGTTCCCTTGACAAAGGGCGGCACGCGCTCTTCGAGTGTTGCAGTGCACAGGACATGAGTATCCCCGACCTTGATCAGGCAGGATCCTTCGGCATGTTTCAGAACGCCGGTTTCAATTGAAACTGGCCGCATCTCGCTTAAGTCTCTTCCCGAAGGTCGCATCAGATGTCCCTTTCTCTGCTGGCTCCGGGATACATGCGAGCGGTGAGGAATGGCAACCCCGATTGACCTTTGCCGCTGGCCCTCTTTAATGGCGGGTCATAGAGGAGTGCCGTCGAGATGAGCGACACCGGAAAAATCCTGGATCAACTCAACGACCGCTCGCGCGAGGTGTTTCGTCGCGTGGTCGAAAGTTATCTTGTAAACGGCGATCCCGTCGGTTCGCGCACCCTGACGCGTGATTTCAGCGAGAAAGTGAGCGCCGCAACAATCCGCAACGTGATGCAGGATCTCGAATACATGGGCCTTCTGGGCAGTCCTCACATCAGCGCGGGCCGCGTCCCGACCCAGGAGGGTCTGCGGATGTTTGTCGACGGTCTGCTCGAGATCGGTGATCTTGATGCCTCTGACCGCATGGCGATCGATGCCACGCTGCCCGGCAACGCGCAGGATGTCGCGGGGGCGTTGGACCGCATCGGCGCCGCGCTCTCCGGGGTCACGCACGGGGCATCGCTGGTGCTCGCTCCCAAACACGAGGCGCCGATCAAGCATATCGAATTTGTAAGTCTGGCACCTGATCGCGCGCTCGTGGTGCTGGTGTTTTCCGATGGCCATGTCGAGAACCGGATCTTCACGCCGCCACCCGGTCATACGCCCAGCGCGATGCGCGAGGCGGCGAATTTCCTCAATTCCCTTGTCGAGGGCAAGACGCTCTCGGATGTCCAGCGCGTGATCGCGCGGGAGATCACAGAGCAACGCCAGCAGATCGACAGGCTGGCGCGCGAGATGGTCGAGAGCGGGCTCGCCGTCTGGTCGGGAGAGGGCGATACGACCGAGCGCCTGATCGTGCGCGGTCGGGCAAATCTCCTTGATTCGCGAGCCGAAGAAGAGGATCTCGAACGCATCCGCATCCTCTTTGACGATCTCGAACGCAAGCGAGATCTCGCCGAATTTCTCGAATTGGCCGAACAAGGCGAGGGCGTGCGCATTTTTATCGGCTCGGAGAACAAACTTTTTTCACTTTCGGGTTCCTCTTTGGTGGTCTCTCCATATATGAACGCTGACCGTAAGATCATTGGAGCGGTAGGTGTCATTGGCCCGACACGGCTCAATTATGGGCGGATTGTGCCGATTGTGAACTACACCGCGCAGTTGGTGGGCAAACTGATCTCCGACCGGAGTTAGAGGTAAAGAATGGCAGATCCGAGAGAAGACGACTTTCTGGACGACATCGAAGATGCGGCCGCTGAAGAACAGGAACTGATGATGACCGAAATCACTGACGAGGCCGCAGAGATCGACGCCCTGCGCGCCGAACGGGATGCGTTGCAGGACAAGTTCATGCGCGCTTTGGCCGACGCAGAGAATGCCCGCAAGCGGGCGCAGAAGGATCGCGCCGAAGCCGAGAATTACGGCGGCTCGAAGATGGCACGAGACATGCTGCCGGTGCATGACAATCTCAAGCGCGCGCTTGACACGGTGACAGACGAACAGCGCGCCGATTATTCGGCGCTTCTCGAGGGGATCGAGCTGACCATGCGTGAACTGCGCACCGTGTTTTCACGCCACGGAATCACTCTGATCGATCCCCAGATCGGCGACCGTTTCGATCCGCAACTGCACGAGGCGATGTTCGAAGCCCCTTTGCCGGGCACCCGCGCCGGCGAGATCATTCAGGTTTCGACCCAGGGCTTCATGCTGCACGACCGTATCCTGCGCCCGGCACAGGTGGGCGTGTCCTCGAACCGCGACGCCTGACGCCGAGGGGCGGCGAGGGGGGCGGGGCTACCCCGCCTTCTGCTTCAACAGGGTCTTCAATTCATAGATGAGATCCAGCGCTTCACGCGGGCTGAGCATGTCTGGCAAGATCTCGCCAAGGCGCTTTTCGACGGCGGAGTCATCGCCTTTCGGACGCGGTGAAACCGGATGGGCCGCAAAGAGCGGCAAGTCATCGAAGAGCGCCCGTTTCGCCTCACCGCCCTCCCGCTCGCCTTTCTCCAGCGCATCGAGCACCACCCGTGCCCGCGCGACCACCACATCCGGAAGGCCGGCAAGCCTGGCCACCTGCACCCCATAGCTACGGTCCGCCGCACCGCGCCGCACCTCATGCAGAAAAATCAGCTGGCCGTCATGCTCCTTGACGCTGACGGTGGCATTCTCGACGCGCTCCAGCTTGTCGCTCAGATTGGTCAGTTCATGATAATGGGTGGCAAACAGCGCGCGGCAGCGGTTCACGTCATGCAGATGCTCCAGCGTGGCCCAGGCGATGCTCAGCCCGTCATAGGTTGCCGTGCCGCGCCCGATCTCGTCCAGAATGACCAGGGCCTGTGCGTTCGCCTGATTGAGAATTGCGGCCGTCTCGACCATTTCCACCATAAAGGTAGAGCGCCCCCGCGCCAGATCGTCAGAGGCCCCGACCCGGCTGAAGAGTTGGCTTACCAGGCCGATATGCGCCGAGGTCGCGGGCACGTAGCTGCCGGTCTGGGCCAGCAGCGCGATCAGGGCGTTCTGCCGCAGGAAGGTCGATTTCCCGGCCATGTTCGGCCCGGTCAGCAGCCAGATATCGCTTGTCTCGCCGAGATCGCAGTCATTGGCGATAAACGGCACGCCACCTTGCGCCCGCAGCGCCCGCTCGACCACCGGATGCCGTCCCCCCTCGATCCGCAAGGCACGGCTCTGATCGACCCGTGGCTTGCACCACGCCTCGGCACGCGCGAGATCGGCCAGAGCCGTCGCAAGGTCGATCTCGGCCAGCCCGCGTGCGACCTGCCCAAGGGCGCGCGATTGTTCCAGAATCGCGGTTCTAAGGCTGTAATAGAGCCGCTTTTCAATCTCCAACGCCCGGCCCCCGGCATTGAGGATGCGTGTTTCCATCTCGCTCAGTGGTCCGGTGGTAAAGCGCAGCTGATTGGCTGTGGTCTGACGATGCCTGAAGGTCTCGGCAAGCGGCGGCGCCAGCATCCGCTCGGCATGGGTCGCCGTCACCTCGATGAAATACCCCAGCACATTGTTATGCCTGATCTTGAGCGAGGGGACGCCGGTCTGCTTGACATAATCCCCCTGCATCGCGGCGATCACGCCGCGCCCTTCGTCCCGCAATTGCCGGGCCTCGTCGAGGTCGGCGTCAAATCCCGGCGCAACAAAGCCGCCATCGCGCAGCAGAAGAGGCGGCTCTGCCACCAAGGCCCGATCCAGCAGGTCAAGCAGGGCGTCATGGCCGGTCAATCCGGCGACCGCTTCGCTCAGCAGAGTCGGCAGGTCATTTTCCCTCAGCCCTGTCGCCACCACCCGGGCCTGCGCCAGCCCATTGTGCACCGCTGCAAGATCGCGTGGCCCGCCCCGGTCAAGGCCCAGACGGGACAGGGCACGGTCAAGATCCGGCACCCGGCGCAACGCCTCGCGCAGATCGGCGCACAGGCGCGGTTGCTCGACGCCGAATGTGACTGCCGCCAGTCGGTCCTGCACCACGTCAAGCACCCGGCTTGGGCTGGACAACCGCTGTTCCAGAAGCCGCCCACCGCCCGCCGTCACTGTCCGGTCGATCGTGGCCAGAAGCGATCCCGCACGGTGTCCGTCCAGCGCATGGGTCAGTTCCAGATTGCGCCGGGTTGCGGCGTCGATCTGCATCACCTGCGCTTCGCTCTCCCGCACGGGAGGGCGCAGCAGGGGCAACTTGCCCTTCTGTGTGATTTCAAGCCATTCGACGATCGCCCCCATTGCGGCAATCTCGGGCCGCGTGAACGGTCCAAAGGCCTCCAGTGTGCTCACAGCAAACAGCGCGGATAACCGTTTTTCTGCCGTCGTGCTGTCGAAAGCGGCCTGTCCCAACGCGCTCAGGGACGCGCCCGATTCAGAAACAACTTCCGCCAGATTGGCTCGATCGCCCTCGGCGATGACCACCTCGCGTGGGGCCAGACGGGCGAGTTCTGGCGCGAGCCGCGCGATGGCCAGCGGCATCACATGAAAGGCCCCCGTCGAGATGTCGACCCAGGCTATCGCCCCTTGGCCGCGCACGTTCGCATAGCTGGCAAGGTAATTGTGTCGCCGTGCCTCCAGCAGGCTTTCCTCGGTCAGCGTGCCCGGCGTCACAAGACGCACGACCTCGCGCCGCACGACCGATTTAGCGCCACGCTTGCGCGCGTCTGTCGGATCCTCCATCTGTTCACAGATCGCGACGCGAAATCCCTTGCGGATCAGCGTCAGAAGATAGCCCTCAGAGGCGTGCACCGGCACGCCACACATGGCAATATCCTCGCCCAGATGTCTGCCGCGCTTGGTAAGGGCAATGTCCAGCGCCTCAGACGCGACGACGGCATCGTCAAAGAACAACTCGTAGAAATCGCCCATCCGGTAGAACAGGAGCGCGTTGGGATACTGTGCCTTGATCTCGAGATACTGCGCCATCATCGGCGTGACGGCTGATGTCGCGTTGCTCACCCTGTCCCCCATTCCCGCTGGGACAGACCTTACAAATCCATGCTGCGCTGCGAAAGCCCAAACCACGCGCGACATTGGCCCGCGCCGTTATGATCTCAGGGCGTAGTGGCCCCCTGCGTTTCAGGAATGGCCGACAAAGGGCGCTTTCTTTCCCCAGAGATCCCGCACACGCGCATCGCGTCCACATGCCTCGCGATACAGTTTGTAGGCCTTGCTCTTCGTTTTGGGACCAAAGCGGGTGATCACGAGCTCGCCGCTCTTGTAGTAATCCTGATGAGAGGCATCGGCCGGATAAAAGCGGCCGAGCGGGAGGATCGGGGTCACGATGTCTTGTCCAAGATCTGATGCGGCGGCGCGCAGTGCCGCCTCGGCCATCTTGGCCTCTGCGGCCCCGGATACAAAGATTGCCGTGCGATAGCTGTCACCGCGGTCACAGAATTGCCCGCCCGGATCGGTTGGATCGACCGACCGAAGGAACAGCGCCAGCAACGTGTCTCGCGTCACCCTTGCCGGATCAAAGGTGATGCGCACGGCCTCAAAATGGCCGGTGCCGCCTCGCGAAACCTCCTTGTAAGTCGGATTTTCAACCTGACCACCGGTAAAGCCCGATTCGGCCGCAATCACGCCCGGCACCCCCTCGAAATCCGACTCAACACACCAGAAACAGCCCCCTGCGACGACAAGCATTTCCGCATCTGCCGCAGCGGCGGTTTTGGATTGCGCGCAGAGACCCGCAACGATCAGCATCGCCAGCGTCGCGGCCTTTATCTCGCGTAGGTATCTGGGCATGGTTTCGCCTCCTCTTTCCACCGAGTCTGTAGCAAATCACCCCTACCGCCAACAGACGACAGCGTGATGTCACGCGGTGTTGAGAGATGTTTCGCGCCCCGCAAGCGCCTTGGGCCTGAGCAGAAGCGCCCGCTCCTGCGCCGGGCAAAAGCCCTTGAGCCCCCCCGGCACCTCAGCCTCGGCCAGAACCGTGATGTCATAGCGCCCGCCGTGGCAGGTTTCGACATCTGCATTGCTCAGCGAAAACGGCGGGCCGTTCATCACCGACGGATCGTATTCAAAGGTGATGAGCAGTTGCGGCGCATGTGCCGTGATCGCGGCCAGATGCGCGGCATAGCGCCCGCGCATGGCCTCGGGCAAGGCCACCAGCGCCGCGCGGTCATAGACGGCATCGACCGCGCCCAAGAGACCGGTGGTGAGATCAAAGATGTCGCCCACAAAGACGTCAATCCCCAACGCCGCATAGCGCCGGAGCGGCCCCGTCTGCGTCACCTCCGGCGTCACGTCCATTTCCTCGAAAAGCTGGCGCACCGCGATCTCGCTCAGCTCCGCGCCCGCCACGCGATACTCCTGAGCGAGAAGCCAGGCGATGTCGCGGGTCTTGCCGCAGAGCGGCAGAAAGATCCGCGCCCCGCGTGCAAGGCCCAGCGCCGCCAGATGGGTTGCCAGCATCCGGTTGACCGCACCCTCGTGAAAGCCGATCTGCATCTTCTCCCAACGGCTATGCCAGAACTCCGCTTCCATGGTGCCCCCTCCGTCCTGTGATCCTAACCCCGGAACCGCCGGTTGCGGGCCGCCAGCAGCTTGAGACGCAGCGCATTGAGCTGGATGAAGCCCGCCGCGTCCTTTTGGTCATAGGCGCCGGCGTCATCCTCAAAGGTCACATGCGCCTCGGAATAAAGACTGTGATCAGACCAGCGGCCCACACAAGAGACCGATCCCTTGTAGAGCTTGAGCCGCACAGTGCCGGTGACATGCTGCTGACTGCGATCGATCGCGGCTTGCAGCATTTCGCGCTCGGGGCTGAACCAGAAGCCGTTATAGATCAGTTCCGCATAGCGCGGCATCAGCGAATCCTTGAGATGCCCCGATCCGCTGTCGAGCGTGATCTGCTCGATGCCCCGATGCGCCTCAAGCAGGATGGTGCCGCCCGGCGTCTCGTAGATGCCGCGCGACTTCATCCCGACAAAGCGGTTCTCGACGAAATCGAGCCGCCCCACGCCATGCGTGCGACCATAGTCGTTGAGCTGCGTCAGGATCGTGGCCGGGCTCATCGCCACGCCGTTGATCGCCACCGCGTCGCCACGCTCGAACGTCACCTCGATCAATTCGGGCGTGTCGGGCGCATCTTCGGGGTTGACCGTGCGCTGATAGACATAGTCGGGCGCCACTTCTGCCGGATCTTCCAGCACGCGGCCCTCAGAGGAGGTGTGCAACAGGTTGGCATCGACCGAAAACGGCGCCTCGCCGCGCTTGTTCTTGGCGATCGGGATCTGGTTCGCCTCGGCGAAGGCCAACAGTTTCGTGCGGCTCGTCAGATCCCACAGCCGCCAGGGCGCGATCACCTTGATATCGGGGTTGAGCGCATAGGCGGCCAGTTCAAAGCGCACCTGATCGTTGCCTTTGCCGGTTGCGCCATGCGCTACCGCATCGGCGCCGGTCATGGCGGCGATCTCGACCAGACGCTTGGAAATCAGCGGCCGCGCGATCGAGGTGCCAAGCAGATACATCCCCTCATAGACCGCATTGGCGCGGAACATCGGAAAGACGAAATCGCGCACGAATTCCTCGCGCACGTCCTCGATGTAGATGTTTGCGGGGTTGATCCCCAGCAGTTCCGCCTTGGCCCGCGCCGGTTCAAGTTCCTCGCCCTGCCCGAGATCGGCGGTAAAAGTCACCACCTCGCAGCCATATTCTGTCTGGAGCCATTTCAGGATGATCGAGGTATCGAGGCCCCCGGAATAGGCCAGAACAACTTTCTTGGGCGCGGACATGTCATTTCCTTCTCGCGGATCTCGTCCGCGCGCTTAGCGGGTTTTCGGGCCCGCGACAAGGTGGCCCCCTTGTCAGCGCGCACCGATTGCGGCACTCAGGCGGGAATGACCGAGTTTCAGAAAAACGCCCGGGCCGCCGAGGCCGCCATGCGCGCCGTGTTCGAGCCGACACCGCTCCAACGCAATGATCATCTGTCAGAGCGCTATGGGGCGGAGATCCTGCTCAAGCGCGAGGATCTGAGCCCGGTGCGCTCCTACAAGCTGCGCGGCGCCTTCAACGCCATGCGCAAGGCTCTCTCAGCGCGACCCGAGACCACGCAATTCGTCTGCGCGAGCGCGGGCAATCACGCGCAGGGTGTTGCCTATATGTGCCGCCATTTCGGGGTCAGGGGCGTGATTTTCATGCCGGTGACAACGCCGCAGCAAAAGATCGGCAAGACGCGGACGTTCGGCGGTGATGCGGTGACGATCCGGCTGACGGGGGATTATTTCGATGACACGCTGGCGGCGGCGCAGGCCTATTGCGTCAGCATTGACGGTCATTTCCTGTCTCCCTTTGACGATGAGGATGTCATCGAGGGCCAGGCGAGCGTTGCGGTGGAAATCGAGGCACAGTTGGCGGGAATGCCCGATCATCTGATCCTGCCGGTAGGCGGCGGCGGTCTCTCCGCCGGGGTGCGCAGCTATGTGGGGGACCGTGCCACGCTGACCCTGGTCGAGCCGGCGGGTGGCGCGTGCTTTGCGGCCGCCCTCAAGGCCGGTGCGCCGGTGCGCCTGCCTCACATCAACAATTTCGCCGATGGCGCGGCGGTGGGGCAGATCGGTGCTCTCACCTTTGCGCGGCTGGCCGATCTCGACCCGTCCCATTCCCTTGTGATCGAAGAGGATCGCCTGTCCTCCAGCATCCTTGAGATGCTCAACATCGAAGGCATCGTTCTGGAACCGGCCGGCGCGCTCGCCATTGACGCGCTCAAGGACATCGCAACGATGATTCGCGGCAAGACGGTGGTCTGTGTCACCTCGGGCGGAAATTTCGATTTCGAACGCCTTCCCGAGGTCAAGGAACGGGCCCAGCGCTTTCTCGGTGTCAAGAAATACTTCATTCTGCGGATGCCGCAGCGTCCCGGCGCGTTGCGCGAGTTTCTCGAAATTCTCGGACCAGACGACGATATCGCGCGGTTTGAGTATCTCAAGAAATCGGCGCGCAATTTCGGCTCTGTCCTGATCGGAATCGAAACCACACGGCCCGAAAACTTCACCCACATCCTTCACAAACTTGATGCCGCCGGGTTCGATTATCGTGACATCACGCGGGACGAAGTTCTGGCCGAATTTCTGATCTAGGTGGCAATGACCTGTTCGAGACCCGCCAGAAAGGCGGCCCTTGAGGCTTCATAACAGGTGAAGACCCCGGTCAGATCGACGCTGTGCGCCTGCCCCTTGGCGGCTGCAATCTCGCCGCGATGACACAGATCCGAGAAATCGGCAAAGCCGAGGTTGAGGGCGCTGCCCTTGAGGAAATGCAACTGCGCCTCAAGGTCGCTTCGGTCGCCAAGGTCACGCAGCTTGGTGATCTCGGCCTCCACCTCCTCGAAAAAGAGTTCGACCACTTCGCCGATGGCATCCGCGCCGATTTCGTTTCGCAAATCCTTGACGCGATTCCATTCGATCATCCTGTGCTCTCCCTTCGATGGGATATCTTGCGGGCGATTGCCTGCCAAATCGTAAAGAAATCCCCGAAAGCCGCGCCAATTTTAACATTCACGCCTCGTTAAGCCTTGCCTGCCTAAGCCATGCCGATGCTGTGAGGGGTGACTGCAATGCGGGCGAGTATGGAGCAGAGCGTGCGAACGGAGGCCGATGGCGTGGTGATCCGCCGGGCGCTTGTGGTCGATGACAGCCGTCTGCAACGGCGGATTCTGACAGCCTCGCTGCAACGCTGGGGGTTCGAGGTGCAAGAAGCGGCGTCGGGCGATGATGCGCTCCGCCTCTGCCGCGAGACGCCGCCGGATCTGGTGATGAGCGACTGGATGATGCCGGGCCTGAACGGTTTGGAGTTCTGCCGTGAATTCAGACAAATGGCACGCGACAGTTATGGCTACTTCATCCTGCTCACCTCCAAGAGCGACAAGGAAGAGGTGGCATTGGGGCTGGATGCGGGGGCCGATGATTTTCTCACCAAGCCGGTCAATGCCGCCGAGTTGCGCGCCCGGATCGCCGCCGGAGAACGTATCCTGCGGATGCAGCACGAACTCAGCGAGAAGAACCGCTTGATCAGGGCCACGCTCGACGAGCTTCAGACGCTCTATGATTCCCTCGACAACGATCTGATCGAGGCAAAGAAACTCCAGCAGTCGCTGGTCAGCGAACGCTATCGGGATTTCGGACGGGCCGAGGTTTCGCTGATGTTGCAGTCCTCGGGCCATGTCGGCGGTGATCTGGTGGGCATGTTCCCGATCAGCGAGACCCGGATCGGCCTTTACAGTATCGACGTTTCCGGTCACGGAATCAGTTCGGCGCTGATGACCGCGCGGCTCGCCGGCTATCTGTCCGCCGCGGTGCCAGAACAGAACCTGTCCTTGCGCAAGACCGCAGATGGCGGATTCGAGGTTCGCCCCCCCGCCGAGGTGCTGGCCCTGCTCAATCGTCTGATCATGTCAGAGATGGAAACCGAGCATTACTTCACGATCGTTCTGGCCAATGCCGATCTCGAGACCGGTCGGATCGTCATCGCACAGGCCGGTCATCCGCACCCGGCGTTGCAACGCGCGAATGGCGAGGTGGAATTCATTGGCCAGGGTGGTCTGCCTGTCGGTCTCATCGACGACGCCCGCTTCGACCAGTTCGAGGTGAGCATGGCACCCGGCGACCGTTTGCTGATTCACTCTGACGGTGTAACCGAATGCTCCCGCCCGGATGGCAGGCTGCTTGATGAGGTGGGGCTGGCCGCGATCATGCGCGCCCTGCGTCAAACCCGCAGCATGGCCTTCCTGGAATCGCTGATGTGGAAACTGTCGGATTTCGCTGAGGATGCAGATTTCAGCGACGATATTTCCGGCGTCCTGCTCGAGTTCAAGTCCTGTTCAGGACCCGGCTGACGAAATGCCGGTCGCCGGCATTCCCCAGATTACGCGCCGCCCGGTCCGGGGCGATCCAGACCGCTCGATGTCCCGGCTCTGACGGTTTCCCCATCGCACGCACCGGATGCGCGAGGTAGATCACACACAGCTTTTCGGCCCAGAGGTCGTATTCCGGCATGTAGGTAAACCGCCGGAACGCCCCCACCCGTCTGGGCCGCGCGATGATCCAGCCGGTTTCCTCCAGAACCTCCCGATGCAGCGCTGTCAACGGCGATTCGCCGGGATCGATCCCACCTCCGGGCAATTGCAACTCCGGCACCGGTTCGGCCTGATGCGTCACCAGAATCTGTCGCCCGCGCGGCAGGATCGCATAGACACCGGGCCGCAGCCGATAGCGAATGCCGGGGCATGGTGCCTCACCGAACCGTCTGATCATGCCCTGCTCCCCTTGGACCTCGTCTTGCTCTGCCCCTATACTCGCGATATGCCAAATCGAGGCACCAAAGGAAAGCCCATGACCCTCGGCCAGAAAATTGCATGGGATGACACGATCCTGCCGTTCCAGCTGGATACCGCCGATGTCCGTGGACGGGTCGCGCGGCTTGATGGGGTTCTTGACGGCATCCTGAAACAGCACGACTACCCGCCCCAGGTCGAGGCGCTGATCGCGGAAATGGCGCTCTTGACCGCGCTCATCGGGCAGGCGATCAAGCTGCGCTGGAAGCTCTCGCTTCAGGTGCAGACGCGCGGGCCGGTGCGGATGATCGCCACCGACTATTACAGCCCAACGGCCGAGGGAGAGCCGGCCCGGATGCGCGCCTATGCCGGTTTTGACCGCGCCCGCCTGACCGATGCCGCGCCGTTCGCTCATCTTGGAGAGGGTTATTTTGCCGTGTTGATCGACCAGGGCGAAGGAACCACGCCCTATCAGGGGATCACGCCCATCGCGGGCTCCGCGCTCAGCCATTGCGCCGAGGCCTATTTTGCCCAGTCCGAGCAGTTGCCCACCCGCTTCGCCCTCAGTTTCGGCAAATCGACCGAGGTTGGCGGGGTCGCGCATTGGCGCGCAGGCGGTGTGATGCTGCAACATATGCCCAAGGCGTCGCCCTTCGCGACGGCGGGCGGATCGGGTGAGGGTGGCCTGCTTGTCGCCCGCGACATCGTCAGCGGCCCCGAGGCCGAGAACTGGTCCCGGGTCAATCTTCTGCTCGATACGGTCGAGGATCTCGAACTGATCGGCCCGTCGGTCGCGCCGATCGACCTTCTGGTTCGGCTTTTTCACGAGGAAGCACCGCGGGTTTTCGATCTGCAACCGGTGCGCTTTGGCTGCTCCTGCTCAGAGGAGCGCGTGCGCAACAGTCTCTCGATCTATTCTGCCAAGGACATCCGGACCATGACCACCGCGGATGGGATCGTCACCGCCGATTGCCAGTTCTGCGGTGCGCATTACCGGCTGGATCCGGCAACGCTGGGGTTTGAGGCGCCGGGGGGGTCTGGTGACGGCAACTGACCCCCTTGGCCCGCTGCTGACGGCGCTCGGCGGCGCAGGCCACGCCTCCTCCGATTATGATCTCAACCCCGGGGTGATTCTGCCGCCGGATCGCAAGCTGCGCGCGGCCGCTGTTCTGGTGCCGGTGCTGTGCGGTCACGGGGCGGCGCGGGTGATCCTGACCAAACGATCCTCGGCGCTCACCCATCATCCCGGCCAGATCGCCTTTCCCGGCGGCAAGCAGGATGTGGCGGATCCTGACCTCACGGCAACCGCGCTGCGCGAGGCGTCCGAGGAAATCGGTCTCGATCCCGGTAATGTCGAGGTGCTGGGATATCTGCCCAACCACGAAACCGTCACCGGCTTTGATGTCACACCGGTTCTGGCGCGGGTGCAACATCCGTTTCAACCCCGAGCGCAGGTTGGCGAAGTCGACGAGATCTTCGAGGTGCCGCTGGCACATCTGCTTGATCTGGGCCGGTTCAGGGTCGAAAGACGACGGTGGCGGGGGGATTGGCGGAATTACTATGCCGTGCCCTTTGGCCCCTACTACATCTGGGGGGCGACCGCGCGCATCCTGCGCAGCATGGCGGATCTGGCGGATTCGCGATGAAGATCACGGGCGACTGGATCACCGCCCGACCAACGCAGGCCATCTGCGCCATGCTGTCCGCTGCGGGCTATCAGGCACTCTTTGTCGGCGGCTGTGTGCGCAATGCGCTGTTGGATGCGCCGGTGGGCGATATCGACATCGCCACCGACGCGCGACCCGACGCAGTGATCGACCTTGCCAGGCGCGCCGGCCTCAAACCGGTGCCGACAGGCCTCGAGCATGGCACGATCACCGTGGTCGCGGATCACATCCCGCATGAGATCACGACCTTTCGCGAGGATGTTGAAACCTTTGGCCGTCACGCCGTGGTGGCCTATTCCAGCGACCTGCACACCGATGCCCGTCGCAGGGATTTCACCATGAACGCGCTTTATGCACGGCCAGACGGCACCGTGATTGACCCGCTGGGTGGGCTGGCGGACCTGCGCGCCCGGCATGTGCGCTTCATCGAGGATCCGGACCAGCGCATTCGTGAGGACTATCTGCGCATCCTGCGGTTTTTCCGTTTCCATGCCTGGTATGGTGATGCGCAGAACGGCCTCGATCCCGAGGGACTCGCCGCCTGTGCTGCGCATCTTGACGGGCTGGAATCGCTGTCGCGCGAACGTGTCGGGGCTGAATTGCTCAAGGTGCTGACCGCCCCGAACCCCGCGCCATCGGTTGCTGCGATGCAGGCCACGGGCGTTCTGCACGCGGTGTTGCCGGGCGCTGACGCGCGCGCGCTGGCCCCGCTCGTTCATCTGGAATCAGAGACGAACATGGCCCCAGACCCGCTGCGCCGCCTTGCCGCGTTGGCGGGTGATGATGTCGCGGACCGCTTGCGTCTGTCACGGGCCCAAACCAGGCGACTGACACAGTTGCGCGCGGCGGCAATCGGCACGCAGCGGACCCCGGAACTGGGCTATCGCTACGGTGTGGCAGAGGGCACCAATATCCTCTTGCTGCGCGCGGCGCTGATCGGAGTCCCTCTGGCACCCGACATGCCGCGCGATCTCGCGCGCGGTGCCGCGGCCCGGTTTCCCGTCGGCGCCGCCGATCTCATGCCCGGCCTCAGCGGCCCGGCGTTGGGGCGGCGCCTCGCAGACCTCAAACGCCGCTGGATCGCCTCGGACTTTACGCTCACCCGCGAGGATCTGCTCTGAGCCAGCATGTCATCACCCGTCTTGGCCATCAGGGCGATGGCATCGCCGAAGGTCCGGTCTTTGCGCCGCTGACCTTGCCGGGCGAGGTCGTGTCAGGGGCGCTGATCAATCAGACCCTGACCGATATCCGCATTCTGACCCCGTCACCCGATCGCGTTGTCGCGCCGTGCCGCCATTTCAAATCCTGCGGTGGCTGCCAGTTGCAACACGCCTCGGATGGGTTTCTGGCGATCTGGAAACAGGACATCGTCCAAACGGCGCTTCAGGCCCACGGGATTGCGGTCGATTTCCTTCCGATCCACATTTCGCCGCCGCAGTCGCGCCGCCGCGCCACATTTGCGGTGCGCCGCACCAAGAAGGGCGCGCTGGCGGGGTTCCATGCCCGTGCCTCCGACACGATCATCGAGATTCCAGAGTGCAAACTCCTGCATCCCGACCTGATGCGTGCCCTGCCAGCCGCCAGTGATCTGGCGCTGGCCGGGGCCAGCCGCAAGACCGGGATTTCCGTAACCGTGACCCGATCGCTCGCCGGGCTGGATGTCGCGGTGGCCGACGGCAAGCCGCTCGACGGACCCTTGCGCGGCACGCTGGCGGCCCTTGCAGAACGGCACGATCTGGCGCGGCTCGCCTGGGACGATGAGATGGTGGTGGCCCAACGCGCGCCGGAACAGCTGTTCGGCACCGCGCGCATCACGCCACCGCCGGGCGCCTTCCTGCAAGCGACCGCAGAAGGCGAAGCCGCTCTTTTGGCCGAAACAGAGAAAATTCTTGCAGGCGCGAGGCGTATTGTGGATCTCTTTGCCGGTTGCGGAACCTTCGCATTGCCGCTGGCACGCACCGCCGAGGTTCATGCCGTCGAGGGCGATGCGATGATGACCGAAGCGCTCGACCGTGGCTGGAGAAAGAGCCAAGGCCTCAAGACCGTTACGACCGAGGCCCGCGATCTGTTTCGCCGTCCGCTTTTGCCTGGCGACCTGGCGCGCTTCGATGCCGCCGTCATCGACCCACCGCGCGCCGGCGCCGAGGCGCAGATTGCCGAAATCGCCCGTGCCCGCCTGCCCCGGCTCGCCTATGTTTCCTGTAATCCCACCACCTTTGCCCGCGATGCAAAGACGCTTTTGGCGCAGGGTTATGTGATGGGTCCGCTGCGTGTCGTTGATCAGTTCCGTTGGTCGGCGCATGTCGAACTGGTGGCCGGTTTCACGCTAAATCCTTTGTGATTCCCGAAAAACCGCTTCCGGCGAGGCCGGAATCTGGTGTAATCTCCTCCCAAAAGACGTATCGGCAGTGAGACGGTAATCCACATGAGACTGACACGACGTTTCACGCTTCTGGCGGGCATCTTCGCGCTGTCGGGCTGTGCCAGCAATTCAAAGTTCCGCACCTATCGCGGCCCCGAGGTCACGCGCATCATCGTCAACAAGAACGCGCGCGAGATGCATCTGCTGCATTACGACCGGGTGCTGAAATCCTACAAGGTCAATCTCGGCTCCGCGCCTGAGGGGCACAAGGAATTGGAGGGTGACGGCAAGACGCCCGAAGGCGAATATGTCATCGACCGGCGCAACCCCAACAGTTCCTTTCACCTTTCGCTGGGCATTTCCTATCCCAACGAGGCTGACATCGCCTACGCCCGGTCGATCGGCAAGAGCCCCGGCGGCGACATCTTCATCCATGGCGAGCCCAACGCATTCGCCGTGCTCACCCCGGACTGGACGGCGGGATGCATCTCCGTCTCCAATCGCGAGATAGAGGATATCTATGCCATGGTCCGCGACGGCACGCCGATCACGCTCAATGCGTGATCAGCTGCCCATGACCAGCGTCCACCAGATCTTGCCGTTCCGCTCCTGCTCCCAGGAAAAGCCCATCTTGCGCGCCTCGGCCGACAGCAGCACGCGGCGTGTGCCGGGATCCTCCATCCAGGCGGCCAGCGTCTCGAGTTCGGTCTCGTAGGTCTCCGAAATCGCCTCGCCCACCAGTTCGCCCTGATAGCCCACGCGCCGCGCCCGGTCGATTGGCGAGGAACCGTCAGAGCCGAAATGCCAAGGCCGGCTCTGCACCGACATGTCCCGCGAATGGGTCGCCGCCGCGGCGGTCAACTGCGAATCAAGCGCAACGGGCGGCTGACCGGCGGCCTGACGCAGGGTGTTGACCGAATCAAGAATCCGGAACTGGATTTCAGAGGTTTGGTTCGCCGGAATCCTGTAAACCCGTGGCAGTGGCTTGCCGTCCGGGCCCATTTGCGGCGGTTGTGGCGGTGCCGCGCAAGCCGCGAGGGCCAGCAAAAGAGGGAACAGGAGACCAAAGAGACGCGCCATGATGCCAAACCACCCGATAATGTTGCGGTTCCCGCTTTAGCCCGGCTTCTGTTGTGATACAAACCCGCATGCGCACATCTTTGCCATGCTCATGTCGTTTGAATTGCGACTGCGTCCTTCGTGCAATATACTGTCTCAGTAGTTGGTTATCCGCGATGGAGAATGAATGATGGCGCCTGATATCATCAGACCATGGAATAGACGCGCCTTTGTCGCGGGGTCTGCGGCTCTGCTCTGTGCTCCGACGCTTGCGCGCGCAGTAGATGGCGCGGGATCAGTCGAGATAGAGCGTGACGTCACGGAATCGGTTCGCCGCAATATCTCCAGTTTCCGCAGCCTGCACTGGGAGCCGTATTTCTCGACTCTCAAGAATGGCGCGATCCTTGTCGATATCGATTCGCGCGCCGTGCATTTCTGGAGCGAGGATCGCAGCACATACAAACTCTACCCCTCCTCTGTGCCGCAATCCGAGGATCTGACGCGCCGAGGCCGCACTGCGGTCGTGCGCAAGGTCGAAGGGCCGAGTTGGCGGCCGACACCTTCGATGCTCAAACGAAACCCCGAATGGCCCGCCTATATCGAACCCGGTCCCAGCAACCCCTTGGGAACACATGCGCTTTATCTGAGTTGGACCTATTATCGCATCCACGGCACGCATGATACGCGCAAGATCGGGCGGCGATCATCCAATGGCTGCATCGGTCTTTACAACGAACATATCGCCGAACTGTTCGGCATGACAAAGGTTGGAACGCAGGTGTTGCTAATTTGACGAAAAACCGGCCACATTTTCGGCGAAACACCCAAGTTACATTTGCAATTAGACGAAATTGCTGCTTTGAGAGAGGTTACGAGGTAACGTCTTTACTGCCTGGACTGCTGAAAGTAGATTCAGGCCAATATCTGGAGGATAAAATGAAAAAACTCGTTCTCGCGGTCGCTCTGAGCGCCGCAGCATCGACCGCTTTCGCCGGCAACCTGTCCGAGCCTGTGATCGAAGCCCCGGTGATCGTCGAAGAAACCAACGCAAGCTCGTCTTCCGCAGCCATTTGGGTGCCGCTGGCGCTGCTGGCCGTTGTGGCAATCGCGATCGCTGCTAACTGATCAGTTTCGACTATCAGAGAGAAAGGCAGCGGTTTACCGCTGCCTTTTTTGTTGTCCGGCTCACGCCACCCAACCTGCAAGATTGCTTTCGACGATCGCGCTCAACGCCCGAATATGAGCGTCATCGTCATTGAGGCAGGGGATATAGGTGAATTCCTCGCCCCCCGCTTCCTCGAAACTCTCGCGAATTTCCTCGTTGATCTCTTCCAGCGTCTCGATGCAATCGGCGGAAAAGGCCGGCGCCATGACGGCGATTCGTTTCTTGCCCTCGACGCTGGCGAGCCGCGCCACCTCGTCCACCGTGTAGGGTTTCAGCCATTCCTCGGGGCCAAAGACCGACTGGAACGTGGTGGTGATCTCGGTCTCTGCCCAACCCAGCCGCTCCTTCAGCAGGCGCGTCGTCTTCTGGCACTGGCAATGATAGGGATCACCCTTCATCAGATAACGCTTTGGCATTCCGTGATAGGAGACGACCAGAATTTCGGGCCGGGTTTCGAGGCGGGCATAGGCGCGCTCGACGGATTGGGCGAGCGCCTCAATATAGAGCGGGGCGTCGAAATAAGGTTCTACCACGCGGGCAACCGGCTGCCAGGTCTCTTCCATCAGGGCGCGAAAGAACTGATCGTTCGCGGTGGCGGATGTGGCCCCCGCATAATGTGGGTAAAGCGGGAAAAACAGGATCCGGGTGCAGCCGGCCTCGACCATCGCCCGCACCTTCGATTTGGTTGAGGGGTTGCCGTAGCGCATGCAGAAATCGACCATGACCTGATCGCCATAGCGCGCCTGCATCGCTTCGGCCATTTTCGCGGTTTGGGCGCGGGTGATGGACATGAGCGGGCTCTCGCCCTTTTCCTCGTTCCAGATCGATCGATAGGCCTGTCCGCTGGTAAACGGGCGCTTGCTCAGGATGATGAGCTGCAAGAGCGGCTGCCATTTCCAGGGGCTGTAATCAATCACCCGCCGGTCTGACAGGAATTCGTTGAGATAGCGGCGCATCGACCAATAGTCATAATTGTCCGGCGTCCCAAGATTGGCCAGCAACACGCCGGTTCTCCGGCGCGGCACAGGCGGGTGGTCGGCTGGCGCATGGGCGGGACGAGCGGCATCGCGGCTGGCATCGAGCATCTGTCGGGTCATTCCTTGCTGTCTTGGGACAGACGAGACATAAAGGTTATGGCCAAGAGGTCAATCTTTCAGCGGGTTTTCCGCCGTGTCCAGCGCGTCCGCCAGCCGGGCGGCGGCCGATCCGGGGCGCAGGGGCTGTGGCTGGCTGGCATCCGGGGCCCATCCGGTCAGGAAAACCAACTCGAATGTCGCGGGCACACGTCCATCTCCCGTGCCAAAGGTTTCGCTGTAAATGTCGCAGGCGCGCTCCAGCACACGCCGTCTTGTGAACCGGCGCGTGCGCCGCGTCATCGCATTGCCTTCGCCCATCGCGCGCAGGTCGCGCATCAGCGCCAGCGGGTTGGCATGGCTGGTCGTCAGCCGCAGGCTGTCCGCGACGGGAAGGGCAAAACCGGCCCGCTGCAACAGCGCGCCCAGATCGCGGATTTCGCCCATCGGCAGCACGCGCGGCGAAAGACCCCCGGTGAGATCCGCTTCGGCTTGCGCCAGGGCGGCGCGCAGGTTCGACAATGTGCTGCCGCCGAACTGCACCGCCAGCATCAGCCCGTCGGGTTTCATGGCATGGCGCATCTGGATCAGTTGCCCGACCGGATCACTCGCCCAATGCAGACAGAGCGCATGGATCACCAGGTCATGCGCGCCGGGCTGCAACGCAAGGATATCGTCATCCGCGATCACCCGAGCCGTAGGAAAGCGCGGCTGCCAGAAATCTGCAAATCCGCTCACCACGGCGGGCGCGGTAAAGGATTTGTTAACCATGCTGAGACGATCCTCGATCTCATCGGCGGCGATCTCGTGCAGGAACAGGGCCGGGGCGCGCCGGGCGCGGGCGCGGTTGCGAAGAAGGGCGGGGCGGTCCGTCAGCGGGGTCTGGCTCATGAGCAGGAGAATAGAATGCCGAGCGCAGCTTTTCAAACAGCGGTTCACCTCATCTATCCGCCGCGCTGCACCCTCTGCGGTGCGTCGGTCGCGACCGATTTTGGCCTTTGCGGTCCCTGTTGGCGCGATACGCCCTTCATTTCCGGTCTGGTATGCGATGCCTGCGGTGTGCCTTTGCCGGGTGATGAATCCGAAGCGGTCGAATACTGCGATGATTGTCTCAGCAATGCCCGGCCTTGGTCGCGCGGACGCGCGGCCCTGCGTTATCACGAGAACGGGCGCAAGCTCGTGCTGGCGCTGAAACATGGGGATCGGCATGATATCGTGCACCCGGCGGCGCGCTGGATGGCCCGCGCAGCCGCACCCCTCCTTACCTCAGACATGCTGATCGCGCCGGTGCCGTTGCACTGGCTACGGATGCTCAAGCGCCGGTTCAACCAATCGGCGCTTCTGGCGCAGGGCGTGGCGGCGGCAACAGGGCTACCGGTTTGTCCTGACCTTCTGATCCGGCCAAAACGCACCCACAGCCTCAAGGGGCTGGGCGTTGAGGCGCGCCATGCGATGCTGAGCGATGCGATCCGTCCCCACCCCCGGCGCCTGACCCTGTTGATCGGGCGCACGATCCTGCTGATCGACGATGTGATGACCTCCGGGGCGACCCTGTCTGCGGCGGCGCAGGCTTGTCATTCGGCGGGCGCTCGGGATGTTCGCATTCTGACACTGGCGCGCGCCGCCAAGGATGCCTAAGTTCCCGAACATCAGCTCTCGGGAATCCGCAATCATGAAACCAGTCGAACTCTATGTCTCCCCGCTCTGCGGGTATTGCCACGCGGCCAAGAAACTCCTGAAACAAAAGGGCGTCAATTTCTCAGAGGTCAACGTGCTGGCGCAGCCGGCGCGAAAGACCGAGATGATGAAGCGCGCAGGCGGTCGCCACACCGTGCCGCAGATCTTCATTGGCGACACCCATGTCGGTGGCTATGACGATCTCTATGCACTAGAGCGCGCGGGCAAACTCGACACGCTCTTGCATAAATGAGGTTGCTGCGGGCGGCCCTGTTGCAACTCACCAGCAGCGATGACCCGGCCGAAAACCTCGCAGTGATCGGCGACATGATGGATCGGGCCACCGCGCAGGGCGCCCAGTTCATCCTGACGCCAGAGGTCAGCAACTGTGTCTCGGGTAGCCGTGCGCATCAACGTGCCGTGCTTGCTCCCGAAGAATCAGACCCTGTTCTGGCCCAATTACGTGACAAGGCCGCCAGATCTGGGATCTGGCTCCTGATCGGCTCACTCGCGCTCAAGACCGATGATCCGGGTGGCCGCTTCGCCAACCGCTCGTTCCTGATTGGCCCTGACGGTGCGATCCGGGCGCGCTATGACAAGATCCACATGTTCGATGTCGATGTGACGCCCGAGGAGACCTATCGTGAATCCGACGGCTTTCGTCCCGGCACGCGCGCCGTGCTGGCCGAAACCCCTTGGGGCGGGCTTGGGATGACGATCTGCTACGACATTCGCTTTCCGCATCTCTATCGCCGTCTGGCGCAGGCCGGAGCGACCTTTCTCAGCGTGCCAGCCGCCTTTTCGCATGTCACTGGCGCTGCGCATTGGGCGACCTTGCTGCGCGCCCGCGCCATCGAAAACGGCTGTTTCGTCCTTGCCCCGGCGCAGACCGGCACCCATGCCGTGCGCGCCGGGCGCATCCGCAAGACCCATGGTCACAGCATGGTCATTGCGCCCTGGGGCGAGATTCTGGCTGATGGCGGTGCTGATCACGGCATTGTGATGGTTGATCTCGACCCCTCGGAAGTGGCACAAGCAAGAGGCCGCGTGCCTTCGCTGCGCCATGACCGAGAGTTCGACGGGCCCTGAATGACCGATACCTCCAGCAATTCCCTCGCGGTGGCGCTGTTCAGCGAAATTCTCACCAATGAGCAACTGATCCGCAACCGGCTCAGCCGCGTGTTGCCCAAGGGGATGGAGATTTCGCATTTCTCGGTGCTCAATCATCTGGCGCGGATCGGCGATGAACGCAGCCCGGCGCAACTGGCCAAAAGCTTTCATGTCACGCGCGGGGCGATGACCAACACGCTGACCAAGCTGGAATGGGCGGGCTATGTCCATATCCGCCCCGACTGGGACGATGCTCGCCGCAAGATGGTGGCGATCAGCCCCTCGGGTCGCGCCGCCCGCGACGCCGCGATTTCCGCGATCACGCCGATGGTCTCGGATCTTATCCGCGATCTGGGCGAGGACCGCGTGCGCGCCAGCCTGCCGGTGCTGCGCGAATTGCGGGTCCGGCTGGAAAACTGATCCTCAGCCGCGTTTCACGCTCGCGGTCACGTAATTCACGCTCAGATCGCGATCCGACAGCCGCCATTGCCAGGTCACAGGATTGAACACGAATCCCTTGCGATCCACCGGGTCGAGACCCGCCTGACGGAGCAGTTCATATAATTCGTCGGGGGTGATGAACTTGGCCCAGTCATGCGTGCCCTTCGGCAGCCAGCGCATGACATATTCCGCGCCCAGGATCGCCATGGCATAGCTCTTGGCGTTGCGATTGATGGTGGAACAGAGCATCAGCCCGCCGGGACGCAACAAGCGTTGACAGGCCGTCAGATAGGCCAGCGGGTCGGTCACATGCTCGACCACTTCCATGTTCAGCACCACGTCGAATTGCTCGCCCGCCGCTGCCATGTCCTCGGCGGTGGTGTGACGATAGTCGATATCGAGCCCCGACTGCGCGGCATGGACCTGCGCCACGGGAATGTTGCGCGGCGCGGCATCCGCGCCCACCACATTGGCCCCCAGACGTGCCATGGGCTCGCTCAGAAGCCCACCACCACAGCCGATATCAAGGACACGCAACCCCGCAAACGCTGCGCGGTGCCCAAGATCGCGCTCGAACTCAGCCGCGATTTGCGCCGTGATATAATCCAGACGGCAGGGATTGAGCATGTGCAACGGCTTGAACTTGCCGTTCGGATCCCACCATTCGGCCGCCATCGCCTCGAATTTGGCAACCTCGGCGGGGTCGATCGTGCTCTGCGCGGCTTGCATTCCTGTCTCCATGTGGCTCAATGGGTCTGGCGCGTTATATAGGATCGTCATGGACAAAGTCTCGGGCCATAAAAGCGCAGTGCAGTATCTTTATCCGCCGGTCGAACCGTTTGACCGGCGCATGATGGACGTGGGCGATGGCCATTCCATTTATGTCGAACAGTCCGGCAAACCCGACGGCTTGCCGGTGATCGTGCTGCATGGTGGCCCCGGTGGCGGCTCCAGCCCTGCGATGCGGCGCTATTTCGATCCCGCAATCTATCGGATCATCCTCTTCGATCAGCGCGGCTGTGGTCGCTCGACCCCACATGCCAGCGTCGAGGCGAATACGACATGGCATCTGGTGGCAGATATCGAACGGATCCGTGAAACCTTTGGCATCGCGCACTGGATCGTCTTTGGCGGAAGCTGGGGCGCGACTCTGGCGCTGATCCATGCCCAGACGCATCCCGAGCGTGTGCTGCATCTCGTCCTGCGCGGCGTGTTCACCATGACCGAAGCAGAACTGACCTGGTTCTATGGCGGTGGCGCGGGGGCGTTCTGGCCCGAAACCTGGTCGCGGTTTTGTGCCCCGATCCCGCAACAGGAACGGGGCGACATGATCGCCGCCTATCACAAACGGCTGTTCTCGGGTCAGCTTGACGAGGAAATCTCCTTCGCCAAGTCCTGGTCCGCCTGGGAGAACGCGCTCGCGACCGTTCATTCTACCGGCGTCGGCGGCGATAGCCCCGCCGATTACGCCCGCGCCTTTGCTCGGCTCGAGAATCACTATTTCACCCATCGTGGTTTTCTCGACCATGACGGGCAGATCCTTGCCCGGATGGGCGAGATTGCCCATATTCCGGGCACCATCGTGCAGGGCCGCTTTGACATGATCTGCCCGCCTGCGACCGCGCACCGGATTGCCGAAGTTTGGCCGAAATGCGATCTGCGGATGATCCCCGTCGCCGGCCATGCCCTGTCAGAGCCGGGGATCAGTGCCGATCTTGTCAGCGTGATGAAGAAACTCGCCACCCGGTTCTAACCACAGCATTCGCACTTTTCCCCTGCGCTGCGGCGCGCTATGCGGGAGAGCATGGAAATGCTGACCGACCTCTACGCGCGCCTCGTATCAAAGGGGCAACTCGTCCGCGATCCCGCACAAGAGGCGGTCTTGCCGGAATTCGAGCGGATCCGCGCCGGGCTCGTCAGCGTCGAGAGGGGCGTTTGGTTTCGCCGTGCGCCAGAGCCGCCCAAGGGGCTCTATCTCTGGGGCGGGGTCGGGCGGGGCAAGTCCATGCTGATGGATCTCTTTGTCCAGAGCCTGAACGTGCCCAACCGTCGTGTGCATTTTCACGCCTTCATGCAGGAGATGCATGTCGGGCTGCACGCTGCTCGCGCCCGCGGTGTGGCCGATGCTCTCGCTCCGGTCGCTGCGGAGGTGGCAAAGTCCGTGCGCCTGTTGGCCTTTGACGAGATGCAGATCACCGATATCACCGATGCGATGATCGTCGGGCGCCTCTTCGAGGCCCTGTTTTCGGCAGGCGTGGTGGTGGTCACAACCTCCAACCGCGTGCCGGACGATCTCTACAAGAACGGTCTCAACCGGCAACTCTTCCTGCCCTTTCTCGCGTTGCTCAAGGACCGCATGGTCGTCCGGGAAATGGCTGGTCCGACGGATTACAGACAAGATCAACTGGCAGGCAATCCAAGCTATTTCACCCCGCTGAATGATGCAGTTCGCGTCGAAATAGAGACGATATGGCAAGATCTGACCGGCGGGCAGAGCAGCCCGCATTGCCTCATCGTGAATGCCCGCCGGGTCGAGATTCCGGGCTTTCACAACGGGGTGGCACGGGCCACATTCTATGACCTCTGCGGCAAACCGCTCGGACCTGCCGATTATCTCGCCCTCGCTTCGGCGGCGCGGGTGCTGATCCTCGAGGACATTCCCCAACTCGGACGCAGCAATTTCAACGAGGCCCGGCGCTTTGTCACCCTCATTGATGCGCTCTACGAGGCGCGCGTGCGGCTCATCTGCTCGGCGGCCGCCGCGCCGGACTATCTCTATCTCGAGGGCGAGGGCTCGTTCGAATTTGCGCGTACCGCCAGCCGGTTGCGCGAGATGCAGTCCGAAGGCTGGGGCAAAGCGGCTTAGCGGCGACGTGTCAGGTCCAGAAACACATCCTGCAAATCCGCCTGTTCGGTTTTCACATCGCGGATGGTGATCCCCGCGCGGCGCACCGCGCTCAGCACGGCATCGGCCGGGGTTTCGCGCGCGTGGTAGCGAATCACCAGAGCGCCGTCACCGCGTTGCGACACCTCCATCCCGACGCCTTCGGGCAGAGTCTGAACCGGACCATCGGGCTGAAGGATCATCGTCTTGGCATCGAGCCGCCCCAGCAGATTTGCAGTGCTGTCACGCGCCACCAGTTGCCCCAGATCAAGGATCGCGATCTCGTCGCACATTGCCTCGGCTTCCTCAAGATAATGCGTGGTGAGGATGATCGTCATGCCTTCGTGATTGAGCCTGCGCATGTTTTCCCACAGCATCTGGCGCAATTCGATATCGACACCCGCCGTCGGCTCGTCGAGCACCAGAACATGCGGATGATGCACCAGCGCCTTGCCCAGAAGCAGTCTCCGCCGCATTCCACCCGACAGGGTGCGGGCATAGGCTTCGGCCTTGTCCTCCAGCCCGATCATCCGCAGGATCTCGTCACTCCGGCGCTGACGGCGCGGCACACCATAGAGGCCGGCCTGCACTTCCAGCGCGCCGCGCGGGGTAAAGAACGGATCAAGGTTCAACTCCTGCGGCATCACCCCGATCGAGGCGCGGCTCTGGCGCGGGTTCCGGTCCTGATCAAACCCCCAGATCGTGACCTGACCGGCGGTCTTGATCACCAGACCTGCCAGAATATTGATCAGCGTCGATTTGCCCGCACCATTCGGTCCCAACAGACCAAAGACCGCGCCTTGCGGAATATCAAGGTCGATGCCTCTCAGCGCGTGCCTTTCCGGGCCGTGCCGTCCGCCGCCATAGATCTTGGTCAGACCCCGGATTTCGATGGCATTAGCCGCCATGCTGCTCTTGTCCCCCACGTTGCCTTGCCGCATACTCCTAGGGCACTACACCGCAAAAGGAAACGTCCCGATGGTCACGCAGGCCCCCGAAATCCGTATTGTTGACAGCTATCGTGTGGCCTGTGACGGCGGTGAAGGCGCGCTGGGGCATCCCCGCGTCTGGTTGCAGATTCCGCAGGACAAGGGCTATGTCGAATGCCCCTATTGCGACGCCAAGATCGTTCACCGCGATTTCGAGGGCAAGGTCTGATTTCCCTCGCCCCCCGATGCTGACGCGCCGGGCGGCTTTGCGGCTGGCAACCGGCGCGGCCGTGATCGCCGCCGCCTATGGCAGTGCCGCCGGGTTGCGGCGCCTGCTGGAGCCTGACCTGAAATTCGAGCCGATTGCGGCGCTTCCCGGCTTTCGGCGCCTCGCGGGCGGGCCTGCCTCTGCCGGGGATCTGGTCTTTGCCGGTCTTGATGGCGCCCAACAGATTGCCTTGCCGCGAGAGGCCCTCTGCACCCAGCTTTTCTCGACCGCCCGCCCGGATGTGCCACAGATCGCCTATTTCGGCGACTCCCGTTGCGTCTATTGCCGTGTGGTCAGCCCGCTTTTGCAGAGGTTGGACCGGGAACAGGCGGCAGAGATCACCTGGCATGAATTGCCGTTGCTCGGTCAGGCCTCCGTCATCGCGGCCCGCGCCGCGCTGGCGGCGCGGGCGCAGGGGGCCTATGATTTCTTTCACCACAGCATGATGGGATCGCCCATTCTGCCAACCCCTCACTATCTGTCCAATCTTTCACAAAAGGCCGGAATAGACCCGAAACGCCTCTTGCAGGACATGAAAACTTCCGCCGTCACCCAAGAGCTTGCCACGACCGCCGCACTGGCCCGGCGCTTCGGTTTCATCGGCACGCCGGCTCTGGTGGTGGGCCGAACGGCCGTTCTGGGCCGGGTGGATCGCCGCCTCCTCACCCGGTTGATCGCGGCCGAGCGTGCCGCGCCAGACCCGGCCCCCTGCGCCGGATCCGCACAAAGCGGGTAGAAGCCGATCGTCCTTCGTGGCAATACCATGCGGGCAGGGTTGCGATCAGGGATCAGGACATCATGAACACATCATTCGGCAAGGGGTGCCATCTCCATCTGATCGACGGCTCCTCCTTCATCTTTCGTGCCTATCACGCCCTGCCGCCGCTCACCCGCAAATCCGACGGCCTGCCGATCGGGGCGGTCGCGGGTTTCTGCAACATGCTGCAACGCTATGTCGAGGGCAACAATGGCTCCGACGCGCCGACCCATCTGGCGGTGATCTTCGACAAGGGCAGTCATACCTTTCGCAACGATCTCTATCCCGCCTACAAGGCCAACCGCGAGGCGATGCCAGAGGATCTGCGCCCGCAGATGCCGCTCACCCGCGAGGCGACGCGCGCCTTCAACATCGCCTGCGAGGAAATCGAGGGGTTCGAGGCCGATGACATCATTGCCACGCTGGCATGTCAGGCACGAGAACGGGGCGGGCGCGTCACGATCATCTCGTCGGACAAGGATCTGATGCAGCTTGTCGGCGGTGGCGTCGAGATGCTCGATGCGATGAAGAACCGCCGCATTGATGTGGACGGCGTGCGTGAGAAATTCGGCGTGAACCCGGACCGCGTGGTCGATGTGCAGGCGCTCGCCGGCGACAGCGTGGACAATGTGCCCGGCGCGCCCGGCATCGGAATCAAGACCGCCGCGCTCCTGATCAACGATTTCGGCTCGCTCGAGGATCTGCTCGACCGCGCGCATGAGATCCAGCAACCCAAGCGCCGCGAGGCGCTGATCGCGAACCGCGCCCAGATCGAGATGTCAAAGCGGATGGTGCAACTCGATTGCAAGACGCCGCTCGATTTTACCCTCGACGATCTCGAACTGCGCGATCCCGATCCCGACAGACTGCTTGATTTCCTCGCCCGCATGGAATTCCGCACCCTGTCGAGGCGCATCGCCGAGGCGTTGGGTCGAGAGCCCCCGGCGATCCCCGAGCCGGTCTCGATACCGGCCGGCGAAGAGGCGGTGATATCTCCCGATTGGCCTGCAATAGAGCCTGAATCTTACGTGCATATTCAGGACATCGATACCCTCAACGCCTGGATTGCCCGGATCCGGGCGCAAGGCTATGTGGCGGTCGATACCGAGACCACCTCGCTCAACGAGATGCAGGCCGATCTGGTGGGCATCTCGCTCGCGACCGCCCCCGGCGAGGCCTGTTATATCCCTCTGACCCACAAGGATGGCGCGGCCGACGATCTCTTTGGCTCTGTCCGGCTGGCCGCAGGGCAATGGCCGCGCCCCGATGTGCTGGCCGCGCTCAAGCCCCTGTTCGAGGACGACGCCATCCTCAAGATTGGTCAGAACATGAAATATGACGCCAAGGTTCTTGCCCGCCACGGGTTGCGCGTCACCCCCATCGACGACACGATGCTGATGTCCTATGCGCTCCATTCCGGCTTGCACGGGCATGGCATGGACACGCTGTCAGAGCGCTACCTGAATCATAGCCCGATCCCGATCAAGTCGCTGCTGGGCTCCGGCAAATCCGCCGTCACCTTCGACCGCGTGCCGGTCGCGGAGGCGGTGAGATACGCCGCCGAAGATGCCGACATCACCCTGCGCCTCTGGCTCACCTTCAAGCCGCAACTGCACCGCGCCCGCGTCACCACGGTCTATGAGACGCTCGAGCGGCCCCTGGTGCCGGTGCTGGCGCAGATGGAGCGCCATGGCATCCTCGTGGATCGGGCCACGCTGCGCGCCATGTCGGGTGAATTTGCACAGAAAATGGCTGCGTTAGAGTCTGAGATCCACGCGCTCGCGGGCCACAGTTTCAATGTCGGCAGCCCCAAGCAGCTCGGCGAGATTCTGTTTGACGAAATGGGCCTGCCGGGCGGTGAAAAGGGCAAGACCGGCGCCTACGCCACCGGTGCCGACGTGCTCGAAGATCTCGCCACCGAGCATGAATTGCCCGCCCGGGTGCTTGACTGGCGGCAACTCAGCAAGCTGAAATCCACCTACACGGATGCGCTTCAGGATCATATCGACCCCGAGACAGGCCGCGTCCATACCTCCTATCTGCAAACCGGCGCCAATACCGGCCGCCTCGCCTCGACCGATCCCAACCTGCAAAACATCCCCGTGCGCACCGAGGAAGGCCGCCGCATCCGCGAGGCCTTTATCGCGGCTCCCGGAAACCGTCTTGTCAGTCTCGATTACAGCCAGATCGAGCTTCGGATCCTCGCCCATGTGGCGCGCATCGACGCCCTGAAACAGGCGTTCCGCGCGGGCCAGGACATCCACGCCATGACCGCCAGCGAGATGTTCAACG
Organism: Rhodobacteraceae bacterium CG17_big_fil_post_rev_8_21_14_2_50_63_15; assembly: GCA_002783205.1. Lineage (GTDB taxonomy): Bacteria > Pseudomonadota > Alphaproteobacteria > Rhodobacterales > Rhodobacteraceae > Roseovarius. The sequence continues at coordinate 22,351 of PFEY01000060.1, read as the reverse complement.
TGCCCCTCGACCAGATGACGCCAGAGATCCGCCGCCGGGCCAAGGCGATCAATTTCGGCGTGATCTACGGCATCTCGGGCTTTGGCCTCGCGCGCAACCTGCGCATCCCCCGCGCCGAGGCGCAGGGCTTCATCGACCGCTACTTCGAGCGTTTTCCCGGGATCAGGGATTACATGGATGCCACCACCGCCTTTGCCAAGGAGCATGGCTACGTTCAGACCCTGTTCGGGCGGAAAATCCACACACCAGAGATCGCGGCCAAGGGTCCGCGCGCCGGCTTCGCGCGCCGCGCCGCGATCAACGCGCCGATTCAGGGCACCGCCGCCGACATCATCCGCCGTGCCATGATCCGCATGCCCGCCGCGATTGACGGCCTGCCCTGCAAGATGCTGCTTCAGGTCCATGACGAGCTGATCTTCGAGGTCGAGAAAGACGCGGTCGATCGCGTCATCGAGACCGCCCGCGACATCATGCAAACCGCCGCCCACCCCGCCATCCACCTCGACGTGCCTTTGGTTGTTGATGCAGGTCATGGCGCGAACTGGGCGGAGGCGCATTGAGGGGGGGCTATGAGCCGATCTTCCATCTTCTGAGAGGCAAAGGCCCGTCATGAGCCATCTCTGCTGAAGGTTGCGCTCTATATGGAGGGTGCCGAGGCGCAGATAAAGACGTTGATCTTGCTTCTGCAGGCCGTTCCTGATTCAAAGGATTGGAGTAGCGACGCAATGCTCTTGCCGAATTTTTAACCAAGTACGACGAGAAAGAGGCGGAGGGTTCTGAACATGCCAAATGATTCGATGCCAATTACTCCAGCCGTCGTAAAATGGGCTCGGGAACGAGCGGGTTTTTCCCTTGAAGCGGCGGAACAGGACTTCCGCAAGATTGCCTCGTGGGAATCAGGAGATTCCGCGCCAAGCTACCCACAACTTGAAAGGCTGGCCGATACATTCAAAGTGCCAGTGGCCGTTTTCTTCTTCCCTGAGCCGCCGGACCTTCCTTCAATCGATGAAACGTTCCGCACGCTTGGTCCAGAGCAGCTTGAGCAGATTCCACCTCGTGTTCGTCTGCTACTGCGCAAGGCAAGGTCGTTTCAGATCGGACTTGAGGAACTCTATCAGGGACGCAACGCAGCCTCACGGCTCATCACCCGTGACCTTGCCTTCAAGTCCAGCGACAACGTGGACGAAATTGCGCGGACGGTTCGGGAATACCTCGGCGTGACGCTAGAAGCGCAATTCGCATGGGCCGATTCCGACGCCGCCTTAAAGCACTGGCGCCGCGCATTCTTCGAAGCGGGGGTATACGTTTTTAAGGACCAATTCCGAGCAGAAGGCTTCTCAGGTTTCTGCCTGTATCACGATGAATTCCCAATTATCTACGTGAACAACACGACGACAAAGACCCGCCAGATTTTCACTTTGTTTCATGAACTTGCACATCTTTTGTTTCATACGAGCGGGGTCGATACGCCCGACGACCACTATATCGACGCTCTTCCGCAAGATGATCAGCGGATAGAGGTCATATGTAACCGCCTTGCAGCGCGGCTCCTTGTGCCCGAACGCGCGTTTGAACAAGCATTTGCAGGGCTGGAGCCGAATGAAGCAACGGCAAGCGAAATTGCGCGCCTGTTCAGCGTCAGCCGAGAGGCAATCTATCGAAAGTTTCTTGACCGAAGCCTGATCACGAGCGACGACTATAGCGCTGTGGTCAGACGGTGGAACCAGCAAAAGAAAGTGGCACCGGGCGGCAACCCGTACAACACCAAAATCGCCTATCTGGGCGACGAGTATATTACCCGCGCTTTCCAGCGGTTCTACCAAAGCAAGATCGACGCCGATCAGCTTGCCGACTATCTCGATACCAAGCCGCGGAACCTAACCAGGCTCGAAGAATACTTTTCTCGGAGAGCTGTTTGAGCTACATTTTTGACACCAGTGCCTTTTCTCAACTTTTTCGGAATTATTACCGGGGAAGGTTCCCCACGCTCTGGGGTCAGTTCGACAGCTTGGTCCAAGCCGGTTCTATTACCGCGACGCGCGAAGTTGCTCGGGAGATAGAGGATGGCCCCGTAGCGACACTCCGGGATTGGGCCAAGGGCCAGAAACCTCTCTTTCCATCACCGGCTGCAGAGGAAGGCGCGTTCGTGTCAAAGATTTTTGCGGTGCGACACTTCCAGCAGGTCATCGAGCAGAAGAAACTGCTCAAGGGTGGAAAAAACGCCGATCCTTTCGTGATTGCTCGGGCTGCTGTTCTTGAAGCCACAGTTGTCACAATCGAAGGAAAGCCGAAGAACGGTGCGAAAATCCCGAATATTTGCGAACACTTCAAGATTGACTGCGTTTCGCTTGAAGGCTTCATGGAGCGCGAAGATTGGAGCTTTTAGCTACGGTAACGGACGTTTCAGCATAGCAGCAATTTGCGTACTCGCATCGACAGTTTAGTACCTTGAACAGCACATCGCCGATCCTACCGGCGCCAGCCGGTAGTCGCTCAGTTCCTCCGCACCGCTAAAGTTGATGCAGACTGCAAAGCACCCCCCCTCACCGCATCTCCCCCTTCATCACCCTGATCCGTTCCATCGCCTCGCGGTGGCGGTGTTCCATCAGCCGTTCGTTGCGGCCTGTCGCCGCTTCGAGGGCGTTCAGATCCTCGCGGCAGACCAGGGCCGCCACCTCCTTGCCGTGGCGATAGATCAGCACCCGGTCGCCGGTGGTCAGCACGTGATCGAGATAGGCGCGAAAGTTGGAGCGGATCTCGCGGCTGTTGACGCTCTGGATCATCGGGCGGTCTCCGGGGCTTTGGGGCTGACCTCACCCTGTCGCATCCGGGTTAACGCCGCCTTGACGCCCCGCGCGGGTGTGCGGCCGGTGCGCCTTAGCCTTGCGTACAGAACCCGCGTCCGCCCTGCACATCCTGTACGCGCTCAGCCGCGCAGGGTGCCGCCGGTCGCCGCCGAGACCTTCTCGATGATGCGCGCCGAGACCGCCTCGATCTCGGTCTCGGTCAAGGTCTTGTCACGCGGTTGCAGCCGCACCGTGATCGCCAGCGATTTCAGGCCCTCGCCCAGAGTGCCGCCGACGAACTCGTCAAAGACCCGGACGTCCTCGATCAGCGTCTTGTCGGCCCCTTGTGCGGCAGCGACAAGGTTCGCCGCCTCGACATGGCGCGCCACGATAAAGGCAAAATCGCGCTCGACCGCCTGCAAGTCACTGATATTCAAGGCACCTCTGTTGGCCGAGCTCTTGCGCGGTAGCGGGATTTCCTGAGGATAGAGACTAAAGGCCACGGCCGGCCCCCGGACATCGAGCGCCTGCAAGATGCGCGGATGCAGCTCGCCAAACACCCCCAGCACCTTCTTGGGCCCGAGACAGATCCGCCCATGTCGTCCGGGATGGAACCACGTCGGCCCGTCGCGCAGGATCTGCACCTTGGCGGGCGCACCGATGGCGGCGAGTATGGCCTCTGCATCGGCCTTGGCGTCAAAGATATCCACGCCCCGCGCCATGCCCTGAACATCCTTTGGTCCGGTCCGCCCAACAAGCAAGCCACTGATTTGCACGCATTGTTCTCCCGGCTCACCACCAAAGAACACATGCCCGACCTCGAAAACTGCGAGGTCCGTGATGCCCCGCGCCTGATTGCGCGCCGCTGCCTGCAAGAGCCCTGGCAAGAGATCCGGGCGCATATGGCTCATGTCGGAACTGATCGGATTGGCCAGCATCGTGGCCTCTCCACCACCAAACAACGCGGCGGCCGCCTGGTCGACAAAGCTGTAGGTGACGCATTCATTATAACCAAGCCCCGCCGTCATCCGCCGCGCGATCTGCTCGCGCTTCTGCATCGGCGACAGGATCGGCTTGGGAACGCCAACCCGCATCCGCGCCATCGGGCGCCCTTCGAGTTTCGTCAGCGACGCCACCCGTGCCACCTCCTCCACCAGATCAGCCTCACCCAGAATGTCCGGTCGCCAACTTGGAACATGCGCGATGTTGCCCTCCAGCTTGAAGCCGAGAGCCGTGAGTGTCTGACGCTGCTGGCTCTCTGGAATATCCATTCCCACCAGCGATTGCACCCGCAACGGATCGAGCCGATAGGCACGGCTGACATCGGGCACCTTGCCAGCGACCACCCGGTTCGACGGCACCCCGCCGCAGAGATCCAGGATCATCTGGGTCGCCAGATCCAGTGCCGCCATGTTGAACGCCGGATCAATGCCCCGCTCATTGCGATAACGCGCGTCGGAATTGATCCGGAGCGCGCGCCCTGTGGTGGCGATCTGGATATGATCCCAGATTGCCGCCTCGAGAAACACGTTGACCGTCTCGGGGGTGCAACCGGTGGCAAGCCCCCCCATGATCCCGGCTATACTCTCGATACCATTGTCGTCAGAGATGACGACATGGCCCGGCTCGAAGCTGTATTCCTTGTCATCCAGCCCGATGAGCCGTTCGCCGCCCAACGTCCGGTGCACCCGAAGATCACCCGTCACTTTGTCGGCGTCAAAGACGTGCAGCGGTCGGTTGCGGTCATAGGTAAAGAAATTCGTGATATCGACCAGCGTCGAGATCGGGCGCAGGCCAATGGCCCGAAGCCGTGCCTGAAGCCAGTCTGGCGAGGGCCCGTTGATCACGCCACGAATGAGCCGACCGGCAAAGACCTCGCAGCCCCCCGTTGCCGTGTCCTCGTCGATCGTGACGCTGATCGGGCAGGTGAATTGTCCTTCGATATCAACAGTATTCGCGGGTTTCATCGTGCCCAGACCGCGGGCGGCCAGATCAAGTGCGATTCCGCGCACCCCCAATGCGTCCGGACGGTTCGGGGTAATTGCGATCTCGATCACCGGGTCCACCTTGGCGGGATGATGGATCGCCAGCCAATCCGCGAAGCCTTGGCCAATCTCCCCGCTTGGCAACTCAATAATGCCGTCATGCTCCTCGCTGAGTTCCATCTCGCGTTCCGAGCACATCATGCCATGGCTCTCGACACCGCGGATCTTGCCGACACCGATGGTGGTGTCGATGCCGGGCACATAGACACCGGGCTTGGCAATCACGACCGTGATCCCCTCACGTGCATTGGGCGCGCCGCAGACGATCTGTGTGTCGCCTTCTGCGGTTGCCACCTGACAGACTCGCAGCCGGTCCGCGTCGGGGTGTTGTTCAGCCTTGAGAATCTTGCCGATGGTAAACGCCCTGAGCCGTTCGGCAGGATCGAAAACGTTCTCGACCTCCAGCCCCATATCGGTCAGGGCCTCTGTGATTTCCGTCACCGACGCATCGGTCTCCAGATGCTCTTTGAGCCAGGACAATGTAAATTTCATGCGCGCTCATCCGCTTGCAAATCTCGGGTTCTCCAGCGCTTTAGCGGATATGGTGGACATGGAAAACCCCGCATCAACGCGGGGTTCGCCATGCAGCGTTGGGGCAGCAATTAATCAGGCCGTCCAGCGGCCCGAAAAATCGAACGCTGCATCATATCCAAAGAGCGCAACCGATCCGCCGGTATGCACGAAAACAATCCGTTCACCCTTCTTGAAATGGCCCTTGCGAATGAGGTCGATCAGCCCTGCGGCGCCCTTGGCGGAATAGACCGGGTCAAGCAGGATGGCCTCCAGTTCGGCAAACATCCTGATGGCCTCGATGCCGCCCGGTGTCGGAATGCCATAGCCTTCGCCCACGTAATCGGTATTGGCCACAACATCCTCGCGGCGCACCACTCCGGCACAGCCCAGTTTTTCAGCCGTGGCACAGGCGAGATTATAGACATTCTCCTCCTGCTTGGGCTTGGGCGCACGCACCCCGATTCCCAAGAGCGGGATTTGCGCATTCATCGCCTTGAGGCCGGTGATCAGCCCCGCCTGCGTGCCGGCGCTGCCGGTTGCGTGAACGATGTGATCCACCTTGAGACCACGGTCATTGAACTGCCCCAGCATCTCAAAGGCACAGTTGACATAGCCGAGCGCACCCGTGGGGTTCGATCCGCCGCCGGGGATGGTGTAGACAGTGCGGCCCTCGGCGCGGAATTTGTCTGCAACCTTCTCCATCTCGGCATTCATGTCGCCGCCACCGGGGCGCTTTTCGGTCGTCGCCCCATGCATGTGATCCAGCAGGACGTTGCCGTTATTGTTGTAATTGGCGTTGTTAGACCCTGTTCTATCCTCCAGCAGCAGATGACAGGCCATCCCCATCTTGGCGGCAAAAGCGGCGGTTTGTCGGGCGTGGTTGGATTGCGTCGCGCCCTGCGTCATCACCAGGTCGGCGCCCTGCAATTCCGCCTCGGCCATCAGGAATTCCAGCTTGCGGGTCTTGTTGCCGCCGGTGCTGAGGCCCGTGCAGTCATCGCGCTTGATCCAGATCTCGGGGCCGTTCAACTCCTTGGTCAGACGATCCAGACGTTCCAGTGGGGTCGGCAGATGCGCCAGAAAGTGACGGGGATAGCGGGCCAGATGCATGGGGGATCCTCCATTAACATGCGATACGCGCAGGATAAGGGGCGACAATGGGCCAGTCTAATGCTAATCTCGTTTACTATTATGCAAGGAACGCAACATGCGTCTTGATTGGCTGGATGATATCCTTGCCGTTTCCGATAGCGGATCGCTGGCACGCGCCGCTGAGGCGCGTCATGTCAGCCAATCGGCCTTTACCCGTCGGTTGCGCGCCATCGAAGACGCGCTTGGCGCGCCACTCTTTGACCGCCGCCACAAGCCGATCACGCTCCTGCCCGATATCGAGGCGCATCTGACCGAGATCCGCACCCTCGCCACGCAATTGCGGCATCTGCGTGACACCCTCACCGAGACCACCAGCGCACGCGGCCTGACTTTGGCGTGCCAGCATGCCATAACCACCACCCATTCGCCTGCCATCGTGAGCATCCTCACGGCCCAAGGGGGGCGGGCTGTCCGCGTGCGGTCGGACAATCGTGATGAGTGCCTGTTGCGCCTGCTGTCCGGTGAGGCGGATCTCGCCCTCGTCTATGCCGCGCCAGATTTTGCGCCGCTCAGCCTCAGCCGCGCCTTTGATCGCGCGTCCTTGGGTCAGGAGCGGTTGATCCCCGTCGCGACCCCACGCTTTGCGCAGCAGGACGATTTGCCCTATATCGGCTACCCGGGCGACGTCTTTCTCGGTCAGGTCATGGCCCGTGCGATCCTGCCTCGGGTTCTGCCCTCCCGTCAACTGCGTCGCCGCGCCGAAACCGCGCTGACCCTTGCGGCGCATGAATATGCCCGTCGAGGCATCGGCGTGGCCTGGCTACCCGCCGCCATGGTTCGCGCAGATCTGGAAGTGTCACGATTGATCAGTCTCGAATCCACCCTGCCCGCCCTCGATATGGATCTCTGGATGATCCGACTCTCCGAGCGGGCCGATGACAGCTGGGCACCGGACTGGTCCCGCCTTGTCGCGGCGCTTGCCCATCCTGCCTGAGCGTTTCGCTTGCGCGCTTCCCGCGGCTTTGCTTTAACCCCCGCATCATCCTCGCCGGAGCCCATGCCATGGTCGATATCGCAACGCGCGTCTACAATCACCGCTGGAAGATGGATCCGATCGTCCGTTCGCTGATCGACACGGATTTCTACAAGTTGCTGATGTGTCAGTCGGTTTTTCGCAATCACCCCGGCACGACCGTTACCTTCTCGCTGATCAACCGGAGCACGTCGATCCGCATCGCCGACCTGATCGACGAGGGCGAATTGCGCGAACAGCTCGACCATATCCGCACTCTGTCCCTCAGTCGCGGCGAAAGCACGTGGCTGCGCGGCAATACCTTTTATGGCAAGCGTCAGATGTTCACACCGGAGTTCATGGAATGGTTCGAGGGGCTGCGCCTGCCGCCCTATCACCTCGAGACACATAACGGACAATACGAACTGACCTTCGAGGGCAAATGGCCCGAGGTCATGCTTTGGGAAATCCCCGCGCTGGCGGTGCTGATGGAGTTACGCGCCCGCGCCGTGCTGAGCACCATGAAGAAGTTCGAACTTCAGGTGCTTTATGCGCGTGCCATGACCAAACTCTGGGAAAAGGTCAAGCGTCTGCGCCCCGTGGACGGGCTGCGCATTGCCGACTTCGGCACCCGCCGCCGGCATTCCTTTCTCTGGCAGGACTGGTGCGTGCAGGCCATGCGCGAAGGTCTGGGCGAACGCTTTGTCGGCACATCGAACTGCCTCATCGCCAAGAATCGCGATCTCGAAGCCATCGGCACCAACGCGCATGAATTGCCGATGGTCTATGCCGCCTTGGCGGAGAATGACGAGGATCTTGCTCGCGCGCCCTACAAGGTGCTTGCCGACTGGCATGAGGAACATGATGGCAATCTGCGTATTATCCTGCCCGATACCTATGGCACACGTGGCTTTCTCGAAAACGCACCCGACTGGCTGGCCGGCTGGACCGGGATCCGCATCGACTCCGGTTTGCCCGAGGAAGGGGCAGAGATCGCGATCCGTTGGTGGCAATCGCGCGGCGAAGACCCCCGAAAGAAGATGGTGATCTTTTCCGATGGCCTCGACGTGGACCGAATCCTTGCGCTGCATGCCCGCTTTTTTGGTCGGGTCCGCACTTCCTTTGGTTGGGGCACGCTGCTGACGAACGATTTTCGGGGTCTGACACCGGACGACGCGCTGGCACCGTTCTCTCTTGTCTGCAAGGCGGTCGCCGCCAACGGCCGACCCACGGTCAAACTCTCCGATAATCCGCGCAAGGCGATCGGTCCAGAAGCCGAGATCGCGCGTTACAAGCGGGTCTTCGGCGTGGGCGAACAGCAGGCCATGGAAACCCTGGTCTGAATCACGTCAGGGTTGCTGATGTCCCGCTGCGCCCGGTGCAGTGCAATCCATCGTAAGTGCTCTTTCGGAGCAAGCGCTCCAAGTTCGTCGGCAACCACGATCTTGCACCTGGTGGTGGATCGGCAACGCTTTGACAGGTTTCCACGAATCCCCTTGGGAACAATCCCTCCCGCTCTTGACGCTGTCGGAATTACAGCCGAAAACACTACAAAAGACTTGAGCGGCAGGGGGAAATTGCTACCGTGCCCCTCCCGGCGTGAATCCGGCACCTGACAGGAGCGAGGGAATGAAACTCAGCATCGAACGCGGCCCATTGCTCAAGGCCGTGGCGCAGGCACAGTCCGTGGTCGAGCGGCGAAACACCATTCCGATCCTCGCCAATGTTCTGATTGAGGCCGAAGGCAACACTGTGCAGTTTCGCGCCACGGATCTCGATATCGAGGTGGTGGACAAAGCCGCCGCCCAAGTAGAGCGTGCAGGGGCTGTCACCGTGTCAGCCGTGATGCTGCACGAGATCGTGCGCAAACTGCCGGATGGTGCGTTGGTGACGCTGACCGACGATAGCTCGGCAGGGCGTCTGGTCGTGCAGGCGGGGCGGTCGCATTTCAATCTGGCGACCCTGCCCAAGGAAGACTTTCCGGTGATGGCAAGTTCGGAATATGCCAGTAATTTCAGTGCTCCCGCGTCGGTATTGCGGCGACTTTTCGACAAGTCAAAGTTTGCGATTTCCAACGAGGAGACACGGTATTACCTGAATGGCGTCTATCTCCACGTCGCGGATGGCGATGGTGGTCGGGTGCTGCGTTGTGTTGCGACTGACGGCCATCGGCTCGCCCGGATTGACGCCGACTTGCCCGAGGGCGCAGCCGAAATGCCGGGCGTGATTGTGCCGCGCAAGACCGTAGCCGAATTGCGCAAGCTGCTGGAAGATGACGAGATGAAGATCGCTGTCTCCGTCAGCGAGACGAAGATCCGCTTTGCCACGCCCGACATTACCCTGACGTCAAAGGTGATCGACGGTACCTTCCCTGACTATACCCGCGTCATTCCGCAGGGCAACACCCGCCGGATGGAGGTCGATGCCGCAGAATTCGCGAGGGCCGTGGATCGGGTGGCAACCGTCAGTTCCGAGCGATCGCGCGCGGTCAAGCTGTCACTTGACGAGGACCGGCTGGTGCTCTCTGTCAATGCCCCGGACAGCGGTGCCGCTGAGGAGGAACTGGCTGTCGCCTATGGTGACGAACGGCTTGAAATCGGGTTCAACGCCAAGTATCTGCTGGAAATCGCGAGCCAGGTGGACCGCGAAAACGCGGTATTCCTGTTCAACTCGTCCGGCGATCCGACCCTGATGCGCGAGGGCAATGACATGACGGCTGTCTATGTCGTCATGCCAATGCGGGTTTGACGTCTGTCAGCGCCTCCGGCGGGAGTATTTTTGGCAAGATCAAGGGGCGATGAGTGCCCGGCCTTTATGTGTCAGAACTGAACCTCTCGCATTTCCGCTCGCACAAATCGGCGCGGTTCTCGCTTGATGCGCTGCCTGTGGCGATCTACGGCCCCAATGGCGCGGGCAAGACCAATCTGATTGAGGCAGTGTCGCTTCTCTCGCCCGGTCGTGGCCTGCGACGGGCGGCAGCGCAGGATATGGCGCGACGGCCCGACAGCATCGGCTGGAAGGTGAAAACCCTGCTCCACTCGCGACACAAGCTGCATGAGGTCGAGATCTGGTGCGAGGACGGAACCGCTCGGCAGGTGCGGATCGACGACAAGGCCACGACGCAGCTTGCCCTCGGCCATATCGCCCGCGTGCTCTGGCTGATCCCGGCCATGGATCGGCTCTGGGTCGAAGGGGCAGAAGGGCGGCGGCGCTTTCTGGACCGGATGACGATGAGCTTCATTCCATCCCATGGCGACGTGGCGTTGGCCTATGACAAGGCGATGCGCGAACGCAACCGCTTGCTCAAGGATCAGGTGCGAGATGGGCAATGGTATCTCGCACTTGAGCGGCAGATGGCTGATGCGGGGGCGCAGATTCATGCCAACCGGCAGAGGGCGCTGACGTTTCTGGCGGGGGCACAGATGCAGACAGAGACCGCTTTTCCGGTGGCAGAGCTCGACCTCGTTCAGACCGAGGGCGAAATGCCCGAGGGTGTTGACGATCTGCGCGAGGCGCTGGCAGAGAGCCGGTTTCGTGATCTCGTGGCGGGTCGCACTCTGGTGGGTCCACATCGCGCCGATCTTTACGGGGTGTATGCCGCCAAGGGGGTGCCTGCGGCGGAGTGTTCGACGGGCGAGCAGAAGGCGCTTCTGGTCTCCCTCATCCTTGCCAATGCCCGCGCGCTGGCCCGCGATTTCGGCGCGCCGCCGATCCTCTTGCTCGACGAGGTGGCGGCCCATCTTGACGCCACCCGCCGTGCCGCACTCTATGACGAGATCTGCACGCTGGGTGCTCAGGCTTGGATGACCGGCACCGGGCCGGAACTCTTTGCCGAACTGGGCACCCGCGCGCAACGGATCGAGATGGTCGAAGACGGCGGGATCAGCCGCGTGACCGGGGGGAGTGAATGACGGTAACGGTGCATCAACTGCTGCTCTACGCGACCGCCATGGCGGGCCTCTGGGCGGTGCCGGGGCCGGTCTGGGTGGCGCTCACGGCGCGCGCCCTCTCGGGCGGCATGGCGGCGGCGTGGCCCTTGGCGGTGGGGGTGGCGCTGGGCGATCTGATCTGGCCGCTTTGCGCGATCCTCGGGCTTGCCTGGGTTCTGTCACTCTATGGTGATGCGCTGGAACTGCTGCGCTGGATCGCGGCGGGGGGATTCATTGTGATGGGCCTGTTCCTGATCCGGGCGCCGGCGCACGTGCCCGGAGCCGACAGCCGCATGACCCGCCCCGGTATCTGGGCCGGATTCTCGGTGGGCGTCGCGGCGGTGGTCGGGAACCCCAAGGCGATCCTCTTCTACATGGGCTTTCTTCCCGGCTTCTTCGACCTCTCGCGGGTGACACCGAAGGACATCGCGGCCATTCTGGCCGTTTCGGCGATCATCCCGATGTTGGGCAATCTGGCCCTTGCCCTCTTCCTCGACCGCGCGCGGAGCCTTCTGCAGAGCCCCAAGGCCATTGCGCGGGTCAATTTCGCCTCCGGCCTCTTGCTGATTCTGGTGGGCCTCGTGATCCCCTTCATCTGACCGCGAAATCACAAAATATGGGGGAATAACGTGACATTTTCCCCCAGACTTCGTATAAAATCATAAAACTTCCGAAGGAAAGACCGCATGTCCCAACCCGCACCGGCACTCGAAGAATATGGCGCCGATTCCATCAAGGTTCTCAAAGGCTTGGAGGCGGTTCGCAAGCGTCCCGGCATGTATATCGGGGATACCGATGATGGCTCGGGTCTGCACCATATGGTCTACGAGGTCGTGGACAATGGCATCGACGAGGCGCTTGCGGGTCACGCCGATGCGGTGAACGTCACGATTCACGCTGATTCCTCGGTTTCTGTCAGCGACAATGGCCGTGGCATTCCGGTCGATATCCATGAGGGCGAGGGGGTCTCGGCGGCCGAGGTAATCATGACGCAGCTGCATGCGGGCGGCAAGTTCGACAACAATTCCTACAAGGTCTCTGGTGGTCTGCACGGTGTGGGTGTGTCGGTGGTCAACGCTCTGTCGGAATGGCTGGAACTGCGGATATGGCGCGGCGGCAAAGAGCATTTTGCCCGTTTCGAAGGTGGATTTACCACGGAGTCGTTGCGCGTGACCGGCGAGGCCAACGGGCGCAAGGGCACCGAGGTGCGCTTTCTCGCCTCTACCGAGACTTTCAGCAACCTTGATTACAGTTTCGAGACGCTGGAAAAACGTCTGCGCGAACTGGCCTTCCTCAATTCCGGCGTGCGGATCATCCTGCGTGACGAACGCCCCGCCGAACCGCTGGAATCCAATCTTTTCTATGAGGGCGGGGTCAGGGAATTCGTCAAGTATCTCGATCGCCACAAGGCGACGATGATGCCCGAGCCGATCTTCATCACCGGTGAGCGCGACGACATCGGTGTCGAGGTCGCAATGTGGTGGAACGACAGCTATCACGAGACGATGTTGCCCTTTACCAACAACATCCCGCAACGTGATGGCGGCTCGCATCTCGCAGGCTTTCGCGGGGCGCTGACGCGCACGATCAACAATTACGCCCAGACCACCGGCATCGCCCGCAAGGAAAAGGTGAGCTTTACCGGCGACGATGCACGCGAGGGGCTGACTTGCGTCCTGTCGGTCAAGGTGCCGGATCCGAAGTTCTCGAGCCAGACCAAGGACAAGCTGGTCAGTTCCGAGGTCCGACCGGCGGTCGAAGGGCTGGTGGGCGAGAAACTGGCCGAATGGTTCGAGGAAAACCCGGCCGTGGCCAAGATCGTGGTCAGCAAGATCATCGAGGCCGCGCATGCCCGCGAGGCGGCGCGCAAGGCGCGTGATCTCACCCGTCGCAAGAACCCGATGGATGTCAATTTCCTGGCTGGCAAACTCAAGGATTGCTCGTCCAAGGATCCCTCCAAGACCGAGCTTTTCCTCGTCGAAGGGGACAGCGCCGGGGGATCGGCGCAGACGGGGCGGGATCGCGGCACGCAGGCGGTGTTGCCCTTGCGCGGCAAGATCCTCAATGTCGAGCGCGCGCGCTTTGACCGGATGCTCGGGAGTCAGGAGATCGGCAATCTCGTCATGGCGCTTGGCACCGGGATCGGCCGCGACGAATTCGACATCTCGAAACTACGCTACCACAAGATCGTCATCATGACCGATGCCGATGTCGATGGCGCGCATATCCGCACGCTCTTGCTCACCTTCTTTTACCGTCAGATGCCCCAATTGATCGAGGGCGGTTATCTCTATATCGCGCAGCCGCCGCTCTACAAGGTGATGCGCGGAAAATCCGAGGTCTATCTCAAGGACCAGGCCTCGCTCGAGGATTATCTCATCGCGCAGGGCACGACAGATGCCGCGCTGAGGCTTGGAACGGGCGAAGAGATCGCCGGACCGGATCTTGTGCGCGTGGTCGAAGAGGCACGGCACACCAAGCGCATTCTGGAGGCCTTTCCCACCCATTATCCTCGCCACATTCTCGAACAGGCAGCGATTGCAGAGGCATTCTTGCCGGGACGTGTCGACAATGACCTGCAAGGCGTGGCTGATAAGGTGGCGCAACGGCTCGACATGATCTCGACTGAGTACGAGCGCGGCTGGCGGGGGCGTCCGACGCAAGATCAGGGGCTCAGGCTCAGCCGCACTTTGCGCGGTGTCGAGGAAATGCGCACCCTTGATGGACCCGTCCTGCGTGGCGCTGAGGCGCGCAAGCTGGCGAAGGTGACGAATGAACTGCGCGAGATCTATCGCGATCCGGCAACATTGCTGCGCAAGGACCGGGTGCAGCCGATTCATGGCCCTCTCGATCTCTTGGATGCGATCCTGAAAGAGGGTGAAAAGGGGTTGAGCCTGCAACGCTACAAGGGTCTGGGCGAGATGAATCCCGGCCAACTCTGGGAAACGACACTGGATCCCGAGGCGCGCACGCTGTTGCAAGTGCGCGTCGATGATGTCGCCGAGGCGGATGATCTCTTTACCAAGCTGATGGGTGATGTGGTCGAGCCACGCCGGGATTTCATTCAGGCCAATGCGCTCAATGTCGAGAACCTCGATTTCTGATCCCGTGGATCAAAAGCTGCCAAAGATGCTGCCAGCCACGATCAGCAGGATCAGGGCCATCACCGGAATGACCACCGCGACCACGGCGATATCCTTGTAGGCGTCGCGGTGGGTCAGTCCGCAAATGTTCAAGAGCGTGATCACCGCTCCGTTGTGTGGCAGCGCGTCAAGACCGCCGGTCGCCACTGCCGTAACCCGGTGCAGCAGATCCGGCGCAATCCCCGCCGCGA
>PFEY01000060.1:3706-7619 GCA_002783205.1 Rhodobacteraceae bacterium CG17_big_fil_post_rev_8_21_14_2_50_63_15 | reverse complement strand
CACGATAGGTTTCCCCCAAGGCGGCAAGGGCGATGCTCATCCCGCCCGAGGCAGAACCGGTCATTCCCGCAAGCACGCTGGTGCCGACCGCCAGCGAAATCAGGGGGTTGTCACCGCCTATCGTCACCACCCAATCCCGGATCAGGCCAAAGGCAGACAACGAAGCAATCACCGCACCAAAGCCGACGAGGCTTGCGGTGTTGAAGATCGGTTTCAGTGATTCGCTCGCACCAAGATCGACAGCTTCCGCCAAGTGCCCGGCCAGACGCGGCCAGTTGAGTACGATCAGCACCCCCGAGGCTAGCGTGAGCGCCGCGATGATCGACCAGAGTCCGCGGAGGGCATCGACCGTGGTCGCCCCATAGGTCGGTTGCGCGAGATAGCCGGTGTCCAGTCCCGGGATGAGTGCAAACGTAAAGACAAGGTTGAACAGGATCACCAGGACGAGAGGTGTGGCTGCCAACACCAAGCCGGGCGGATTGGAAATCGGCGCGGCGTCGTTCTCTGCTTCGCTGTGATTACCATAGCCGGGTCCAAGCGTGCGCGCCCGCCGCTCGAGCCAGAGCCAGCCCAGTCCAAACATGACCGCCGCAGAAATCAGGCCCAGCCCCGGCGCGGCAAAGGGCGTGGTGCCGAAATAGGGCATCGGAATTGCGTTCTGGATCGCAGGTGTGCCGGGCAAGGCCGTCATGGTAAAGGTGAATGCCCCAAGCGCAATACTCGCCGGGATCAGCACTTTCGGCAGGCGCGCCGCGCGAAACAGCACCCGTGCGATGGGATACACTGCAAAGGCCACGACAAAGAGCGACACGCCACCATAGGTCATCACCGCGCAGGACAGGATTGTCGCCAGAATTGCGTGATCAGCCCCCAACCGCTTGATTAGTCCTTCGGCGAGGGCTTGCGCGCTGCCGCTTGTCTCCATCAGCTTGCCAAACACGGAGCCGAGCAGAAAGAGCGGGAAATACTGGATGACAAAGCCGCCCATGGCCTGCATGAAGATCTGCGTATAGCTGGCCAGCAGAGGCCCGTCCCGCGTCGCTGCGACCGCGATCAGTGCCATGACCGGTGCCAACACCAACAGGTTGATCCCGCGATAGGTCAGATAGATGAGCGCCAGCAGGATTGCGGCTATGATCGCAATGCCGGTCATCGAAGTTCAGGTCGAGGAAATCTGGAATCTGGCATAATGGGCACCATTCCGCTGCATCGCAGCAATACTAGAACAATGCCGAAAGGGGTGCAACAGAGCCGCAGCGTCGGGGCGGGTCACATCATCCGGATGACAGCTTTGTCGATGGCTAGCACATAACCACGCCGCGCGATGTTCTTGACCAGCAACTCGCTGACCAACTGATTGCCAAGCGTATCACGCAGGCGCTTGATCCGGGTGGCGCCGGCGGCCTCTTCGCAATCCTCGGGCTTGCGCCCCGAGATCACCGCCTCGATTTCGGCCCCGGTCATCACGTCATCATCCAGCCGCGCCTCAGCCAGAACGCTGATCGTCTCCATTGCCGCTTCCGTCAGTTTGAAGCCCAAATTGTTAAGATAGACAGTTTTTTCCTCGCGGCTGATCAGCAGGGAACTGACTTGAATGCCAGAGCGTTCGATCTGCGCCATGCGCCGGTTGAGCGCGATCAGCATCACCAGAAAGACCAGTGAGGCCACCAAGAGAGCGGTGGCAAAGACCAAAAGCACAAAGATGACCATCCGGTAACTGACAAGTGTTTCCGAAAACGCCGTGCCTGACAGCGCGAGGATTTCCAGCAGCTTGATCTCGCCCTGTCCGGTCAGAGCATCGTTCTCGATAAAAATCTGCTCGACCCGTGCGTTGAAGGCATTGGCGTCCGGCAGGCTCAGAAACAGGAAGACCGCAGCAAGCGTCAGGATCGCGACGATCGCGCTCACCCCGACGACCACCACACGGTTGCCCGAGCGGCGCGCCTCTGCGGCTGTGGCAGTTATCCCGCGCATCGCCGCGCCTCGGTCCTGGTCAAATCACTTTTCCTTCTTCGACATCACCTTGAGCAGGGTCAAACCCTTTTGCGCCAGTTGCACCCGAAGCGCAGCCTCGGCCGAGGCGCAGGGCGCGTTTACGGTGGTGACATCATAGTAAAGCTCAAGAGGTTTGTCGCGCTTGGCCTTGTATTCAACCTCGCAGGCGGCCTGTGCGCCCGTGGCGACCAAGATGAGCCCGCAGGCGATGAGTGGGAGGCGTGCAATCTGTTTCATGTGCTCAAGATGCGCCAAGCCTCAGGGCTATTCAATAACTTGTGCGACGGAGTGACCCGGAATCCGCGTGCTATCTGATATCATCGGCGCGCTATTGCCTGTCTGCACAGAGCGGCCCCACCTTGATCCCATCGCGACCTGCCAAGGGGAGCGACGCAAGGACAAGACGGACAGAACCCCGAAAGGAAAAGCAATGCATCGCAGATTCATCGCCCTGATCGTTGGCACGGCTCTGGTTGTAACCAGCTTCACGGCCACCCCATCCAGGGCGCAAAGCCTGAGCGAGACTGCTGCCATTATCTCTGGTGTTGCCGCGCTTGTCATCGTCGGCGCTGCTCTCACAGATGATCGAAAGCAGGACCGGCACCGGAATCAAGTCGCACACAATTACGGCTATGGCAGCAATCACTACGAACATGCTCCAAAGCAGTATCGCAAGAGCAAGAGATATCACGACCGTGATGACCACAAGCATGACCACCGAAAGAACTATCGCAAAAACCGCTACGACGACCGTGGCTACAGACCCTATCGCAGCTACGAGAACGGCTACAGAAGCAATGAACGCGGCTATCGCAACAGATATGACGAGCGTGGCTACAACTATGGTCACAGCAAGTAATCAAAGCCCGCAGCATCACACACGAAAGGCGTTTGACATGTTCACAAAGCTTACTTCACTCCTGATGATCGGCGCGTTGGCGCTGACGACCATCACAGCCCGCCCGGCGATAGCCCGCGATGCCAGTGACAACCGCAACCTGATTGCGGGCCTCGCCCTCGGCGCTATCGTTGGGGCTGCAATCGCCAGCAACACCAAGTCACAGCGCAACAATGGCGGCGGATATGTCTCGCAAGGTTACGCGGGCGATCCCTATGGTCGGGACCGGGAGTTCGGTGGTCGAGGTGGCAACGGCTATGACTACGCCCGGCACGTCACACTGCCTGCGGCGTGCCGGGTCTATTCCGGCAATCGCGCAGGCTATTCCGGTCGCTGTCTGAACCGCCACTACAGTGGCTATGACGCCCTGCCCTCGGCCTGCGCGGTGCGTGTCGGCGGTCAACACCGGACGATCTACCGTGATCGCTGTCTCAATCAATATGGTTATTACTGAGCCTTTCGAGCAGGCCGAAAGCGGGAAGGGGTGCGCCCCTTCCCCTTTTGCATTTTGCGCAGTTTCGTGCGATTGCAGGCCATGATGGGTTCCAGTTGTCTTCCCGATTTCACCTTTGAGATGCGTGCTCGTGCCGAAGGGTTCAGCCGCATTGCCGGGGTCGATGAGGTTGGGCGCGGTCCCCTCGCCGGACCGGTGACGGCGGCGGCGGTGATCCTCGATCCTGACGCGATCCCGCCGGGGCTGAACGACTCCAAGAAACTCGGGGCAAAGCGGCGCGGGCAACTCTGCGCGGCGATCCTTGCTTCGGCTGAGGTATCTGTCGCCCATGCGAGTGTCGCGGAAATCGATGACCTCAACATCCTGCGCGCCTCGCATCTGGCGATGGAGCGGGCGATCAATGCTCTTTGCCCGCCGCCGGATATGGTGTTGATCGACGGCAACCTTGTGCCGCGTGGCCTGACCCTTTCGGCGCGCGCGATCATCCGGGGCGATGCCGTCGTTCTGTCGATCGCGGCGGCGTCTATCGTGGCAAAGGTTGCCCGAGACCGGATCATGTGGGATTT
>PFEY01000060.1:0-3672 GCA_002783205.1 Rhodobacteraceae bacterium CG17_big_fil_post_rev_8_21_14_2_50_63_15 | reverse complement strand
CTTCTAGATCTCGGTGTGACCCCACATCATAGGCGTTCGTTCAGACCCATCCACAATATCTTGTATCAAGATAATAACCAACTCACTGATTCAAAAAAGAATTTGACGCCGAATCGGCTTTGACTCATCTTGGGCGTCAACGACCAGAGCGCCCAAGCGCCGGGACAGAGGCAGAACATGAGATCAAAGACCAAGACCACGGAGGCACCTGCACTCCCGCTCAACACGATCATCGCGGGGGATTGCATCGAGGGGATGAACGCCCTGCCAGAGGCGAGCATTGATCTCATCTTTGCCGATCCGCCCTATAATCTCCAGCTCAAGGGCGATCTGCATCGGCCGGACAACAGCCAGGTCGATGCCGTCGATGACGCCTGGGACCAGTTCGCAAGTTTCGCCGCCTATGACAGGTTTACCCGAGACTGGCTCCGGGCGGCGCGCCGCTTGCTCAAACCCAATGGGGCAATCTGGGTGATCGGTTCTTATCACAACATTTTTCGGGTTGGATCTGCCTTGCAGGATGCGGGCTACTGGATCCTTAACGACGTGATCTGGCGCAAGGCCAACCCGATGCCGAATTTTCGCGGCAAGCGCCTGACCAATGCGCATGAGACGATGATCTGGGCCTCGAAATCCGAGGGTGCGAAATACACTTTCAATTACGAGGCGCTGAAGTCGCTCAATGACGGGGTGCAGATGCGCTCTGATTGGGTGCTGCCGCTCTGCACGGGACATGAACGGCTCAAGGATGAGCTGGGCGACAAGGCCCATCCAACGCAAAAACCCGAGAGTCTGCTACATCGGGTGCTGGTCGGATCGACCAATCCCGGCGACGTGGTGCTCGACCCGTTCTTTGGCACCGGCACGACCGGGGCGGTGGCCAAGATGCTGGGTCGCGATTACATCGGAATCGAACGTGAAGCCGCCTATCGCAAAGTGGCGGAAAACCGCCTTGCCAATGTCCGGCCTTTCGACCGCGAGGCCCTCCTTGTCTCGACGTCGAAACGATCAGAGCCGCGCGTGCCCTTTGGGCAACTCATCGAGCGCGGCATGCTGCGTCCCGGTGAGATGTTGACCTCGATGAACGGCAGAGCGGCGGCCAAGGTGCGCGCCGATGGCACGCTCGTGGCGGACGGCATCAACGGCTCGATCCATCAAGTCGGGGCCCATCTCGAAGGCGCGCCAAGCTGCAACGGCTGGACCTACTGGTGTTTCCGCCGCGAAGGCAAGTTCGTGCCCATCGACGTGCTGCGTCAGCAGATCCGCTCGGAGATGGACGAGCGCCCGACCTGATCCCCAAGACTCCGCCGGCGCCCGAGGCCTGACTTTCTCAGGCGCCATCTACTTGCCCCGCCAACCTGGCGGGGCCTTTTTCACCTCAATAGCCGCGCCCCGGATCGACCACATTTTGCAGGGACTTTCCCGCTCGCCAACGAGCAAGATTTTCGAGAAACAACTCGAACGATTGCATCGCCCAGTCCTCATAAACCGCAGAGCAATGCGGCGAGAGGATCACGTTGTCGAGGCCCCAGAGCGGGCTATCCGAAGGCAGCGGCTCGGTCTCGAAAACGTCGAGCGCGGCACCCCGCAACCGCCCGGCGCGCATCGCATTGACCAGCGCCGCGCCGTCCAGAACCCCGCCGCGCGAGACGTCCACCAAGATCGCGTCAGGTTTCATCGCTACCAGCGCGCGGGCATTGACCAGCCCCCGCGTCTGCGGCAGCAGTGGCATGGACAGCACCACGATATCCGCCCGGCCCCACAGATCGGGCAACGCGCCTGCGCCATGCACCTCATCGACATTCTCCATCGGCTGCGGTCGGGCTCGGGTGCCGATCACCCGCAGGCCAAAGGCTTTGGCGCGCGCCGCCACCGCCTGCCCGGTCTGGCCAAGACCGACGATCAGCATCGTCTTGCCCCGCAGCGGCGTCATCATCCGGTTAAGTGTCCAGTGCCGGGTGGCCCGGTCCGCCGCCATCCCCTCGATGTCGAGCGTGAAATGCAGCGCCGCGCCGATTATGTATTCCGCCATCATGGCGGCTGCGACCCCGGCGGCGTTGGTCACGGTGACGCGGCCCGTGTCCCACGGCGTGAGGTGATCCACCCCTGATCCACCCACAGAGATCCAGCGAGGGCCATCGGGGCCAAGCAGGGAGTCGCGCGGAAACCCTGCTCTCCCGTGAAAGGCCACTGAATAGGCAACATCGGGTCTGAACGTGCTCAAAAGCGGGGCAAGATCGTCATAGCTGTTATGCCCGAGCGCCAGGATGTCTGGGGCGACCTCCGCCAGACGGGCCAGCATCGGGACCGGATCGCTGGTGTGAATCAGGACGTTTGGTCGGTCTGTCATGCTCTGTCCACAACGGGATGAATGAGGTCTGCAAGCTGGGAGAATTTGCAGTCAGGGTCAAGCAGCGCCTCGCGCATCTGCCAGATCGCGGCGATCCGGTCCTCGGAGAGCGCCTGCCCGGCCATCGCCGTCAGCTTGGCGCGGATGTCCCTGACGGGCAACGGCTCTTCCGGCCCACCGCGCGCATTGACATCGCCCGAGGCTATAACCCGCCCGTCGCGCAGCGTGAGTGTCACATCAGACCACCGGCCTGCCGGATAACGGGCGCTGTGGCGCGGCTCTTCATGCACCGTAATCCGGGCATGGGCGGCCAGAACGCGCGCATCGCGCAGGCCGTCGCCTGTCACATGTTCCGGCGTGA
Source organism: Rhodobacteraceae bacterium CG17_big_fil_post_rev_8_21_14_2_50_63_15 (assembly GCA_002783205.1). GTDB lineage: Bacteria > Pseudomonadota > Alphaproteobacteria > Rhodobacterales > Rhodobacteraceae > Roseovarius. Next base: position 961 of record PFEY01000060.1, on the reverse strand, counting down.
TCCGGCCATGCACCAGCAAAACCGCCAGCGGGAAAGCCAATGCATATTGCGCCTGCCGCGTATCCTGAGGCACTCCGGCAAAAAGCCGCGCAGAATAGGCAAATGTGCCGACGCGCATGGTGGCTACATCATCAGCTGTGATCCCATGCAAGACCATCACCCTGCGAAGGGCCTCTAGCGCACCATGAGCCCAACGACAGATCGGCCAAGGCTTGATATAGTTTCGCATCACCGTCCAGTCCTGACCCAGATCGGCCCAGATATGCGCCACCTCACGGGCCTCGACGGTGATCGCGGGTGCCCCGGTAAAGCCACGCTCGGCCAAGAGGGTGGCGGTCACGCCAACATAGGCCCCCATTCCGGATCCGTCGCGCAGCATCGTGGGATTGTCGATCTCGCGCATCATCTGGCTGCGTGGGCCGTGATACTCGGCGATTCCCAGGGCATGTCTGAGCGTTGGCGCATCATGTTCCCTCAGATGGCTCCCCAGAGCCGCCACCCCGAGTGCATTCCACGCCCCCGATGTGTGATAGTCCGTGACCGTCGCGTGCAGCGCGACCCCGGCGCGCGCCGCCACTTCATATCCCACGACCAATGCCCGCAGCGCCTGCGGTCCGGTCAGGCCGGGGCAATGCTCTGCAAAGGCAAAGAGCGCGGGCACCAGGGCGCAGCCGATATGCCCCTTTGTCGGGTTGTATCCGTCATGTCCGTCGAGATTGTCGGTCTGCGTGGCGATCGCCCAGGCTGCCCCCGGAAGACTGCAGCGCCGTCCGTCGAAGAGCAGTGTCGCGCCATGTTCGGCCCTGACTGCACCATGAAAGTCGCAGGCGAAGTCGCGCGCAATCTGTCCTGTGTCAAGGTGCGCCGCGCCCGCCGCAACCCCTAGTGTTTCCCACCTGACGAAGGATTCCCAAGTAGGGTTAGGTGTGTCATTGTCGAGCCATGAGACGCGATGACATTT
>PFEY01000010.1 GCA_002783205.1 Rhodobacteraceae bacterium CG17_big_fil_post_rev_8_21_14_2_50_63_15 | reverse complement strand
AGCTGGATTGCCGGACAATTCGCCAACTTGGGATTGTCGAATTTCGGGATTGGCGAGGGATCCATCACATAACGGCCCTCGACCTTGACCGGATAGGCATAGGCGGTGGCGATCGCGCCATGCTGGCTGATGTCCTCGTAGAGCTTGACATGCATGAGACCGTAGTCCTCGAGGGCGTGCATCTTGCGCGTCTCGACCTCGGACGGCTCCAGAAAGCGCAGCGGTTCGGGGATCGGCACCTGATAGACCAGGATCTGATCCTCGGTCAGCGCCTCCTCGGGGATCCGGTGGCGGGTCTGGATGATACGCGCCCGTGACGTTTCCTCGGTGGTGGCGACGCCGGCGGTCTTCTCGAAGAACTTGCGGATCGACACCGCATTGGTGGTGTCATCCGCCCCCTGATCGATCACCTTGAGCACATCGTCGGGCATGAGGCACGCCGCCGTCACCTGCACACCGCCCGTGCCCCACCCGTAAGGCATCGGCATTTCGCGGCTGGCGAAAGGCACCTGATAGCCGGGGATCGCGAGCGCCTTGAGAATGGCGCGGCGGATCATGCGCTTGGTCTGCTCATCGAGATAGGCAAAGTTGTAATCGCTCATATGAGGCCCCTTTCGCAAAGGTCGGCGCGCAGGCCCTCTGGCCCGGTAAAGTGATGCGCCTGCCAGCCTGCGGCGCGGGCGCCTGCCACGTTGTCGGCGCTGTCGTCGATGAAATAACACGCCTCCGGCGCGGCATTTGCGCGGGTGCAAAGAAGATCGAAGATCTCGCGGTCGGGTTTGACCATGCGCTCGTGCCCCGACACGACGATGCCCTCGAACAGCGCGGGCAGATCGGGATGCAGGTGGAGCACTTGGGGCCAGGTATCGGCCGAGAAATTCGTCAGCGCCCAGAGGCGGTGACCGCTATCCTTGAGCGTGGTGGCGATGTCCCATGACCCTTGGATGCGGTTCTGGATGGTCAGGCCGAAGCGGTCGAAATAGCCGTCCATCAGATCTGCATAGTGTGGCCAGCGGGCGGCGATGGCCGCCACCGCTTGGGCGCGGCTCCGTCCCCGGTCCTGCTCATAGTTCCAGTCGTAGAATCCGACCTCGTGCAGCATCGCGTCAATCTCGGCGTCGCTGTTCAGGGCATGGCGAAAGGCCGCCTGCGGGTCCCAGCGCAAGAGGACATTGCCGATGTCAAACACAATGAGGTTCATGGCTGGACCCCACCGTCTTGCCAAGCAAATGGGGAAACGGCTATCTCTCTGCCATGGTCATGATTTCCCAGCTTCGATTCAATGCCGTTCGCCACGGCGGAGAGCTTGCGGAATTCGCTTGGCTCATTCCGATCCTGATTGGCATTCTTCTGTTTGTCATCCGCAAACAGCTTTTTCCCGGTCTCTACCGGGATGATGACGACACAGCGCCCAAAGGCTGACGCGCCCCGTTTCATCTTTCCAGAAATACTCATTCCGCCGCCTCCCGCCCCGCGCCGGCCTCGCGGCGGAGTTTGCGCACCAGTTCCAATTCGGACTGGAAATCGACATAATGCGGCAGCTTGATATGTTCGAGAAAGCCGGTGGCCTGAATGTTGTCGGCATGCATGAGGACGAATTCCTCGTCCTGCGCGGGCGCGCCCTGATCCTCTTCGCCAAGCTCCTTCCAGCGCAACGCCCGATCGACCAGCGCCATGGCGATCGCCTTGCGCTCGGTCTGGCCGAACACCAACCCATAGCCGCGGGTAAACTGCGGCGGCTCGGCTTTCGAGCCGGTGAACTGGTTGACCGTCTCGCATTCAGTCAGCGTGATCTCACCGATCTCGATGGCAAATCCCAGCTCGGGAACCTCCATTTCCACCGCCACGGCACCGATCCTGAGTTCCCCGACAAAGGCATGGTTGCGCGCATAGCCGCGCTGTGTCGAATAGGCGAGGCCAAGCAGGAACCCCTCATCGCCGCGCGTCAGTGCCTGCAATCTGAGCGCCCGATTGGCGGGCAGCTCCATCGGTTCGCGAGTTAGATCGGGCGGTGTCGCGGCGCTCGCAGCCTCGCCCTGAATCAGCCCCTCTCGCCCGAGAAAGCCGGTGACATGCGGGGTATCGGCCGGGCACAGCGGGGCGCGCGCTGCGACGGGCACTTCACCCTCGGCCGCCAGCTTGAAATCCAGCAGACGATGCGTGTAGTCGAACGTCGGGCCAAGCACCTGTCCGCCCGGCACATCCTTGAAGGTCGCCGAGATCCGCCGGTCGCAGCGCATCGCGCCGGTATCCACCGGCACCGACGCGCCGAACCGAGGCAACGTCGTGCGATAGGCACGGATGAGAAAAATCGCCTCGATGAGATCGCCGCGCGCCTGCTTGATCGCCAGCGCCGCCAGATCGGGATCATAGAGCGAGCCTTCAGCCATCACCCGGTTGACCGCCAGCGTCAGTTGCGTGCGGATCTGCGCGACGCTCAGCTCCGCAACCGCAGGATCGCCGCGCCGCTCCTCGGCCAGCCAGCCATGCGCCGCCTCGATCGCCCGCTCACCGCCCTTGACCGCGACATACATCTACTCCACCTCCACACGCGTTGTGCGCGGCAAGGCCGCCAGCCGGTTGCCGCAGGCAAAGACGAAATCCAAACCCATCGGAAACCGTGCCGCATTGGCCCGAAACGCCGCCACCTCGGGCAGCGACAACGCCGCCTGCCCCGCGACCCCCGGACCCGTCAGCCTTGCCCCCCGGGCCTCAAGCAGGTCGGTCTCGACAATCAGCGTCGTCGAACGGTCCGGATAGTCCGCCGTGCCAACCCGGTAGTCCGCGAGTGGCGCCAGGGCCTCCCAGCCGCCAAGCGCAAACGCCGCCTGCGCGCGTCCGACAAACGGCGCGCCGGTGTGAAAGGAAATCCAATCCCGGACCGCAACCCCGTCGCAATCGCCCGCGAGATAGAGTGGCGTCTCGGGATCGCAGAGCGTCAGCAGCAGCACCCCCGTGGCCACCGACAGCGGCGCGGGCGGGCGGGCGCCCGCAACCTGCTCGATGCTGCCCGGTCGCGCCATCGCCCGCATCACCGCGCGAAAGGCACGCGCCGCGGCAACGGGGGCATCGGCAAATCCGCCGTCAAGCGCCTGCGCCTGCATCAATCCTCCCCCCGCACCATGGTAAAGAAATCAACCTTGGTCGCCGCCGCCTTGGCCGCGCGCGCGTGCCGCCTCGCGGCCTCTGCCTCGGCCAACGGCGAAAGAATCCGGGCGCGCATCAACGCCGCCTTCGGCCCCTGCATCAGCGCATCCACCAGAGCGGCCTGCTCCGCATGCGCCTTGCCGCGCCCCTGCACATAACCATGCCCGACCGTCCCGTCCGCCAGCCGCAACGTGCAGCGCGTCACGGTCATCTCGCCAAGATTGAACGCGGCGCCGCTGGCCCCGGTCCGACCCCGCACCATCACGCTGCCCACTTCTGGCGGGCGCAGATGGCGGTATTCAGCAGCAATTCCGGCCGTACGCCAGAGCCGGTCCAGATCATGGCTGGACGTACGCGCCAAGACCCCCATCCAGTGCTGACGCTCGCTGCGATCATTCATGCCAACACCTTGTGGATTTGTGGAGTTTCTATACAACTATACAAATCAATACGCGACCCCCCCGCCCCAGACAAGCCCGAAGCTGATGAAACTTCCATGACATGACCCCCAAAAGAGCCGATGCGCTTTGGCGCGTGATCCATGACAACCTCAGCGCCGATATCGCCGCGGGCCGCTATGCGCCCGGTGACAAGCTGCCCACCGAAGCGGCCCTCGCCACCCGCTTTGGCGTCAATCGCCACACCGTGCGCCGCGCCCTTGGCGCGCTTGCCGAAAGGGGTGTGATCTTCAGCCGACGCGGCGCCGGCACGTTCGTGACGCATGACCCGGCCGACTACCCGATCGGAACCCGCGTCCGCTTTCACCAGAACCTGCGCGCGGCCGGACGCCTGCCCGCCAAGGAAATCCTCGGCCTGGAAACCCGCGCGGCCGACGCGGCCGAGACCGAGGCCCTGCGCCTTGCCGCCGGCGCAAGAGTGCATGTCTATCACGGGCTCTCTTTGGCCGACGGGATGCCTGTGGCGCTCTTTCGCAGCAGCTTTCCGGCAGACCGCTTCCCCGACTTGCCCGAAACACTTGCCCGCCTCAAATCGGTCACCGCCGCGCTCGCCGAACACGGCGTGCCCGACTATACCCGCGCCTCGACCCGGCTCAACGCCAAACTCGCCAGCCCGACGCAGGCACTGCATCTGCACCTCGCTCCCGGCGCGCCGATCCTGCGGACGATTGCGATCAATGTCGATTCCGCAGGGCAACCCATCGAGTATGGCCGCACCTGGTTTGCCGGCGACCGTATCACCCTGACCCTCACCGGACCCTGAAAGGCGTCGCGCTGTCACAGCCCCGTCACATCGCGGAGCTATCCAGAGAGGGTATGTTTGAGAGCCTTTTCGATCAGCGATTTCAGAACCAGAGAGGCGGCCCACGCGGCCGTCTTTTTCTCGACCTCAGCCGCTGTGTTTCTCCAGAAATTCCTCTGGTCTCAAGCTGCGAAAATCCTCCAATGCAGCCCGCAACAGAGCATGATCCCAATCCCACCAGGCCAGCGCCATCATCCGCCCGGCCAGATCAGGCTCCAGCCGCGCGCGCAACGGGCGCGCGGGAACGCCCGCCACGATCATGTAGGGCGCCACGTCGCGCGTCACCACGGCACCCGCAGCGACCACACAACCATGGCCCAGCGTGACCTCCGGCTTTACCTGCGCATTATGACCGATCCAGGTGTCATGCCCGATCCGCGCCAGTCGCGCACGTCTGGCGTCGAACCACACCCCGTCATCCGCCGCATCTTCCCAATAGCTGGCCGAACGGTAGAGAAAATGATGCAGGCTAGCGCGGTCCAACGGATGATCGGTGGCGCCGACCCGCACGAAACTCGCGATATTCGCGAATTTGCCTATTTCGGCATTGGCCAGATCGCAGGAGCGGTCGCAATAGGAATAATCCCCCATGGCCACGTGGGTCAGCCGACTGCCCCGCCCCACCTCGGTGAATGCACCGAACTCGCAATCGCTGATTTCGCAATCCGGATGGATCACCGCTGCATCGGCCCGCAATCTAGACATCGTGCGCTCCCATAGAGTCAAAGGCCTCCGGCGGGGGTATTTGAGCCAAGAAGAAACACGCAGCGCTCAGTTTCTTCTTGGCAGAAATACCCAATTCCGCCCTCTCAATTTCCACCGTGGCTCGACCGGATCAACCGCCGCCGCAACCAGCCCGACGCGCTGTCCATCACCATCACCATGATGAGGATGAGAAGGATGTAGTAACTCACCTCTTCCCAATCCTTCTGGGTGATGATCGCCTGCGTGAGCAACAGACCGATGCCGCCGCCGGTGATCGCGCCGATGATGGTGGCACTGCGGGTGTTGGCTTCGAGATAATAGAGCACCTGGCTCAGCAGCACCGGCATGATCTGCGGGATCACGCCGAAACGGTAGCGTTGCAACGGCTTCGCCCCGGTCGAGGCGACGCCCTCGATCTGCTTCTGGTCGACATTCTCCAGCGCCTCCGAGAAGAGCTTGCCGAAGCTGCCCGTGTCGGTGATCAGGATCGCCAGCGCCCCGGTCATCGGGCCGGGACCGAAGGCGCGTGACAGGACAATGGTCCAGATCAGCGAATCGACCCCGCGCAAGAAATCGAACACCCGTCTCACCGCGCCGCGCACCACCATCAGCGGCGAGAAGTTGCGCGCGGCGGCAAAGGCCAGCGGCAGCGCGACCATGGCCGCACCCATCGTGCCGAGAAACGCCATCAGGATGGTCTCGAAGATCGCCCAGAGCACATCGCCATGCCGCCACATCTTGTTGGTCCAGACATCCTGCACGATCGCCGCAAGATTGCTTTTATCGGCGACCACCCGATCGCCCGAGAGCGCAAGCCCCACAAGCTCGCCAAAGCTCTTGCCATGGAACGGGCTGTCGAGCGTGAACCAGAACAGCTCCCAGCCGAATTGATAACGCATCGCTTCGATACGCGCCTTGGTGATCGTGACGCGCCCGCCCTCGGTGATGATATCGACGCGCGCATCGCTGGCGCTGATCCAACCGGGCACTGCCTCGGTTGGCAGGTCGAGCACCACCCCCTCACGCCGTGACACCTCTGCCGTGATGAGGCCATAGCCCGGCACGTCATAGCGCAGGCCGGGGCCGTCGATCACAAGCTCATGCCCGTGCCGCAGCGCCACGCGCACCGCATCTTCGCCCTCGAACCGCACCCAGTCGGGGCCTTGGCCTGCGGGCCAGGTGCCCTTGGCCTCGCCCTCCACGGCGACGGTAAAGCCGCCCGTGCGGTTGTCGCGCGTGACATGGGTCTTGTAGCTGTAGCTGTCGGCGATGAGGATGCGTGCATTGTCCATCCGCGCCCGGTCCGCCAGCCCGGCAATGTCGAAGGCAAAGAAGACATAGGTGAAATAGGCAAGGATCACCGCCGGCACAGCCAGCGCAAAACGCCGCTTTTGCCGGATATGGCCGATCGCGTCGAACGCGCTTCCGGTCGTCGTCTCGGCCATGCTCATGCCGTGCCCCCCCCGATAAGCTTGTTGCGGTAGCGGCCCGACAGCTGGTCGAAGAAGACAATGGTCAGAAACAGCAGGAGGAAGATGGCCGCCACCGCGTCATAGCGCCCCTGCCCCCAGCTGAAGGCGTTCTTGAGGTCATAGCCAATCCCGCCCGAGCCGACGAAACCAAGGATTGCGGAGGCGCGGATATTGATCTCGAAGCGCAAAAGCGCGTAGCTGAGATAATTCGGCGCCACCTGCGGCATCACCCCCAGCCACATCTGTTGCCCCCATGTGGCGCCCACCGATTGCAGCCCCTCGACCGGCTTGAGGCTCGCATTCTCGTTCACCTCCGAGAAAAGCTTGCCCAGCGCCCCGGCCGTGTGCAGCGCGATGGCGATCATCGCGGGCACCGGGCCGCCGCCCAGAATAAAGATCAGCACCAGCGCGATGACGATCTCCGGAAAGGCGCGCAGGATATCCATGACACGCCGGAACAACCCCACCAGGCGCGGCCATTTCGCCAGCCCGCGCGTGGACAAAAGCGACAGGATGATGGCCATGATCGCGCCCAGAAGCGTCGAGGCCGCCGCGATGTTGACGGTCTCGATCAGCGAGGGCAGGAATGTCCACATCAGCCCCGGCAGGTTGGCGATCTTCTCGCCTGCCTCGCGCAGCACTTCCGCGGGGAACTGAAAGATATTGCCGATCCCGTTCCAGAAGCCACCGGCGTTGCGGCTGTCGGCCACCCGGAACCCCGAGACCATCAGCGCGATGAACACGATCAGCATCACGCCGCCATACATGCGCTTGCGCCGGGTCATGGCCATGTATTCGGCCTGCACCCGCGCCATGCCCGCCTGTCCTGCCATCAGATCGCTCATGCCCTGCCCCCGTCATGCAAGCAAGACCGGGCCCGCGCATGGCAGGCCCGGTCATCATCAGCCCGAAGGCTTACATCTGCGACTTGCGCGCCTCGATGATCGAGCGATAGGCATCGTGGTTGATCGGCTGAAAGCCGAGCGCCTCACCGGCCATGAAGTTGTAAGCACACTCAGCGTCCATATAGGGCAGCGACGCGGTCAGCGTGGTCACGTCCAGCTTGACGCGTTCGGGCAGCGTCTTGCGCAGAACGATGGGGCCTTCCGGGATCGGCGCCGAGCGCCAGATTTCAACCATCTGGTTCATGTCGACAAGGCCCGCATCGGCGGCCTTGCGCAGCGCGCCGGAGTTGTAGCCATCTTCCCATGCGCCCATGCCATCGGCCCAGGTCACGCCCGCATCGACATCGCCATTGGCGACGGCGACGATGGTCTGCTCGTGGCCGCCGACGAACTTGACCTCGCCGAAATAATCACCCGATTGCATACTGGCAGCGATCTGGGCCGGAATCTCGATCGCAGGGATCAGATAGCCGCTGGTCGAGTTCGGATCACCAAAGGCGAACACCTTGCCCTTCATGTCCTCAAGCGATGTGATGCCGCGGTCTTTGCGGGCGAACCCGATCGAGTAATAGCCAAAGGACTTGTCCAGGTTGGTCTTTACCATCACCGGCTCGACCGCTTCGGGATCGGTCAGGAAAATCTTGGCATAGGCCGAAGCCCCCAGCCACGCCATATCAATCGTGCCGCCCAACAGGCCCTGAATCACACCGTCGTAATCGGCGGGCGTGAACAGCTTGACTGGCACGCCAAGCAGCGCTTCGGCCTTGGCGCGATAGCACTCGTTCGCGGTCATGCGATCTTGCGCGTTCTCTCCGCCCAGCACGCCGATGCGGAATTCGGTGATCTGCTCCTGCGCCAGCACGGGGCTGACGAGGGCGGTGGTGGCCAGGATGGCAGCGAAAACTCTGGTCATTGATCTTTCTCCCGTTAGGTTGACTGCCCGCCATGCCCCGGCGGGCGAGGGGGTCGTCAGGTCGCGGCCTCGGCCTCGCGTGAGGCGCGCAGGCGACCGCGATCCAGCGTTTCGATGGAGGTTGAGGTGCTTTGCTCCGAAAACGAGGCATCGGCCCCGTAAATATCGCGCGCCACCCCGGTGGTCAGCTGCCCGGGCGTGCCGTCGAACACGACGCGCCCGTGCAGCATCCCGATCACCCGGTCGCAATAGCGCCGCGCGGTGTCAAGCGTGTGCAGGTTGGCGATCACCATGCGCCCGTCCTCCTCGTGGATGCGCCTGAGGGTATCCATGACGATCTGGGCGTTCATCGGATCGAGGCTGGCAATCGGCTCGTCGGCGAGGATGATCTTCGGGTCCTGCATCAGTGCCCGGGCGATCGCCACGCGCTGCTGCTGCCCGCCTGAGAGCGCCTCGGCGCGCTTGGGCGCATGATCGGCAATTCCCAGCCGGTCAAGGATCTCTATGGCGCGGTGGATGTCGGCATCAGGATAGAGATTGAACATGGTGGCCAGCGTCGAACGGCGGTTAAGCGTGCCGTGCAGCACGTTCGAGACCACATCCATGCGCGGCACGAGGTTGAACTGCTGAAAGACCATCGCGCATTGCGCCTGCCAGGCACGACTGTCGGTGCCGCGCAGCGCGGTCACGTCGCGGCCCTCGAACAAGATCCTGCCCGAACTGGCATCGGTCAGCCGGTTGATCATCCGCAAGAGCGTGGATTTCCCGGCCCCAGAGCGCCCGATGATTCCGATCATCAAGGGTCTGGCGACGGTGAAACTCACCCGGTCCACCGCCGTGTTCTGGCCGAATGTCTTGGTCAGCGCGTCGATTGTCAGCACCGTTCTCACCTCCGGTTTGCAGCCCCTGTCTAGGCGGATTCCAAAACGTCTTTGCGACGGGACTGTAAAACTATCGTGACGCCGCGCGGCGCGCGACCTGTGACATCTGCCCCTCTTGCGGCAGCGCAGCATGATGCATAACGTTGCGACATGACTGCCTTGCGCCGCCCCCGCCTGACACAGACCGACTGGCTTGTTGCCGGGATCGACACGCTATGCGATCGGGGGCCGGGCGCGCTCGGGGCCGAGCCCCTGGCGCGCCGGATGGGCACGACCAAGGGCTCGTTCTACTGGCATTTCATCGATGTTCCCGCGTATAATCAGGCGCTTCTTGACCTCTGGGCAAGCGAAGCCCGGGCGGCGCTGGACGCCGCCACGAGCGCCTTGGCCGACACCGCGCGCCTGCGCGAGAGCGCGCAGGACATCGCCGCGACCGCCCGCAGCGAGACGGCGGCGCTCCGCGCCGAATCGGCGATCCGCGCCTGGGCCGGGGATGATCCCCTCGCCGCACGGACCGTGCAGGGCGTGGACGAGATGCGCCTTGCGCGGCTGCATGCGCTGCTGTCCGCCTGCGGCATCGGCAATCCCGAGATGGCGCGCATTCTTTACGCGAGCGCCATCGGGATGCAGGCCCTGCGCGACCGGGACGCAGATCAGAACGCCGCCGCGATCGGCTCTCTGGTCGATCTCGTCCTTGCGCTGAGATAGCGCCTGTGCGCGCGGCCCTGATCCTTGCGGCGTTGACATGGTTGGGCTCTTGCCGCGACGAGACCGTAACAGCCTATGGTGGCGATGTCGCGATCTGGAGGCTTGAAAGCGTTGATGGCACCCCCTATTCCGCCCGCGCCACGCTTGGCTTTGCACAAGAGGGCAAACTGACCGGCGAGGCGCCCTGCAACAGCTTCTCTGGCACCCAGACGGCCCCCTATCCGTGGTTCGCCGCCAAAGATCTGATCACCACCCGCAGAACCTGCCCCGATCTTGCGGCTGAGACGCTTTTTTTCAGCGCCCTGGCCGAGATGACGCTGGTCGAGGTGGCAGGCGAGGTGTTGATCCTGTCCAATGACTTGGGCCGCGAGATGGTGTTTCACGCGGGCGCGTAGAGGTTCGGGCGGCGGGACACCCTGCGGGGGCTCCTTCGCGTCAAGATAACCGGTTTCGCCTACGCCCCTTGCAGCCGCGCAGAAAGCCGCGCCACAAGGCGAGCGCGGGCGTCGGGCAGCGGCTTGTCGCCGAGATGCGGGGCGAGATGATGGCGCAGGAAATGGCCTGTCACCTCCAGCCCCTGCAGGATATCGGCATCCGGCGCCGGTCCCTGTCCCAGCAGACAGGGTGGCAAGGGCAGGAGCCGCCCGGCCCAGTCCCCCGCCCCGGCGCGCGACACCGCCCGCCCGCTGCGCGGCGAGACATAACTGAGATCCCTGGCCGTTTCACCCAGCACCGCACAGCGGCGCAGATCGAGGCCAAAGCCCATCTCCTCGAGCAGCGCCAGTTCCCAGTGCAGATAGGCCAGCGGCCAGATGTCCGGGCGATCCAGCAGATCGAGCAGCGCTTCCGTGCGCCCATAGAGCGGCACATGGGCCTCACGCTCGGGCAAGGAGAAGAGCAGGAGCGCGCAGACCGCATTGAGCCCCGCCAGCGCCAGCCGATCCGCCAGCGCCCCCGTCCGCGAACGCAGCGGTTCAACGGTGAACGTGCCGATGTGGTCCTCGAGCCGCGCCCGCCAGGTCACATCGACCTGCGCGCCGGGTTGCAGGAGTGGCGCCATGCGCCGCGAGGCGCCGCCGCGCACCACGCCCGCATGGCGCCCCTGCACGGGGGTGAACACCTCGATGATGGCCGCGCTCTCGCCATGCGGCCGAGCGCTCAGAAGGATGCCCTGATCACGCCACTCCATTGCCCGCCTACCCGTCCAGCCCCTCGGTCTCGAGCAGATGCCGGCCCGCGCGATCCTCGACCTCGATCACCCAGAGATCGGGATCGACCCGCCTCTGCCGGGCAATCGCCGCGTCCACCTCGGCCTCTGTCCCCTCAGTCAGAACCGCCCATTTGCGCGTGCCCGTCCTCAGATCGAAGCTGCGTTGCCAGACCCGAGCCCGACTGTCCAGAGTGTTGAGCTTGACCAGCACGGTGCCGGCGGTGTCATCGCCATGCGCCACCACAAAGGCCGGGATGTCCATCAGGCGCAACCGTGCCAGATAGGCATCAACCCAGAACCGCGCGCTCAGGCGGGGCATGGCGCGCCCGCGGCAGCGTCGAGAATGGGTATTTTTGCCAAGAAGAAACCCGGCATGGGCTCAAACCCCGTCCTTGAAATCCAGTCCCATCTCTGAATAGCGCTCCGCCTCTTCCATCCAGTTCTCGCGCACCTTCACTTGCAGGAAGAGATGGATGCGGCGACCGAGAAAGGCCTCGAGTTCCTCGCGCGCGGCCTTGGACACGGATTTGATCGTCTCGCCCTTGTTGCCGAGCAGGATCCCCTTGTGACCGTCGCGCAGGACATAGACCACCTGATCGATGCGCGCCGTGCCATCCTTGCGCTCCTCCCAGCGTTCGGTCTCGACGGTCAGTTGATAGGGCAGTTCCTGATGCAGCCGCAGCGTGAGTTTCTCGCGGGTGATTTCGGCCGCGATCATCCGCATCGGCAGATCGGCGATCTGATCCTCGGGATAGAGCCACGGCCCCTCGGGCAGCGCATCCGCCAGCCAGAGCCGAAGATCCGCGACGCCATAGCCCTTTTCGGCAGAGATCAGAAAGGTCCGCTCGAAGGCGAAGCGGTCGTTCATCTCGCGCGTCAGCGCCAGCAGCACCGGCGCCTCGACCCGGTCGATCTTGTTGATCGCCAGCGCAACCCTGCGGCCCTTGGCAATGCCGCTCAGCCCTTCAAGGATGCGCTCGACCCCCTCGGTCACACCACGATGCGCCTCGATCAGGAGCACCACGATATCGGCATCCGCCGCCCCGCCCCAGGCGGCGGCGACCATCGCCCGATCCAGCCTGCGGCGCGGCTGAAAGAGGCCGGGCGTATCGACAAAGACCAGTTGCGCCTCGCCCTCCATCGCCACGCCGCGGATGCGCGCGCGCGTCGTCTGGACCTTGTGGGTGACGATCGAGACCTTGGCCCCCACCATGCGGTTGAGCAGAGTCGATTTGCCCGCATTGGGCTCTCCGATGAGGGCGATGAATCCGGCGCGGGTGGTCATGGGATGCGTCTCGACTGTTGTGATTGACAGGCTCTAGCCGATTTGCCGCCCCGCGACCAGAGCAGAGCGTCAGGTCTCGCAGCCGAAGGGGACAAAGGTGCTGGCCATGCCCTCGTTCATCGTCATGATGGTGAGCAGATCGGCAAACGCATATTCCTGCGGAGTTTGCGCGCAGATGCGCAGCTGCGAGAGACAGCCCGAGGCGATGAAAGCGCGGTTTTCCGCCATGAACCGGTCCCGTAGCCCCTCGGGTCCGACAGCCGCCAGGGCATCCTTCGTCGCCTGCGCATAGAGCGCGCATTTGCGCACGGCCCAAGCGTCGGGTGGCGCGTCCTGTGCCAGCGCAGGCTGCGACAGCCACAGCATCACGGCCCAAAGGGCAGCACCGCGCATCGCCTCAATCCGCCTGCAACTGATCCAACAATGCCCGCGCCGCAGCCTGTTCCGCCTGCCGTTTCGAGCCTGCTGTCGCCTCGGCGCTCTCTCCGGTCGTCAGCCGCGCGACGATGGTAAAGATCGGCGCATGATCCGGGCCGCTGCGTTTCAACTCGGCATATTCCGGCGGCGGCAGGCCGCGCGCCTGCGCCCATTCCTGAAGGGCGGTCTTGGCATCGCGCGCGTCCTGCTCGACCGCGCCGATCCGCCCGCGCCACAGCCGCAGCACCACGGCGCGCGCCACCTCGAAGCCCGCGTCGAGATAGACGGCGGCAATCACCGCCTCCATCGCATCGCCCAGCAGCGCCTCTTTGCGGCGTCCGCCCGAGAGCATCTCGGAGCGCCCCAGCTTGAGCACCGCGCCAAGGTCGATCTCGCGCGCCACGTCGGCGCAGGCCTCCTTGCGCACCAGCGCGTTGAAGCGCGGCGCAAGCTGGCCCTCGGTGGCAGCGGCATCCTGCGCCAGCAGCGCCTCGGCCATCACCAGCCCCAGCACACGGTCGCCAAGAAATTCCAGCCGCTGGTTGTCGTCACGGTTTGCTGAGGCAATCGAGGGATGCGTCAGCGCCCGGATCAGCAGCCCAGGCTTGGTGAACACATGCCCGAGTCGCGTCTGGAACACCTTGGCATCGCTTGAGAGTTTCACTCCAACCTCGTGAAGAAGCGGTCGCCGCGCCAGGTCCAGAAGGCCAGCATGGAGCGACCGGCGGACGAAAAGATCACCCGGTTGGCGCGCCCGATGAGGTTTTCATAGGGCACGAAGCCAACGCCGCCCACCGACTGCGGAAAGCGCGAGTCGGTGGAATTGTCGCGGTTGTCGCCCATAAAGAAATAATGCCCTGCCGGCACGGTGAAGACGCCCGTATGATCCGAACGCTGATCCCCGATGTTCAGGATGCTATGCGAGCGGCCACCTGGCAACGTCTCGATCTGGCGTGACTTGATGCAGTCTGCTCCCTCTCCCACCACACCGTTTTCACAGCGCGGGCGGCTGCTCATCGGGCCCTGGCGTGTGAACTGCTCGACGAAGTCTTGCGCCGGTGCGAGGTCGACTGGGGCGTCGTTGATGTGCAGCACACCGTCCCTGACCTGGATCCGGTCGCCCGGCAGACCGATCAGTCGTTTGATGAAATCCGTGCCATCGACCGGGTGACGAAACACGATGATATCGCCGCGCTCGGGCTCTCCGCCCAAGACGCGCGCATTGTCCCCGCCGAGCCAGCCGCAGATGTCCTTGGCATCGATGTTCAGACCGCCCAGCCGGATCGACGGGCAAGAGGCATAGGAATAGCCATAGGCCATCTTGTTGACGAAGAGAAAATCGCCGATCAGCAGCGTGTCCTTCATTGAGCCGGACGGGATCCAGAACGGCTGAAAGAAGAGCGTGCGAAACAGCCCGGCAATCACCAGCGCCCAGAACACCGTCTTGATCGTCTCGACAAAGGAATTCGCTTTCTTGGCCTCAGATGCCATAATCGTCTCCGGTATGAACGGGGTTACGGGTCGGGCGTGTCATGCGGCGCGAAAGGCGGGGTGTCAAGCGGGGCCTCGTGTAGGCGACAGGCTTCGATCACGACAAAGGCCTGCGCCCAGGGGTGATCATCGGTCAGCGTCACGTGAATGATCGCCCGATATCCCTCTGGCGTCATCTCTCTGAGCCGCTCGGCGGCCCAGCCCGTCAACTCCATCACCGGTTGCCCGCTCTCGAGGTTCGACACGGCCATGTCCTTCCAGGCGATGCCCATGCGCAGCCCGGTGCCAAGCGCCTTGGAGCAGGCCTCCTTGGCCGCCCAGCGCTTTGCGTAGGTGCCCGCCACATCGGCGCGCCGTTCGGCCTTGGCCTGCTCCACCTCGGTAAAGACGCGGTTGCGAAAACGCTCGCCAAAGCGGTCGAGCGTGGCGGCGATGCGCTCGATATTGGCCAGATCCGTGCCGATGCCGAGGATCATCCCCCCCCTCCCGGTGAAAACAGCGGAAAGCTCACACCAATCGCCCAGGCCAGAATGAGGCCAAGCGCCGCGCCCGCGCTCATCGCCCCGGCGCGCGCGGCCACCCATCGGCCCATCAGCCCGTATATCAGGAAAAACAGCAGGATCACCGGCGCAATCATGACGAGGAAAAACAACCGCTCGGTATCCAGCAGAACGGCCAGCCCGAGCGAGACCAGAAATCCCCCCCGCGCCACCAGCCTTTGCCAGAGCGGCGCGCCGCGCGTGAGCGCGGCATCCGCCAGCATGAAGGGCAGCGCGCCAAGGCTCAGCGCGGCGATGATCACGAGCCGTTCGGGCGTGGGCCAGAAATTCGCGCCATACCGGTCGAGCGCAAAGCCGAAAACCCCGAGCCCCCAGGCTAGGAGCGCCAGCAGCGCGACAAAGCGCACCCGATCGGGCATCCGCCCGAACCGCCACAGGAACGCCAGTTGCATCGCCCCGAACAGCGCCAGATGCAGCACGAGGTAATCCGCGACCAGAACCGGCAGCACGGCGGTTTCGACCCGCACCGCGACCAAGGGAACAAGCAGGCCGGGCGCCAGAACGGTCACGGCAAATCGGCCCGGCGTGAGGGGGGCGGGCGCGGGCGGGGCGGTCTGCGGCAACAGATGCGCGAGCGGCCAGGCCAGCGCCACAATGGCCGCCATCAGCGCGAGCATCCACGGCCCCGTTGCCCGCACCACGACATCGCTTGTCCGCCCATAGGCGGCATCAAGCCAGGCCACCGCCTCGGCCCGGCCCAGACGGCTGTAGAGCACCGCCACATGCTCGGCCCATGGCGCCACGACCGCACGGCGCGTGACGGAGCCGGACCGAACAGTATGACCCTCGCCCGCCGTCGGATCGACCATCGCCACCGCCGCGCGGGCAAAGCCGCGCAGCCCCGGTTCCCACTGCCCGGTGATCAGCAACAGGGTGTCCGGCGCCGTGGCCGTCACCGCCTGCGAGAAGGCCGAAATCGCCACAACCGGGCCGATGCGTGCATCCTCCAGCGCGGTGCGGATAAGGATGTCGGTGGCCATGGAATGACCCAGAAGCGCCACCGCGCCCGCATCCCCCTCCTGCGCGACTGCGGCATCCACCACGCGCCGGGTCTGTTCGATCAGCAACCGCGTGGTGCCCTCGATGCGGGTCACATCGCCCGACATCGGCACGCGGTTGCGGCCATGCCCCTCAAAATCAAACGCCCAGACCCGATAGCCCGCCCGCGCCAGATCAAGACTGTAGGCCTGCATCATCTGGCGCGATCCGGCAAAGCCATGCGCCACCACCACCACCGGCCCGTCAGCGCCGGGCATGGCGTAGCGCGTGACCGGCGTGTCAGAGACGGCGAACGCAGATATCTCCCCCCCGCGCCGCTGCCCCTCGAGTTGCCAGAGCGCGATGCAGGCAACCAGCAGGCTGACACTGACACGAAGGATCATTGTTCCGAGTCCTCTGTTTCAATCAGGAACCAATCGCCGAGATAGCTCACCGCCCAATCTACCGCCGCACCTGCCTTGCCGGACCAATCAACCTCACCAACCGCGATCCCTGCATCTCGCGCGCGATCATGAACTTGTCCCGGTGCGTGGAGCACGCTGGCCCAGATATCCGCTCCGCTCGGCACTGCCTCGAACTCGGGCAAGCTGTCGCGGATCATCGCCTTGCAATCGAACCCTGCGATGGCCTCTTGGCGCGCGCCCTCCGCATCACCTTCGGCTGCCAAGGCCGCTTCGAGCCCTGCCATGTCGGCAGCGGTGTCGCAGGCATCCTTGACCTCAAGCGCGAGCGCTCCGGCCAGGACGGCGACCCCAATCACCGGAATGGCCTCGCCTCCAACTGAGGAGATGCTGCGCACGGCGCCACGCTGCATCCGTCGTGTCACGCCAGATGCAGTTTCCCGACCGATCTTTCGCGTGGCATTGTGCGCCGTAAGGCGCGCGCCCGCCTCGCGCGCCGCGACGGTTGTCACTCCGACCCCCGAAAGGACCGCTGATGCCGTAGCGTAAACACCGGAAACCATCAGCATGGACACATTCAGGGCAATTGATGCAACAAGGGCAATGACGGCAAACAACTTCGCAATGCGTCGAAAGACCCCGACGAGCCACATTAGCTCCGCGCCTCGTCCATCAACCGTCGCATCTCTGCAATCGCCGGTCCCAGCCCGCGAAAGATCGACTCGCCAATCAGGAAATGCCCGATATTGAGCTCCCGCACCTCGGGAAACGCCGCCACCGGCTGCACCGTGTCATAGGTCAGGCCATGTCCGGCATGAACCTCAAGCCCCAGGGAGTGCGCGTAGCCCGCCATCTCGCGCAGGCTTGCCAGTTCGCGGTCGCGGGCGTCCAGATGGCCCTCGGCATGGGCGTCGCAATAGGCGCCGGTATGCAATTCGATCACCTCGGCCCCGATCCGGTGCGCGGCCTCGATCTGACGGCGGTCGGCGGCGATAAAGATCGACACCCGGCAGCCCGCCGCGCGCAAGGGTGCTATGAAATGCGCCAGCCGGTTCTCCTCGCGCGCCACTTCCAATCCGCCCTCGGTGGTGCGCTCCTCGCGTTTTTCGGGAACCAGACAGACCGCGTGCGGCTTGTGGCGCAGGGCGATGCGCTGCATTTCCTCAGTCGCGGCCATCTCGAAATTGAGCGGCACCGAAAGCGCCGCCATCAGCCCGTCGATATCGCCATCCGAGATATGCCGCCGATCCTCGCGCAGATGCGCGGTGATCCCGTCGGCCCCCGCCGCCTCGGCCATCAGCGCCGCGCGCAGCGGGTCGGGATAGGCACCGCCGCGTGCATTACGCACCGTCGCCACATGGTCGATGTTCACGCCAAGGCGCAGTTTCAGGTCTGCCGACATGGACCCATTCCTTCCTTCTCAAGACGACTCAGCGGGCAACCTAGTCTGGTTTGCCGGACTCGTCAGCCTCGCGCACCGGTTTTTCCCGCAGCGCTTTTTTTTCCTTCATGGCCACCCATTTCGCCCTGAGCGCGCCCTTGCGGCGGTGCTGATAGGCGGTGATCACCGGCAGGCTGATGTAATAGGCGGCAAGGCCAGTCACGATCCCCGGCACGATCCCGCCGATCATGTAGGGAAAAAACACCTCGTCGTAGAACACACTCAATCCGTGCCAGTCTGCCGTCCGGTCGGTGAAGATGGCCAGAAGGTTGTTCTTGAGATCCTCGCCCGCATCTAGGAACTTGCCCCCCAGGGATCGGCTGATCTCATCCTCGGCCAGCGTGTGCCGGCCCAGAAGCGCATGACCGGTCTGAAGCGAGACAACGCCAATCGGAACATAAGTCAACGGATTGCCAAAGAAGGTGCCCAGCAGCGCCGCCGGGATATTGCCGCGCACGATCACCGCGATGAGCGCGGCCATCACAAAATGCATGCCATAGAATGGCGTAAAGGTCGTGAACACACCGGCAAAGATCCCCCGCGCGATCTTGGGCGGCGAATCGGGCAGCCGGTGCAGGCGGTGCTTTACATAGAGAAACGCCCGGCCCCATCCCCCCTTCGGCCAGAAGAAGTCAGCGACGACCTTCCACCACGGGCGTTTGTCTCGGCGTCTGAAAACCACCTGTGCGGCTCCTAGGGTTCAATGCTCAGACCGGCCCCCGACCGGGCGGGATCCCGGTAACGTTCGACCGCAGCAACATCGTTTTCAGCATCTAGCGCCGACAACACGCCATGCAAATGCTCGGCGTCACGCAGTTCGACATCGATCAGCAGGCGATAGAAATCCGGTTTTCGGTCAACGAAAGTCAAGTCCGAGATATTGGCCTTCTGTTCGCCAATCAAGGTGCAAATCCGCCCCAGCACCCCGGCGTCATTGCCGATCGTGAGATCGAGCGTCACATCATAAACCGCCGGGTGGGTGCCGGTGTGCCATTGCAGATCCATCCAGCGCTCGGGCTGCTGGTCATAATGCGTCAGCGTCTCGCAATCGATAGCATGAATGACCACGCCACGCCCGCGATAGGTGATGCCCACGATCCGCTCGCCCGGCAGCGGTTGACAGCAGCGGGCGCGCTCGAAACTCTGGTCGGCGCGCAACCCGATCACCGCCCGATCACGCGACACCTCGTTGCCGACCTCGGGCACCAGATCGGGATAGACCGCGTTGAGCACCTGATGCGCCGTCAACTCGGCGCTGCCAAGCCTTGCGCGCACCTCATCGGCATTTTTGAGGCGCAAGGTGCGCGCGGCGGCCTCCAGCGCCTTGTCGGTGGCCTTCTTGCCGACATGCTCAAAAGCTGAACGCGCCAGTTCGCGGCCCAGCTTGATATAGCGATCCCGGTCCAGTTCACGCAGCGCGCGCCGGATGGCCGAGCGCGCCTTGCCGGTGGTGGCAATATCGAGCCATGTGGCCTGCGGCGTCTGCCCGTCGGCGGTGATCACTTCGACCGATTGACCATTCTTGACCCGCGTCCAGAGCGGCACGCGCATCCCGTCCACCTTGGCGCCGACACAGGCATGGCCGATCCGCGTGTGGATGGCATAGGCGAAATCAATCGGTGTAGCCCCGCGTGGCAGCTTGATCACATCGCCCTTGGGAGTAAAGCAGAACACCTGATCGGCATACATCTCGAGCTTGACTGCCTCGAGGAAATCCTCGTGATCCTCCTCGGCATCGAACTGCTCGCTGACCGACGAAATCCACTTGGCGGGATCGACGGCAAAGGGGTTCTCGCTGGGCACCCCGTCGCGATAGGACCAATGGGCGGCCACCCCGGTCTCGGCCACGTCATGCATCGCTTGCGTTCGGATCTGGACCTCGACCCGCTTGCCGTCACGGCCAGACACCGTGGTGTGGATCGACCGATAGCCATTCGACTTGGGCTGACTGATGTAATCCTTGAACCGCCCAGGCACGGCGCGCCAGCGCTGATGGATCGCGCCCAGCACCGCATAGCAATCCGCCTCGGACCGGGTGATGATCCGAAACCCGTAGATGTCGGAAAGACGGGAAAACCCCATTTCCTTTTCCTGCATCTTGCGCCAGACCGAATAGGGCTTCTTGGCGCGGCCAAGGACATCCGCCTCGATGCCGGCCTTTTCAAGCTCGTGGCGCATATCGCCGGTGATCCGTTCGATCACGTCGCCGGTCTCGCGCTGGAGCGTGATGAAGCGGCGGATGATGCTGGCGCGCGCCTCGGGGTTGAGCACCCGGAAGGCCAGATCCTCCAGCTCCTCGCGCATCCACTGCATCCCCATGCGGCCCGCGAGCGGCGCATAGATGTCCATGGTCTCGCGCGCTTTCTGCGCCTGCTTTTCCGCGCGCATCGCCTTGATCGTGCGCATGTTGTGCAGCCGGTCGGCGAGTTTCACGAGGATCACCCGCAGATCCTTGGACATCGCCATGAAGAGCTTGCGGAAATTCTCGGCCTGCTTGGTCTCGGAACTGGACAGTTGCAGATTGGTCAGCTTGGTGACGCCATCGACCAGATCGGCGATCTCGCGGCCGAATTTCTGCTCGACCACCTGATACGAGGCCTTGGTGTCCTCGATCGTGTCATGCAACAGCGCGGTGATGATGGTCGCATCATCGAGCCGCTGTTCGGTCAGAATCGCGGCCACCGCAACCGGATGGGTGAAATAGGGCTCGCCCGAATAGCGCAACTGCCCTTCGTGCATGGCGCAGCCAAAATCGTAGGCGGCGCGGATCAGCGCCTCATCGGTTCTCGGATTGTAATGCCGCACCAGCGTGATCAGGTCGTCAACAGCGATCATCGCATTGCGCGCCTTGCGGTCTCAGGGCCAGGCTCAGCCTTGACCCTGCGCTTCCATCAGGGCCCGCAGCAGGCGCTCTTCGGACATGTCGTCCTGATCCGGCCGGTCCGCCTCGCCGCCCATCAGCAGCGCCATCGAATCCTCTTCCGGCTCGTCCACCTCGATCTGGGTCTGGTTTGACTCGATCAGCCGCTCGCGCAACTCGTCCGCCGATTGGGTTTCCTCCGCGATCTCGCGCAGCGCGACGACCGGGTTCTTGTCGTTGTCACGATCCACGGTCAGCTGTGCCCCGGCGGCTATCTCGCGCGCCCGGTGGGCGGCGAGCATCACAAGCTCGAAACGGTTTGGAACCTTGTCAACGCAATCTTCAGTCGTAACGCGGGCCATGCGACCTCCGGCAAATTCTGGGGCAGATTTTCAGAAGCCCTGTATCTAGGGGCTTGAAACGAGATTTACAAGCAGAGAATCAGAGCGGGAACACGGCCGCCCGTTCGGCTTCGGGCAGGGCCGCCAGCATCTCTGCAACCGAGCGTCCCAGCACCGGGTGCACCCAGTCCGGAGCCACATCCGCCAGCGGCACCAGCACAAAGGCACGATCCTGGATCCGGGGATGCGGCAGGATCAGCCGGTCAGGTGCGCGACGCTGCTGCTCTGCCGGGTCGAGCCCCCGCCAGATCTCGAATGTTGCCCGGTCAGGCACCACCTGATCGCCCATCGCGATCAGATCAAGATCGAGCGTCCGCTCTCCCCAGCGCCGCGCGCGCAGTCGCCCGAACGCCGCCTCGACGCGGTGCAAGAGCGCCAGCACCTCCTCTGGCGGCCCCGATAGCCGCATCGTCAGGGCGGCATTGGCGAAGTCCGGGCCAGACCCGGCGGGGAAGGCCGCGCTGCGGTAGACCCGGCTCACCGTCTCGATCACCGCGCCCTCGGCGCGCAACCGCGCGACCGCTGCCAACAGCGTTTCGGCCGGCGTTCCGGCCGCCGACGGCGAGTTTCCTCCCATGGCGATCAAGCAGAGTTGATCCAACGTCATCGCGGTCCTATCCTTTCGAGAGGGGGATCACCCTTGCGCAGAACGTAAGGGATCCTTAATTCTACCCTTTAATTCGTTTTGCCTCCATCACCCACATCACTCACGGACCGGGGCAAGACAATCCGATTTGGAAGGACATTGAAAATGTTTTACAAGGACGACCGTCTGGCGTTGTTCATCGACGGCTCGAATCTCTACGCAGCAGGCAAGGCGCTTGGCTTTGACATCGATTACAAGCTTCTGCGCTCCGAATTCATGCGACGCGGCAAGTTGTTGCGCGCCTTCTACTATACGGCTCTGCTGGAGAATGACGAGTATTCGCCGATCCGCCCCCTGGTCGACTGGCTGCATTACAACGGCTATTGCATGGTCACCAAACCGGCCAAGGAATACACGGACAGTCAGGGGCGCCGCAAGGTCAAGGGCAACATGGACATCGAACTGACCGTCGATGCGATGGAACTGGCGCCGCATGTGGACCACATCGTGCTTTTCTCGGGCGATGGCGATTTCCGGCCGCTGGTGGAAAGCCTGCAACGGCAGGGGGTGCGGGTCTCGGTGGTCTCGACCATCCGCAGCCAGCCCTCGATGATCTCGGACGACTTGCGCCGTCAGGCCGATAACTTCATCGAGCTTGCCGATCTCAAGGAT
>PFEY01000100.1 GCA_002783205.1 Rhodobacteraceae bacterium CG17_big_fil_post_rev_8_21_14_2_50_63_15 | reverse complement strand
CCGACACGAACCGCTCAAAGACCATCGTGCCCACCTCGGGACTGACCGAAGTCACGCCCAGACAGTAACAGACCACCGAATTGGCCGCCGATCCCCGCCCTTGGCAGAGGATTCCGCGCGAGCGGGCAAAGGCCACCACATCATGCACCGTCAGAAAATAGGGCTCGTAGCGCAGCTTGGCGATAAGCGCGAGTTCATGCTCTATCATGCCCCGCACCCGTTCGGGCGCACCGTTCGGGTAACGCCAGACCAGCCCGTCCTCGGCCAGACGGCGTAGCCGGTCAGTGGGGCTCTCGCCATCAGCCACTTCGCTCGGATACTCGTAGCGCAATTCGTCGAGCGAGAAGGTCAGCCGCGCGGCCAGGGCGGCGGCGCGCTCCACCGCGTCCTCAAAGCCCATGAAGAACCGCCGCATCTCGGCCTCCGAGCGCAGGCGGCGCTCGGCATTGGGCAGGGCATTGCGCCCAAGGCTGTCCACCGTCACCCCCAGCCGGATCGCGCTCAGCACATCGGCCAGACGGCGGCGATGGGCGCGGTGCATCAGTGGGCAGGCGGCGGCCAGCGTCGGCAGACCCAGCCGCGCGGCCAGCCGCGCCAGCCGGTCAAAGCGGATCGGATCGCGCCCGTCATAGCGCGGCGCCAGCAGCAGATGCACGCAGGGGCCAAGGCGCGCCGCCAGCCGTGCTGTCTGTTCCTGCCAGCCGGGCGCGCTGCCCGGATGCACGAGAAGCTCAAACCCCGCCGCGCCCTCCAGCACATCCCCGAGCCCCAGATCGCAGTCCCCCTTGGGCGCACGCCGCCGCCCCAGCGTGATGAGTCGACAAAGGCTGGCCCAGCCCTCCCGGTCGCGGGGCAACGCGGTGAGCGTGAACCCGTCGCGCAGCACCAGCCGCGCGGCGGGAATGAGGCGCGGCGTGCAGGCCCAGTCCGGCACGACGGGCCGGGGCGCGGGCGGCCCGATCAGTCCACGCCCTGCCTCCAGCGCCCGCCGCTCGGCCACCTGCCGCGCGATCTCGCGCGCTTGCGCATGGGCGCGCACGATCCCCGCCACCGAGTTCACATCGGCGATCGCCACGCCCGCAAGGCCAAGCGCTGCGCCGCGCTCGATATACTCCTCGGGATGCGCGGCCCCGGTGAGGAAGGTGAAATTCGACATGGCGCAGAGTTCGGCAAAACACATGGGGGACTCGGGGCTAGAGCAGCGAGCCCTCATTATATTCCCGTTTTGTTCTTTTGCGAGTCTGCAAGGACTCGCTCATGGAAAGGCCCCGCGCAAAGCGGGGCCTTCCGACAGAGTCCGAAAGTACTCAGTTCGGGATCTGTCCACTGATCCCCTCGACATAGAAATTCATCCCCAGCAGCGTGCCGTCATCGGCCACCTCGCCCGCCGCCAGCCAGTCGGACCCGTCCTGCTTCTTCAGCGGTCCGGTGAAGGGGTGATGGGCGCCCTTGGCGATGGCGTTCTTGAGCGCGAGCGCCTCGTCACGGATATCCGCCGGAACAGCCTCGGAAATCTCGCCGATGCCCACCATGCCCGCGCCGATCCCGTCCCAAGTCTGCACACTTTCCCAGCTGCCGTCGATCACCGCCTGCGTGCGGGCGATATAGTAAGGTGCCCAGTTGTCGATGATCGAGCTGACCCGCGGCAGCGGCGCATATTCCGACATGTCGGACGCCTGACCGAAGGTGATCACGCCACCCGCCTTTTCCGCCGCCGCCTGCGGTGCGGTGGAATCGGTGTGTTGCAGGATCACGTCCGCGCCCTGTTCAATGAGCGCCGTAGCGGCGTCAGCCTCCTTGGCCGGATCAAACCAAGTATAGGCCCAGACGATCTTGAAATCGACATCCGGGTTGACCTTCTTGGCGTGGATATAGGCCGAGTTGATACCGCGAATGACCTCGGGGATCGGGAACGAGGCGATATAGCCGATGATGTTGGATTTGGTCATCCGCCCGGCGATATGCCCCTGCACCGCGCGCCCCTCATAAAATCGCGCCGAATAGGTCGAGACATTAGGGGCGGTCTTGTAGCCGGTCGCGTGTTCGAATTTAACGTTCGGGAACTTCGCGGCAACCGCCAGCGTTGGCTCCATATAGCCAAAGGAGGTGCTAAAGATCAGATCTGCCCCCTGCAGAGCCATCTCGGTGATGGCGCGCTCGGCATCTGCCCCCTCGGGCACACTTTCGCGATAGACAGTCTCGACCGCATCGCCAAAATGCGCCTCGACGGCGCGACGACCCTTGTCATGCTCAAAGGTCCATCCGCCATCTCCGATCGGGCCAACATAAATGAAGCCGACCTTGGTCTTGTCCTGCGCCAAGGCTGTTGTCGCGAGGCCAAGCGCAAGCGCGGCGGTGGTCAGCACTCTTGAAAGGGTCATGTTCTGGTCTCCCTGTGGTTATCGTTCATTGTGTCGCGTAAAAGACGCGGCCCAGAGAGCCGGGCGCGCGGGATTTGTCGCGCGCCATGATGACCAGCACGAGGATGGTGATCAAGTAGGGCGACATCGAAAGATACTCGACCGGGATGGCAAGTCCGGCGGCCTGTAGATTGAGTTGCAGCACCGTGACCCCGCCAAAGAGCCAGGCTCCGAGCAGAACCCGCCCCGCCTTCCAGGACGCAAAAACAACGAGCGCGAGCGCGATCCACCCTGCCCCGGCGGTCATCCCTTCGGTCCATTGCGGCACACGAATGAGGCTGATGTAAGCACCGCCCAGCCCGGCACAGGCCCCTCCAAAGAGGATGGCCAGCACCCGGATGCGCACCACCTTGTAGCCAAGCGCGTGTGCCGCCTCATGATTTTCACCCACCGCCCGCAGGATGAGGCCCGCGCGAGAGTATTTCAGAACCGCCCAGACCAACGCAACGAGAACGAGCCCAAGATAGACCATCAAATCATGGGAAAAAAGCACCCTCCCCAGAAACGGAATATCGCTCAGCAGGGGAATGTTCAGCCTGATCGTAGCGGGTGGCTTGAGGCCCACATAGCCCTGCCCAAGCAGCGCCGACAGACCCAGACCAAAGAGCGTGAGCGCCAGACCGCTGGCCACTTGATTGGCCAGCGCAAACTGGGTGAGAAGAGCAAAGAGCAGCGCCAGACCCGCGCCACCAGCCGCCGCCGCAACAAAACCCAACGCGGGAGAGCCGGAATTGACTGCCATGGCAAAGCCGCAGATGGCTCCGGTGATCATCATCCCCTCGACGCCAAGGTTGAGCACGCCCGCGCGCTCGACCACCAACTCGCCGAGCGCCGCAAGCAGAATGGGCGTCGAGGCGACCATCAACGAGGCCAGAAGAAGCGCCGGGTCGATCGAGCCAAAAAGCATCATGCCACCTCCCGGCTGGATATCCGGATCCGGTAGTTGGTCAATAGATCGACCGCCAGCAGGAAGAATAGCAGCATGCCCTGAAAGATCTGGATCGCCGCGGCAGGCAGGCCGAGGTTGGATTGCGCGATTTCGCCACCGATATAGGTCAACGCCATGAGGAGCCCAGCCAGAAGGATGCCCACGGGATGCAACCGGCCAAGAAAGGCCACGATGATCGCGGTGAACCCATAGCCGACGTTGAAATCAATGCTGACCTGCCCGGCCGGTCCCGCGACCTCGAACAACCCCGCCAATCCCGCCAAAGCGCCCGATGTGCCGAGACAAAAGAGCACCAGCCGCGCCGGGCGCACGCCGGCAAAGCGGGCCGCGCGCGGGGCCTGACCAGTCAGGCGAATGTGATACCCCAGAATATGTCGGTTGAGCAGGATATGGGCAAAGATCACCGCAATGAAGGCCGCCACAACACCCCAATGCATACCCGTTCCAGAGATCAATTCGCCATTATGGGCGCTCTCATACTGGCGCAGATTGCGAGAACCCGGGAAACCATGCCCATCGGGGTTCTTCATCAGCCCGAGCGCCATGGCCGCCAGTAATTGCTCTGCGACATAGACCAGCATCAGTGAGACAAGAATTTCGTTGGTGCCAAAGCGCAGTTTCAGCACGGCGGGAATCATCGCCCAGGCCCAACCACCCACCGCCCCAGCCAGAACCATTAACGGAAAGATCATCCAGCTTTCAGCCGGATAGAAGGCCAACCCGACACCCGCCCCAGCCAGCGCGCCGACGATATATTGTCCCTCGGCACCGATGTTCCAGATACCCGCCCGAAATCCGAGGCTGAGACCGATCGCGATGAGCACCAAGGGGGCGCCCTTGAGCAAAAGTTGTGGCCGGTAGTAAAATGCAAATTCACCAAACAGCGGCCGCCAGAAGATTGTGGCAATGGCCTCCAGGGGATCCTTGCCCAGTGTCGCAAAGAGGGCCCCTCCCGCAAGCATGGTAATGAGCACAGCCAGCACCGGCGTCAGCCAGGTCCAGAGCCGAGAAGGCTGCGGGCGCTTCTCGAGCCTCAGCATGGCAAGCCTTCCGATTTCTTCTTGGTTAAAATACCCAAATCCGACGGCTCAGCCATGTGCCACCTCCATGCCATGCGCTCCGCCCATCATCAGGCCAATTTCTTCGACACTGAGGCTGCGGGTGCCCCTGACCTCGGATAACCGCCCCTCGTTGAGCGCGCCAAAGCGGTCGGAGATCTCCATCAACTCGTCAAGATCCTGACTGATGCAGATCACCGCAGTGCCATTCGCTGCAAGGTCCAGAAGCGCCTGACGGATCGCGGCAGCAGCGGCGGCATCGACGCCCCATGTCGGCTGATTGACGACCAGAACCTCTGGGCGTTGCAAGACCTCGCGGCCAATCACGAATTTCTGCAGATTGCCGCCGGAAAGCGCTCGAGCGGCGGTCCCGGGCCCTGGGGTGCGCACGTCGAATCTCGTTATGATCCGGCGGGTAAAATCCTCTGCCTCACCCCATTTCAGAAAGCCATGTCGCGTCAGCTTTTCACGCGTCGCCGCGGTAAGGATGGCATTTTCCGTCAGGCTCATGTCCGGGGCGGCCGCGTGGCCGAGGCGTTCTTCGGGTGCGGTCAGCAGGCCCATCGCTCGCCGTTCTGCCGGACCCAATAGCCCGATCGGCTTGCCGTGCAGGCGGATCGCCTCGGCATCCACCCGAAATTCGCCCGAAAGCGCCGCGAGCAGCTCATCCTGTCCGTTACCCGCGACGCCACCCAACCCCAGAACCTCGCCTTGGCGAACGGCGAAATGAATATTCCTGAGCGAAGTGCCAAAATGCCCCGGAGCCGCCACTGAGAGTCCGGTCACATCAAGAGCCACCGGCCCCATGTCGCGGCCCGCACGGCGTGGGCTTGCAAAGGCCGCGCCCACCATCAGTTCGGCCATTTCGCGCGCCGATGTCTCGCGTGGCACACAAGAGCCGACATTCTTGCCTTGCCGCAGGATTGTTGCATGATCGCACAGTGTGCGGATCTCCTCCAGCTTGTGCGAGATATAAAGGATCGCCACCCCCTCGGAGGTAAGCCGCCGCAACGTTTGAAAGAGGATGTCCACCTCTTGCGGCGTCAGCACCGAAGTTGGTTCATCCATGATCAGAAGGCGTGGCTCCTGAAGCAGGCAGCGGATGATCTCGACCCGCTGACGTTCGCCCGCAGAGAGATCGCCGACCGTGCGCTGTGGGTCGAGCGGCAGGCCGTAGGTTTCCGAAACCTCACGGATTCGGCTGGCCAGGTCGCGCAAGGCGGGCGGATTCTCCATGCCCAACGCCACGTTCTCGGCCACGCTCATTGCGTCAAAGAGTGAGAAGTGCTGAAACACCATTGCCACGCCCGCGTTGCGGGCCGCGCGAGGCTCTGGAGGTTCGTAAGGCGCACCTCGGAATGTCATCTCGCCGCTGTCGGGTTTGACGAGACCATAGATCATCTTGACGAGGGTCGATTTGCCAGCACCGTTTTCGCCCAGAAGCGCATGGACCTCACCTTCATGGATGGCAAAGGTAACCCGATCATTGGCAAGAACGCCGGGATAGGCCTTGGTCAGTCCGCGGACGGCAAGCAATTCCTCTGTCACGCGCTTTCCCCCATGTTTTCGCCGGGCTCGACGTTCGCCATCATGTCCCTGTCTGGCACCGGTCGTGCGTTCTAGAGCCGAATCCGGTCGATGCTAGCAGGGTTTGAACCCATCCGCCTAGACGGAACCGCAGCGGTGCAGGCGGCGAGGACCGCCGCCCAAACCTTTTGCGAAAGGGTGTCAGAACTTGGCTGCCAGGAAGACCGAGAGTGAATCTTCGTCTTCGCCTTTCACGCCAAACTTGTTTTCCCAGTGGTTGTATTCCAGACCGAGCGTGAAAACATTCTCCTTTGCGCCAAAAGCATTGCCGATATCCCAACGCAACTGCGGCGAAAAGAGGATCTGATCGTCCACGCCTGACCCCTGCGAGCCGATGAAATCGACAAAACCTTGGGTCGAGAACTTCTGCCGTCCGAGCTGGAACGGCACCACCCAGACTATTGTCGCCTGATAGGTCGTATCAAGGTCGCGATCGAAGGGATCGTCCAGATTGTCATAGGCATAGACACCAAGGGTCAGGACACTGAACCCCGGAACATTGAAATTGACCCTCGGGCCAAGCAATGCAACCGAGAAATCGGTGCCCTGGTTCAACCCGATCTCGATGCCCGCGTCGCGTATGAAGCCACTGTCGGAAAAGGCGAGGCCGAGATTGCGGGCACTCAGAAAGCCGTAGATCTCGCCATACTGATCGCTCTCCGTATTGATCGACGGTCCGTCCTCATCCCTGAAAAAATCGACGAAGAAGAACAGTTCACCGACGCTGCCGACCGAAAGATGTTCGAGTGTGAGGGTGGTACGCGCGGTTTCATCAAGGCCATTGCGCCCCAGAATGTACCCGTCGCCATAATGTAGCTGCACTTCGGTGTATTGAAACCCGGCTTGTGCTGTGGCACCTGTCAAAAGTCCGGCGCAAAGAGCAAGGCCCGCCAGACCTGTCCTGATATGTTTGATCATTGTCCTGTCCTTTGTGGGGCCAGTTTGCATCTTGGATGGCGTCGCTGCACCAATGATACGCTGGCTCTGGTTCAAGTGACTGGAACCTTAGAAAGCAGTTTTGTTCCGTGACAAGCGCCCTGCTATCCGGTGGGCGGCAGGGCAGGATCGCAGGTTCGTGATGGAACGTGATCGACCGTCGATAGCCCGATGAATAAATGTGATATCATTCTCACGAACTACATGAAAAAATTGGTTTTTCAAATTTCTCGCGAAAGAGCTTCTGGATTCTCAGCTGTAATTCCGAGGGCGCTTTTCATCTTTCGGGAGCCTCAGGTCAAATGGGTGGTTGCGCCCCGGAGTGGCAACGACCTCCGCGTTCTCCCGACCCGCAAAACGCCCCGGGTCACAGCTTGGAAATGCTTCTTTCCCATAGGTCCGCATGGGGAGACCTGAAACTTGTTGCGATTGTGTTACGACTTGGAAACCATTTGTGACAGAACCTGCAAGATGTTGCCGATGCTCAGAGAGAGGCCCAAGCACGGCTTGAAGATCAGGATGAAGCCCAGTCCATGAGGCCACTTCAACCATCGGATATGGCTGTGATGCAAGCCAGGATCAGGTCTCACGGGGCGACACATCTGCGCTTTCCGGCCAGCCTGAAAAATGGTCGAACGCAAAGATCGCGCAAGGCGCGACGGAAAGACGACCGTTTCGACGCAAACAGACCGCGGGCAAGGGCCGGGATTGCCTTCTCTCAGGCTATTGATCTTGAATGATTTTTCAAAAGAAATCACTCGGCGCGCCTTGCGTCCTGACGGCCCGGTGCCTCCCGCTTCGGAGATCAAGAACTGCGAGCCTCATGGGCAGCGACGTAATGCGACCTGGAGCTTGGTTCATGAAGCGACGCTTTGACATCCTTTCTTGCCCCAGAATGGATGAACGGCAAGCGGCCTTGATGCTGACTCTCAGCCTCGGCTAGCGGCGGGCGCCACAGGCGCGACGCGCTGCGAAAATCAGCTGCCCGACCTTGGTTTGCTCCGCCGCACTGGTCCCGGCGGGGGCGGAAACCTTGACATAAAAGGGGGCGTTGTATCTATAAGACCATGCCGCACACCAGATGTGGATCAAAATAAGCAACCGATATTTTTCGGAATCGAGACAAGGAAATCAGTGATGCAGGCGACTGGAAGTTCGCATGACCTCGCGTTGAGGCGGGCAGATTTTTCGACATTGTGTGAGGCGCTCGACTATGCTGCGGGCGGCGAGACAGGTGTGAATTTCTACAATGCACGAGGCGAGCTTTTTTCCGCGACGACCTATCGCGACCTTCGCGTTCAGGCGCTCGAACTTGCACGCAAACTGTCCGGTCTGGGGATCGAACCTGGCGGTCGTGTAGCGTTGGTTGCTGAAACATCGCCGCATTTCTTGCGCTTCTTCTGGGCTTGCCAATATGCAGGACTTGTCCCGGTGCCGTTGCCAGCGACGATCAACATCGGCGGACATGCTGCCTATGTCACGCAACTTCGTCAGTTGCTGCGAAATTGCCGGGCGTCTGCTGCCATGGCCCCGATCGACTGGCTGGATTTCCTCAAAGAGGCTGCGGAGGGGCGCGACATGCGCCTGGTTGGCGGCCCGGATGATTTTGATCGGCTTGAGCCAGCAACAGGCGATCTTGCAGGGGTGGACCCGGAGAGCGTCGCCTATATTCAGTACACGTCCGGGAGCACACGTTTTCCGCGCGGCGTCGTGATCAAGCAAAAAACCGTGTTGGCCAACATCAATGACATGTCGATCAATGGCCTGAAGATGACGGCCGAGGATCGCTTCGGGTCGTGGCTTCCGTTCTATCACGACATGGGACTTGTGGCGTTTGTCATGATGCCGATGGCCACACAGCGCTCTGTGGATTTCCTGGGCACACATGATTTTGCCATGCGTCCCCGCAAATGGCTTGAGATGATGTCGGCCAATCGGACCACCATAACGTCTGCACCGCCCTTCGCCTACGAACTGTCGGTGATGCGGATGCGGCCGGACAGTGCCGAGAAACTTAACCTGAGCGCGCTGCGCGTGGCCTGTGTCGGAGCCGAAATGATCAGCCCGGAACCCTTGGAGCGTTTTGCCGAGGCGATGGCCCCCGCGGGTTTCAGTCCTACCGCTTTTCTGCCCTGTTATGGCATGGCGGAGTGCTCGCTCGCGATCAGTTTCGCAGGATTGGACGAGACGATTTCGATCGACCATGTCGATTCGGAATGGATGCAGCATACGGGGGTAGCCCGGGCAGTCGATCCGCAAGATTCGATGCGGTCCGGTCGCCACGTAACCCGCTATGTTGATTGTGGCATGTTGCTGCCGAGCTTTGAGGTGTCGATCCGCGACGGGAGCGGCAATCCTCTGCCCGAGCGTCATGCCGGCGCCATCCATCTGCGCGGACCTAGCGTGATGAGCGCTTATTTTCAGGATGAACAGACAACACGCGAGGTTCTGAGCGCGGATGGCTGGCTTGATACAGGCGACATCGGCTATCTGGCAGGCGGCCGCCTGTTTCTGACCGGTCGCAAGAAGGACATGATGATCATCCACGGCCGCAACATCTGGCCGCAGGATTTGGAGTACGTTGCCAAGAGCCAGTCAGGCGTGCATTACAATGACGTCGCTGCGTTCTCCGTGCCGTCCGAAGATGGGCACCAGGAGAGGGCGGTCATGGTTGTGCAATGCCGCGAACACGACCAGGGCAAACGCGCGCAACTGATCAACAACATTACCGCGCTTGTGCGTTCCGAGTTCGGGATCGACTGCTTTGTCGAACTTGTACCAACCCGGACGTTGCCACGGACCTCGTCTGGAAAGCTGGCACGGGCACGGGCGCGTCTGGATTTTATCGACCGCAGGCAGGCAGAAGCGGGGGCCTCGCGCGTTGTTCCGGAGCCCCTTCGGAGCAGACACGCAGAGCCTGATGCAATTCCGATCCGTTATATTGCATGACAGCACCTGTCGCGGTCACCGGAGCATCGGGCTTTGTTGGACGGACGCTGGTAGCACAGTTGCTAGGATCAGGGCACCAGGTCAGAGCAATGGTGCATCGGACTCGACTGGGTATCAATCACCCCGCGCTGGAAACCGTCACCGGAGATGTTACCGATGAGGACGCCCTCAAGCGGCTGATGACGGACTGCAAGGCCATTGTCCATGTTGCGGGTCTCGTACGCGGCCGGAGCGAGGCGGATTTCTTGCCGGTCAATGCAGAGGGCGCATCGCGCGTCGCGCGTCTGGCGCGCACCATGCGGATCTCGCCACGCCTCATTCTGATGTCGTCGCTGGCTGCACGTGAGCCGGGCCTCTCAGCCTACGCCGCCAGCAAGCGCAAGGGCGAGGAACAACTCGCCGCGGAATGCGAGGGCAGCGACCTGTCATGGGCGGTGATGCGTCCGACTGCCATTTATGGTCCGGGGGACCGCGAGTTACTGCCACTCTTCAGCCTCATGGCGCGCGGCATAACGCCGGTGTTCGGTCTGCCTGACGGGCGGGTGTCATTGTTGCATGTCAGCGACCTGGCTCATGCAACCATCGCGCTCATCAACAGTGATGCTCGCGGTGTGTATGAACTGCATGATGGCCGGGAAAACGGCTATAGTCTGGACGATATTGCCACTATTGTCGAAAGCGTCACAGCACGCGGTCGCGGGGTGCGGATAAGAATTCCAGAACATCTTCTGCGCGGTGTCGCATCGGCAAACCTTGTTGCATCACGTCTTTTCGGATACCAGCCAATGCTTACACCGGGCAAGGTCAACGAATTGCGGCACTCGGACTGGGTGTGCGACAACACAAAACTCAACCGTGCCACCGGCTGGCAACCGATGTATTCCCTGAATGACGGCTTGCAGTCCCTGCTCAACGGTGCAAGTCGCAAAAAGAATGAAGTGATATCCAATGTCATATGAATCCCAAGACATCGAACAGGAAATTCTATCGACCTTGTTCAGATTCCTGGCACGGTTTCCATCCAAAGCCGAAAAACTCACGGCTCAAACCAGTCTCACCGCAGACCTGACTTTGGATTCTGTCAGCATGATGGAGCTTCTGGTCGAAATAGAAGACCATTTCGATGTCGGTATGCCGCTGAATGCGATGGCCAATGTCCATACGGTTCAGGATCTCGCCGACCAGATCAAGTCCCTCTTGGAGAACAGGTCATGAGCATATCAGACCGCTTTGCCGAACTGGCACATATTCGTGACTCTCTGGGCAGCCTTGCAGCCGATCCCAGCCGTGTCGTCATGGAACGTTTCCTCTCTCCCACCGAGGCGGTGATCGGGAACCGGCCTACAATCCTTGTTGGCACCAACAATTATCTCGGGCTCACCTTCGATCCCGGGATTCTCAACGCTGCCTGCGACGCGATGCATGCCGAGGGCAGCGGCACCACCGGGTCGCGCATGGCCAATGGCAGTTTTTCGAGTCATGCGGCGCTGGAGGCGGAATTCGCTGAATTCTACGGCGTTCCGTCGGCGATGATCTTCTCCACCGGCTATCAGACCAATCTCGGGCTTTTGATGGGGCTCTTGAAGCCTGGGGACAAGGTCGTGCTCGATGCCCACAGTCATGCCTGCATCTATGACGGTTGCCGGATCAGCGGCGCCGATTTCTTTGCCTTTCAGCACAATGATCCAGAGGATCTGCGCAAGCGCCTCAGGCGTCTTGGCCCGGATGCCAAAGGTGCTCTGGTCATCGCCGAAGGCCTCTACAGCATGTGGGGAGATACCGCGCCGCTGTCCGATCTCTGCGCCGTGGCCAAGGAATTCGGTGCGTGGTTGATGGTAGACGAGGCACATTCCTTTGGCGTTTATGGTGAGAAGGGCCTTGGGCTGTGCGAAGAGGCCGGGATTCTCGATCAGGTCGATTTCATCACCGGCACCTTCAGCAAGAGCCTCGCCTCGATGGGCGGATTCTGCGTGAGCCGCCATCCCGAAATGAAGCTGCTGCGATATGGTAGCCGCCCCTACATTTTCACCGCCTCGTCGAGCCCGGCCAGCATCGCCGCCGCCCATGCTGCCCTGCGGGCGATCCGGTCCCGACCGGAACTCAAGGTGCGGCTATGGGCCAACGCCGAACGGCTTCATCGTGGTCTGACCGGTTTGGGCTATCGCCTCGCATCACCACCAAGCCCGGTGATCGCGGTGCAGGTGCCATCGCATGAAGAAGCGGCGCGGATGTGGAACGCACTTCTGGACGAAGGGGTCTATGTCAATCTCGTCGTGCCGCCCGCCGCACCCGAAGGCGCGTCGCTGTTGCGGTGCAGCCTGAGCGCCGGGCACAGCTTTGCGCAGATCGACAGCATCGTTGCCGCGTTCAATACCGTTCGTGATGGCGCGGCCGTGCCACTATCGCAAAGCGCAGGCTAGGTTTCAGGGTCGCGCCCATGATCCAGCCCGCGCTAACCTGACCGGTGATCATGAAAAACGAGACCCCAAAGGATCTGATCGGTCAAACAGTCACCGTGCTGGCGCATTTGTCCGATCCGCACCTGCCTCTGCCGACCGGCATACCGCCTCTGGCGTTGCTCAACAAACGCCTTCTGGGCTTGCTGTCGTGGCATTCCAGACGATACCGACTTCACCGCCCGGAAACACTGGACAAACTGGTCGCAGACCTGCTCGATCGAACACCAGATCATATCATGGTGACGGGCGATCTCACCAATCTTGGGCTTGACGTGGAATATCGCAGGGCGCGTGCGTGGCTCGACAGTCTGGGCGGCCCGGAGCGCGTGACGGTTATTCCTGGCAATCACGAAGCCCTCGTGTCCGGCGCATGGGAACAAGGTGCCGCGCATTGGCAACCCTACTGGCAGGGTGATGCCGCGGCCGAGACCGACGTTGTCCATTCCTTTCCGACGCTGCGCCGCCGTGGCGGGATTGCGCTGATCGCTCTGTCGAGCGCTATCGCCTCGCCGCCGGGCCTTGCCGTCGGAGCGCTCGGCCGCGCTCAGATTGACCGGCTTGTGCCAATCCTGCGCCAAACCCGTCAAGAGAACCTCTTTCGGGTGCTTCTGATCCATCACCCGCCGATCGACGGCACTGTCCGACACCGCAAGCGCCTGCGCGACGGGGCTGACTTGCGGGCTCTGCTTGAGCGCGAGGGGATTGAACTGGTCCTGCACGGGCATAGCCACAAAAGCCATCACCAGGTGTTGCAGACACGCGACGGACCGGCCCCGGTGATCGGTGTTCCCTCGGCCTCGGCAATGCATCTGGAATCGGCAGCCTATCACCTTTACGAGATCACTCCTACCAACCATGGGTGGAAGATCGCCCTCACTGTCCGACGCCTGGGTGCGGCGGACCACATGGAGACGAGCCAAAGCATCACTCTTGGCATAGACCGGGCCCACGCAATGCCAGAGGCAGCGCGGAAAACGCCGAAGATCTCGCCGCATTCGGTTTGACGTCACCGGGACGAAGGGCCATACCCCCGTCACCAAATCACTAAGCGTCCGTTCTCAATTGCAGGGACAATCAGCCATGCGTTTGATGCTCCAGCTGTTCCGTATCTATCCGCTGGCCAGTTTCCTGATGATCCTGGCACTCTTCCTGTCGGGACTTGCCGAAGGGCTGGGCGTGTCTGCGTTGCTACCCATGCTCAAGATCGCGCTCTATCCCGGCGATGGCGGAGCAAACGCCGCCCCCCCCGGAGAGCTTGAACTCATGGTGCTTGGTATTCTCGATTGGCTCGGGATTCCCTCCACGCTAGGCGCATTGCTGGTGTTGATCGTGGTCGCGGCCACCCTCAAGGCGATCCTCCTGCTCATCGCCCAGCGCCAGGTGGGATACACGGCGGCGCAGGTTGCAACCGACCTGAGGCTGGAGGTGCTGCGCAACATGATGCACAGTCGATGGTCTTTCTTCCTGCATCAGCCCGCAGGAAAACTGACCAATACGTTGGCAACAGAGGCCCAGCGCGCGGCAGATGCCTATATGCAAGGCGCCAACGCGATCACCTTCC
Organism: Rhodobacteraceae bacterium CG17_big_fil_post_rev_8_21_14_2_50_63_15; assembly: GCA_002783205.1. Classification (GTDB taxonomy): domain Bacteria; phylum Pseudomonadota; class Alphaproteobacteria; order Rhodobacterales; family Rhodobacteraceae; genus Roseovarius. The sequence goes on along the minus strand of PFEY01000100.1, from coordinate 8,408 downwards.
TGATTCAGGCATTGGTCTATGCCGGCGTGGCTGTGGCCGTGTCATGGAAGGCAACCCTCGTCAGCCTGATTGGTGGCACCATCATCATCTGGATTTCCCATTTTCTGGTGCAAATGGCCCGCAAGGCCGGCAAGAAGCAGACCCATCTGATGATATCGCTGATGTCGCATCTGACCGACATGCTCCAATCAGTCAAACCCCTCAAGGCAATGGCCCGTGAGGATCTGGTCGATCAGTTTCTCGAACATGAGACCATCCGCCTGAAAAAGGCGCAGCGACGTCAGGTCATGGCGGGTGCCGCGCTCGCTTCTGGCCAGGATCTGATGTTTGTCTGCCTGATCGCACTCGGTGTCTATCTGGCGTTGGGCCTGCTATCGATGGATTTTGCAATGGTCCTCATTCTTGCGGTCACATTGGGCCGCGCCTTTTCGTTCCTCGGCAAGGTGCAGAAGCAGTATCAGAAACTCGTTCAGAACGAGAGCGCCTATTGGTCGCTAAAGGAAACAAGTCAACTTGCAGAGCGTCAAAGTGAACCTCTCGGCGGGGATCTGGCCGCTACGCTTAACTCCGGGGTATCCTTTCGCAAGGTCGATTTCCTATACGATGGAAACTCGGTCATTTCTGGCCTGGATCTGGAGATCCCGGCACATCAAATCACCACGATCATTGGCCCATCAGGATCTGGCAAGACCACCATCATCGACCTGGTGATCGGTCTGATACACCCAGATGGTGGAGAGATCAGGATAGATGGTGTTCCGTTGCAAGAGATCGACCTCAAGGCCTGGCGGCGCATTGTGGGGTATGTGCCGCAGGAAACCGTTCTTTTGCATGACAGCATCTTGTATAATGTCACCCTCGGCGACCCAAGAATATCCGAGGCGCGGACAAGGGAAGTGCTTGAACGGGCCGGGGCGTGGGACTTTGTCAGAGATCTGCCTGAGGGCATCCATACTCTTGTCGGTGAGCGGGGCGGGCGGCTTTCGGGTGGCCAGCGGCAGCGCATCGCCATTGCCCGGGCACTGATCAATGATCCAAAGCTTCTGATCCTTGACGAAGCGACGAGCGCGCTTGATCCCGACACCGAGGCGGCCATCATCTCAACGCTGCGCGCCCTCAGAGAGCAACTCACCATCCTCGCCATCACTCATAACAGCGGTCTTGCGCAGGCCGCAGATGTGGTTCATCGACTCGAACCCGCTGGCAGCATCAGGACCTGATGGGTCTTTCCGCATGGTTCGACCTTTCACTGCAAGGAGGATTCAAACCCATCAGAAGGTGGATCCGCTCCACGGCGCGCTTCAGGTCGCGTGGCGGCGCAGACGGGTTGGCGGGCAGCGGATCGCCGAGCCAGACCGCCTGCCCACCGCGCTGGAGCCCCAGATGGATCTGACTGATATCCCGGGTCAGATGCTTCCACCCCCAACGCATCAACGCGCGGTAGGCGAGCGTGCCGAGCGACAGGTCCGGGCGATCTCTGCCTCGCGCCGAGCCGTCCGTTGCCTTTGCCGTTTCGCCCGCCGCGGCAAGCATGTCGTGACGCATACCAAGTTTGCCCGCGCCTGTGTCGAACATGTGAACCGGCTTGCCTGTAGCGCAGGCTTCAGACAGCATCGAAATGCTGTCGGCTGAAACGATCACCTCGTCGGCAAGCGCGAGAAACCCGAGATAGGGATTCTCGGGATCCCCGCGCTGCCAGCGATAAAGTTCCATGGGCACCTCGTGTTCTGCAGCGAAGGCATCGATGGCCGAGGTCGGTGTGCGCGCGCTTGAACTGACCAGCAGGCTCGCTCTTCTTGAGCGCGCCAGCGCAACTGCGTCACGCGCCAGCCGTCTTGCGGCATGTTTCCCAAAGGCGTATGGCCCGCTTGTTCCGCCTATGTTCACAACAATGAACGGGCGCGGCAAATGGGAGAGCCGTGGACTCCAGCGGGCCGCTGCTGCAACCAGATGCTCAGGGTTCACGCCATGTAGTGGCAGCGCATTACGCAACACGTTGGACCGCTCCGGCACACGATATTGCGGCGTTGTGATCACCAGATCAAACTGTTCGGGATCCGCCCAGAGCCGACCAAGATAGACAAGACGCGTCCGGCCCCCGGACTGGTTGCGGATCCAGCGACAGACCGCTTCGTTGCGCATCCCCATGGAGAGCACAAGGTCTGGCCAAGGCGGCACAAGCACATCCGAGAGAGCAGGATCAATGCCGTGCAGATCGCTACCGCGCAACACATTGGTGCGCATCTCGTATTTTCGGTAGCGCAACGTCTTGATCTCAAAAGGAAAACCAAGCCCCTCGGCCAGCGCGCGCAATTGTGTTCGCTCGCCCGCACGATAAGCATCCACGATCCAGGTGCGCGGAAATGCGCCGGACTCAGACATCAACGGCCCGAACTTTGGCACGGTCCTTGGGCCAGCGCCGTTTCATACAGAGCCATTGGCCGGGATCTTGCCGGATCCAGTCCTCGTAGAGCTGGTTGATCTGTACCGTCAGATCAAGGGCTTGCGCCTTGCGAGGGGCGGTCGGATCGGCCGCGGTGAGCGGTGCCATGACGTCGATCCGGTATCGAGAATTCTTCAGCCTCACGACCCGCGTTGGGATCAGCTTGTAGCCGCGCAGCGCCAGCATGGCGGGCATTGTGCTGGTCTGAGTGGGCACACCAAAAAAGGACACCATCTCTCCCTGATCGATACGGGTATCAAAGGCCGCACCGACCGAGCGCCCAGCCGCCAACTCGCGGATCAGTTCACGACCGCCGCCGATGCTCGGCACAAGTGGCCCGCCAAAGGCCCGGCGGCGTGCAAGAAAGAAACGATTGAGCCATGGATTGCTCTCCGCGGCATAAAGCACCGAGATCGAAATCCCATATTCCCGACCGATCAGGGGAGAGAGTTGCCAGGCCCCGACATGCGCCGTGGCAAAGACGATTGGTTCCTTGCGCGCGATCGCCTCCTCTGCTTCGGGGTGCAGGGAAAACTCGAGGAACCTCTTTCGCCGACGCCAGATCCGCCCGAGCAGGAAGAGCTCGACCGCAGCAGAGCCTGTTGCCCGAAAAATGCTCCGCGCCACGCGCTCGCGCTCGGCCTCTGTGGCCTCGGGCAAGACGAATGTCAGATTGCGCAGCACGACGCGCCGCTTCTTGCCGTTGCGATAGCCGAAAAAGCCCATGACACGCGTAAAGAGCGCAATGGCGACCGGAAACGGCAACATCCGAACAAGGCCCAGCAACATATAGAACACTGCCGCCTCCAGCAGCCACACCGGCGTCTGGATCCAGGGAAAGCGGTCAATCTGGTCTTTGGGAAGCAGGTAATACTTGGGCATGGTCTGGTCCCGGTCCCGGCGGACATCACGAGTCTGAAGATGTGACCTTGCCGCTAGTGCTTCTCGGTCCCTGCCGGTTTGGTCGGGTAGGTGCCGAACAGCCAATCCCACAGCGGCGAACTCACGCCATAACGTCCGTTCTCATCGGAGAAATGATGCCGCATGTGATAATGTTTGAGGAACTTCAGCCACGGGTGCCGCATCGGAAAGTGATGCGTTGCATAGTGGATGTAGTCGTAGATCAGATACCCGATGATGAAAAAACCGGTGAAGGGCTCGGCCCAAGGGTATGGCAAGATGAGATCGAAGAAAAGCCATAGCACGGTGATGATCGGCAACGCCCCGGCTGGTGGCATCAGGAGGCGGGTCTTGTCCTGCGGAGTGTCATGATGCACGCCATGGAACAGGTAGATAAAGCGCTTTCCGGCCTCGGTCTTGGGCTCAAAGTGAAAGAGATACCTGTGCAAAAGGTATTCTGCCAGCGTCCACGTCAAAAGACCTGCCACCCCGATCAGAGCCAGCCCCAACAGATCGATCTGGTGCATACTGACCGCTCGCACCAGAAGCCAGACTGCGACGGGTCCCCAGACCAGCAAGGGAACGATGGGATGCACGTGGCTTAGTTTTTCCAGCAGCGGGTTCTTGAAGAGACGCACCGAGGCATCCACACGATGTGTCCGGCTGGGTTGATGGTTCGACATGGTGAACTCTCTCGTGCAGGGACTTACTTAGGCGTCTTATATACGTCTGTCTTGCTCAAGAGAACAGTGGTCGGCCAGATTTTGCTGGTACAGAGCCATTGGCCCGGTCGCGCCCTGATCCAGCTCTCGAACTTTTCATTGACCTGGAGCCCGAGGTCATTGATTTGCGCGTCGAGATCGGCCTCGGGGTCACGTGGCCGAAGCGGCGCATGAAAACGGATGCGAAACCGCGCACCGGGCAGGCGCTCGACCTCGATCGGCACCAGTGGCACCTGATACCGCAAGGCAAGGCGTCCTGGCAGGACGGAAGACTCCCTTTCCTCTCCGAAAAACGCAAGCGGCTTGCCGCCCTCAATCCGCCGATCAGCAACAATGGCGACGGAACGATTTTCGTTGAGAGCGTTCAGGAACACCCGCAGCCCGTCACCGCGCGACACGAGTTCGCCGCCAAGAGCCGCGCGGAAATGCAGCATCATCTGGTCGAGCCAGGGATTGGCCAGTGGCGCATACATGATGCGTTGACGAATACCGAGACGTGTGATCGCGGCGGCGGCCACTTCCCAGTTCGCGATATGCGCGGATATAAAGACCGCCGATTTGTTCGGGTCGCTATAGGCAGGAATTTGCTCAATAATCTCGATTTCAAGAAAATCACGCTTCGGGTCAACGATCTTTCTCAGATGCGGATACTCTGCCATGACCGCGCCAGCATTCGACCAGACATCGCTTGCCAGCCGATCGATTTCACCCGGTGATCTGTCCGGCAGGGCGAGCGACAGATTGGCACGCACATATTGATTGCGACGGTATAGAATTTTCCCGAACACTCGACCAAGACGCCCCCCCATGGCAGAGGCCCAAGCCACCGGCAGGATCTTGAACAGACCGAGAATAGCCCCCACCAAGAGCAGATCGAAAAACCAGAGCGCGCGGCTTACCAGCGGGCTTTCAAGGGCTTTGTGACGGAGCGTGTTTCCGAGGATGAACTTGGCCAATGTTACTCGACTTACCTATGGACAGCATCGTAAATAGCTTTCGGTGTTATTCGGGGTTGCAGCGTGAAACTTCAAGCGTTTTCGTAACGTCGTTTCGCCACATAGCGGAACACGGCCAGAACGAGTTGTGCCGTCTTGCAGATGTGCTCCAGAACCACAGTGTCGTCTGGTAGCTTTTGTCCCCCGCACTCCGGTAGTAAGGTGCGCGTGGTCCCTGATCAACTCAAAGGAAACGCATCTTATGTCGAACGAAGCCCCCGGTCGCGGCGAGATCAATGTGGCCGAGGCCCATCGAGGAGCAGAAAGACGCGACTTTCTGCACCTGCCTGAGCGGATCTATGCCGATGATCCGGCATGGGTGCAACCGCTGTTGTTGGAACAGGCACAGCGCGTGTTTCAGAACGCGCCGCTCTTTGCACATTGTGAGGTCGCACGATGGGTGGCCTATCGCGAAGGTAAGCCCGTAGGGAGAATCACGGCACAGCTTGATCGCCTTCAACCGGAGGCGCCGGACGGCAAGATCGGCTATTTCGGGATGCTCGAGGCGGTCAATGATGCGGAGGTGTTTTCTGCCCTCTTCGCGACGGTCGAGACGTGGCTGCGCGCACGCGGAGCGGTCTATCTGCGCGGACCATACAATCTCTCGATCAACGAGGAAGTCGGCCTTCTGGTCGAGAACTTCGATGCGCCACCCTTCATCATGATGGGTCATGCCCCGCGATACTATCAAAAACAATTTGAGAATCAGGGCTTTGTGGGATTAAAGGATCTCCTGACCTATTTGGTCCGCCCGGATTTTGTCGCCCCCGAGGTCATGACGAAGCTTGCTGCCCGTGCCAGCCGTAAGGTGACGATCCGGCCATTCAATCGCAAGGCCAAGATGGCGGATTTCGAAGCCATGCGCGACATCTTCAACGATGCATGGTCGGATAACTGGGGCTTTGTTCCGTTTACGCACGAAGAGTTCGAAGAGACCGCCAAGGTCCTCACAATGCTGTTGCCCGATGATTTTATCCAGTTTGCCGAGATCGAGGGAAAGCCAGTGGCCTTCATCACCGCCTTTCCGAACATCAATGAACTGATTGGCGATCTGCGGGGACGGCTGCTACCCCTCGGCTGGGCAAAGATGCTCTGGCGGATCAAGGTGAAGGGCACACGCAGCGCGCGCGTTGCCTTGATGGGAGTGCGCAAGGAACACCAGTATTCGCGCCTCGGCCCGACATTGGCCTTTCTGGTCATTGATGCGGTCCGCAAGGCGATGGTGGCGCGCGGGATTGATAAGGTTGAGATGGGCTGGATCCTGGAGGATAATGATGGCATGCGACACATCATCGAAGAGATTGGCAGCACGATCCACAAACGATATCGCGTCTATCAGAAGCGCCTTTAGATTGAATGTGAAGTGTCCAGAAATGACCTCAGCTTGGAAAGTGAGACCGTGACCGAATTTGCTTCCGTGATCCTTGCGGGCGAGAGGGCGGCGCACGATGCGTTGCGCGATCACACCGGCGTCGAGTGCAAGGCGCTGCTCGATATCGACGGCACAAGCATGATCCGGCGAGTCATCAATGCGTTGGAAGGGGCGGATTCGATCTCATCGATCCATCTCAGCGGCCCTGCCGAGACTTGTGTCAGGACAGATGCCGGGCTGTCCGGGTTGATTGCGGACGGACGCGCCACGTGGACCGCACCAGCCGCATCTCCCAGCACCAGCGCGTATCAGATGCTGAACCGCATTCCCGGCGCACAGCCGGTCTTGATCACAACCGCTGATCACCCTTTGCTCACCAGCGAGATCGTCGATCATTTCTGCCGCGATAGCGCCGTGAGCGGATGTGACGTGGTGATCGGGCTGGCCCCGCATGATCTGGTCAGGACAACCTATCCCGATCTGAAAAAGACCGTCTTGCGCTTTCGCGATGGGCATTATTGCGGCTGCAACCTCTTCGCCTTTCTGACCAAAGACGGCCGCCGCATGGCCGATTTCTGGCGGCGCGTTGAACGCGATCGCAAAAAGCCTCTGGTGGTGATCAGTCTCCTGGGGATCGGCGCCGTCCTGCGCTACCGACTGGGCTGGCTGACGCTGCGCGGCGCGCTTGCGTTATTGTCCCGCAAGGTTGGCCTGCGAATCGGGGTTGTGATCCTGCCCTATGCCCATGCGTCGGTGGACGTTGACTCGGTGGCAGATTATCTGCTTATGCAACGATATGCTAAAGAGGCGAATGCGCCACAGCCCAAATCCGGATCTGATCTATCAGAGCAGTCCTGACCCACTCTTCTCTCAGCAAGCGAGATGCACTCATGACAACAACAGTCACCCAGATTCTCAATTTTGAAGCGGTTGAAAAAGCGCCCCTCGAAACCCAGCCTTTCAGCTTCATGGTTGCCAAGAACGTCATCCCGGACGCGATGCTGGAGCGGGTCAATGCCGACTACCCTCAGATCGACATTCCGGCCAATTTCAAGCCGGAAAGCCTGAAATACGGACCAGCCTTCGCACAGGTTTTGGCGGATCTGGACAGCCCGGAATTCGAACGTCTGATCTCGACTAAGTTCAGCATTGATCTGAGCCGCACCACAAAATCCATCACGGTGCGCAAGTTGTCCGAGCCGAGCGATGGCAACATCCATACCGATCACTGGAGCAAGGTGATGACGGTGCTTTTGTATTTCAATCCCGAGTGGCATCAGGAGGGCGGCAAGCTGCGAATGCTGCGCGGCAAGCATGACATCGAGGATTATGCCGCCGAGGTGACACCTTTGGGCGGCACTCTGCTTGCGTTCAAACGCAGTTCAAACAGCTTTCACGGCTACAAACGCTTTGACGGCGAGCGCCGCATGGTTCAGGTCAACTGGGTGCGCTCCGATCCGGTGGCGCTGCAAGCACAGCGCTTGTCTCGCATTGGCACCCATACGGGCAAGCGGCTTCTGCGTCTGGCGCAGGGTCTGCGCGGCGGCGCACGCTAGGCCGCAAGAGAACTGGCAGGGGTAGGTCAGCCTGCCCCTGCGCGTTCAGACGCCGGAATATCCAAGGCTCGGATCAAGTCGGTCCTCAATCATCTTGTCGATGGTCTTGACCTGATCCGGCGTGAAGTAATCGCGATACCCGCCAATCTTGCCACGCCGGACCTTGAACGAATCGGGGTTGTTCTCGTCGCCGGGTTTCACCCGCTGACCGCTTGCGCGCATTCCTTCATTCTGGGCCTCGCGCTTTTTCATGTTCTCATAGGCTGCATATTCCCGTGCCGCCTCGACATGCTCGGGCGTGCCGGGCGTGCCGGTGAACGCGACAACCGTTTGAAGAGTGGACGCAGGATCCGCACGCATGTCCTCATAGCGGATCACCAGCAGGTCATCGCCCATCATCGGCCGCGCTCGGGCCCAGCC
>PFEY01000105.1:16485-22810 GCA_002783205.1 Rhodobacteraceae bacterium CG17_big_fil_post_rev_8_21_14_2_50_63_15 | reverse complement strand
GCTATCGCCGTTGAGCGGGATCACCCAGAGCGTCTGTGCCGCGCGCGGATGCACGGCAATGGGAAAGCCGAAGGTCGAGGGCAGGCCCGGGGTGATGTCCTGCCAGGTGCGCCCGCCATCGGGGCTGCGATAGACGCCGTGATGGTTCTGCTGATAGAGCAGATCCCCCCCGGCGGCGCGCACGATGTTGTGCACGCAATGCCCGGTCTCGCCGTCGCGCGGCGCGGCCGGATGGTCATGCGCGCCACAGGCATCGGCATTCGACAGCCGGTTGCGCCGCTCCCAAGTCAGGCCTCCGTCCTCGGTGGCAAACACCCCGGCCGCCGAAATCCCAAGCCACTTCTTGCCCCGTCATCCTGCGAGCGCCAGACGCCCGCGCCATGCCAGTCTCCGCCGCCTGCGGCCCAGAGATGCCCCGTTGCCGGATCGCCCACGACATGATTGATCGGCCAGCCGTCGCAGAGCGGGCCGACGACAGACCAATTCTGCCGTCCGTCGTCAGACCGCAGCAGGAATGCCCCCTTGGTCGTGCCGAGCATGAGTGTCGTCGTCATGTCAGAGCCTCTCCCGTTTCAGAGAGGCTATCACGACCACGTGACCCCGTTCAAAGACTTGTTGCGGCCTGCACCGCCCCGCGCGCCCTCAGACCGTCCGCTCGACCATCAGCTTCTTGATCTCGGCGATCGCCTTGGCGGGGTTGAGGCCCTTGGGACAGGTCTTGGTGCAGTTCATGATGGTGTGGCAGCGGTAGAGCTTGAACGGATCCTCCAGATCGTCAAGCCGCTCGCCGGTGGCCTCGTCACGCGAGTCGATGATCCAGCGATAGGCATGAAGGAGGGCGGCCGGTCCAAGGTATTTGTCGCCGTTCCACCAATAGGACGGACAGGAGGTCGAGCAGGAGGCGCACATCACGCATTCATAGAGCCCGTCGAGTTTCTCGCGGTCCTCGATGGATTGCCGCCACTCCTTGGCCGGACGGTTGGTCTTGGTTTCGAGCCACGGCATGATGCTGGCGTGCTGTGCATAGAAATGCGTCAGGTCGGGAATGAGATCCTTGACCACCGGCATATGCGGCAGCGGATAGATCTTCACGTCACCCTTGATCTCGTCCATGCCATAGATGCAGGCGAGCGTGTTGATCCCGTCGATGTTCATCGCGCAGGATCCGCAGATCCCCTCGCGGCAGGAGCGGCGGAAGGTCAGGGTCGGGTCAATCTCGTTCTTGATCTTGATCAGCGCGTCCAGAACCATCGGGCCACAGCGGTCCATGTCCACGAAATAGGTATCGACCCGCGGATTCTGACCGTCATCCGGGTTCCAGCGATAGATCTGGAACTTGCGCAGGGTCTTGGCGCCTTCCGGCTTGGGCCAGGTCTTGCCGGTGGTGATCTTGGAATTCTTGGGCAGGGTGAATTGAACCATCTTGCGACCTCTTCAATAGACGCGTTTTTTTGGCTGGATCTTTTTGGGATCAATCCCACCATCTTTCAGGCTGGTCAGCGGCTCGGTATGAACCGGCCGGTAGCTGAGCGTGACAGACTTGCCCTTGACACGCGCGATCGTGTGCTTGCGCCAGGTCTTGTCATCGCGTTCGGGATGATCCTCTGACGCATGTGCGCCACGGCTTTCCTTGCGGGCCTCGGCGCCGGTGATGGTCGCCAGCGCGTTGGGCATGAGGTTGGCCAGTTCCAGCGTTTCCATCAGATCCGAGTTCCAGATCATCGAATGGTCCGTGACCTTGAGATCGTCCATCTTTGCGGCCACCCCGTCCATCAGGGCAACCCCCTCGGCCAGCACCTTGTCGGTGCGGAACACCGCGGCATTGTTTTGCATGGTGCGCTGCATTTCAAGCCGAAGCTCGGCGGTGGGCACCGCGCCCTTGGCAAAACGCGCCGCATCGAAACGCGCGAGGCTGGCCTCGATTGCGGTCTGGCTCGGTTGCGACACCGGGGCCTTGCGGTCAACCACCTCACCTGCCCGGATCGAGGCGGCGCGGCCCAGCACCACGAGGTCGATCAGACTGTTGGCCCCAAGCCGGTTGGCGCCGTGCAGGCTGGCACAGGCTGCCTCGCCCGCGGCCATGAGGCCCGGCACAACCGCATCGGGATTGTCCGCCGTCGGGTTCAGCACCTCGCCCCAGTAATTCGTCGGGATGCCACCCATGTTGTAATGCACCGTCGGCAGCACCGGAATCGGTTCCTTGGTCACATCGACACCGGAAAAGATCCTGGCGGTCTCGGAAATCCCCGGCAGACGTTCAGCCAGCATCTTGGCGGGCAGGTGGCTGAGGTTGAGGTGGATGTGATCCTTGTTCGGGCCGACGCCACGTCCTTCGCGGATCTCGATCGTCATGCAGCGCGACACCACATCGCGCGAGGCCAGATCCTTGAAGGTCGGCGCATAGCGTTCCATGAACCGCTCGCCTTCCGAATTGCTCAGATAGCCGCCCTCGCCGCGCGCGCCTTCGGTGATCAACATGCCGGGACCAAACACGCCCGTGGGATGGAACTGAACAAATTCCATATCCTGCAACGGCAGCCCGGCGCGCGCCACCATGCCGCCGCCGTCGCCGGTGCAGGTATGCGCCGAGGTGCAGTTGAAATAGGCCCGCCCATAGCCGCCCGTCGCCAGCACCGTCATCTTGGCGTTGAACACATGCATCGTGCCGTCATCAAGCTTCCAGGCCAGAACGCCCTGACACTGGCCATCTTCGGACATGATCAGGTCGAGTGCGAAATATTCGATATAGAATTCCGCGTTGTTCTTGAGGCTCTGACCATAGAGCGTGTGAAGCATCGCATGACCGGTGCGGTCGGCGGCGGCACAGACCCGTTGCACCGGCACACCGTCGCCGTATTCGGTGGTATGGCCGCCGAACGGGCGCTGATAGATCTTGCCCTCTTCGGTCCGCGAGAAGGGAACCCCGTAATGCTCGAGCTCATAGACGGCCTTGGGCGCCTCGCGCGCGACATATTCCATCGTGTCCATGTCGCCAAGCCAGTCCGACCCCTTGATGGTGTCGAACATGTGCCATTGCCAGCTGTCGGGGCCCATGTTGCCAAGGCTCGCGGCGATCCCGCCCTGCGCGGCCACCGTGTGGCTGCGGGTCGGGAACACCTTGGTCACGCAGGCGGTGCGCAATCCCTGTTCGGCCATCCCCAGCGTCGCGCGTAATCCGGCGCCACCCGCGCCGACAACGACGACATCATAGTCATGCGTCTCGTATTCATAAGCAGCCATTGTTCAGTTCCTTACAGCGCGATCTTGGCAAGGGCAAAAAGCCCGGTGGCGATCAACCCGTAACTTAGGACGAGCACCGCGATAATCAGGGCCCGGCGCGTTGTTCCGTGGCTGTAATCCTCGATCATCGTCTGTGCCCCACTTGCAAAATGCCGCAGGCCGAAAAAGATCACGAGGCCCGTGAGAATGGCCATCGCGGGATGCGACAGGGCGAGGATCACCTCGGCACGATCGCCGCCCAGAGCGCGGCCGAACGCCACCAGAAAGACCGGGATGATCAGCGCAAGACCGACGCCGCTCACTTTCATGTACCAGGCATGTTCGGTGCCGGTGCCTGCGGCCCCTTTGCCCTCGGCCCGTTTGCGATCCGTCAGATACCGCATGTTTGCCTCCTCAGATCAGCAAAAGCGTGAGGCCGGTCAACACGACCGACCCGATGATGCAGGCCCAGCCCAGCCGTTCCGCCGTGGGAATGTCGAGCCCCTTGCCAGCGTCGAAATAGAAATGACGCAGCCCGGCCAGATAGTGATACCACACCGCCCAGAGCGACAGCACGAGGACCAGTTTGCCGAACCAGGACATGACAACGGCATTCGCAAGGTCAAAATACGCATCCGAAGTCGAAGCGGCGAGCAGCCACCAGACAATCATCACCGCCGCCACGACGAGCGCATTGCCGGTGATCCGGGTCAGGATCGACGATATCGATGTCACTTGCGGGCGATAGATCTGCAAATGTGGCGAAAGCGGGCGTTCAACCTGTTTGGTCTCGGCCATGGAGAACCTCCTTGACGATGGACGGGTGGCGCGTGGGCCAGCACGGGCCATTTTCTTGTGAGACTATTTCAGCGCCATGTCACCTGTCCAGCACACAAATCACCGCGAACAGAGGCATTTCGTCGCAAAAAGCGCAATTTGTGATCACATCATCAGGCGCGTGATCACATAAACACGGTGGGCCGTTCTGCCATCTTGGTCTCCGGCGCCAAACTCTGTGGCGCAGCCCTGCGATTCCTTCGGACCGGGGCCGGATGAGTCGCCATCTTGTGATCACAAAACATGGCGGTGCTGCCACAAATGGAAAGGTCCGGATCGTTGCCGATCCGGACCTGCACCCTCCGTCAGTCGGATTCAGTGCAGCTTGGCATCGACCTCGGCAATCGCCGCATCGATCAGCGCATTACCATCTGAAGCGGTCATCTGCTTGGCGATCACGTCGCGCGCGGCGGCAACCGCCACAGCTATGGCCTGATCGCGTACGGCGCGAATTGCGCGCGTCTCGGCGCTTGCGATCTGCTCATCCGCGGATCTCAGACGCCGCGCAATCGAGTCCCTGATCTGGTCCTTGGCCTCGTCAGCGGCCCGATCGGCCTCTGCCTTGGCCTGTGCGATGATTCGCTCGGCCTGAATCTGCACGTCTTTTTGCTTGCGCTCATAGCCCGCAAGCAGCGTCTGCGCCTCCTCGCGCAACGCCCGCGCCTCCTCAAGCTCGGCCTTGATGCTGGCCGCCCGCTCGTCAAGTTTGCGGCCCAGCAGGCCCGGAACTTTCACATAGATCAGGAAGCCGACAAAGATGAGAAAGGCGATGATCACGACGAAATCGGTATTGCCCAGTGACAGGAACGGGCCGGAAGCAGCCAGCGCCGGGCTTGCGGCCAGACTCGCGGCTCCGGTCAGGATCAGCTTGCGCATGGCGATCATCCTTTCATCCGAGCGGTCACGGCGGCGGTGACGGTGCGGGCATCGGCCTTGGCGCCCAGAACGGCAACCAGCTCTGCCGCCGTCGCCTTGGCCACATCCTTGACACTTTCCGTTGCCGAGGCGCGGATCTCTGCGATCTTTTGCTCGCCCTCTTTGGTGCGCGCAGCGATTTCGCCCTCTGCCTTGACCAGAGCCTTGTCGAGATCGGCCTTGATCTCGGCCTTGGTCCTGGCAATGATCTTTTGCGCCTCGGTGCGGGCATCGGCCAGCGCCTTTTCATAAGCCGCTTCGGCCAGAACGGCCTTGGCCTTGAGATCCTCGGCTGCGGCGAGATCGTTGGTGATGGCGCCCTGCCGCTCGGCGAGAACCGTGGCAATGCGCGGTAACGCGATCCGCGTCAGAATGAAGTAGATCACCACCAGTGCGATGGCCAACCAGAAGATCTGATTGGCGAAGGTGGTGAAATCCAATTGGGGCAGGCCCGGCCCGGATGCGGCCTCGTGCGGTGCGCTCGCCATGGCGTCCTCCTGGGAAATTCGTCCGCTTACTCCGGGCGGCAGCCAGCAGCCGCCCCCCGGTCGCAAGGATCAGTGACCCGAAAGGCTCAGACCGCGAACATCAGCAGAAGCGCGACGAGGAACGAAAAGATCCCCAGCGCCTCGGCAAAGGCGATGCCGATGAACATGGTGGCCGTCTGCCCCCCGGCCGCCGACGGATTGCGCAGCGCCCCCGACAGGAAGTTGCCGACGACATGGCCCACGCCCACAGCCGCGCCCCCCATGCCTGTGCAGGCCAGGCCCGCGCCGATATAGGCACCCATTTGTACGATATCGCCTTCCATGAGATGTCTCCTTGCGTTGGAATTTGCGTTGTTTCGTGGATCAGGGGCGCGCCAGGGCGCGCCGTCGTTCGGGATCTTGCTAGTGATGCGGATGCAGCGCATCCTTGAGATAGACACAGGTCAGAATGGCAAAGACATAGGCCTGAATGAAGGCCACCAGCACCTCGAGCGCGTAGATCGTCGCGATCGCCAGGATCGACAGCGGCGTCACCACAAGGCCGATGCCAGTGGAAATGATGATCGTCGGCGCAAAGGCGGCAAAGACCTTGATCACCGCGTGACCGGCCATCATGTTGCCTGCCAGACGAACGGAATGGCTGACCGGGCGCACGAAATAGGAGATCACCTCGATCAGCGCCAGAACCGGGCGCAGCGCGAGCGGTGCCGAACTTACCCAGAAGAGGCCGAAGAACCCCACGCCATTCTTGACGAAGCCAACGATCGTGACGGTCAGGAATACAAGCATTGCCAGCACCGCCGTCACCGCGATATGGCTCGTGGTGGTAAAGGCCATCGGCAGCAGTCCGAGGAAGTTGGCAAAGA
>PFEY01000105.1:0-16452 GCA_002783205.1 Rhodobacteraceae bacterium CG17_big_fil_post_rev_8_21_14_2_50_63_15 | reverse complement strand
AGAACACCAGCCCGTCCTTGCCCGCCACATCCTCGACCATCTTGCGGATGAAATCATAGGCCAGCTCGGCGATCGACTGGATCCGGTTCGGGATCGTGGCACGCCCCGAAGTGCCCAGCACCAAGAGCGCAAAGATCGCCAGCACCGTCAGCGCCATCCAGAGCGTGACGTTGGTCAGGGTGAAGATACCGACCTCGCCATGACCAAAGAGCGGCTTGACGATGAATTGATCCATCGGGTGAAACACCAGACCACCCTCTGCGGCACCATGCGCATCAGTCGCCATTTCCTGCCCTCTCATCCCCGCCCGTGCCGGGCTTGCCTGCGTCCCGCTGGATCTCGGCGGCGCTGCGCATCATCGTCTTGACGCCCGCAGCCAGCCCCAGCAATGTGAATATGACAAGGAATATCGGGATCGTCCCCAGCAGGGTATCAAGCCCGTATCCGATGCCAAAACCGATCAACAGACCGGCCACCAGTTCGATCACCATCCGCCACGCCAGATTGGCCTGAGAATAGTGTGTTTCCTGATGGGGCCTTGGCGCGTCTTTCGCCTTGAGCCTGTTGATCCGTGCCTCGAGCTGCGCCAAACGCTCGCCTTGGTCCGGATCCGCCACGCCATCGCCCCCCAGAAAGGTTGCGCCTGTGCTACGGCGACACGTCGCATGAGTCAAGCGCCTGACCGACGCCGCCGGATTTGACGCAACTGTCTGATTTTTTGAGTATTTAATGAACAGTGAAAGGGCTGGGCTGGGCTGGATCGGCGCGGCGCGCGGGCCAATCGGGCGGTTTTCCATATTCAACCTTCTGGTTGAGTTTTGTTCTGGCTGGCGGCGCCGTGCGAGAGCGGTTGACAGAACGAGGGGCTGCGGTCTTAACAGAAACATGCTGGAGTCAAAGTCTCTTGATACGGTTTTTTCCGCCCTCGCCGATCCCACGCGGCGCGCGATCCTGTCGATGCTGCTCGAGGATGACATGGCGGTGACGGATGTGGCCGAACCCTTTGCGATGAGCCTTGCCGCGATTTCCAAGCATCTCGGCATCCTGAGCCGCGCGGGACTGATCAGCCAGGACCGGCGCGGGCGGGTGACTTGGTGCAAGCTCGAGCCCGACGCGCTGCGGGATGCCTCGATCTGGATGCAGAGCTTTGGCCAGTTCGAGGCGGTGAACCTCGACGCCTTCGAGCGGTTCCTGCGCAGCGAATTGCCCGATGACGCCTGACGCGCGCCACTTGCCCGAGGCGCGCATCGACCCTCTGCCCGGCGCCATCCTCATGCCGATGACCTCGGAGGAAACCCATGCCTGCGGCGTGCTCGACGCTGAGGGGCGGCCCGTGCCTGCCGGGCGCACGCTGCTCTCGGGCGGGCGTTTTACCCCCGATCCCGCGCCGCCCTCAGAGCCGCCCCAAGAACTGTCGGGCCGCTGGCTGTTTGCCGGGGTGGGGCGGCATCATTTCGGGCATTTCCTGCTTGAGGCGACGCCGCGCCTCTGGGCCCTCGATCACGCTGCGGGGCCGGTCGACGGCATCGCCCTCTTGCCGATGGCGGGGCGCGACATTGCCGCCGTCCTGCGCCGCAGGCTGGGTCCGCTCATCGACAGGCTGGGTCACGGTCTGCCGGTGCGTCTGGTGGACCGGCCGACGCGGGTGGAGACGCTGATCCTGCCAAGTCAGGGCTTTGGCCATCTGCACTGGAGCACGGGCTCCCCCGAGGCCCGCGCCTACATGCGCCGCCACCTCTGCGCGGATGTGGCGCCCGAGGGGCCAGAGCGGATCTATGTCTCGCGGCGCCGTCTCAAGAGCCGGATCAGGCAGGTTCCCTTCGAGGCGGAGATCGAGAGCTGGATGGAGGCGGCCGGATTCGGCATCTTTCATCCCGAGCACCACCCGATCCGCGACCAGATCGCCCGTTACCGCGCCGCGCGCGTGATCGTCGGGCCGGATGGCTCGGCCTTTCATCTCGCGGCGATGGTGATGGCGCCCGGCACGCGCGTCGGTCTCATTCAGCGCCGCAGCCGGCAGCCGGTCTTTGACGCCATCGCCGCCCAGATCGTCAGCTTCGGGCAGGCCGATCTGTGGACCACCGCCGCGCTCGCCCGGTTTCACGATGACCCGCACCAGCCGGATCAGGAAAGCGCCCTGCCGCCCGAACTGCACCGGCTTCGCGCCGATCTCAGCGCGGGCGGGTTCATCTGAGGGCCGCGTGTTCATCCTTGAGCAGCAGCACCAGCGCCGCCACCGTCAGCGCCACGCCCATCAGCACCATCACCGGCGGCAGCGCGTGACCCAGCGCCACCTGCCAGAGCGCCACCCATGTCGGCACCAGATAGGTATAGGCCATGACCTTGGCGCTGGGCAGGGTGAGGCTCGCGAATTGCAGCAACACGAAGGTCGCCGCCGTGGCAAAGACCGCCGTGTAGAGAATGGTGATCCAGACGATGGCGGGCAGGTTCGTCCAGTCCGTCGCCTGAATGTCGCGCCAGCCCGCCGCCGTCATCAGCACCATCGCCCCGAGCATCGTGCCAAAGGAGAACACCACCGGCCGCTCGCCGCGATTGAGCCGCCGCACCAGCGGCGTGTAGACCGCATGCGCCGCACAGCCCCAGAAATAGATCACCTCGCCGCGTCCCACCTCGAGGCCGAGAAGCGCCCCGAGATCGGCGCGGAAGATCACCCAGAGCGCGCCCATCGCCCCGATTGCCAGCGCAAAGGCCATGCGCGGCGTGGTGATCTGGCGCAGCATCAGATAGCCGGCGATGCCCGAGAGCACCGGCGTGAGGGTAAAGACCGCCGCCGCCGACACCGGCGGTGCGGTCTTGAGCCCCTCGAACATCAGCACGAAATAAAGCCCCATCGCCCCGCCCAGCAGCAGATAGCGCCAGGGCGCGACCCAGGTCTCGCGCGGGATGCCCCGGCCCAGCATCGCCCCCGCCCCCACGATCGCTGCGGCCAGCAGAAAGCGCGGCGCATTGAGGGCGGCCGGGGCGATATGCTGCGCCGCCATGGAGCCCAGCGCGAAGGATCCCGCCACCAGCCCCGAGAAACACAGCATCGCCAGATGCCCCTTGAGGGCTGGCGTCATTCCGATTGCCACGCGCGGGCGCGGTCCTTGAGAAAGGCCAGAAAGGCCTGCACCTTGGTTGTGCGGTGCAGGTCCATGTGGGTAACGAGCCAGAGCGGGGCGGCCCATTCCGGGCGGGGTGGCAAGATCTGGACAAGGCCGGGGATCTCTGCCGCCTGCAACACCGAGACAAAGCCGATCCCGGCCCCGGCCAGCACCGCGTTGCGCTGCGAATGCACGTCTGACGAGCGGAACGCGATGCGCTCGGCGGGCACATTGTCCTGCAACCAGCGATGAAACGGGGCGCGGGTCTTGGGGTCGTCGGCGCCGACAAAGCGATGCGCCGCCAAAGCCGCGCTGCTGTCGGGCATCCCATGGCGCGCCACATACCCTGCGCTGGCATAGAGCGCGAAATCCTGCCGAAAGAAGGGTTGCACCACATTGTCGGGCTGATCGGGCACAGCACCCGCCCGCACCGCCACATGCGCCTCGCCATATTCCAGCCGGAATAGCCGGTCGCCGGTCAGATAGCGCACCACCAGGCCCGGATACTCCAGCTGAAACGCCGTCAGCGCCGGCACCAGCAGGTGACTGAGCCCGGCAATCGAGGTGACGACCAACTCGCCCGAGACATCATTGCCATGCCCTCTGATGCGGCCTGCCATCTGGCTGAACTGCTCATCGGTCGCCTGTGCCACCCGCAACAGATCCTCGCCCGCCTCGGTGGGCGTGTAGCCCCGTGCGTGGCGCTGAAAGAGCTTCACGCCCAGCCGCTCCTCGAGCGCATCAATGTGCCGGATGACGGTGGCATGATGGACACCCAGCACCTCTGCCGCCCCGCTCACCGTGCCCACCCGCGCCACGTGAAAGGCGGTGCGCACCTCGTCCCAGTTCTCCATCACGCTGATCACCCTGCCTGCCTGTCCCGTCGCAGCGTGACTATGCGGTGGCGGCGGGACGGTTGCAATCACCCGCGAGGTGCGTAGCATGGCGGCACTCTCACAGTGAACCGGCCCGATGAAGATCACCGCAAACAGCCCCGATCTGCTGATCATCGAAGATATCCCATGGTTCATGGCTGTCATGCTAGGCCTGTTTACCCTGCTGTCAGCGGCGATCGGCCTCTTGGTCATGTCGCAGACCCTTTTGGGCGGGCTCGTTTTCCTGATCGTCGGTGGCGGCATGGGTCTGGCCGCCATCGGCGTCTTTGTCGAACGTCTGCACCTCATCCTCGACGCCCGCGCTCACAACGTCATCCTGCGCAGCCGGACGATCTTTCGCCATCGTGAAACCGAGTTTCCGCTTGGTGATCTGCTTGGTGCAACGGGCGAGAGCACACTGTCTGGCCGCAACACGGACGATCCCGATTGCCCGCAGCGCCGGTTGCACCGCCCGTCTCTGGTTCTGGTCGATGGCAGCGCTGACGGCGGGCAGGTGCTTTACCCGATCACCGAGATCTATGACAGCGGCCGGGGCGCCGCCACGATGGTCCGCGCCATCAACGACTGGCTCGCCGCGTTGCGCGCCCTCGGGCCCGCGAGGAACGGCTGACCCCGGTCGGCAAGTCAGCCGGATCATGCGTCACGCGCCCGTCGAGGCGCCACGCGGTCAGGACCATCCGCAAAGCCGCAAGAGCCTGAAGAGCGGCAACCAATCTCTGTTGCGCATCTTGTCGCCTCTTTCCTTCGTGACGCTCGCCCACACGTGACCCAACGCATAGCTCTTCCGTCCATGCCATGCTATCCTTGCGCGGCATTCTGCACGGTCATCACAAGGGACGTCCCATGCGCCTCGGCACCCCGCTTGCTGCCGCCCTGACCCTGCTTTGGTGGGCGGCTCCCGCCACGGCCCAGGCAACGCCCGATCCGCATGACGTGTTCGAGGAAAAATGCCTGTCCTGCCACGGCCATGCCGGGCCCTTTGCCCGCTTGCATCTGACGCTTGAAGCGGATGGCCCCCATACGTCGCGCGGCGTGCCAGTCGAGTCATTCCTCAGGAGCCACAAGGGCGGTCTGCCCGATGCGCAGATTGCCGCGATGCTCGACCTGTTCCGCCAGCATCTCACATCCGGAGCAATCTACGAGCGCAGCTGCCTCCTTTGTCACGACCGCGCCCGCGACTTCGTGAGGCACAACCTGATCCTGCAGGACGGTCGATTGATCGGGCGCTACACCGGCCACGACACCGCCACGTTTCTTGCCGGCCATGCCCGCCTCAGCCCGGAGGAGGCCGGTCAGATGCTCACGGTGCTGCGCAGCTTTCTAGACACACCGTGATGACGCCCCGCCCGCTTGACTCTGTTCCGCCGGAGGCGTAAAGCCGCACCATCCCGGAGGCCTCCTGCTTCCGGTCCCGGCCCTGCGCCGGGATCGCCCCCCGTCAGCGCGTTGCGCCCACGGGGGCGTTTATCGTTTCAACCGTTGCCCCTATGGTCCGGGCAGCAGACCGCAACCGTCGCAAGGAGCCAGAGCGATGTTTGAAAACCTGTCCGAACGCCTCTCCGGCGTGTTTGACCGGCTCACCAAACAGGGCGCGCTCTCCGAGGAGGACGTGAAAACCGCGTTGCGCGAGGTCCGCGTGGCGCTTCTGGAGGCCGACGTCTCGCTGCCTGTCGCACGCGATTTCGTGACCCGCGTGCAGGACCGCGCCACCGGACAGGCCGTGACCAAATCCGTGACCCCCGGCCAACAGGTCGTCAAGATCGTGCATGACGCGCTGATCGACACGCTGCGCGGCGAGGGTGATCCGGGCGCGCTCAAGATCGACAACCCGCCCGCGCCGATCCTGATGGTCGGCCTTCAGGGCTCGGGCAAGACCACCACCACCGCCAAACTCGCCAAGCGGTTGAAGGAGCGCGAGGGCAAGCGCGTGCTGATGGCCTCGCTCGATGTCAACCGCCCGGCGGCCATGGAACAGCTGGCCATCCTCGGGCATCAGATCGGCGTCGATACGCTCCCCATCGTCAAGGGCGAGGATCCGGTCGCCATCGCCAGGCGCGCGAAAACGCAGGCCAGCCTTGGCGGCTATGACGTCTATCTGCTCGACACCGCCGGGCGGCTCCATATCGACGCCGAGCTCATCGCCCAGGCCGCCGCCGTGCGCGACGTGGCCAACCCGCGCGAGACGCTGCTGGTGGTCGATGGCCTGACCGGTCAGGACGCGGTCAACGTCGCCACCGAATTCGACGCCAGGATCGGCGTGACCGGCGTGGTCCTGACCCGGATGGATGGCGACGGGCGCGGCGGCGCGGCCCTCTCGATGCGCGCCGTGACCGGCAAGCCCATTCGCTTCGTGGGGCTTGGCGAAAAGATGGACGCGCTCGAAACCTTTGATCCCGAGCGCATCGCGGGCCGCATCCTTGGCATGGGCGATATCGTGGCGCTGGTGGAAAAGGCGCAGGAAACCATCGAGGCCGCCGAGGCCGAACGGATGATGCGCCGGATGGTCAAGGGTCAGTTCAACATGAACGACCTGCGCGGCCAGCTTGAACAGATGCAGAAGATGGGCGGGATGCAGGGTCTGATGGGCATGATGCCCGGCATGGGCAAGATGGCCCAGCAGGTGCAGGAGGCCGGGTTCGACGACAAGATGCTCAGCCGCCAGATCGCCATGATCCAGTCGATGACCAAGAAGGAACGTGCCAATCCTGCGCTGCTTCAGGCCAGCCGCAAGAAACGCATCGCGTCCGGGTCCGGCATGGAGGTCTCGGATCTCAACAAGCTCCTGAAGATGCACCGCCAGATGGCGGACATGATGAAGAAGATGGGCAAGATGGGCAAGGGCGGGATGCTCAAACAGGCCCTCAAGGGCATGATGGGCAAGGGCGGGATGCCCGACATGAACGACCCCAAGGCAATCGAAGAGGCCGCTCGCGGCATGGGCGGCATGGGCGGCATGGGCGGCATGGGCGGCAAACTTCCGGGGCTCGGTGGCAGATTGGGCCTGCCCCCCGGCCTGTCGGGCTTTGGCAAGAAGAAATAGGCCGATGCATTCACCGTTCTCCAAATACTCAAACTCGACCCCGCCATCGGCCTGTCGTTCCCGGAGGGCGCGGCGATGAGTTTCACCCAGGCCCCGATGCTGGAAACCCCGCGCCTCATCCTGCGCGGACCGGAACCGCGCGACATCGCGCCCACCATCGCCTTTCTGCTCGACGACGCCCGGTCGCACGGCTTTGGCTCCTCGCCCAACCGCAGCGAGGCCTGGCGCTGGTTCGCGCTCAATGTCGGGCACTGGCATATCCACGGCTACGGCTATTTCATCATCGAGATGAAGGACGGCAGCGAGATCGCGGGCCTCGCCGGCATCTGGAACCCCGAGGGCTGGCCCGAGCCGGAACTGGGCTGGGCCCTGTTCGAGGGGTTTGAAGGCAGGGGCATCGCCTATGAGGCCGCGCACCGCGCCCGGCGCTACGCCTACGAGGATCTGGGCTTCGGCACGCTCACCTCGAACATCCTGCCGGACAATACCCGCTCGGTCGCGCTGGCCGAACGGCTGGGTGCGTGGTTCGAACGCGCCTATGAGAATGTCCACATGGGCCGCGACCTGCTCTATCGCCACCCCGGCCCGGACGCCCTCGACCGCGACGACGACGGCTCGGTGGAGGCCTACGCATGACCACCTTGACCCTGCATATTCCCGAGATCCAGAGCGGCGATCTCCTCCTGCGCGCCGTCTGCGAGGAGGATCTTGACCCGCTCGCGGCCTTCTACGCAGGCGCGCGCAGCCACTTCGTCGGCGGGCCGCTCGCGCGGGCAGCCAGCATGACATCCATCCCCGCTTCCCTGCCATCCCAAGATCATATCCCGGAAATGGCAGACGCCGAAGCGCGGAAGAAAGGTAAGGCGGCATGACCGGAAATCACGTCATCCCGGCGATCGGAACCCGCCGCCATGCCCTGCGCCGTCCGCTCAGCGCCGCCGGTCAAGGCCATAACCGGACAGCGATCGGCGCACCGACGCGATACCGACGCGATACCGACACCTTGCAGTCCGGCATTCTTGCCCCTCCGGAGCCCCGCCATGACCACTGACGCCACCCGCGCCGCAACCCTCCTGCACGAGCATCGCAAGAGCATCGACCGGCTCGATGCGATCCTTGTCTTCACGCTGGCCGAGCGCTTCAAGCACACGCAGGCAGTGGGGAAACTCAAGGCCGAGCACGACCTTCCCCCCTCCGATCCGGCGCGCGAGGCGCAACAGATCGAACGTCTCGAGGAGCTTGCGAAACAGGCAGATCTGGATCCTGAATTTGCCAGGAAGTTTCTGAATTTCATCATCGCCGAGGTCATCCGGCACCATCAACAACACCAACCCTAGCCCCGGGGTTTCCCGGCTAACACCCGCCATTCAAAGGAGAAAACAAAATGGCCATGAAAATCCGTCTCGCCCGTGGGGGCAGCAAGAAGCGCCCCTTCTACCGTATCGTCGCCGCCGACTCGCGCATGCCGCGCGATGGCCGCTTCATCGAAAAGCTGGGCATCTACAATCCGCTTCTGGCCAAGGACAACGAGGAGCGCGTCAAGATGGACGTCGAGCGTATCCAGCATTGGCTGGGCCAAGGGGCGCAACCGACCGACCGCATCAGCAGGATGCTCGAGGCCGCCGGCGTTCTGCCGAAGAAAGAGCGCGCCAACCTGAAAAAGGCCGTTCCCGGCAAGAAGGCCCAAGCGCGCGCCGCCGAAAAATCCGCCAAGGCCGCCGCAGCAGCAGAGGCCGCAAATGCCCCGGCCGAGGCACCTGCCGAGGTAGCAGCGGCGGAAGAATAGGACATGCAACGCGCTGGAATGTCAGAGTTTTCCATAGACTTCCAGTCCGAGTTGCGCGATCTCATGCGGTGGCGGCGCGATGTGCGCCGCTTCCGCACGGACCCTGTTGACGAGGCACTCTTGCGGGACTGCCTCGACACATTTTTATTGTCGCCCTCGGTCGGGCTGAGTGAGCCCTGGCGCGTGATCCGGCTACGCTCTGCCGCCGCCCGCGCTGCGGCGCTGGCCAATTTCAGCGCGACCAATGCCGAGGCCCTTGCCGGGTATGCCGGCGAAAAGGCCATGCTCTACAGCACATTGAAGCTCTCGGGGATGCAAGACGCCCCGGTGCAACTGGCGATTTTCTGCGACGAGGCCACCGACAAGGGCGCCGGTCTGGGTGCGGCAACCATGCCCGAAACCCGGCGCTATTCCGTGGTCGGAGCGATCACCCATTTCTGGCTTGCCGCGCGCGCGCGCGGTCTGGGTGTTGGCTGGGTGTCAATCCTTGATCCGGTGCGGCTGACCGAGGATCTCGATCTTCCTAGGGAGTGGGCGCTTGTCGGCTATCTCTGCGTGGGCTGGCCCGTGACGACGAGCGATACACCCGAACTGGAACTGGCCGGATGGGAGACCCGGCGCGGCGCCCTTCTGGTCGAGGAGCGGTAAGATGTTTCGCTTGGCGCGTCTCATCATTTTGTGCCTGATGGCCTTTGTCGCCGGTGTGTTTTTCGAACGTCTGCAGCAAGCGGACAAATGTGTCGAGGCTGGCGGTGTCTGGAACAGTCCAATTTGTGAGGGCGCTACACATGGCTGAGTTGATCTGCATCGGGGCGATCGCCGGCGCTTTTGGCGTCCACGGCGAGGTGCGTCTCAAGAGTTTCACCGCCGCGCCCGAGGATATCGCGCACTATGCCCCCCTGACCACCGAAGACGGCACACGCCAATTCGAGATCACCCTCACCGGCCAGACCCAGAACGGATTTACCGCGCGGCTCTCGGGCGTAACCACCAAGGAACAGGCCGATGCCCTGCGCGGGTCACGCCTCTATGTGCCGCGCGAGCGGCTACCACATCTGGCCGATGATGAATTCTACCATGCCGATCTGATCGGGCTTGCGGTGTTTGACACCGGTGGTGCGGCAATGGGTCGGGTTCGGGCGGTGCTCAATCATGGCGCCTCGGACCTTCTGGAAATCGAGATTCCGGGTCAGTCCGCCACAGTTCTGCTGCCCTTCACCCGCACGGTGGTACCGACCGTTGATCTTGCTGCGGGTCGGATCATCGCCGATCCCCCCGAAGGGCTGTTCTAAGCGATGCGCATCCTGCTGCATCCGGGCTTTCACAAGACCGGAACGTCAAGCCTGCAACGCGGCGCGCGGGCGCGGACACGCGATCTCGACCCCTATCTGCGCGTGCTGCTCACCCCCGACATCTCTGGAGCGGCCCGCGCCGCGCGGCGCTATTCGGCGCGACCGTCGGCGCGCACGATGGCTCGGTTCTCGGAGGAATTCGCAGCGGCGATCGTGCGACTGGAGGCCCGCGATCCGCGCGCACTGATGATCAGTTCCGAGGATCTCGGCGGGTATCTGCCGGGCCTGCGCGGGGTCTTGACCTATCATGCAGCCCCGGCGCTCGCGCAGGCCGCTGTCGCCGTGCTGCGCGCATATTTCGGCGCCGCGGCGGCGATTTCCGTGCTCTACACGACGCGCGACGCCGAGCCCTGGCTCAAGAGCCTCTACTGGCAGAACCTGCGCGCGCAGCGGCTGACCGAGGATTTCGAGACCTTTCGCGCCCGCCTTGCCCCGGCCGCAGATCTCGGCGGGATTGTCGCCGAAACCCGCGCCCTGCTGGGGGCGCAGGCCGAGGTCCATGGCCGCGCCATCGAGGCCTGCGGGGCGCCGCCGCTTGGTCCGCTCGGGGCGGCGCTCGATCTCCTTGATCTGCCCAAGGATCATCTCGCGCCCCTGCCCCGCCATAACCTCCAACCCGAGGATGCCGCCGCGCGGTTGCTCGCCCTCAATCGTTCGGGCCTGCCCGATGGGGCGCTGCAAGAGGCCAAGCGCGCGGTCCTGCGCGACCATCGCCGCAGCGCTTCGCCCGAGACCTGAACCCGAGACCTGAACCAGGTCGGGAAAATGCTTGCCCGCGCCCCGATCCGCGCGCTATGGCGCAGAGCCATGACAGACCCTGCCAGATCCCATGGGCGCAAATCCATCCGCGCCACAATGACGCCGCGTGAATTGATCACGCCCATACCCGAGATTGCGGGGGCATGGACGGCGCGGGTGATCACCCTCTTGCCGCAGGCCTTTCCGGGGATATTGGGCGAAAGCCTGACAGGCCGCGCCTTGCAGGACGGGCTGTGGGTTCTGGATCCGATCGACCTGCGCCTCTTTGGCGAAGGCAAGCATCGCAACGTCGATGACACCCCGGCCGGCGGTGGCGCGGGCATGGTGCTGCGCGCCGATGTCATGGGCCGCGCGATCGACGCGGCGATGACCGGCACCGCGCCCGGCTGGCCGCTGATCTATCTCAGCCCGCGCGGGCGGCGGTTTGATCAGGCGATGGCGCAGGATCTCGCGCAACGTCCCGGTGTCACACTGATCTGTGGGCGCTTCGAGGGGCTTGATGAGCGCGTCCTCGATCATTACGGCATTCAGGAAGTGTCCTTGGGCGATTTCGTGATGACCGGAGGCGAAATTGCCGCGCAGGCGCTGATTGATGCTTGCGTGCGGCTCTTGCCCGGTGTGTTGGGCAATACCAAGAGCACGCGGGACGAAAGCCATTCCGATGGCTTGCTGGAACATCCGCACTATACCCGTCCGGCCGAATGGATGGGCCGCACGATCCCCGACGTGCTGACCTCTGGCGATCACGCAAAGGTCGCCGCCTGGCGGCGCGAGATGTCGGAAAAGGCCACCCGGGAGCGCCGCCCGGACCTTTGGGAAAAACACCATGATGGCGGTCCCGACAAGGCTTGATCCGCCCGCCGCTTGCGCCTATACATCGCACATCCGGAATCGTTTTCGCGGCTCCGGAACCGTTTCTATGGGACAAGGTGTTCGCCTGACTTTCTTCGGTCGCCCGCGGCAGGCCCGGCAAACGGATCACAAACACGGACGACCTGATCTCTGGCGGGCGCATCTGCGGACCCGGAAGAAGACCGAGAGCTCTGAGGGCGCGAGACATCTTTGCGGATCAAACCGCAAGCAATTCAGGAGAGAAGCGATGGATATTATCGCTCAGTTGGAGGCGGAACAGATCGCCTCGCTCGGGAAGAACATTCCCGATTTCAGGGCCGGCGACACGATCCGCGTCGGCTACAAAGTGACCGAGGGCACCCGCACGCGGGTGCAGAACTTTGAAGGCGTCTGCATTAGCCGCAAGGGTGGCCAAGGCATCGCCGGTTCGTTCACTGTCCGCAAGATTTCCTTTGGTGAAGGCGTGGAACGGATGTTTCCGCTCTTTTCGACCAATGTCGACAGCATCGAGGTGGTCCGCCGTGGCCGCGTCCGCCGCGCCAAGCTCTATTACCTGCGCTCGCGTCGTGGCAAATCGGCCCGGATTTCCGAGGATACCACTTACAAGCCCGTTTCGGGCGCCTCCGCGTAAGGATTGGCACGATGAAAAAAGATATCCATCCCGATTACCACCTCATCAATGTCAAGATGACAGATGGCACGATGCTTCAGATGCGCTCGACCTGGGGCAAGGAGGGCGACACGATGTCGCTCGATATCGATCCTTCGGTGCACCCCGCCTGGACCGGTGGCGGCACCCGCCTGATGGATGCCGGCGGCCGCGTGTCGAAGTTCAAGAACAAATATGCAGGCCTCGGGTTCTGACCGACTGACGCAGACAGGCCAAAATCCGGACGCCGCCCCTTGGGGCGGCGTTTTGCGTTCGCGTTTGGATGATGAGGTGTGGGTTTGGGCGTTGGGTTCACGCCACCATCGCTTCCGCCTTGCGCAGATCGACGGAGACAAGCTGACTCACCCCCTGCTCGGCCATGGTGACGCCAAAGAGGCGGTCCATTCGGCTCATTGTGACAGCATGGTGGGTGATGATGAGAAAGCGCGTTTCGGTGCGGCGACACATTTCATCCAGAAGATCGCAAAACCGGGTCACATTGGCATCATCGAGCGGCGCATCGACCTCGTCCAGCACGCAGATCGGCGCGGGATTTGCGAGAAAGACGGCAAAGATCAAGGCCAGCGCGGTCAGCGTCTGTTCGCCCCCGGACAGCAGACTGAGCGTCGAGAGTTTCTTGCCCGGCGGTTGGCACATGATCTCGAGCCCAGCCTCCAACGGATCGTCGCTCTCGACCAGAACGAGGCTTGCCTCGCCACCGCCGAAGAGATGCCGGAACAGCAGGCCGAAATTGGAATTGACCTGCTCGAAGGCGGTCAGGAGCCGCTCGCGCCCTTCGCGGTTGAGGCTTGAAATGCCGCTGCGCAGGGTCTTGATCGCCTCCTCGAGATCGATCTTTTCGGTGATGAGCGCGATATGTTCGGCCTCGACCTCGCGGGCATCCTCCTCGGCGCGCAGGTTGACCGCCCCCAGAGCCTCACGCTGACGTTTGAGGCGGTTCACGTCCGCCTCGATCACATCAGACACGGGCATCGCATCGGGGTCGGCCCCTAGACTGTCGAGCAGCGCTTCGGGTGTCATCTCGAGCGCCTCGCGGATCCGGTCCCGGGCAAGATCCAGTGTCTCGCGCGCGGCATCCCGGCGGGCCTCGGTGCGGGCCCGCGCCTCGCGCGCCTCGGAGGCACGCCGTTCGGCCTCGCGCTCGGCCAATGCCGCCTGCCGCGCTGCCCCCTCGGCGGTCGAGAGCCCATCGGCGGCGGCGGCGGCGCGCACTCCCGCGCGCGCGATCTCCTCTCCCAGCTGAGCGCGCCTGGCGACAAGGATCTCGGGTGCGGTGCTGGCCTCGGCCAGATCGGCCTCTGACGCGGCCTTGCGCTCGGAGAGCTCCGCGCTGCGCTTTTCCGCGGTTTCCAGCCGAAGCCGCCAGCCGCTGACATCTCTCGAAATCTCCTGGCGGCGCAAACTGCGCCGTTCCCCGTCACGGCGCAACTCATCGGCGGCCGAGCGCCGGGCCAACATGGTGAGACGCGCAGCTTCGACCGTCAGCTTGAGATCCTCAAGTTCGGCGCGCACCGCCTCGAGGTCCCCCAGACCGGCCAACGCCGTCTCGGCCTCAGCGAGCCCGGCGCGCGCCGCCATCGCCTCTTCTTCGTGGCGGGTGACGGCCAGACCCAGCGCGTCGAGCCGCGAATGTGCCAGATTGCGGTCCGCCTCGGCCCGGCTCAGCGCACGGTTGGCCTCGTTCAACGCCGTATCCGCCGCGCGCCGGGCCTCGCGCGCCGCGCGATCTTCCTCGCTGCGACGGGTCAGCGCGGCGCGCAGCATCTCGTGCGCCCGCAGCGCCCCCTCCGCCCGCGCCGTGGCATGTTCAAATTGCTGCTTGAGATCCTCCAGGCGATTGAGCTGTTGCAGGCGGAGCGCGGCAGCACTTGGCGCATCCTCGGCCCGGGCGCGAAAGCCGTCCCAGCGCCACAGATCCCCCGCGCGGCTGACCAGCCGCTGACCAGGTTTCAGCTGCGCCTGCAACCGGGCACCCTCTGCCGCCTCGACCAACCCGATCTGCGCCATGCGCCGCGCCAGCACCTCGGGAACCGACACATGGGAGGCAAGCGCGCGCACCCCCTCGGGCAAGGGCTGGGGCACGGCATAAGCCTGAAGGATGGTCCAGCCCGATGGCCCGTCCGCCGCGACCTCGGGGGCGCGCAGATCGTCGGCCAGCGCCGCCCCGAGTGCCAGTTCATAGCCCGGCGCGACCCGCAGCCGATCCATCACCTGACCGCCTTCGGCGGTGTCGCGCTGTACCAGCCGCGCCAGAGCGGTCACTTCGGCCCGCAGGGCGCCCAACTCACCCTCGGCCTCGGAACGCGCGGCACGGGCCTCTGCCTCATGGGCCTGTGCATCGGTGCGGGCGGCGTCCGCGGCCACCAGCGCTGCCTCGGCGGCCTCGGCCGCTGCCACCGCGTCGCGCTCTGCCGCGAGCGCCGCGCCATGATCGGCATGGGCCTTGTTCAACGCCACGCGTGCCTCTGCCTGCGTGGTGCGCGCGCGCTCTGCCTCGGTCTCGCTTCGGACCAGCGTCTTGCGGGTATCGTCCAGCAGACGATGCGCCGATTGATGGCGTGCCGCGAGTCGTGCGATGTCCTCGGTGATCTGTCTCAGGTCGCTCTCGCGGGCCTGCAAGACCTGCGCGGCACTCTGCGCTTCAGCCAGCGCCGCCGCGACCCGCTCCTCATGCCCCTCATCTGCGCGGACCAGATCCGATGCCTCAAGATCGAGTCGCGCGATGGTCTCGACCGCATCGCGGTTGAGGCCGGTCTCTCGCTCGATATCGCGCGCCAACTGGTCAATGCGGCCGGTCAAGGTCTCGATCCGGTCGCGCGCTGCCGTCTCCTGATCGCGCAGGATGTCCCGCTGCACTGTCAAACGTTGCAGGACCGCCGCCGCGATCGCCTCTTCCTCGCGCAGGCCCGGCAGCGCCTCATCGGCCGCTGCCCGCGTCTTTGCCGCCTCGCGCGCCGCAACCTCGGCGCGGGCCGCCGCAGTGCTGCGTTCGCGCAACTCGTCCGCGGCCCGCAGCGCGGCAAGATCCGCCTCCTTCCAGCGGCGGTAAAGCAACAGCCCCTCTGCCAAACGCAGGTCTGCACCGATCTGCCGGTAGCGCTCTGCCTGTTTGGCCTGCCGCGCAAGTTGCGCCAGTTGCGCGGCCAGTTGTTCGACCACATCATCGACGCGGGTCAGGTTCGTCTCGGCGCCGCGCAGCTTCAACTCCGCCTCGTGGCGGCGCTGGTAAAGGCCGGAAATGCCTGCCGCCTCCTCGAGAATACGGCGCCGCGCGGTCGGCTTGGCGTTGATCAGTTCCGAGATCTGTCCCTGCCGCACCAGCGCCGGAGAATGGGCGCCAGTTGACGCATCGGCAAAGAGCATCTGCACGTCGCGCGCGCGCGCATCCTTGCCGTTGACCTTGTAGGCGCTGCCCACGTCGCGGGTGATTCGGCGCACGATCTCGAGATGGTCAGCCTCGTTGAACCCGGCGGGTGCCAGCCGGTCGGAATTGTCGAGTTGGATCACAACTTCGGCAAAATGGCGTGCAGGCCGGGTCGCGGCACCGGCAAAGATCACATCCTCCATCCCGTCGCCGCGCATTGCGGTGGGGCGGCTTTCGCCCATTACCCAGCGGATCGCCTCAAGCAGGTTCGATTTGCCACAGCCGTTTGGCCCCACCACCCCCGTCAGCCCCTCGGCAATGATCAGGTCGGTCGGATCGACAAAGCTCTTGAAGCCGGTCAGTCTGAGTTTGGAAAACTGCACGCGCACTCCGGGTCAGATGATTCTGCCACCCGGAAGTGTCGCCAGAGCATTGCCGGTCTGTCAATGGTCACGCACATGATATGGCGTTTTGCCGTGTCTTATCCACAGAATATTGCAATGCCTTGACCCTCTGGGTGGATTGCAGAGCGCGCGCTGGATCCCTAGGCTAGTGTTCCGAATCTGACACATGCTACCGGTTTCCCCTGATTTCATCGAGCGCATCAAGCGCGCGGCGTTCGCGGGTGA
>PFEY01000106.1 GCA_002783205.1 Rhodobacteraceae bacterium CG17_big_fil_post_rev_8_21_14_2_50_63_15 | reverse complement strand
TGTCATCGTCCTTGCTCCTCTCAGGAAGCATGGACCAAATCCCAGTTACACAGAAGATCAGACACTCTCCCGCCCTTGGGAGCCTTGCGCATGACACCCCAGACCTTGCCCGGCCCCGCGAACGCCGCCTCACGCTCTGCGCTGACATAGCCCTTGTCGGCCCAGACCGAGGTTTCCTCGCCGTGCAGCAATGCCTCCCAGACCTGACTGTCGTGCAGTTTCGCCGTCAAGGTCTCCAGGCTGTGGGTCACGCCGCTCTCGGCATCGACGCCGATGTGCGCCTTCATGCCGAAATACCAGTCGTTGCCATTCCTGGTGGACGACATCTCAGGGTCGCGCGCACCGGCCTTGTTCTTGGTCGAGGACGGCGCGTCGATGATCGTCGCATCAACCAGCGTCCCCGAGCACAGCGTGATGCCCCTGTCGGCCAGATGCGCGTTCACGTCCGCAAAGATCGCTTCAGTCAGCCCATGCCGCTCCAGCAGATGCCGGAAGTTGAGGATGGTGGTCTCATCCGGGATCCGGTCGTCACCGAGTTCGATCCCGGCAAAGCGGCGCATTGCCTCACTGTCGTAGAGGGTTCTGCGCTACAATCGATCCCCCGGATCGATTTCTGGCCCGGCTCATATCTCCAGCGGCATCCGCGGGCGACCGCCCTTCGGCCCGGCTTTCGGATAATGCCGCGCGATCAGCCCCAGCAGCCGACCCCACGGCACCACAGCATCCATCTCGGCCAGGAACTGCTCGCGCCGCGTGACCTTCTTCTTCATCGCATCGCGAAGACCGGGAAAGGCGGGTTGCTTTGGCATCAACGAGGGCTCCTTGCGGGGACGCCCAATCCTACCAGATCACACCGCAAACGGCAGGTTTTTCAGACGTTCCTTAACAAGTTTCTCAGGGACGTGCGGCGATGTCACGTCTCGCGGAACGTCCACAACAATGCCGCAGGGCGCAATCGATAAGAAGTCGGGCCTGGTTAGTGTGCACCGTCGACCTGAGGCCCGAATGAAACTGAAGCTCGCCATCGATCCTGACATCGTCACCCTGAGGCGATTGGTGACAGAGCGTGATGCAGACCTTCACTTTCCGGTCCAATTTCTTCGCAAGAGGCGAGAGTAGGCAACGCCGTCAAGGCCCTCAACGGAGTGAGGTGCCAAGGCGGCGCGCTGCTTGAGGTCGTCCAGAGACAAGGTTCCTGCCTCCGGCAACACACCGAGATCATAGAGAAACCCTGGCAGACGCCCTGACAGAATGATCCGAGGATCAAAGGAGACGCGATCTGACAGGTTGCGTACCAGCCGAAAGGGCAAAGTCGTGCAATTTGTCCAAAGGGTATGATACCATTGCGGTGTGGTTGCGAGCGTGTTGCCATACTCAAGAAATGCAACAAAGAGCTGCTCACGCTGCTCCGCGCCCATCTCGATGGGATAGAGTGACACGGTCTCACCGCGTGCGTCCGTTCGCAAATGAACAATGTCGCGCTCATCCGCCGCAATCAGCACCAGTTCATAGCGCTTGAAGAACCCGCCAAGCGCAGAAAAATCCTCTCCGACTTCTTTTCGGATTTCGCCGGAAAACACGATGTGCTGGCCGTCAGAGAAGCCAAAGCTCACAAGCGTGTGCGCAATGTCGGCACTATCCCAGACTGACATGATCATATCGACAGACATGATTGCGCCTAGGTCCACGTCAATATCATACCAGGCCTCATGGGCCTCAGTCGGGCTTGACCAGCGGAAATCACGGACATTGCGGACGCGGATCAAACCGCCAGTTGTGAATTCGGACGTCACACCGCGGGACACCTCCGGTGCCCAGTCCCGATCCTCGCGCGGGGTTATCGTTGTCCACCACAGACCCCAGATCACCAGGGCGGCAGACATCATGCCCCACAGTCGGCCCCACTGCCCACGGCCGACGAACATGCAAAGCGCGACCGACCAAATCAGGAGGAGCACATAGAAAAGATACACAAGCGGGGTGTTGATCTGAAAATGCAGACTCAGGCCGATCCAGACCAGACATGCAGATACCGCAAGGATCTGAAGGCAGCGCCAGACAATCTTTGCAGATTTTCCGATCACCCTTATTCAGCCGCCACCCGGCGCACCGCAAGCATCTCCTTGAGATAGTGCCCGGTATAGCTGCGCGGCTCCTTGGCGACCTCTTCAGGCCTCCCGACAGCAATGATCTCGCCGCCGCCATCACCGCCCTCGGGGCCGATGTCGATGATCCAGTCGGCGGTCTTGATGACATCGAGATTGTGCTCGATCACCACCACCGAATTGCCCTGATCGACCAGTTCGTGCAGCACCTCGAGAAGCTTCTTCACATCCTCGAAATGCAACCCCGTCGTCGGCTCATCAAGGATATAGAGCGTGCGGCCCGTGGCCCGTTTGCTCAGTTCCTTGCTGAGCTTCACCCGCTGCGCCTCGCCGCCCGAGAGCGTCGTCGCCTGCTGACCGACCTTGATATAGCCCAGCCCCACGCGCACCAGCGCATCCATCTTCTCGCGGATCGCAGGGACCGCGGTGAAAAAGGCCTGTGCATCCTCGACCGTCATGTCGAGCACATCAGCGATGCTCTTGCCCTTGAAGCGTATCTCCAGCGTCTCTCGGTTGTAGCGCGCGCCCTTGCAGGTCTCGCAGGTGACATAGACATCGGGCAGGAAATGCATCTCGATCTTGATGAGACCGTCCCCCTGACAGGCCTCGCAGCGGCCACCCTTGACGTTGAACGAAAACCGCCCCGGCTTGTAGCCGCGCGCCTTGGCCTCGGGCAGGCCGGCGAACCACTCGCGGATCGGCGTGAAGGCCCCGGTATAGGTCGCGGGGTTCGAGCGCGGCGTGCGCCCGATGGGGCGTTGGTCGATGTCGATCACCTTGTCGAGATGCTCAAGCCCCTTGATCGTCTCGCAGGGGGCGGGCGTCTGGCGCGCACCGTTGAGGCGCATCGAGGCGGTCTTGAACAGCGTCTCGATGGTCAGGGTCGATTTGCCCCCTCCAGACACGCCGGTCACGCAGACAAACATGCCAAGCGGAAACTCTGCCGTCACCTCTCGCAAGTTGTTGCCGGTGGCCTTGACCACGGTCAGTTTCTTCTTGTTGCCCTTCCGCCGCTGCACCGGAACGGGGATTTCGCGCTGCCCTGAGAGATACTGTCCGGTGAGCGACGCGGGATCAGCGGTCACCGCCTCGGGCGTGCCGTGGCTCACCACGCGGCCCCCATGCACCCCGGCACCGGGGCCGATGTCAAAGACATAATCGGCGGTGCGGATGGCCTCCTCGTCATGTTCCACCACGATCACCGTATTACCCTGATCGCGCAGGTTGCGCAGCGTCTGCAAGAGCCGGCCGTTGTCACGCTGATGCAGACCGATCGAGGGCTCATCAAGCACGTAAAGCACACCCGTCAACCCCGAGCCGATCTGGCTCGCCAACCTGATCCGTTGGCTTTCTCCCCCCGAGAGCGTGCCCGCATTGCGGCTGAGCGTGAGGTAGTCCAATCCAACATTGTTGAGAAACCCCAGTCGCTCGCGGATCTCCTTGAGGATCGCTCGGGCGATCTCGTTTTTCTGCTTGCCAAGGCTCTCTGGCACCGTCTCGCACCAGTCGAATGCCTCGCGGATCGACATCTGCACCACTTGGCCCACATGCAACCCGGCGATCTTGACCGCCAGCGCCTCTGGCCGGAGCCGATATCCGCCGCAGGTCCCGCAGGGCCGGTTGTTCTGGTAGCGCTCGAACTCTTCGCGGATCCAGGCGCTATCAGTTTCGCGGTAGCGCCGCTCCATGTTTGGAATGACCCCCTCGAAAACACGACTGACCTGATAGACACGACCGCCCTCGTCATAGCGAAACTGGATCTCCTCCTCGCCCGACCCATGAAGAAAGACCTGCTGCACCTGCGCAGGCAAGTCCTTCCACGCCGCGTTGCGGTCAAATCCATAATGCTTGGCAATCGCATTGATCGTCTGGGTGAAATAAGGCGATTTGCCCTTGCGCCAGGGTGCAATCGCGCCATCGCTGACCTTGAGCGCTTCATCGGGCACCACCAGCCGCTCGTCAAAGAAAAGCTCTGCCCCTAGCCCGTCACAGTCCGGGCAGGCTCCGAATGGCGCATTGAAGGAAAACAGCCGCGGCTCGATCTCCGCAATGGTGAATCCGCTCACCGGACAGGCGAACTTCTCGGAGAAGGTGACGCGCTGCGGTTCACCGTGCTGCGGTGCGGTCTCCAGCACCGCGATCCCGTCTGCCAGATCGAGCGCAGTCCGTAAACTGTCTGCCAGCCGCGTCTCCAATCCCGCCCTGACCACCAGCCGGTCAACAACCACGTCTATGTCATGGCGCAATTTCTTGTCGAGTGCCGGTGGCTCGTCGATTTCGTGGAAAATGCCATCGACCTTGACCCGCTGAAACCCCTGCTTCCGAAGGTCGAGAAATTCCTTTCGATACTCACCCTTGCGGTCCCTCACGATCGGCGCGAGCAGATAGGCACGCGTGCCCTCTTCCATCGCCATCACCCGGTCCACCATATCCTGAACCTGCTGCGCCTCGATCGGCAGCCCGGTGGCCGGCGAATAAGGCGTTCCGACGCGGGCAAAGAGCAGCCGCAGGTAATCATAGATTTCCGTGACCGTGCCAACCGTCGAGCGTGGGTTCTTGCTCGTTGTCTTCTGCTCGATCGAGATCGCTGGGGACAGGCCACTGATGTGATCGACATCGGGCTTTTGCATCATGTCGAGAAACTGCCGCGCATAGGCCGACAGCGATTCGACATAGCGCCGTTGTCCCTCTGCATAGATCGTATCAAAAGCGAGCGAAGACTTGCCCGAGCCGGAAAGTCCGGTGATCACAACCAGTTGGTTGCGTGGAATATCCACATCTATGTTTTTGAGGTTATGCTCGCGTGCGCCGCGCACCTCGATATGCGTGAGTTCGGCCATTCTGACCCCCGGGATCCACCTCCCTCACACATAGGCGAGACGCGTGCCGCTTCCAAGACAATTCTGGGAACAGAGAGGGAACACGCCTATTTCTGCGCCAAGGCCCATGCACAGATCGGAAAATCCGGCTCATCGGTCAGATCGTCGGTTTCAGGGTCGTAGACCGGCGGCCAGTCGCCATCCAGATTCCGTCTCGCGGCATGGCGGTTGCCCCATTGCGCGACCTCGATCCGCGCCTCATCGAACCCGGCCTCGATCAGCAGGTTTTTCAGCCCCCGGGCGCTCCAGCGCGAGCAATCCACCGGATCGCCATGAAACGGGATGTAGAACGGCACGGCCAGCCAGAAATACCCGCACGGCCGCAGCATTTCCAGAACATTCCGGGTGGCGGCATAGGGCCGGTCGAGATGTTCCCAGACCTGATTGGCCAGCACGATGTCAA
>PFEY01000002.1:23757-33985 GCA_002783205.1 Rhodobacteraceae bacterium CG17_big_fil_post_rev_8_21_14_2_50_63_15 | reverse complement strand
ACGTCGCGCTGACAGCCCTCGACCGGGCGCTGCGCTATGAATTCTTCATGATCCCGACCTGGTATCTGGACAAGAGCTGGGTCGCGTATTGGGACATGTATGGCCATCCTGATCCGTTGCCGCCCTATGCCACCGGGGTGCTCGATTTCTGGTGGTATGACGCGGAAAGGGCCGCCGCGCTCAAGGCTGCGGGCGCACTGTGATCGGGGAGAGCCTCTGACATGGGCGCCTATATCCTGCGGCGGCTGCTGCTGATCATTCCCACGCTTTTCGGGATCATGGTGATCAATTTCGCACTGGTGCAATTCGTGCCCGGTGGTCCGGTCGAGCAGATGATCGCCAACATGCAGGGACAGGGCAATGTGTTCGAGAGCTTTGCCGGTGCGGGCTCTGATACCGGGCAGGATCTGGTGGGCACGGCGGGCGGCAGTGACGCCTATCTTGGCGCGCGCGGCCTGCCGCCGGAACTGATCAAGGAACTGGAAGAGCAATTCGGCCTCGACAAGCCCCCCGTGGAGCGGTTTTTCAACATGATGTGGAACTACCTGCGGCTCGATTTCGGTGAAAGCTACTTTCGCAAGATCAACGTGCTGGATCTGGTGCTGGAAAAGATGCCGGTCAGTATCACGCTCGGGCTGTGGTCAACGGTGATTGCCTATATCGTGTCAATCCCCCTGGGCGTGGCCAAGGCGGTGCGCGACGGGACGCGGTTCGATACCTGGACCTCCGGCGTGATCATCGTGGCCTATGCGATCCCGGCCTTTCTCTTTGCGATCCTGCTGCTGGTGCTCTTTGCGGGGGGCAGTTACTTTCAGATCTTTCCGCTCAGAGGGCTGACCTCCGACACTTTCGATCAGCTGAGCGTGCTGGGCAAGATCGCCGATTACCTCTGGCATATCGCGCTGCCAGTCATTGCCTCGACGATCTCGGCCTTCGCCACGCTGACGCTTCTGACCAAGAACAGCTTTCTCGACGAGGTCAAGAAGCAGTATGTGATGACGGCGCGCGCCAAGGGGCTGTCGGAACGCCGCGTGCTCTATGGCCATGTGTTCCGCAACGCCATGCTGATCGTGATCGCGGGTTTTCCGGCGGTGTTCGTGGGGGTGTTCTTTGGCGGCTCGGTGCTGATCGAGACGATCTTCTCGCTTGACGGGCTGGGGCGGCTCGGGTTCGAGGCGGCGGTCGGGCGCGACTATCCGGTGATGTTCGGCACGCTGTTCCTGTTCGGACTCATCGGTCTGGTGGTCGGCATCCTGAGTGATCTCATGTATGTTCTGGTCGATCCGCGCATCGATTTTGAAAAGCGGGAGGGCTGAGGATGGTGCCCGAGACAGGGGGGCGCTGCCCCCGTCGCGCCTGTGGCGCGACTCCCCCGGGATATTTCAGGCCAGAAGAAGGGGGGGGCGTCGTGATCCGCCTCTCGCCGCTCAATCAGCGCCGCTGGCGAAATTTCCGGCGCAATGGAAGGGCGTTCTGGTCGTTGATCCTCTTTGCGGTGGTGTTTACCGTCACGCTCTTTGCCGAGTTCGTGGCCAATGACAAGCCGATCCTGGTGCAGTATCGCGGCGCGTATTACATGCCGATCTTTCGCTTTTATCCCGAGACCGCCTTTGGCGGCGATTTCGAGACCGAGGCGATCTATCGCGACCCCGAGGTGCGCTGCCTGATCGCGACCGGTGGGCTGGAGGCCTGTTTCGATGATCCCGAGGGCGTGATGGCTGAGGCGGCTGGTGGCACGGTGGGGGGCGCGGTGATCGACAAGGGATGGGCGATCTGGCCGCCCATTCCCTATAGCTACAACACGACCGTCGATCGGCCCGGCGCAGCCCCTCTGCCGCCCAATGCGCAGAACTGGCTGGGCACCGATGACACCAAGCGCGATGTGCTGGCGCGGGTGATCTACGGCTTTCGGTTGTCGGTGCTGTTCACGTTGATCGTGACGGCGCTGTCGTCGGTGGTGGGCATTGCGGCGGGGGCGGTGCAGGGCTATTTTGGCGGTCGGACGGATCTGATCTTCCAGCGGATCATCGAGATCTGGTCCTCGACCCCGCAGCTATATGTGATCATCATCCTCTTTGCGATCCTGCCGCGCAGTTTCTGGCTGCTCGTCGTGATTACCGTGCTGTTCGGCTGGATGGCCCTGGTGGGGGTGGTGCGGGCGGAATTCCTGCGGGCGCGCAATCTCGAATATGTGCGCGCGGCCAAGGCGCTGGGGGTCTCGAACCTCACCATCATGTTCCGTCACATGCTGCCCAATGCGATGGTGGCGACGCTGACGATGCTGCCTTTCGTGATCACCGGTGCAATCTCGCTTCTGGCGGGGCTGGATTTCCTCGGCTTCGGTCTGCCGTCCTCGGCGCCGTCGCTTGGCGAATTGACCTTGCAGGCCAAGCAGAACCTGCAAGCGCCCTGGCTGGCCTTCACCGCGTTTTTTGCCTTTGCCATCATGCTGTCGCTGCTCGTTTTCATCTTCGAGGGGGTGCGCGATGCGTTTGATCCCAGAAAGACCTTTGAATGAGCGTGCTCGAGGTCAGGGATCTGCGCATCGGTTTCCGGCAGGACGGGCAGATCATTCCCGCCGTGCGCGGCGTGTCGTTCAGCGTGGAGCGGGGCGAGACCGTGGCGCTGGTGGGCGAGTCCGGCTCTGGCAAGTCGGTGACGGCGCTCTCGACCGTGTCGCTGCTGGGATCATCGGCAGAGGTCACGGGCTCTGTGCGCTATGACGGGCAGGAGATGATTGGCGCCGACGAGCGGCGGCTGCGCAAGGTGCGGGGCAACGATATCAGCTTTATCTTTCAGGAGCCGATGACGAGCCTCAACCCGCTGCACACGCTGGAAAAGCAGTTGCGCGAGAGCCTTGAGCTGCATCAGGGGCTGACCGGAGAGGTGGCACGGCGGCGGATCGTGCAACTCTTGGAGCGGGTGGGCATTCGCGAGGCGGCAAGCCGTCTGGGGGCCTATCCGCATCAACTCTCGGGCGGTCAGCGGCAGCGGGTGATGATCGCCATGGCGCTCGCCAACAAGCCCGATATCCTGATCGCCGATGAACCGACGACGGCGCTCGACGTGACGATTCAGGCGCAGATCCTCGAACTGCTGGCCGAGTTGAAGCGCGAGGAGGGGATGGGCCTTCTCTTCATCACGCATGATCTGGGAATCGTGCAGCGCATCGCCGACCGGGTCTGCGTCATGAAGGCGGGCGAGATCGTCGAGACGGGGCCGGTGGCAGAGGTCTTTGCCGCGCCTCGGCATGACTATACGCGCAAGCTTCTGGGGGCGCGGGCGGTGGGCCTGCCTGCGCCGGTGCCGGAGGGGGCGCAGGTGGTGGCCGAGACGCAAGGATTGCGTGTCTGGTTTCCCATTCAGAAGGGCTTTCTCAAGCGCACCGTGGGTCATGTGAAGGCGGTCAATGACGCCACGCTTCTGGTGCGCGCGGGGGAAACGCTGGGGATCGTCGGCGAGTCCGGGTCTGGCAAGACCACGCTGGCGCTCGCGATCATGCGGTTGATTGCGTCAAGGGGAACGATCAGGTTTGGCGGCGAGGATGTGCAGGGCTGGTCCACGCGGGAATTGCGTCACCGGCGGGCCGAGATGCAGATCGTCTTTCAGGATCCCTATGGCAGCCTCTCGCCGCGGATGACGGCGGCGCAGATCATCGCCGAGGGGCTGGGTGTACATGGCAATCCCGGCGGGCGGCCCGAGCGCGATCTGGTGGCCGAGGTGATGGGGGAGGTGGGTCTCGATCCGGCGATGATGGACCGCTATCCGCATGAATTCTCGGGCGGGCAGCGGCAACGCATTGCCATTGCCCGCGCCATGATCTTGCGTCCGAAACTGGTGGTTCTCGACGAGCCGACAAGCGCGCTCGACATGACGGTGCAGGTGCAGATCGTCGATCTCCTGCGCGATTTGCAGGTGAAATACGGGCTGGCCTATCTCTTCATCAGCCACGATCTGCATGTGGTGCGAGCGATGAGCCACCGGATGATCGTGATGAAGGACGGCGATGTGGTCGAGGCGGGCGAGGCCGAGGCCCTCTTTACCGCGCCGCAGACGGACTATGCGCGCACCCTGCTGGCGGCGGCACTGGAAGGGCGGCCGGGGGCGTGAGGGCTCAGATGGCCGAACTATGCCCCTGTTCGTTCATCTCGTAGGTATCGAACTGGCGTGCGATCATCCGGGTCAGGGGGCGTACCTCATGCGGGATTGACAGACCGGTGTCGTCAAGATGCAGGTTGCCCTGATAGGCGCGCTCGACCTCTGCGAGCATCTGCTGAAGCGCCGCGCTGGTGATGTCGAAATCGCGGGTGATCTCAGCCG
Source organism: Rhodobacteraceae bacterium CG17_big_fil_post_rev_8_21_14_2_50_63_15 (assembly GCA_002783205.1). Taxonomy (GTDB): domain Bacteria; phylum Pseudomonadota; class Alphaproteobacteria; order Rhodobacterales; family Rhodobacteraceae; genus Roseovarius. The sequence continues at coordinate 29,665 of PFEY01000002.1, read as the reverse complement.
CATCGATGTGAAAATCGCACATGAGCATTTCGATCAGTCGCGCACGCAGCTTGTCCTCGGGTGAGAATACATGCCCCCGCGCGGTCGAGAATCGGCCCTCGCGGATGGCACCGGTATGGGCGCCGGTGGCAGAGGTGTTCTGGGCATAGCCTTGCGGAAAGCGCGAGATCGAGGAGGCTCCGATGCCGATCAGCACCTCTGCGGTGTCGTCGGTATAGCCCTGGAAATTGCGGCGCAGGCGACCGGTCCGTTGCGCTACGCTGAGGCCGTCCTCTCTGGCGGCAAAGTGGTCGATGCCGATTTCCTCGTAGCCGTCCCAGAGAAAAAGGCGGCGCGCGGTGTCAAACAATCCAAGGCGTTCCTGCGGGGTGGGCAGGGCATCGGAGGGGATCAGTTGCTGGCGCTTGGCCATCCAGGGCACATGCGCATAGCCGTAAAGCGCCACCCGGTCGGGGCTGAGCGACAGAAGTTTCTGAACGCTCTCGGTGATTCGCGGCTTGTTCTGGTGCGGCAGGCCATAGAGAATATCGGCATTGAGGCTGGCCACGCCCCGCGCGCGGATCTCGTCGGCGGCCCAGCGGGTGATGTCATAGCCCTGAAGGCGACCGATGCTCTTCTGGATGTCGTCGTCGAAATCCTGCACTCCGATCGAGGCACGATTCATGCCCGCTCGGGCCAGCGCATCAAGGCGGGGGCCGTCGATCTCGTTGGGGTCGATTTCGACCGAGAATTCGGTGGTCTCGCTGAAAGGCGCGATGTCGCGGATGGCGCCCACAAGCTCGTCGATCATGCCGGGTTGCAAGAGCGTTGGCGTGCCGCCGCCCCAATGCAGCCGGGACAGACGCACACCGCGCGGCAGATGCCTGCCCAGCATGGCAATCTCGGTCTTGAGCGTTTCGAGATAGGCGATGACAGGCGCATCGGTCTGCGTCCCTTGTGTGCGGCAGGCGCAGAACCAGCACAGGCGGCGACAAAATGGAACATGCAGATATAGAGATATCTCTGCACCCTCTGGTATCGCCTTGATCCAACTGCTAAACTGATCCGGTCCAACCGAGCGATCAAAATGCGGCGCGGTCGGGTAGCTGGTGTAGCGTGGCACTTTGGCGTCAAAGAGGCCAAGTTTACCGAGTTGAGTTTGAGTATCCATGTGCCTACGGTAAGACTCATCGCAGGTTTCAATCCTTGACCCAGATCAAATTCATGGAAAGTTGCCAGATTGATGCTGAAGGAAAGCACGGTAGATATCCCGCACGACTGTGGCGATTGCCCGATCCGTCATCGCGCCGTCTGTGCGCGCTGTGAGTCGGACGAACTCGAGCAACTGGACCAGATCAAGTATTATCGGTCTTTCGAGGCTGGGCAGACGCTGATCTGGGCGGGCGACAAGATGGATTTCGTGGGCTCTGTCGTCTCGGGCATCGCCACGCTGACGCAGACCATGGAGGACGGGCGCACCCAGATGGTCGGCCTGCTCTTGCCCAGCGATTTTGTCGGCCGTCCGGGGCGCGACAGCGCTGCCTATGACGTGCAGGCCGTGACCGATATCGTGATGTGCTGTTTCCGCAAGAAGCCCTTTGAGGACATGATGATTCGCACGCCGCACATCGCGCAGCGGCTGCTGGAAATGACCCTCGACGAGTTGGATGCGGCGCGCGAATGGATGCTGGTGCTGGGACGCAAGACCGCCCGCGAGAAAATTGCCTCGCTGCTGGCGATCATCGCGCGGCGCGATGCGGTGCTGAACATGACCAAAAAGCGCGGTCCTTTGGTGTTCGATCTGCCGCTGACGCGAGAGGCAATGGCGGACTATCTGGGCCTGACGCTGGAGACGGTGAGCCGTCAGATTTCGGCACTGAAGAACGATGGAATCATTTCACTGGAAGGCAAGCGCCGGGTCACGGTGCCCGATTTCAACCGCCTTCTGGAAGAAGCGGCCGATGACAGCGACGGCGGGATGCTGGTCTGACGCCGCACCCCGTCTCTTTGCCTCATCGACACCCCCCAAACGCCGTCCTGGGCGTGACCCATGTTGAGCTTGGCGCTCACTCCCGCATGACGCGCTCGATCAATGCGCCATCAGCACCGGCACCCGCGCATGTTCCAGCATGTAGCGGGTCGCGCCGCCAAAGATCGCCTCACGAAAGCGCGAATGGCCATAGGCCCCCATCACCACCATGTCGGCATCCATGTCGCCGACATGGCGCAAGAGCACGTCCGAGATGCGCGGCAGCGTCTTGGAGAGCACGTCGATCTCGACCTTTATGCCATGGCGCGCGATGTATTGCGACACGAGCCCGCCCGGATCGGAGCGGTTGGGCCCATGCGTGGGGGGATCAATCACCACCACATGCACGGTCTCAGCGGTCTTGAGCAACGGCAGCGCGGCGCGCACCGCATCAAGTGCTTCGTTGCTTTCGTTCCAGCCGATCAGGATCCGCGCCGGACGCGGCACCGGCTTTGCCCCTGATGGGATCACAAAGGCAGGCGTGTTGCCCTCGAAGAGTGAGGCCTCTGTCACCGGTTCGAGTTCGGCGCCGCGCCCCTCGCCATAGGGTTGCGGCAAGATGACCAGATCGGAGAATCGTGCCCGGGCTGCGACATGGCGTCCAAGATCGGCGAGCTGGGCAACCCCGCCCTCACAGCTCCAGCGCAAGGTCGTTTTTGACAGGATGTCACGGACCCGTGCCTCGATCTCTGTCGCTTCTTCTTGCGCGCGAGCGATGGTTTCCTGAAGCACGATGGCGCTGGCCCCGGCGTAGTAATAGCCTGCCTGACTACGATCCACGCCGAGACAGAGCACTTCGAGATGAGCGTCATAGCTGCGGGCCGCCGCCATCGCGTGGTTCAGGGTTTCGTCGACAAGAACTTCATCGGTGAGTACGGAAAACAGACTTTTGTAGGTCATGTCGCATTCCTTTTCCGGGTGTGTCATGAATAAACTCTATCGCAGCTCGATTTTGACTGCCTTGATGCTGATCAATCCGTGGATTGTCTTGTTTTGACACAGATCAAGGATAGTTGCTCTCGTTGCTAGCATTACAGCCGAAGTCTAGACGCACCTGCGGGGTTGGATCGAATCGCGCAGTAAGAGACGAAGGGACGCAAAATGACGAATTACATCAAGTTGACCGTACTTGGCGTGATCACGCTGCTCGCGCTGATTGCAGCCAATTACGCGCGCGATCTTGCCTATCTGGTGAATGCGCTGACGGTAGCGATTGCGGCTGGTGGTCTGTTTTTGTGGGTTCTGCGCCACACGGATGAACCTGCTGTCAAGGGCGACCTGTCAGGGCAATATATGGACGGCGTGGTGCGCGCCGGGGTGATTGCCACCTCGCTCTGGGGCGTGGTGGGCTTTCTCGCGGGCACGTTCATCGCCTTTCAGCTTGCCTTTCCGCAGCTCAATTTCGAATGGGCGCAGGGCTATGCGAATTTCGGGCGACTCAGACCGCTGCACACCTCTGCGGTGATCTTCGCCTTTGGCGGCAACGCCCTGATCGCCACGTCCTTCTACGTGGTGCAGCGTACGAGCGCGGCGCGGCTCTGGGGCGGCAACCTCGCCTGGTTCGTGTTCTGGGGCTATCAGCTTGTGATCGTGCTGGCCGCGACCGGCTATCTGCTGGGAGCGACGCAGTCCAAGGAATATGCCGAGCCGGAATGGTATGTGGACTGGTGGCTGACCGTGGTCTGGCTGGCCTATCTGGCGGTGTTCCTCGGCACCATCGTCAAGCGCCGCGAGCCGCATATCTATGTGGCCAACTGGTTCTACCTCGCGTTCATCATCACCGTGGCGATGCTGCATGTGGTCAACAACCTCTCGATCCCGGTCTCGGTTTTTGGCTCGAAATCGGTGCAGGTCTTCTCGGGCGTGCAGGATGCGATGGTGCAATGGTGGTATGGCCACAACGCCGTGGGCTTTTTCCTGACCGCAGGTTTTCTGGGCATGATGTACTACTTCGTGCCGAAACAGGCGGAGCGGCCGATCTACAGCTATAAACTTTCGATCATCCACTTCTGGGCGCTGATTTTCATCTATATCTGGGCGGGTCCGCACCATCTGCATTATACGGCGCTGCCCGACTGGGCGACGACGCTGGGGATGGTGTTCTCGATCATCCTCTGGATGCCCTCCTGGGGCGGCATGATCAACGGCCTGATGACGCTGTCGGGCGCCTGGGACAAGCTGCGCACCGATCCGATCATCCGGATGATGGTGATCTCGATCGGCTTTTACGGCATGTCCACCTTTGAGGGGCCGATGATGTCGATCCGTGCGGTCAACTCCTTGTCGCATTACACCGACTGGACGATCGGGCATGTGCATTCCGGTGCGCTTGGCTGGAACGGCATGATCACCTTTGGCGCGCTCTACTTCCTCGTGCCGCGTCTGTGGAACCGCGAGCGGATCTATAGCCTGAGCATGGTCAGCTGGCACTTCTGGCTGGCGACCATCGGGATCATTCTCTACGCCTCGGCGATGTGGGTGACGGGGATCATGGAAGGGCTGATGTGGCGTGAGGTGGATGCCAACGGCTTCCTCGTCAACTCCTTTGCCGACACCGTGGCCGCCAAGTTCCCGATGTATGTGGTGCGTGGTCTGGGGGGGGGCCTGTATCTCTCCGGTGCGCTCATCATGGTTTACAATCTCTTCATGACCGTCAAACGGAGCCCGGCCGTGGAGGCCACCAACTCCGTTGTCCCGGCTGAATAAGGAGGGCCGGATAGATGGCAATTCTGGACAAGCACGCGATTCTCGAAAGGAACGTCACACTTCTGGCGATCTTTGCCTTCCTCGTGGTCACCATCGGGGGGATCGTGCAGATCGCCCCGCTGTTCTGGCTCGAGAACACCATAGAGGATGTCGAGGGTATGCGCCCCTATTCCCCGCTGGAACTGACCGGGCGGGATATCTACGTCCGCGAGGGCTGCTACGTCTGCCATAGTCAGATGGTGCGTCCGATGCGCGACGAGGTAGAGCGCTATGGACATTACTCGCTGGCGGCCGAGTCGCAATACGACCATCCCTTCCAGTGGGGGTCCAAACGCACCGGGCCAGATCTGGCCCGCGTCGGTGGTCGCTATTCCGATGCCTGGCATGTCGCCCACCTGCGCAACCCGCAATCGGTTGTGCCCGAGTCGGTCATGCCAAAATACGGCTTTCTCGAAAACCGGCTGATCGAGCCCAAGCATATCGAGGATCTGATGAAGACACACCGCCTCGTGGGTGTGCCCTATTCGGATGAGATGATCGCCGAGGCTCAGGCCGATTTCAAGGCGCAGATCGATCCCTTCGGTGAGACCGATGCTCTGCTGGCCCGCTATCCCGGCGCGCAGGTGCGCAATTTTGACGGGCAACCGGGCATTTCCGAGGCGGATGCGCTGATCGCCTATTTGCAGATGCTGGGCACGCTGGTCGATTTCTCGACCTTCACGCCTGACGCAAGCCGATAGGAGGGGGATATGGAAACCTATTCGCTGCTGCGCCACTTCGCCGATAGCTGGATGTTGCTGACCCTCTTTGTCTTTTTCGGGGGGGTGGTGATCTGGGTGTTTCGCCCCGGTGCCAGCAAATCTTACGAGGACCCATCCGGCATCCCGTTCCGCAACGAAGACAAACCTGCCGCAATGCGCCGCGACGCCGGCTCGAAGGAGGCGTGAGAGACATGGCTAGAAAACCGCAACACAAGAAAGAGGTCGAAACGACCGGCCATTCCTGGGATGGGATCGAGGAATACAACAATCCCCTGCCGCGTTGGTGGCTGTGGACCTTCTATGCCTGTATCGTCTGGGGCATCTGGTATGTGATCGCTTACCCTGCCTGGCCTCTCGTGCAGGGGGCGACGGCCGGATACAAGGGCTGGTCAACCCGCGCCAACGTCGCGATCGAGATCGAGAAGGCCGAGGC
>PFEY01000002.1:0-23685 GCA_002783205.1 Rhodobacteraceae bacterium CG17_big_fil_post_rev_8_21_14_2_50_63_15 | reverse complement strand
CAAGGGCTATCCCAACCTCCTCGACAATGACTGGCTATGGGGCGGCACGATCGAGGACATCCACGCCACGATCTCTCACGGGGTCCGCAACGAGGATGACGCCGATGCGCGCTATTCAGAAATGCCCGTCTTTGGCGAGATTCTCGAGCCCGCCCAAATCGATCAGGTGGTCAATTACGTGATGTCGCTCTCGGGCGCGCCGCAGGATGCCGCGCTCGTGGCCGATGGCGCAACCGTCTTTGCCGAGAATTGCGTCGCCTGTCATGGCGAAGAAGCCAAGGGCGATATCACGCAAGGCGCGCCCAATCTCAGCGATGCGATCTGGCTCTATGGGGGATCCTTTGACACGATCAAGGAAACCGTCACCTACAGTCGCTATGGGGTGATGCCGCCTTGGTCGGCGCGTCTGAGCGAGGCTCAGGTGCGCGCCGTGGCGGTCTATGTCCACCAGTTGGGGGGCGGCGAGTAACCGCAACGTCCCAATCGAATACCCCGAGCCGCAAGGCTCGGGGTTAGGCATCGGTCTTTCCGTCCTGTTCGCGCGTTTTCCAGAAGGAGCGGTGCCGTCGATCTCCGCGATGACTGGATCTGGTTCCCATCGGGGGGCTCGCGTTTTTCTTGTAAATCTTGGTTCCGCGCTCCTGCTTGGCCCTCAACCCGCGTCCCCGAACGGGCGTCAAATCGCTCTGACGGGAACCCATGACGCGCATGATGGGTCGCGTCGCCCCTCTGGCACGCGCGATGGTCAGGGGGCTTGTGTCCTAGTGGGTGCGGCAGGATATCGCGGCAGGGCGGTTGCGTCTCTTGTTTGAAGAACCGGAGGAAACGCACTACTTCATAACCAGGTGTCCTCGTGTGATGCGGGCACCCTCCAAGGCGCTTGCAGATTGGCTGCGGCGCCAGAGCCAAATTCGGTGTATGCTACAATAGATCGGTTCAGGATTCAGAATTTGACACAGGTCAAAGTTACCCGGACCGCATCCTGCCACAAGACGATCAATTCATCCCTGAACCCGGAGTAAGTCCGTGGCCGAGTCCCACCCCACAGAACCACAAGCCCTCTATGCCGCGCGCGAGCCGATTTTTCCAAGACGGGTTTACGGCAAGTTCCGTAACCTGAAATGGGTGATCATGATCGTCACCCTCGGCATCTACTACGTCACGCCCTGGATTCGCTGGGACCGCGGCGAGAGCCTGCCGGATCAGGCGGTGCTGCTCGATCTGGCGAACCGACGGTTCTTTTTCTTCTGGATCGAGATCTGGCCGCATGAATTCTATTTTGTGGCTGGTCTGCTGGTGATGGCGGGCCTTGGCCTGTTTCTGTTCACATCCGCACTGGGCCGGGTCTGGTGCGGCTATGCCTGCCCGCAGACCGTGTGGACCGACCTCTTCATTCTGGTCGAGCGCTGGATCGAAGGCGACCGAAACGCGCGGCTGCGCCTGCACCGGCAAGAGAAACTGGATGCCCGCAAGATCCGGCTGCGGCTTACGAAATGGATCGCCTGGCTCTTGATCGCGGTTGCGACGGGTGGCGCTTGGGTTTTCTATTTCACCGACGCGCGGACGCTGATGGTTGATCTCTTTACGCTCAACGCCCATCCGATTGCCTATACGACGATCGCGATGCTGACTGGCACGACATTCTTCTTTGGCGGGTTCGCGCGCGAACAAATCTGCATCTATGCCTGCCCGTGGCCCCGGATTCAGGGGGCCATGATGGATGAAGACACATTGACCGTGGGCTACCGTGAATGGCGCGGAGAGCCGCGCAAGAATTCCGATGCGGTCAAGGAGGGTGCCAGCCAAGGGGATTGCATCGACTGCATGGCCTGCGTCAATGTCTGCCCGATGGGGATCGATATCCGCGACGGGCAGCAGCTCGAATGTATCACCTGTGCGCTCTGCATCGATGCCTGTGACGACATCATGGCCAAGATCGGCAAGCCGCGTGGCCTGATCGACTACATGGCCCTCACCGATGAGGTGTCCGAGCGCGCGGGTAGCAAGCCCAAACCGATCATCAAGCACATCCTGCGCCCGCGCACCATTCTCTATACCGCGCTCTGGTCCCTGGTTGGCTTTGGGCTGGTCTTTGCGCTCTTTATCCGTCCGGATATCGACATCACCGTCGCGCCGGTGCGTAACCCGACCTATGTCACCTTGTCGGATGGTTCGATCCGCAACACCTATGAGGTGCGGATCCGAAACAAGCATCACGAAGAACGCGCGTTCAAGCTGACCGTCAAGGGTGATCCGGCGATCGATCTGCTTCTGGAGGGCGCATCCGATTCAACGATCACGGTCGGGGCAGACGAAATGCGCCTGCAACGTGTCTATCTGGTCGCTGCACCGGGGTCAGATCCCGCCCGGACCGACCGCAGCGAAGTCCGCCTCTGGATCGAGGACGTGCTGAACGGACAACGTGATTTCAAGGACACGATCTTCAACGGAAAGACAGAATGATGCGCGACAGGAAACTGACCGGATTGCACGTCTTGCTGATCTTCGGCAGTGGCTTCGGCGTGATCATTTCGGTCAACCTCCTGCTTGCCTATTCGGCGATAAAGACCTTTCCCGGCCTTGAGGTCAGCAATTCCTATGTTGCCAGCCAGGAATTCAATGCGCGCAAGACCGCGCAGGAAGCCCTCGGCTGGACCGTGGCCGCGGGTCACGAGAACGGCCAGTTGACCCTCGGGATCACGGATGCAAAGGCGCGACCGGTCGAGGTGGCAAGGCTCGAGGCGACAGTGGGACGCGCCACGCATATGATGGAGGATCAGACACCCGAATTCGTGTTCGACGGTCGGGCCTATGTCGCGCAGGTGGACCTTGGAGATGGTAACTGGAATATCCGCATGAAAGCCTGGGATAGCAACGGCACGCTTTTCGAACAGCGTGTCGTGCTGCACAAGAAATGACGCGATGACCGCCCTGATGCAGCCCTCACCCTCGGCCTGTCCTGCCTGCGCGGCTGCCCCGGCTGCGGCGAGTCTGGCGGCGCGGGCGACAGCGGCGTCGAGTGAGCAGATTGCCTTGTCGCTGCCGACGATCCATTGTTCCGCCTGCATTTCCAAGATCGAGCGGGCCTTGGGCGCGCATCCCGGCGTGCGTTCTGCCCGCGTCAACCTGACGCTCAAACGCGCCAGCATCGAGGCCGCGCCAGGGGTGACGGCAGAGCAGATCTGCGCGCTCGTCGAAGGCTTGGGCTTTGAGGCGCACGAGCTTGACGCCGGCACCCTCAACGCCACCGCGACCGACCGCGCCGGCCGTGATCTGCTCATGCGCCTTGCGGTGGCGGGCTTTGCCAGCATGAATGTCATGCTGTTGTCGGTCTCGGTCTGGTCCGGGGCAGAGGCTGCGACGCGCGACATGTTCCACTGGATCTCCGCGGCGATCACCCTGCCGGCGATTGCCTTCTCGGGGGTGCCCTTCTTTCGTAGTGCCTGGGCTGCGCTGCGCAAGCGGCGGCTCAACATGGATGTGCCGATCGTGCTGGCCATCGTGCTGGCGATCATGACCTCGCTCTGGGAAACCATGCTCTCGGGGGAACATGCCTATTTCGACGCCGCCCTGACGCTGACCTTTTTCCTCCTGGCGGGGCGCTATCTCGATCATCGCACCCGCGCCATTGCCCGCTCCGCCGCCGAGGAACTGACCGCCCTCGAAGTGCCGCGCGCCACGCGGTTACGGGAGGGGGCCGAGGAACAGGTAAACCTCGCAGAGCTGCGTCTGGGCGACATGATCCTGGTGCGGCCCGGTGGCCGGATGCCGGTCGATGGCGAGATCGTGGCGGGCACGTCAGAGATCGACCGGTCGCTGCTGACCGGCGAGACGCTGCCGGTCTTTGCCGGCCTCGGGCAGGCGGTGAGCGCGGGCGAGGTCAATCTCACCGGGCCGCTCACCATCCGCGCCACCGCCGTGGGGGCCGACACCTCGTTGCACCGGATGGCCGATCTGGTGGCAATCGCGGAATCGGGGCGCTCGCGCTATACCTCGCTCGCCGATCACGCGGCAAAGCTCTATGCGCCGGGGGTGCATATCCTGGCTGGCCTCAGCTTTCTGGGCTGGTATCTCTACAGCTGGGACATCCGCACGGCCCTCAACATCGCCGCTGCCGTGCTCATCATCACCTGCCCCTGTGCCTTGGGTCTTGCGGTGCCTGCGGTGACGACTGCGGCCTCCGGGCGGCTCTTTCGCCGGGGCATGCTCATCAAGCACGAAACCGCCCTCGAGCGGCTGGCGCAGGTCGATACGGTGGTGTTCGACAAGACCGGCACGTTGACCACGGGCTCGCCGCAGCTGAGCAATCTCGGCACCCTGCCGCGCCCTTCGCTGGAACTGGCGCTGGCGCTGGCGCAGGGCTCGTCGCATCCTCTGGCGCAGGCGATCATGCACGCCGCCCGCGCAGAAGGGAGTGTTGCCGCCGCTGTCAGCAATGTGACCGAAGTGCCGGGCTATGGCACAAAGGCGATGGTCGGCGGGCAGGAAGTGCGGCTTGGCCGGGCAAGCTGGACCGGCGCGCAGCGGCTGCCGGAAACTGCGACCTTCCTCAAGGTAGGAACCGAGCCGCCCGTCGCCCTCACCTTCACCGACGCGCTGCGTCCCGGCGCGACAGAGGCGGTGCAGGCGCTCATGGCGCAAGGCAAGCGGGTGATCCTGATCTCGGGGGATTCCGCGCCTGCGGTCGAAGCTCTGGCGCAACGTCTGCACATCCCGCACTGGCTGGCCGAGGCGCTGCCCGCCGACAAGGCAGCCCGCATCGCGGCGCTGCGGGAGGAGGGCGCGCATGTGCTGATGGTCGGCGACGGGCTCAACGATACCGCTGCGCTGAGCGCTGCGGATGTTTCGATTTCGCCAGCCTCGGCGCTTGACGCGGCCCGGGTCGCCTCTGACATCGTTCTGCTGGGCAATGATCTTGCGCCGATCGCGGCGGCCTGCGATACGGCGAAATCCGCAATCCGCCGCATCCACGAGAATTTCCGAATTGCAACCCTTTACAATCTGATTGCCGTGCCGCTCGCGGTGGCGGGACTTTGCTCGCCTCTGATCGCGGCCCTGGCGATGTCGCTCAGTTCCATGACCGTCACCCTCAACGCCCTGCGACTGAGATAGAAGATGAACATTCTCGCATACCTCATTCCGATCTCCCTGATTCTGGGCGGCGTGGGCCTCGTTGCCTTCATCTACACGGTGCGGTCGAACCAGTATGACGATCCCGAGGGTGACGCGCGGCGCATCCTGTCAAATGACTGGGACGACCATCCCAAACCCTGACGGGGTTTCTTCTTGGCTGAAATACCCCGGGGGTCTGGGGGCTGGCCCCCAGTCCTCGCGCTGGTCAACTCGGCCCGATCATGAAGCAGGTGATCTTCTTGGCCTGCAAGCGCCGACAGGCAAGATCGGCGCTTTCGCGGGTCATGCCCATGAAGTTCGCATCAAATCCGGTCGGCCGTTTGACAACCTTGCGCAGGGATCCCTCCAGCGAGGACATTTCATTCAGCGCGGTTTGCAACAGCACCTGACGCGCCTTGTATTCGCTCTGGTAGCGTCCGACATTCACCCCCCAGTGGCGACCGCCCGATGTCGAGACGCGGGTGACGACTTCGGGCGTCGGGTCGCGGGCGGGCACGCTCGCCAGAACGATGTCCTCGGAGCGCGGCTCCGGTCGTGTTTCGGCGGGTGCGGGCGTGCTGGTGCTGACTGGCGTGTCCGGCACCGCCTCGGGTTCGACGCTGGCGACTTCGATGCCCTGCGCGGCAAGCAGGGCGCGTTCGATATCGTCCTTGGCGGCGATGAGCGTTGGCTCGACTTGCGAGAGCGGTCGAAGCTGTGGCCGCAGGCTCTTGCGCACCGCTGCCGCGGTGGCGAGGCGCACGGTCTTGCCGGCCAGTTCGGGGCGAGCTTCAGCCGCAGCAATCGTCACCGGTGAGGTGCCGATCTTGCCCATGTAAGCCGGGCGCGCGGGGCGTTGGAGCGCGACCCGGCTTGGCGCCTTTTGAAAGCCAATGTCGAGCAATTCAGCGACCTTGGCATTGCGCGCTGCGGTGGACTGACCGCCAAAGACGGTCGCGATGATCCGTTCACCGTCGCGCTCGGCGCTGGCGGTCAGGTTAAAGCCGGCAGCCTGTGTATAGCCGGTCTTGATCCCGTCCGCGCCGCGATAGCTCTCCAACAAGCGCCGGTTCGTATGACTGACCTGAGCGATGCCGGCATCGGCGGTGATGCGTGAGAACAGGTTGTAATATTGCGGGTAGTCATAAAACAGGTGCCGCCCGAGGATCGTCATGTCTCGGGCGGTCGAGAGATGTCCCGATTGCGTCAGACCATTCATGTTCTTGAAGGTCGAGCGCGTCATGCCGAGCGCCTGCGCGGTGCGGTTCATCCGGCGGGCGAATTGCGCCTCCGAGCCTTCGATCGCTTCTCCAAGAGCGGTTGCGGCATCGTTTGCCGATCTGACGGCCGCCGCGCGGATGAGATAGCGCAGGGCGATGGTCTGTCCCGCGCGCAGGCCCAGCTTGCTGGGCGGCTCACTGGCGGCATTGGCGCTGATGCGCACCTTGTCATCAAGCCCGATCTCGCCATTCTCTATCGCCTCGAACACGACATAGAGTGTCATCATCTTGGTCAGCGAGGCGGGGTGCAGCCTTGCGTCGGCATTTTGCTCATAGAGCACCCGACCGGTGCGCGCATCCATCACCAGCGCCGCATAGGGGGCCGCCGCCGCGCTGAGCGGCACGACCACCAGCATCCAGAAGGTTGCGAACGCCACCAAGCCCCAACGGACCGGCTGTCTGCCCCGTGTTTTCATAGAACCGCTCTTTTACTGCCTCGCGCCGCCAGTTATCTGGCTGACTTTGATTTGGAGAGGACGTTACCACATGAAGAACTTCATTCAAAGTATTCATTTTGTTGAATTTCCATCTTAAGACGGGGTTCAACAAGATCTTGTGGTTCTCGGTCCGCGCTTTGCTATATCCACCTGACAGGGTTGCGGCACGGTCTTGCGTGGTGCCAAAAAAAGGCCCGGGCACATCGCCCGGGCCTTTTTTGTCCCTGAAATCAAGATCAGTTCAGGGCGGCATCGGTGATGACATGCGTCCAGGCGCTATCGCCCGGATGTGCGCTGATCACCGGGTCCGATCCACCCGACAGGAGCGATTGCACCGTGCGCTCGTAATCCGCAGGATCGAGCGCGCCGTTGCTGCCCGCCGTCAGCTTGGCGACCTCGCCCATCATGCGGATCTGATGGCCTTCGGTCTGCGCGCCGGTCGCATCATTGTCGAGCACGATCATCGCCGCCTGCGCGGGGTTTTCCTCGGCCCATTTCCAGCCCTTCATCGAGGCGCGCACAAAGCGCGTGAGCTTGTCCACCTCCGCCGGATCGCTCAGCTTGTCCTCAAGCACGTAGAGCCCGTCCTCGAGCGTGGCGACGCCCTGATCCTCGTATTTGAAGGTGATGAGGTCATCGGCGCTGATGCCTGCATCAATGACCTGCCAGTATTCGTTATAGGTCATGGTCGAGATGCAATCGGCCTGTTTCTGCAACAGCGGATCGACGTTGAAGCCTTGCTTGAGGACGGTCACGCCATCGGTGCCCCCGGTTGTCGGAATACCAAGCTGGCTCATCCACGACAGGAACGGGAACTCGTTGCCAAAGAACCAGACCCCCAACGTGCGTCCCTTGAAATCCTGCGGCCCCGTCACGCCACTTTCCTTGAGGCAGGTCAGCATCATGCCCGAGGATTTGAACGGCTGCGCGATGTTGACCAGCGGCAGGCCCTTTTCCCGCGCCGAGAGCGCGGCGGGCATCCATTCCACCGTCACATCCGCGCCGCCACCTGCGATCACCTGCGTGGGGGCGATGTCCGGCCCGCCCGGCTTGATCGTGACATTGAGGTCTTCCTCGGTATAAAAGCCCTTGTCCTGCGCCACATAGTAGCCCGCGAACTGCGCCTGCGTCACCCATTTGAGTTGCAGCGTCATGTCGTCGGCGGCCTGTGCCAGGCCCGCGAGGCTGCTCAGCGCCGCGACCCCGAAAGTTCCCATCAGTGTTTTCATCTGTTGTCTCCCTTGTTGAACATCATGCCTTATACCCGGCCCCTTTGCGACGGATGCCAAAACGTCACCGTCTTTTCGATCAGCGCCACCGCGCCGTAGAATCCCGACCCCACGATTGCCGCAACCACGATCTCGGCCCAGACCAGATCCAGCGCCAGTTGTCCGACCGACGTGGAAATCCTGAACCCCATCCCCTTGATTGGCGAGCCAAAGAACTCTGCTACGATTGCCCCGATCAGCGCCAGTGTCGTCGCGATCTTGAGCCCGTTGAAAATGAATGGCATGGCGGCAGGCAGGCGCAGCTTGAACAGCGTCTGTCCATATCCGGCGGCATAGGTGCGCATCAGATCGCGTTGCAGGGCATCGGTTTCCTGCAGGCCCTGCACCGTGTTCACCAGCATTGGAAAATACACCATCACCACCACGACCGCCGCCTTGGACTGCCAGTCAAAGCCGAACCACATCACCAGAATGGGGGCCATCCCGATGATCGGCAAGGCCGCCACGAAATTGCCCACGGGCAGCAGGCCGCGTTGCAAAAAGGGAAAGCGGTCGATGGCGATGGCGGTGAGGAATGCCGCCCCGCAGCCCATGACATAACCCGACAGCGCGCCCTTGAGCGCGGTCTGGACGAAATCGGCCCACAGGATGGAAGTGGATCCGGCAAAGGTTGTGGCAATCGCGGTTGGAGCCGGAAGCAGGACCGGCGAGATGCCAAGACCGCGCACGACACTTTCCCAGATCACGATAACTGTGAGGCCAAAGATCACCGGTGCGATCAACCCGCTCGTCCGGGTCCGCGGACGCTGTGCCAGACGTGCATTGATCCGCCAGCCCAACAGCCATGCCAGCATCCCGAGGCCAAGCCAGCCCATCACGCCATCCCCATGCGTTTGAGTGTGATCCGCTGCAACAGGCCGATCAGACCCACCAGCAGCGCCGCCAGCGTCGCCGCCATGATGAGGGCCGACCAGATCTGGATGGTCTGGCCATAATAGCTCCCCGCCAGCAGTCGCGCGCCAAGTCCCGCCACGGCACCGGTCGGCAACTCACCCACGATCGCCCCGACAAGGCTTGCCGCCATCGCCACCTTGAGCGAAGTGAACAGATAGGGCAGCGATGAGGGCAGGCGCAAATGCCAGAAGGTCTGCCTGCCGCTCGCATGCCAGGTCCGCATTTGATCCAGTTGCATCACACCGGGGCTGCGCAGCCCCTTGACCATGCCGACGACGACGGGGAAGAACGAGAGATACATCGAGATTATCGCCTTGGGCAGCAGACCGGAGATGCCTACGGCATTCAGCACCACGATGATCATCGGAGCAATCGCCAGGATGGGAATGGTCTGGCTGGCGATAACCCAGGGCATCACGCTCATGTCCATCGTGCGATTGTAAACGATGCCGATGGCCAGGGCGATCCCGAGGGCGGTGCCGAGCACAAATCCGAGCGCGGTGGCGCTGAAGGTGATCCAGCTGTGATAGAAGAGCGAACGCTTCGAAAATCCCCGTCCGTCCAGCACCATCGCGCCGGTTGTGTTCCAGATCTCGGCGGCTACCTGATGCGGCGCCGGCAGCCTGGGCTTGTCCTGTGCCCAGGTGTCGGCGATGACTTCCCGAACGCTGAGCGTTACCCCAGCCCGCGCCGCCTGATCGCGCGCCCAGGGCGCATTGAGTGCGGTGGCGGCGACGTACCACATCACCAGGATCGCCGCGACGATGGTGAGGATAGGCAGCAGGTTACGCATGGCCCCCCCTTCGTTTCACGGTTCTGAAAATACTCAAATCCGGGTGCAGAAATCGAGCGAAGTGTTTGAGTATTTTAAGAACGATGAAAGGAATTGGTGGCTTTCTCTTGGTACGGTACAGGCTGGAGAGCCGATGACCGTGAACGGTGAAAGTCCTCCTCCCTCTCAAACGGGAGGAGGCACCTTGCGAGAGGATCAACCTATAGGTCATCGCCATGCCCTGCACGCAGACCCTCGCGCACGCGATGAGCAATTTTCAGGAAGGCGGAAGTCTCGCGGATATCGAGAGGGCGCTCGCGCGGCAGCGGGCTGTCGATGACATCGGTAATTCGACCGGGGCGCGGCGACATCACCACGATGCGGGTGCTGAGATAGACCGCCTCGGGGATCGAATGGGTGACAAAACAGATGGTCTTGTCGGTGCGGCGCCAGAGATCCAGAAGCTGCTCGTTGAGGTGATCACGGACAATTTCATCCAGCGCCCCGAACGGTTCATCCATCAGAAGGATGTCAGCATCAAAGGCAAGCGCACGGGCGATCGAGGCGCGTTGCTGCATCCCGCCCGACAATTGCCAGGGGAACCTGTTTTCAAAGCCCGTCAGATCCACGAGGTCCACCACTCGTTTTATCCGGGTGTCCTGATCGGCCCGGGGATAGCCCATGATTTCCAGGGGCAGGCGGATGTTGCCGGCGATGGTCCGCCAGGGGTAAAGCCCGGCCGCCTGGAACACATAACCATAGGCACGGCTCTTGCGCGCCGCCTCGGCGCTCATGCCATTGACGGTAATTGTGCCGCCCGTGGGATGCTCGAGATCAGCCATGCAGCGCAGAAAGGTGGTCTTGCCACAGCCCGAGGGACCGATGAAACTGACGAAATCACCCTTGCAAACCTCGAGGGTCACGTCCTTGAGCGCGTGTACCGGCCCGTCGTTCGTCTGAAAGCTCAGCGACAGGTTGCGCGCGCTGATCACCGTATCCGTGTTCAAGGTCCATCCCCTGCTGGCCCGGGTCACACTCCGCCCGGCTGGTTTTTTATGCGTCTCGT
The DNA here is from genome assembly GCA_002783205.1 of Rhodobacteraceae bacterium CG17_big_fil_post_rev_8_21_14_2_50_63_15. Classification (GTDB taxonomy): domain Bacteria; phylum Pseudomonadota; class Alphaproteobacteria; order Rhodobacterales; family Rhodobacteraceae; genus Roseovarius. The sequence goes on along the minus strand of PFEY01000002.1, from coordinate 12,835 downwards.
ATCACGCCCCGCCCAACGGTCGCGCAACGCAGTCCTCAGATCCCTGCGGGAATGTTGAGCGGATCGCGCTGGATCATCTTGGGCTTGGTCAGCGCCTTCCACGTGCTCAGCGCCGCATGGGCCGAAGGAAAGGCCGGGCGTGGCACGAACCGGCCGCGTCCCGGTTGCGGTTGCGAATTCTGACCCCACGCCCAGATCACCTCACCCCGGCTCAAGGTATAGCGTGGTTGCGCCTTGACCTCGAAGCCCTCAAAGACGTTGTAGTCAAGGATCGAATGGTGGTTCGAGGGGCTGATCGTCTTTCCGAGTTTCGGATCCCAGACCACGATATCGGCATCCGCCCCCTCAACAAGGGCGCCCTTCTTGGGATAGATGTTGAGAATCTTGGCCACGTTTGACGAGGTGACGGCGACGAATTCGTTCATCGTCAGCCGTCCCGTTTCCACGCCCTGCGTCCAGAGCACGGCGAGCCGTTCCTCGAGCCCGTTCGAGCCATTGGGGATGATGCGGAAATCGTCGCGGCCGGCACGTTTCTGCGCGGTGGTAAAAGCTGCGTGATCGGTCGCCACCACCTGCAGCGACCCGGCCTGCAACCCCGCCCAGAGACTGTCCTGATGCGCCTTGTTGCGGAACGGCGGCGACATCACGCGGCGCGCGGCATGGTCCCAGTCCTTGTTGAAATACTCGGATTCGTCCAGCGTCAGGAATTGCACCAGCGGCTCACCATAAACGCGCATGCCCTTCTGCCGGGCCCGCCGGATCGCTTCATGGGCCTGTTCGCAAGAGACATGCACGATATAGAGCGGCACGCCCGCCGCATCGGCGATGCAGATGGCGCGATTGGCGGCCTCGCCCTCGAATTCGGGCGGCCGTGAATAGGCATGCCCCTCTGGGCCAGTGATGCCTTCGTCGAAATATTTCTGCTGCATCGCGGCCACAAGATCGCCGTTCTCGGCATGGACCATCGGCAGCGCACCCAGTTCCGCGCAGCGCCGGAACGAGGCAAACATCTCGTCATCCTCGATCATCAGCGCGCCCTTGTAGGCCATGAAATGCTTGAAGGAATTGACGCCCATATCGACGGCATCCTTCATTTCGGCAAAGACGTTTTCGTTCCAGCCGGTGATGGCCATGTGATAGCCGATGTCGCTGCAAATCTGCGGTGCAGATTTGCGGTGCCATTCGTTGATTGCGTTCCTGATGCTTCCGTCCGCACCTGGCAGGCAGAAATCCACCACCATCGTGGTGCCACCACAGGCGGCGGCCCAGGTGCCGGTCTCAAAGGTCTCCGCTGCCGTGGTGCCCATGAAAGGCATTTCCAGATGGGTATGCGGGTCAATCCCGCCAGGGATGACATAGGCACCCTCGGCGTCGATATAGTTGTCTCCCTTGAGGCCCTCGCCGATTTGCCTGATCGTCTCGCCTTCGATCAGAACATCGGCCTTCCAGGTCCTGTCGGCGGTGACGACCGTGCCGTTCTTGATGACTTTGGTTGTCATGTCATGCTCTCATGTTGTTCCAGAGCCATGGGCTTCATCGTTCCAGAAATACTCCGGGGGTTTGGGGGCTGGCCCCCAATCATGCCAAAATCTCCGCCGTCTCGACCACCGCATGCATCAGCACCTCTGCCCCCGCGCGTGCCCATTGGGGCGTGATCTCCTCGGCTTCATTGTGGCTGAGGCCGTCCTTGCAGGGGCACATGACCATTGTCGTCGGATAGACCTTGTTGATCCAGCAGGCGTCATGTCCGGCGCCGGAAATCAGATCCATATGGCTATAGCCCAGCCGTTCCGCCGCATCGCGCACCCGCCCAATCAGCACCGGATCAAAGGCGGGCGGGTCGAACCAGCCCGAGATCTGCGAGCTGAACTTCACCCCGACATCGGCGCACAGGCCCGGCGCCGTGGCGTTGAACTCCTCGACCATGGCCTCCAGCGTCTCGAGGACATGCGAGCGGAAATCGACGGTAAAGACGACCTTTTCGGGAATGATGTTGCGGCTGTTGGGATAGACGTCGACATGGCCGATGGCCCCCACCGCATTGGGCTGATATTGTAGTGCAATCTCGTGCACCAGTTCGGTCACTCGCGCCAGCCCGCGGCCCGCATTGCGGCGCATGTACATCGGCGTCGATCCGGTGTGTTGCCCCTTGCCCGTCACCGTGCATTCGATCCAGCGCAGACCCTGGCCATGGGTCACGACGCCCACATCCTTGCCCTCGGCCTCCAGAATTGGCCCCTGCTCGATATGCAGTTCAAAGAAGGCGTGCATCTTGCGCGCGCCGGTCTGTTCCGGACCCTTCCAGCCGATCCGCTCGAGCTCGTCGCCAAAGCGTTTGCCCTTGGCGTCCACCCGGTCATAGGCCCAGTCACGCTCCAGAACCCCCGCGAAAACGCCCGAGGCCAGCATCGCGGGGGCGAATCTTGTGCCTTCTTCATTGGTCCAGTTGGTGACAACGATGGGACGGCGCGTCCTGATGTCGAGATCATTCAACGTTCGGATGATTTCGAGCCCGGCCAGGACCCCGAGCACACCGTCATATTTGCCGCCCGTGGGCTGGGTATCGAGATGGCTGCCGACATAGACCGGCAGCGCGTCGGGATCGGTTCCGGGGCGCGTCGCGAACATCGTGCCCATATCGTCCACAGCCATGCTGAGACCTGCCGCCGCGCACCAGGATTGAAAGAGGGCGCGGCCCTCGGCGTCGGCGTCGGTCAGCGTCTGGCGGTTGTTGCCGCCCGCCACGCCGGGTCCGATCTTGGCCATCGCCATGAGGCTGTCCCAGAGCCGTTCGTCATTGAGTCTCAGGTTTTCACCGGGCGATGCCATTCTTGCTCCCCTTCCTTGCAGTTCGGGGCGGGTATGCCGCCTCTTGTTGCTTTTTTACCATTTGGTAAAGATACGATTGCGCGGCGCCGGGGCGGTGTCAAGATTCATCTTGGGACGCGTGGGTGATCTGGCTAACCTGACCTGACAAAGCTGAAACGCGCGTCGGAAAGCTGGAAAGGACGCCCATGCAGGACACTCCCGGAGCTCAGCGGGCCCGCAAGACCAGCCGGATCCAGATGCGCAACCGCAAGCGGATCCTCGATGCGGCACTCGAGGTGTTTTCCACGCATGGCTATCGTGGCACGACGCTGGATCAGATCGCGGAACAGGCCGGCATCAGCAAGCCGAACATCCTCTACTACTTTGATGGCAAGGAGGATATCCATGTCACGCTGCTCAATCATCTGATGGATGAATGGCTCGCCCCGCTGCATGCGGTCGATCCTGACGGCGATCCACTTGAGGAAATTGTCGGATACGTCCGGCGCAAGCTGGAGATGGCGCGCGATCTGCCGCGTGAAAGCCGCCTGTTCGCGAACGAGATCCTGCAAGGCGCACCGCGCATGGCGCCACATCTCGAATCGGTGCTCAAGCCGCTCGTGGACGACACCGCACGCCTGATCGAAGCGTGGATTGCAGCGGGAAAGCTGGCCCCCGTGGATCCGCGGCATCTGCTCTTTTCAATCTGGGCAACCACCCAGCATTACGCGGATTTCGAGGCGCAGGTGCAGGTTCTGATGGGGGATGCGGATGCGCACAAAGGGGCTTCGGCGCATCTCGAGCGAATGTTCCGTCGCCTGCTCGAGCCAGATCCCAGCTGAAAGAGATCGTTCAGCGGGCGCTCCCTTGCAGAGGACCACCCGCCCCAGAGGGCGGCCAGACGGGGCGTTGGCCCTGTGGGTCACTCCGCGGCGCAGCGCCCCGGATTGTTGGGGTGCGTGGTCCAGTTGGCATAGTCGGGTTGCACCACCGCGCCGGTGCGCGGATCAACGGCACCCGGTTGCAGCCGTTCCATCGTGATGCAACCTTCGACGGGGCAGACATTCACACAGAGATTGCAGGCAACACATTCGTCATCCTTGACGGTAAAGACCCGATCCCCGGACATCGCGATCGCCTGATGGCTGGTATCCTCGCAAGCGGCATAGCAGCGCCCGCATTTGATGCAGTCGTCCTGACTGATCCTGGCCTTGGCGATGTAGTTGAGATTGAGATCCTGCCAGTTGACCACATTGGGCACGGCCCGTCCGACAAGGTGGCTGACCGAAGTCAGGCCTTTGTCGTCCATATACTGCGACAGGCCAGAGATCATTTCCTGAACGATCTTGAATCCATAGGTCATGGCGGCGGTGCAGACCTGCACATTACCCGCGCCCAATGCCATGAACTCTGCGGCGTCGCGCCATGTCGTGACACCGCCGATGCCGCTGATCGGCAGACCGCGTGTGGCGGGATCACGCGCGATCTCGGCCACCATGTTGAGCGCGATGGGCTTCACTGCAGGCCCGCAATAGCCACCATGCGCGCCCTTGCCGTCGATCGAGGGCTCGGGGCTGAATGTGTCGAGATCAACGCTGGTGATCGAGTTGATCGTGTTGATCAGGCTCACCGCATCGGCGCCACCCTCCTTGGCGGCGAGGGCGGGCTTGCGGATGTCGGTGATGTTGGGTGTCAGCTTCACGATCACCGGCAGGGTCGAGTGTTTCTTGCACCACGCGGCCACTTGGCCGACATATTCGGGAACCTGCCCCACCGCGCTGCCCATGCCGCGCTCGCTCATCCCGTGCGGACAGCCGAAATTCAACTCGACCCCATCGCATCCGGTATCCTCGACCCGGTGCAGGATCTCGCGCCAGGCGTCTTCGTTCACGGGCACCATCAGACTTGCAATCAGCGCCCGGTCGGGCCAGTCGCGCTTGACCCGCCGCATTTCCGCAAGGTTCACGTCGAGCGGACGGTCGGTGATGAGCTCGATATTGTTCAGCCCCAGAAGGCGCCGGTCAGCCCCCCAGATCGCGCCATAGCGCGGGCCGTTGACGTTGACGACGGGTGGCCCCGCCTCGCCCAGGGTTTTCCAGACCACCCCGCCCCAGCCCGCCTCATAGGCACGCCGCACGTTGTATTCCTTGTCCGTCGGCGGCGCCGAGGCCAGCCAGAACGGATTGGGCGAGGTGATGCCGATGAAAGTCGTTGTCAGATCAGCCATGGTTCAGCCCTCCGCGATCAATGTTGCGTGAATGTCCTCGGCGGCGTTGCGGCCCTCAGCCACCGCCGTCACCGTCAGATCGTCGCCCCCCGCCGCGCAATCGCCCCCCGCCCAGACACCGGGCAGAGAGGTGCGGCCGGGGCCGGTCACGGCGATCTTGCGCCCGTCGAGCGCGGGCAGATTGGCGCCTTCGAGGGTCTGACCAATCGCCTTGAACACCTGATCGGCGGTGAGGCGAAACCGTTGCCCGGTCGCCGTCAGAACGTCATCGCTATATTCAAACTCGACCTCGCGCACCGCGCCATTGCCATGCACGGCAATCGGCGTGGCATTGGTCACGATCCGCACCCCCTTGGAGGCGGCAAGATCCTGCTCGAAGCGGCTGGCGTTCATCCGGTCGCGCCCCCGGCGGTAAACCAGCGTGACATTGAGCGCGCCCAAGAGTTTGGCCTGCACAGCGGCATCCACGGCCGTCATGCCACCGCCAATCACTACCACGTCGCGGCCCACGGGCAGGCGGGCAAGATCCTCGGCCTGCCGCAAATCCGCAATGAAATCGACCGCGTCGCGCATCCCCTCGCGATCCTCACCGGCAAGGCCCAGCGCATTGACCCCGCCCAGCCCGATGCCGAGGAACACCGCATCATGATCCTGTTGCAATTCTGTCAGAGTCACCTCACGCCCCAGACGCCGTCCGGTGGCGACGCTGATCCCGCCGATCTGCAACAGCCACGCGACCTCGCGCGCCGCGAAATTGTCGGTGCTCTTGTAGGCGGCGATGCCGAATTCGTTGAGCCCGCCGGGTTTGCTGCGCGCCTCAAAGATGGTCACGTCATGGCCGTGCATTGCGAGGCGATGCGCGCAGGCCAGCCCCGCAGGCCCCGCACCAACGACCGCCACCCTGCGTCCGCCGGGTGTTGCTCGGGCGAAGGGATGCACACCCCGCGCCATCAGAACGTCCGTGGCATAGCGTTGAAGGCGCCCGATCTGCACCGGCGCACCTTCCGCCGCCTCGCGCACGCAGGCCTCTTCGCAGAGCGTCTCGGTGGGGCAGACACGGGCGCACATGCCGCCAAGGATGTTCTGGCTCAGGATTGTCCGGGCCGCCGCCTCGGGCGTGCCGGTGGCTATCTGCCGGATGAAGAGCGGAATGTCGATCGAGGTGGGGCAGGCGGTGATGCAGGGGGCGTCATGACAGAAGTAACAACGATCCGCCGCCACCAGTGCCTCGTGATTGTCAAGCGGGGGATGCAGATCGGTGAAATTCTCGATCATGTTCTCGCGTTCAAGGCGGCCGGCGACGATACCGGGGGTCAGCGCGCTGTCAGTCATTGCGGTCTCCAACGGGAGGAAAGGATGAACGCAGTATTCCACGATCTGAAATTTTATCAATTGGTAAAATTTATTCGGGAACCGGGCCTTGCCGACCTGCATCCGTCCGGATGGCAGGCGAGAGTGCGGCAGGGCGGGGGATCTCAGCGCGAGCGTTCGTGCTCGAATCGCTGGCGTGCAATCGCCTCGTTGCGCTCGGCCTTCTGCTGATCGGCAAGCGCCCGTTCGACATAGTTCAAATGCGAGATCACGGCAGCGCGCGCCGCCTCGGCATCGCGGGCCTGAATGGCGGTATTGATCGCGCGGTGCTGATCCAGCAGCGCCTCGCGCGTGGTGCGTTGCTTGAACATCACCTGACGGTTGTAGAACACGCCCTGGCGCAAAAGCTGGAACATCGAGCGCATCATGTGCAGCATGATGACATTGTGACTGGCCTCGATGATCGCCATGTGAAATTCGGCATCAAGCCGGGCCTCATCCGACGGGTTGGTCTTGCGATGGGCGGCTTCCATCTTGTCCATGATCGTCTGGATCACCTGGCGATCGGTGTCAGAGGCCAGTTGCGCCGCACGGCAGGCAGCCAGACCTTCGAGATCGCGGCGAAAGCCGATATAGTCGAACACCGCCTCGTCATGATCGGCAAAGAGGCGGATCAGCGCATCGGAAAACGCGCTGCCCAGCACATCGGCGACATAGACGCCCGCCCCGGCGCGGCTGGTGAGCAGGCCCTTGTCCTGCAACTCCGCCACCGCTTCGCGTAGCGAAGGGCGCGAGACGCCCAGCTTCTCGGCCAGGTCGCGCTCGGCGGGCAAACGTTCGCCGGGCCGCAGGATGCCGCGCAGGATAAGCTTCTCGATCTGCCGGGTGACAGCGATCGAGAGCTTCTCGGGATTTACCTTCTGAAACGGCATTTCTCTGGCCAAATGAGATTGGTCAGATCATATGACCACGCGGCTCTCCGGGCAAGCGCCCATCCCTCAGAATTCCACACCCGGTTGCGCCTTGATTCCTTGGGTCCGAAACGGATGCTTGATCTCCTTCATTTCGCTGACCAGATCCGCGATCTCGATGAGCTCAGGCTTGGCGTCGCGCCCGGTCAGAACGACATTGGTCATTGGCGGCTTTTCCTCGGCAAGAAACTGCACCACCTCCGCAATATCGAGATAATCGTAGCGGAGGGCGATGTTGATCTCGTCTAGCAACACCATCCTGTTGGCCTCGTCGCGGATCAGATCCTGGGCCTTGTGCCATGCGGCCTGCGCCATCTCGGTATCGCGCACGCGGTCCTGCGTCTCCCATGTGAACCCTTCGCCCATGGTGTGAAAGGCGCAGACATCGGCAAAGCGTTCCTTCAAGAGGCTGCGTTCGCCACTCGGCATACTGCCCTTGATGAACTGCACCACAGCGCAACGCATGTCATTGCCGATGCAGCGCAAGATCATCCCGAAGCCGGAACTGCTCTTGCCCTTGCCATTGCCGGTATGGACGATGATCAGGCCCTTTTCAGCGGTCTTTGTGGTCATCATCTTGTCGCGTGCGGCCTTGATGCGCTTCATCTTTTCGGTGTGGCGTTGCGGGTCGAGGGTCATTGGCGGCTCCTTGGGGTTCAGTGAAACAGGGACAGGACATAAGGTGCAATGAGCGCGGTGAGCAAGGCATTCAGTCCCATCCCGATGCCGGCAAACGCCCCTGCGGTCTCGTTGACCTGAAAGGCGCGCGCGGTGCCGATGCCATGCGCGGCAACACCCACGGCAAAACCGCGCGCGCGCCAGTCCCGGATGCGCAGCGCATTCATCAGCGGCGTGACGATCACCGCCCCAATGATGCCGGTCAGGATCACCAAGCCGGCTGTCAGGGTCGGAAGCCCGCCGAGATTCTCGGCGATCCCGATCGCCACCGGGGCGGTGGTGGATTTCGGCGCAAGCGAGGCGAGTTGCGCGCCGCTCACCCCGAACGCCTCGGCGATCCACAGGGCAGAAGCCATGGCGGTGCAGGATCCGACCAGAAGCGCGGCGAGCATCGGCAGGAGGGCCCGCCGCACATGGTGCAGATTGGCATGAAGCGGACCGGCCAGCGCCACCGTCGCCGGCCCGAGCAGAAAATGCACGAACTGCGCCCCCTCGAAATAGGTGCCATAGGGCGTTCGGGTCAACCAGAGCAGGGCCGCGAGCAGAATCATTGCCACCAGAACGGGATTGACCAGCGGGTTGCCACGGGCAAAACGCGCCGCCGCATCGCCGATCAGATAGGCCACCAGCGTGGCGGTCAGCCACAGCAGCGGCTCGGCGCTGAGATAGGACCAGATGTCGGGCAGCGGCGTCATTCACGCGCTCCGGTCTTTGCGGTCAGCCGCGCGACCGCGACAAAGCTCAGCGCGCCCGCTGCCAGCGCCAGCGCCGTGCTCAGCACGATGGCCGCCAGCAGCGCCGGTCCGGTTTGCCCCAAGGCTTCGGCATGGGTGATCACGCCCACGCCCGCGGGCACAAAGAGCAGCGACAGATGCGAAAGGATGCCGCGCGTCGTCTCCTGCATCCGTGCGGCAAGTCCGGGGCGCAGCATGAAGGCCACCAGAAGCAGCGCCATGCCGACCACCGGACCGGGCGCAGGCAAACCAAGGCCACGCGCCAGCGCTTCGCCAGCCAGTTGCAGCGACAGGATGACGGCAAGGTTGAAGATCATCGGCAGAGCCTCCGGCGCAGGTGTCAGTCACAATAGGCCGCTTTTCCGGGCCCGGAAAAGCCCTGAGTGCCACCCGGTGTTAAGACGGCGTTAACCATGTTGCGTTGAACTTGGGATCATGCGGAGTTGCGTCCTGATCCTTTGCGTCTTGCTGACGGCGTGCAATACGCCCGGTTTCGGATTCAGCGGCATCGCGCCGGTGCGCGTGACGGTCGGGCAGAGCCGCTTTGACGTGCGCGTTGACGGCGCAAGGGCGCAGGCGATCCGGGTCAATCCCGAATGGGCGCCGCGGTTCACCTCGGTGGCCGCGCGCGGTGCCGCGGCGATGGCCGAGGTCAGCGGCTGTCGCGTTGCGCGGATCCGGGGCGATCAGGCGGTGATGCTGGCCGATCTCGATTGCGGGCCGGACGCCCGCCTGCTGCCTGCGGGTCATGCCTATGACTGCGAACGCGATCATGTCTATGGTCGCGCGACCGAACTGACCTGCACGCCGCGACTCTGACGCTCAGAGATCGGGCCAGGGCAGTTTCTCGTCGAGGTGATACACGCTGGTCGGTGTGACCGCCGAAGGATCGTCGAGAAGCGTGGCGTGAAAATGCATTTCGTCGGGGTATCGGTCGCTGGCATAGGCCACCGAACTGCCGCAGGTCGCACAGAAATAGCGCCGATTGCCGGGCGAGGAGACATAGCAGACGGGCGGCTGACCGGTCCAGCGCCACTGCCCGTTGGGCTGCCCTATAAAGGTCACGAGCGGCGCCCCGGCGCCCCGGCGGCAACTGTCGCAATAACAATGCCCGACCCAGTTCTGCGCGCCGTCGAGAACAAAGCGCACCGCGCCACACAGACAGTGACCAGAGAGGGTCATGGTCGTTCTCCTTCCGGGCCGGGTGCGACCTTGGTCGTTGAGGCGAGGATGCACCATCTGACACCCTTGGGCAACGATAGTCCTGCTCTGCAAACCGGTCCAGAACGGTTCCGGCTTGAACGTGGACGCATTTCCGGCAAGAAGAGACCGACCGCGACCGGGTCAGGGTCGCACAGCCGAAAGGGCATCATCATGGATTACAAGGCAGCCGGTGCACCGAAAAAGGGCAACAAGATTCCGCGTCACACGGAACACAACGCGCCGGGGTCCGACAAGAACCCGTTCGGCAAACGTCCATCGAAGGACGAGTTGGTCGCCCGGCTGAAGGCCAAGGTGGTGAAAGTTGACAAGGACAGGCCCGCCTAGAACGGATCCGGGCCTATCCCAGAAGCCGGGTCACTAGAACGGCCAGTTCCGCCTGCCGGGTCACCCCAGTCTTGCTCAGTGACGCCTTGAGATAGTTTCGGACAGTCCCCTCGGACAACCCGAGCTGCTGGGCGGCCTGCGCGAGCGGGACCCCCTGGCCCACGAGCGCGGAAACACGTGCCTCGGACGGCGTCAGTCCGAACGCCTGACGCAGAAGATCGACGAGGACGGCTGAGGGCGCTGACGGCTGTTCCACGGGAGTGATGATCGCCATGGCCGCGACCCCACGGAACACGTCGCGCGCTGCACCGGTCAGCGGTAAAGCCTGGATCACCAGGCGGGCGTTTCCGGTTCCGCTCGAGAGCACGGCAAGGCCGCATTGCCGCTCTGGCCCCAAGGGCCGGGCGAGGGCCGCATCGAGGATGGGCTGTTCCGTCGCCTGCGGCGCGGCCAGACGCGCGCCCCGCAGTACAAGGCCGCCACGTAGCATATCCTCCGCTGCAGCGTTGGCACTCATGATCCGTCCGCGCGCGTCCAGTTCGATGACCGCGCGCCTGCCCGCGGATAGCAGTCGCCCGCGCTCTCGGGACTCGGCTGCAAACACGGCTTCGGCAGCTCTGGCCGCGCCGCGCAGCAGCGGAAGCACGCTGTTCAGCGTCCGGATGTCCTGAGGTCTGTAATGCATCCGATCTGGGGCACGCTTAAGGCTCAGATAGATCTGCGGCTGTCCCTCCGCGCCGGTGAGCCGTGAACAGCCGTGCCACTGTAGTCCTTCGGGCCGCAGAAACTCCTGATAGAATGGGCTGGCTGCGATTTCCTTGACCGTAAAGCAGTCAAGGTCGGTGACAAAGCCTTGCATCAATGTCGGGCTTACCCGCATGAGGCGTGGATCAGGGGGAGCTTGCCCGCCGAGATAGCGAGAGACCGCAGACGATATGCTCTGCGTCGTCAAGAGACAGGAGCTTCGCGATCCGTTTCTTCCCCGATCTGGCGGTTCGTCCCGTACAAGCGTACTGCCATCAGCACCGGCGGCCGCCGCGAAGGCCGCCAACGGTTCTGCCCAGTCGGCACCCAGCAGGGCCGCCTCGATCAGCCCGTTCGCGGCGGCTTTCAGTTCGGAGAACAAGAGTGCCAACGTTGTCCCTCACGCCCTAAACGCAATCCGTCGTCGCAACGTCGCACCGTGCAAGATCCGCCGCCGTCGTGCATTGCTCTCAATCCGGTCAACGCGAGGCCAGTCCCATATGGGACTTGTTGGCCGGAGATGCGTTCAGGATAATGTCGATGGCCTTTTTTTATGGGCTCATTTTTTGGGGAGTAACGAAATGTTGTACGTTAAACTCGCGCGCGCCACGCTCGTCGCCGCGCTCGTCATTGCCGGTACCATGGGGGCTTCGGCGGCGACGATCACAAAGGTCGTCGATTTCAGTGCCAATAGCTTCGTGGATGGAAGCCTGACACCGGGCGTTGCTCCAGTCGATCCGGTGATGGGGCAGTTCACGATCACGCTCGATCCCGCGCTGACAGCCTCGGACGAAACCAGTGGGATTGCACTCGACAGCCTCAACATCACGCTCGGATCATCGCTTGCCTACAACTACGATCCTCTCACGGACCGGCTTGAGGTCGGTGGTCTCGCAACAGGGGCGGACACCGTCACCTTCAGTCCTGCGCAGAACGATTTCTGGCTCTTCATCAACGACTTCCTGAGCGGCACACCGATCTTCGAGCAAGTCGGTTATGCACAGGTCAGCTTCGGCAATGGGATCTTTTTCACATTGAACGGCACTGGCAGCGTGACCGTGAGTGATCCCGCACCGTCGGTGCCGGCAGTGCCGCTTCCCGCAAGCCTGCCGCTTCTGCTGGCGGCGCTTGGCGGCGCTGCGATCTTGAGGCGTCCAGGACGCAACGGGCATGCCTGACTGTCGGGTGACCGCAGCTTAGGGGGGGGGCGCCGGACACGAACAGCCGTCCGGCGCCTCACGGTGCGAGCGGTTTTTCCATGAATATGGAACTCGCGCTGTCGGGATAGTCGCCGAAGGCTCTGCAGTGTTCAAAGCCGTGGCGGCGATAGAGGCGGAGCGCGGCATGGAGCGAAATGCCGGTTTCCAGCCGTAGACAGGGCAGAGCGAGCGTCCGGGCTTCGTCCTCGATGCGCCGTAGGATAGCCTCAGCCACCCCGCGCCCTCGCGCGGCCTCATCGACGAACATCGACTTCACCTCGCCATAGCCATCCCGGATGGCGAGGGCCCCGGTGCCCAGAACCGAGCCTGCGGCCCGCGCCGTGAAGAACCGGATATCCGGCGCACACAGCGCGTCGATGTCGAGATGGAAATTCTCCTCCGGCGGAAAGAGCGACTCCATCAGCGCGTGGCTGGCGCGCAGCAGGGCGGTCGCTCCGGGGTCGCGCGGATCATCGCGTGCCACAGCAACCGATAGGGCGGGGGTGCTGCGGGTTTCAGGCGATTGCGCGGTCATCGGGGTGTCCTTCACGCGGCGGCAGCCCTAGTGTTTCCCACCTGACGAAGGATTCCCAAGTAGGGTTAGGTGTGTCATTG
>PFEY01000082.1 GCA_002783205.1 Rhodobacteraceae bacterium CG17_big_fil_post_rev_8_21_14_2_50_63_15 | reverse complement strand
TCTATGCGCGCTATGCCAATGACCCGAACGCGGTCGATGCGGCATGGAAGTCGTTTTTCGACGCGCTCGGCGATGGCGACGACGACGTGCGCGCCGAGGCCGCCGGCCCCTCCTGGGCGCGGGCCGATTGGCCCCCCATGCCCGGCGATGACCTCACCGCCGCGCTGACGGGCGAATGGCCAGCCGAGCCGGAACTCAGGGACGCAGGCAAGAAGATCGCCGCCAAGGCAACTGAGAAGGGCGTCAGCCTGTCCAACGAGGACATCAAGCGCGCCGTCCTTGATTCCGTGCGCGCGCTGATGCTGATCCGCGCCTATCGCATCCGCGGCCACCTCGCCGCCGATCTCGATCCGCTCGGCCTGCGCGAGGTGCCGAACCACCCGGAACTCGACCCGAAATCCTACGGTTTCACCGAGATCGACATGGACCGGCCGATCTTCATCGACAATGTGCTGGGCCTGCAAGTCGCCTCGCTGCGCGAGATCCTCGCGATCATGCGCCGGACCTATTGCGGCACCTTCGCGCTGCAATACATGCACATCTCCGACCCCGAGCAATCCGCCTGGCTCAAGGAGCGGATCGAGGGCTATGACAAGGAAATCAGCTTTACCCGGCGCGGTCGCAAGGCAATCCTGAACAAGCTGGTCGAGGCCGAAGGATTCGAGAAATACCTCCACGTCAAATACATGGGCACCAAGCGTTTCGGCCTCGACGGTGCCGAGAGCCTCATTCCCGCGATGGAGCAGATCATCAAGCGCGGCGGCCAGTTGGGGGTCAAGGACATCGCGATCGGCATGCCGCACCGCGGACGGCTCTCGGTGCTGGCCAATGTGATGGGCAAGCTCTATCGCGCGATCTTCAACGAATTCCAGGGCGGCAGCTTCAAGCCCGAGGAGGTCGATGGCTCGGGCGATGTGAAATACCATCTCGGGGCCTCATCCGACCGCGAATTCGACGGCAACAAGGTGCACCTCAGCCTGACCGCCAACCCCAGCCACCTCGAGGCGGTGAATCCGGTCGTGCTCGGCAAAGTCCGCGCTAAGCAGGATCAACTCAAGGATACCGACCGCACCAAGGTGCTGCCGATCCTGCTGCACGGCGACGCGGCCTTTGCCGGCCAAGGTGTCGTGGCCGAGTGTTTCGGCCTCTCGGGGCTCAAGGGGCACCGCACCGGCGGCACCATTCATATCGTGGTCAACAACCAGATCGGCTTCACCACCGCGCCGCATTTCTCGCGCTCCTCGCCCTATCCCACAGACATCGCGCTGATGGTCGAGGCGCCGATCTTTCACGTCAATGGCGACGATCCCGAGGCGGTGGTCCATGCTGCCCGCGTGGCCACGGAATTCCGCCAGAAATTCCGCAAGGACGTGGTTATCGACATGATCTGCTACCGCCGCTTCGGCCATAACGAAGGCGACGAGCCGATGTTCACCAACCCGGTGATGTACAAGAAGATCAAGCAGCAGAAAACCACGCTTTCGCTCTACACCGAACGGCTGATCAAGGACGGCCTGATCCCCGAGGGCGAGATCGAGGACATGAAGGCCGCCTTTCAGGCGCATCTCGCGGACGAATTCGAGGCCGGCAAGGAGTATCGCCCGAACAAGGCCGACTGGCTCGATGGCAAATGGTCTGACCTGAACCCCCATGCCGGAAAATACGAGCGCGGCGAAACCGCGATCAAGCCCGAGACTCTGGCCGAAATCGGCCGCGCGCTCTCGTCCGCGCCGCAGGGATTCCCGTTGCACAAGACCGTCGAGCGGCTACTCGACTCCAAGGCGCGGATGTTCGAGACAGGCCAGGGCTTTGACTGGGCCACCGCCGAGGCGCTGGCCTTTGGCTCGCTCCTGACCGAAGGCTACGCTGTGCGCCTCGCCGGCCAGGACAGCACGCGAGGCACCTTCAGCCAGCGGCATTCGGCCCTGGTCAGTCAGGATGACGAGAGCCGCTACTATCCGCTCAACCACATCCGCGAGGGTCAGGCGCATTACGAGGTGATCGACTCGATGCTTTCGGAATACGCGGTTCTGGGGTTCGAATACGGCTACAGCCTCGCCGAACCCAAGGCACTCACCCTCTGGGAGGCGCAGTTCGGCGATTTCGCCAATGGCGCGCAGATCATGTTCGATCAGTTCATCTCCTCGGGTGAGGCGAAATGGCTGCGCATGTCGGGCCTCGTCTGCCTGCTGCCGCATGGCTACGAGGGCCAGGGCCCGGAACATTCCTCCGCCCGGCTCGAGCGGTTCCTCACGATGTGCGGCGGCGACAACTGGATCGTGGCCAACTGCACCACGCCCGCCAACTATTTCCACATCCTGCGCCGACAGCTGCACCGCACTTTCCGCAAGCCACTGATCCTGATGACGCCGAAATCGCTCCTGCGGCACAAGATGGCGGTCTCGACGGCCAAGGACCTGGTGACTGGTTCGTCCTTTCACCGGGTGCTCTGGGACGATGCGCAATACGGCCTGTCCGAGACGAAAATGGTCGAGGACAAGGCCATCCGCCGCGTCGTGATGTGCTCGGGCAAGGTCTATTACGACCTGCTTGAGGAACGCGATGCGCGTGGCATCAATGACGTCTACCTCATGCGCCTCGAACAGTTCTATCCCTTCCCGGCGATGTCGCTGGTCAAGGAACTGGAACGCTTCAAGGGCGCGGAAATGGTCTGGTGTCAGGAAGAGCCCAAGAACCAGGGCGCCTGGTCCTTCATCGAGCCCAATATCGAATGGGTTCTGACCCGGATCAAGGCCAAGCACAAGCGGCCCCTCTATGCCGGGCGCCCAGCCTCTGCATCCCCCGCCACCGGCCTCGCCAAACAGCACAAAGCACAACAGGAAGCGCTGGTCGATGCCGCGCTGACCATCGAAGGAAAGTAATCCATGAGCACCCAAGTCCGCGTCCCGACCCTTGGCGAATCCGTGACCGAGGCCACCGTCGCCACCTGGTTCAAGAAACCCGGCGATCCGGTCGCCGCCGACGAAATGCTGTGTGAACTCGAAACCGACAAGGTCACAGTCGAAGTGCCCAGCCCGGTCGCCGGCACCCTGGGCGAGATCCTCGCCAGGGAGGGCGAAACCGTTGGCGTCGATGCGCTCCTCGCCACGATTTCCGAAGGCGAGGCCAAGTCCGCTCCGGCCAAGTCCGCTCCGGCCAAGGCCGAGATGGCCGACAAGCCCACCAGAAGCGAGAGCGGCAGCAAACCGGCAAGCGTCGATGTCATGGTGCCCACCTTGGGCGAATCCGTGACCGAGGCCACCGTGTCCACCTGGTTCAAGAAAGTGGGTGATCCGGTGAATGCGGACGAAATGCTCTGCGAATTGGAGACCGACAAGGTCTCCGTCGAGGTTCCCGCCCCCGCCTCCGGCACGCTGACGGAAATCCTCGCCGCCGAGGGCGCAACCGTTCAGGCAGGCGGCAAGCTTGCGATTCTTGCCGCAGGCGAGACCGCAGCTTCGGCCCCGGCGCCTCAGGCCGAAAGCGCCCCCCCTCCCGCCGCATCGACGGCGCGGGATGTCGAGGATGCGCCCTCGGCGAAAAAAGCCATGGCAGAGGCCGGCCTCAGCCGCGATCAGGTGCAGGGCACCGGCCGCGATGGCCGCGTGATGAAAGAGGACGTGGCGCGCGCCGCCGCTGCGGCCACCCAGGCGCCCGCCGCCACGGCCACCCCCGCCCAGGTGCCCCGCGCGCCTGCGCCCGCCGAGGATGTCGCCCGCGAGGAACGCGTCAAGATGACGAGGCTCCGCCAGACCATCGCCCGCCGCCTCAAGGACGCGCAGAACACCGCCGCCATGCTCACCACCTATAACGAGGTGGACATGACCGAGGTGATGGCGCTGCGCAACGCCTACAAGGACGAATTCTTCAAGAAGCACGGCGTGCGCCTCGGCTTCATGTCCTTCTTCACCAAGGCCTGCATTCATGCCCTGAAAGAGGTGCCCGAGGTCAACGCCGAGATTGACGGCACCGATATCGTCTACAAGAACTTCGTGCATATGGGGGTCGCCGCGGGCACGCCCACGGGCCTTGTCGTGCCGGTGATCCGCGACGCCGAGGCGATGTCCTTCGCCGCGATTGAAAAGGCCATTTCTGAGAAAGGCGCCCGCGCCCGCGACGGCAAACTCAGCATGGCCGAGATGCAGGGCGGCACCTTCACCATCTCCAATGGCGGCGTCTACGGCTCGCTGATGTCCTCGCCCATCCTCAACCCGCCGCAATCGGGCATTCTGGGGATGCACAAGATCCAGGACCGCCCCGTCGTTGTGGCCGGCCAGATCGTGATCCGCCCGATGATGTATCTGGCGCTCAGCTACGATCACCGGGTTGTGGACGGCAAAGGCGCCGTGACCTTCCTCGTGCGCGTGAAAGAGGCGCTCGAGGATCCCCGCCGGTTGTTGATGGATTTGTGAGCATCGCGTGACAGACCCGCTCTATGAATGGGACGCCGCCAAGGCCGCGCAGAATCTGGCCAAGCACGGCGTCCCGTTCGAGACAGTCAGCGGGTTTGACTGGCGCACGGCGATCGAAGCGGAGGACACGCGCTATGACTATGGCGAGACAAGGATGCAGGCTCTTGGCAAGATCGACGGGCGATACCACGTTCTTGTCTATGCTTGGCGCGACGCGCGCATCCGCGTAATCTCGCTGCGCAAGGCCAACCGGAGGGAAGTCCCATGAGCATACGCCCCAAGCCACCCGAGGACTACGACGACAATCCGCCGCTGGAGTCCGAGTTCTTCGCCCGCGCCCGGCCCGCCGCCCCCGGCGAAGCCGCCCGCCTGCGCGCCGCTCTGGAACGGATTGTGAAGGCGCACGAAGAAGGTCGCTCGCTTGACACCGCAATCGCCGAGGCGCGCGCGGCGCTGACGGCGGCGGAATGACCCTGTTCGTGAACCAGTCAGAGGTCGGTGACCAGATCCACCGAAGAACGCACGCATGACCCCCGAACTCACCGCCCTCACCCTCGCCGCCCTCCTCCAAGCGCTGCAATTCGTGCTCTACGCCATCCCGGCCAATCTCGAGCTTGGCCCCGGCTACACCATGTCCGCCCGAGACCGCGAGCCGACCCGTCCACTCTCGCCCAAAACCGCCCGCCTTGGCCGCGCGCTGACCAATCATTTCGAGGGGCTGATCCTCTTCACCATCGCCTGCGTCATCGTCACGCTCTCCCATCAATCCACCCCCTTCACCGCCGCCTGCGCCTTCACCTACTTGGGCGCGCGCGTGCTCTACATCCCGGCCTATGCCTTCGGCCTGCGTCCCTGGCGCTCGCTCATCTGGGCGGTGGGCTTTCTCGCCACGCTGCTCATGCTCCTGGCGGCGCTCCTGTGAGATTCATCGTTCCCCAAATACTCCGGGGGAGTCGCCCATCGGGCGACGGGGGCAGCGCCCCCCTCTTGCCCGCCCCGCCACCGACGCGATACCGATAGACGACCGACGCGCTACCGACCCGCAAAACAAAAGGATTCCGACCCATGGCCTCTTATGACGTGATCATCCTCGGTGCCGGCCCCGGCGGCTATGTCTGCGCCATCCGCTGCGCGCAACTCGGCCTCAAGACCGCCGTGGTTGAGGGCCGCGAAACCCTTGGCGGCACCTGCCTCAACGTCGGCTGCATCCCGTCGAAGGCACTCCTGCACGCCTCCCACATGCTGCATGAGGCAGAGCACAATTTCGCCGCCATGGGCCTCAAGGGCAAGGCGCCCACGGTCGACTGGAAAGAGATGCTCGCCTACAAGG
>PFEY01000067.1:38513-39143 GCA_002783205.1 Rhodobacteraceae bacterium CG17_big_fil_post_rev_8_21_14_2_50_63_15 | reverse complement strand
AGGAGTTGCCCCTAGTACGAGAGGACCGGGGTGAACGAACCACTGGTGGACCTGTTGTGGCGCCAGCCGCAGTGCAGGGTAGCTAAGTTCGGACAGGATAACCGCTGAAGGCATCTAAGCGGGAAGCCCCCCTCAAAACAAGGTATCCCTGAGGGCCGTGGTAGACCACCACGTCGATAGGCCGGAGATGTAAGCGCAGCAATGCGTTCAGTTGACCGGTACTAATCGCCCGATAGGCTTGATTTGATCCAGTAATAGCAAGACTCTTGCCGGACAAACTCAAAAGCATACACAAATCACAGAGTACTGACTTGGACCCCCCCCTCCAACCGGAGACAAGACGGTTGGAGATACATCCGTCCTCAAGCACCCCTCCGGGTGCCAGGACAAACAAGATGTCCTCAAGTGGCCGATAGGCGCCAGGACAAACAAAATGAGGTTTTTTCCCGGCTTGGTGGTCATAGCACAAGCGAAACACCCGGTCCCATCCCGAACCCGGCCGTTAAGCGCTGTCGCGCCAATGGTACTGCGTCTCAAGACGTGGGAGAGTAGGTCGCCGCCAAACCTGGTAAAAACCGCAGTCAAACCCGAACCGTATCTCTCACAAACGATCACAGTCTGAAAAAAAAG
>PFEY01000067.1:24846-38479 GCA_002783205.1 Rhodobacteraceae bacterium CG17_big_fil_post_rev_8_21_14_2_50_63_15 | reverse complement strand
ATGGAGCAGCCAGGTAGCTCGTCAGGCTCATAACCTGAAGGTCGTAGGTTCAAATCCTACTCCCGCAACCAGACATTACCACCTTAAATCAATACGTTAAAAGCCACCCTCGGGTGGCTTTCTGCGTTTGAGATTTGGCCGTGTCCGCCTGATGTCCGTTTGGGGCGCAAGGCCCGCGACCCATACCCCATTTCTTGAGCCGCGCTTCCACCGCCAAAGAGGTAACCCCGCACACATCCAGACCAAGACCGGCGGATCTGACGTGTTTCATTTTGGCGCCCTAGTGTCGGATAAGTATGTTATCGCTAACATCCTTGTCGGACTTCGAATCTCCGACAGACCCCCGGCGGTTCAGACAAAGGTCATTCTGCCCCCGGCAATGGGGATAGCCCAAGTTCCTTCAAGAACGCGTTGTGTTTCGCCGTTGCCTCCCGGATCTTCTTTTCGATTTAGGCCAACTTCTTGTGCGTCAACGCCAATTCTATCTCCTCCTCACCCACCGCGGTGCTGATGTAACGGGAAATATTGAGGTTGTAGCCCTCCTCGGCGATACGCTCCATGCTGATGCGCTTGGAGTAGCGTTCCTCCTCCTTCCGGGATTGGTAGGAATCGATGATCTTGGCGATGTGTTCGTCCGTGAGTTGGTTCTGACGTTTGCCTTTCACGAAGTGCTCGGCGGCGTTTATGAAGAGTACGTCGTCAGGTTTCTTGCATTTCTTGAGCACGAGGATGCAGACCGGTATGCCAGTAGAGTAGAACAGGTTCGCGGGCAGGCCGATGACGGTGTCAATGTGACCGTCTTTGAGCAGCTTTGTGCGAATGCGCTCCTCTGCCCCTCCTCGGAACAGCACACCATGCGGCAGAATGATGGCCATCACGCCCTCATCCTTCAAATAGTGGAAACCATGCAGGAGAAACGCGAAGTCAGCGGCTGACTTCGGCGCCAGGAAAGCAACATCACGACCTACAACCTCGCTCGCATGAACATGCTGTTGCATGGGGTGAAGGACACCGAGTTCGAGATCTTCCATGGCGATACTCTGGCCAATGACTGGGATATCCTGCGTGAGCTGAACCCGGCAAAGAAGCCCTCCTTCGATGCCGTGGTCGCGAACCCGCCCTTCAGCTTCCGCTGGGAGCCGACCGAGGCGATGGGCGATGATGTGCGGTTCAAGAACTATGGGCTGGCCGAAAATCTTGCCGATGCCATGCGCGCCCATCCGCTTGCGCACGTTCAGCAACAGCGAACCCGACCCACAGGCAAAGTCCAGAACGCTCGCCAGGCGCTCCTTCTTGCCCGTCGCGGGTTCCTGGCTGTCTAGGGTGACGATCGCCGACAGGATGTCTGAAATCTGCTGCGGCGTGTAGAACTCGCCCGCCTTCTTGCCCGAACCGGCCGCAAACTGGCCGATCAGGTACTCATAGGCATCGCCCAGATGATCGACCTCGTTCGAGAACTCGGCCAGACCGGACGGTTACGGCGAAGATGGCATCTGGTTCCGTGATATCGAGCAGGTTGAAGCAAGAGGGCGCGAAGTCCATGGTAGCAACGCGAAAATCAAGATCTCTCATTCCAAGCACCTTCGTCAGGCGATGGCTCGTCGGCATCCGCTTTGATAATAGCCTGCAGATCGGCAAGATGGGTTTTCGTAAAGTAGATCGTCACCTCTTGGGTGGCTAGAACGACAGGAACCTGGTTCCCCGTCTGCTGGACAATGCTGTCCGTCAAGGATTGCTTGGAGCCATTGGCGAACCTGAACATCGCTGAATGGTTTGGGCACAGGCAAAGATAGTTCTGGTAGTGACGCCTGTTCAATTCCGGCAGGAGTTCCACAGCTTCGAAAAAGTGCGCCCCGTTGTCGAGCCTGAAGGGAAGAACATCTTTGCAAATCTGACAAATTTGTTCGGCATCGGCATTCGTATATTGCTGCCGCAAGTATTGATTGCTCTCTACTTTTACTTCCTCTCGACCAAGAGAGACTGAACGTGTCCGCTCCACAGACTGTCGACCCGGAGCTGCAGCTGCGCCAGCAGTTACGCGGTCGCTGCGACGCGACGGGTTGCCAATCTCTTTGTCTGGCAAGTCGAAGTTCTTGCGCCGGGTGTGCTCTGCAACAATGGCGCTAAGTTCCTCGGGCGGAATTTCGGCAAGCTGTCGAGCAATATCGGGATTCTTGAACCCTAGTGTAGCGGCGGCCTCTTGGTCCCTCCGAACTTGCTCAACGGCCGCGGCACTCGCGGCGCTCGCCCTTTCGCTTTGTAAGCGGACGCCATCGCCAAATTTGATTGCTTTGATCCAGTGCCAGCCAGCATCAAAAGTGAAACCATCAGGCAATAGTTCAGGTCTCGCATCCGAAGGCCTAACGAAATGGCCACCCCGTTGTGGAATCCACTCTTCATTGCGCAACTGGTGAACGAGATGCGAGTCCGCAAAACGTGTTCCTCCGCGCGCGTTCTTGCGATACACCGCTCGCAGGGGATTTTCGGCATAGGCGTTATCCGGAATTTTCAGAGAGGTCATAGTACTCCAAACCAATCTAGACAGGCGCTCGGATCTTTGTTTGGCGAGAAGCCCAAGCTTGTTCATCCCATAGTCGCGGTCGATTGGATTTGTGTATCTCTCTCCGTGCGCGGTGTGAAGATAAGCCTTCTGAGGATTATGGTCGCAAGTCATCCTAATCAAGCTGATCTTCGTGTGGGCTCCAAGTGCCTCGAGGAATCTTGTCAGCTTTGCGTTGTCTAATTTTGATGTGTGGTAAATGTCTGCAGGCGGCACGAGGCGGTTGGCGGTGCCTAAGAGTGCAAAGTAGTCGCCAAGTGCAGTATCAACGAGTGGACTATCTAGATATACGTCTTTTGCCTTATGCCATTTGTTGTCGCTGCCCCTGATGATCGAAAATCTTGATAGGGGCTCCAAAAACGATGCATCATCTTCGAGCATCTTCATAAATCGACGCAAGTCTTTCAGATAAGCGCGTTCAGAAAGCGCACTGTGCTCATCCGAATAGCTGCTCTTGAGCAGCGCCTCCAGTCGTTGCCGCTCGCCGACGACCGTGACACCGGCGGTTTCCAGGAAGCGTCGCGCACTCTCCTGCTGTGCTTTGCTCTTTCCCGAGCTGTAGGCGGCGTTGTCGACAAATAGCATGCCCCTCGTCTCTGAACTGTCTTCATCTGGAAAATGGCATTCACCAGCTATGGCATAGCGCAGTTCGACAGTTCGAATGATCCGGCACCTTCTCAGCTGCACAGTCGCACTCGCCGATACGCCTTCACCGTCGAGATGGGAATAGAACTGCTGATGCCATTCAGCATTCTTCGTGCCGAGCCAAGACAGGAACGCTGCGTCCACGGGGCGCAAAAGTCCTCCTGTCTTTTCCGCGACCCGTTTGACGAATGCATCAGTGTCCCAATCCCGAATGCCGAGGCCGGACATGAATCTTTCGACGTTAGTACCTTGGAGTGCCCGACTGGCCGCCCAACGAGGGGGTACGGTCTCACTGTCGACGAGAAACTTGATGTCAGCTTCGTTAAGAAGGTCCTTTAGTGATGCCTTGGCCTGGATCAAGATCTTCGCCGGCGCATGTCCTTTGTCGTGTGTTGGGAAGAGCGGTTGCGTCTTCATTGCCTCGAAAATCGAATTTCGAATCTGTTGGTACCCATACCCGTCACCGAGACGATCTTGCGGGTTGGGAAGAACGCCCAGAAAGTCTGTCGTAAGCAATCCAAGATCGCGGATTTCGTGAAGGGATGATGCAGCAAGAGACGCCAACTGGTCAAAGAGCGGATTATTGGCGGGAGTTGACTTGATACTGGCGCGGCTCAGTTCTGGCACGAAGGGTGCGTGCAGGTGAAACCGTAACCCAGAAATCTCTTTGTTCGCCGGAAAGAACACAGCGACCTGCCCCTGCGTAGGGACAATCTTGAGCTGCTTTGCCAGCTGCTTGGCGGAAGAAAAAGTTGAAACATTTGGCAGAAAATCGAGTGCGAACGCCAAAGCAACGCGCTGTCTTTCGAGGCCTTTTACTACCTCGTCGAACTTTAGAAAGTGCGAACTTGTGGTCTTCTGTCCATTGCTCTGCTTCATTACTTCGATATGAGTGGCGGTATGAGCAATTCTAAGAATTTCTCCGTTGAGCTCACTACCAATCGACCATTTTATGGATTCAATATTCGGCAAAAACAATAGGGTAGATTCTGCGAGCTCGTTCAGGCCGCTTCTGATTTCTGAAAAGGCATCTTCGGCAGTCTTCTTTGGATTATTGAACGGGAATTCGAAGCGAGTTTTTTCCTGAATGTCTGGCACGGCGGGTAAGGCTGAGGGGAGAACCAAGTCGCTGATGCGAAATGAAAAGGATGGTGACCAAATGTGTGGGGTCTCAGAGTAGGCAAACACGGCTTTGAACCCGACTCCGAAGCGTCCGATTTTGTCATCGTCGTCGGCTTTCGTGCCTTCACCAATATCCGTGATGGCATAAATATCCTGCAGCCGGAACGTTTCTCCGTTGTGTTCGAATCTCAAGGCTTCGGAAGTCAGGCTAAAACTTACCTCGGTAGCGCCGCGGTCTTCTGCGTTCTGCAAAAGTTCAAAAATGAAGTGTGCCTTGTCGGGGTAAAGATCTTCGACGATTCTGCGGATGCCGCTGTGGCGCTTGAGGACACGCGCCAGATCCTCTCGTTCCTTTCGAACTTCCGCAATAGCATTCATGACTTTGGCCTCATTACGGTGACAGCACCGAACACCACTGGCGACACACGTATATCGCCAGTGGCTGCAGCGCGCTTCAACTCTTCCATGCGCCGTTCGAAATCCACCTCAGCTCGGGCAAGTTCGCTCTGCTTCATAATCCGGATCTTTTCGTTGGTCGCACGAGCGAGCTGATCCTCGATCGCCCTGCGGCGAGCACGATGACTTACGCTGAGGCTCTGAACACGGTATTCGACAAGTTGCTGGTTGTCAGCGATGTGGACCGACTGTGCCTCTGCCCAACTCACGTAATGATGCGCGTCAAGTTCGTCCTTTTCCATAGAGTCAGGTAGCAGGCCATCGTCGTCGTTCTGTGCATTTTTTAGAAGCTTAAGGATCGAGGCGGAAATTTCGGCGTTGGCCGCGATTGGCGTCAAGATCTGGTTTGGCTTAATGCCATGCATGGACCACTTGTAGATTGCGAACGAATGCCTGCCCGCAGGTAGTTCATCAGATTCAATCGTTAGTGCACACAGATGTGTATCGACTGTTTCGAGTGCATTCGAGGCCTGCCGCACGAGCGGATGAACGACAGTAAGATGCTGTGCCTTTGGATTTTCAGCGGCTGTCTGCTGATCGAAGGTAACCGGTATTGTTGGGAGCGTTCCCTTCAGCCACTTTTCCCAGTCACGGGCAATCGGTTCGGTTGATCGCGGCAGTCGTCGGAATTCGTTAAGAAGGATCGCCCGAGCAGATTGGCTGATGCGTAGTGTCTTCAACGGCTTTTCCCCAAGCAAGTGATTGGAGTCTTCACCCAAGTGCTTTGCCAGATAGGTGCCAACACAGGCATGAATAGCAGTTGGTGAAAGCCAGAAAGACTCTGCAGCTTCAATTTCATCCTTCCAGGACTGTTTCGGAACGTTCAGGCCGAATAGCTCCGACTGTCGACTCTCCAGTTGCTGCTCCTCTTGAATCTGTCGGATTCCATTGTCAGCCAGCTGCTGTAGCCGCTCTGTTCGCTCCGCTGCCGTCAGGGTGAAGCTTTCGGCAATATCATGAAGCTCATTTGTGACTGCCCCGAGTATATCCTCGCTACCACCGACAGCGTGATGAAACACGCCGATCCGCCACAGACAGCGATCATAAATGTCTGCGTCGACGGTTCCAGGCGTCACCATATTTACGATCGCGACGGTCTCGCTCTTCTGGCCGTAACGATCTATTCGCCCGATCCGCTGTTCAATGCGCATCGGATTCCAAGGAAGGTCGTAGTTTACGAGAAAATCGCAGAACTGAAAATCGAGACCTTCACAGCCGACTTCTGACGAGAGAAGAACGTCAATCGCATCGCCATCTGTTTTCGGCAGCGCAAAGCGTCGCCGAAGCTCCGCGCGTTCATCATCTGGCACATCGCCGTGGACAAGCCCAACCCGGAGGCTCGTTTCCTCTGTGCGCCTAAGGAGGTAGCGAAGAGTATGGCGGAATGTGCTGAATACCAGTGCCTTATTGTTTTCGCGACCGCTCTTACCCGTCAGAATCCACAAGAAGGCATCGGCCTTGGGATCCTCGTCATCGAGTGCTTCGGCTTGTGCCAGCACTGTCTCGATATCAGGCCGAACCTGGTCGACGAAGCTGAGGTCCCCGTCGCTATCATTATCGCTCGCTTCCATCAGCTCCAATTGGTCAAGCTTTCCGTGAAGCATGTCTGCGAGAAGCGGAGCAAGACCGTAAAGGCTGCTCGCCGCTTGGCGGCGGATCGTTGTCATCATGAACGAGACATTTTGCTGTCCGTGCGCGTAGGCAAGAATCCTGGCGATGACGTCGAGCAAATCATCATGCAGTTGCTTATGGGGCGCGGTAAATTCAACGGTAAGAGTCTCGGGTTTTCTGCTCGTGAACTCACCGATATCACGGCGCCGGGTGCGGTTGATCATGGGGCTAAATGTATACAACTGCTCGATCGCATAGACTGTCCTGATGCGATCCTCGTCATTCAGAGTTTCAGTGCCAAGGCGGTCGTAGATTTCTTGAAAGGCAGGTGCCTCTCGAATGAAGAAACGGCCCCAGTCGGTCTGCGCGACGCTGTCGAGACAAGCGCGCGCCGCAGCTTGCCAACCGCTTGCAGCGACACGACAAAACTTGACTGCTTCATTTATGAAACCGTTCGGCTCCGCCATCTGTTCAAAACTGGCAGGGTCGATGATCAGGTCTGGCCGCAGGACATTCAGGAGTGTGTAGAGGTCCTTGCTTCCAAGCTGAACCGGAGTTGCCGTCATTAGGACTACAGCTTGCGCATTGTCGCAGAAGTAGCGGACACCCTGGTGGAGGTAGGTGTCGGAGTTGCGGATGTGATGTGCTTCATCCACGATCACGAGATCGAACTTCGGCGGCGGATCTAGAGCCAAGAGACCTTGGTCCTTGCGTCGACCTGTGCTGCTGCCTACCACAAGATCGGAGTCAAAAAGCGAGAACGGCAGGATGGATTTTGCGTATTGCTCGGGCCACTCACCCTCCAACTCTGTTTCCTTTAGACAGTGACGGAGCTGCGCGCCGTTCAGCGCGGTAAAACTCTCGTCGAAGCGTTTCATTTCATTGTACCATTTACGCTCGGCGACAAGCGCCTTGGGGCAAATCACCAGCACCGATGAGATGTCCATGCGGGCCCTCAGTTCCTTGATGATAAGGCCCGCTTCGATGGTCTTGCCGACGCCGACTTCGTCTGCGATCAGTATGCGGGGACGGTCAGCACGAATGAGCTTGAGTACCGGCCGATACTGGTAGGGAACGAACTGAACCCGTCCTGAGCGGAGCGAGAAAAGGTTGGCGGTAGACGGAGAGAGGATTTGCAGTGCAGTGAGGTACGCATGCAGATCAGCGAGCGGGATTCTCTGGTCGTTATCGTTTACCGGCTCAATCGACTGGAGCTGGCTCTCGTAGAAAATCGCCTTGGTACCATTTTGGAAGACCCGGTATCGGCGCTCTGGCCCAGTCGCAATGACTTCCAAGATCGACACTTGAACGCTGAGGTCGGATCGTAGTGCGACGACATCGCCAACTTTGAATGTTTGACTTGAGTCGGCGACCGTTGTTACGGCCGTGTAGTCTGGCTGATCGGCTGCTCCGATTCTGTCGCGTACGGCCGCTCCGCTGATGCCAGCCAGAGTTGCGAGAGCGGAAGCCTTCAGTAATTCAATGGCATCGATAGAAGAACGTTCGGCACTGATCATCCCTAGAAAGCGCGAAAGAGTATCAGCATCGCGGTAAACCTCGCTGGGAGGTATGGACTCGGATGAGAGATGTGACCACTTGTTTCGAACAGTCTGCAATTCCTTCACCCAGTTCCTGCCTTCGCGCGGCAGATTTAGGATGTTGCTCAACTCGTACCAATTTTGGTCCAGGACACGCAGCAGGGCGGCGAAATCTAATTGTCGGAGCGAGGCAACACGGCGCTCATCGACAGTGCGTTGTTGTTGAAAGCTAAGACGATCGACAACATACTTCTGCCACCAGTCATCTGATAATTTTGGCATTTCCGCTTGAAGAAAGCGGGTCAATGCTTCAGTTGCTGTCCGTATCGCATCAATCAAGCGAACCACCCACTTTTTCGGGACCAGCTCCGGGATTTTCTCGGGTCCGGCCCTGCATCAATTTGAACTTTTTCGCGGCGTCTGACGCAACCCTGCGCATCCTCTATCATTCCATTGAGCCCATGCTGCGAACACGGGCAAACGTGCAGTCGGAGCCATCATCAGCATTGTCTAGCGTTCTCCTGCAGCTCGAGGATCGGGGACGAACTAGCCCAATAAATCCTTGATAGCGTTTGCGGTCATTTTCAGCTTCGCAGAATCTAGTCCGGTTTCACTGTCTTCAGTCGAGGTGAAGAGTGTGCTTCCCTCGCTGAACCCGTTCACCTGGTACCATTCGCGTTTCCAGTCCCAGCCGCGCTTGTAATCTGGCCGACTGAGCATGCCGAGGTGTTCCCACACAATGAGATCACCATCGTCAGTTACGAACGAGAAATCCGGACGCAGGCGTCCCGGCGCTGCTGTGCCATCGCAGACCCGCTCGTACTCATATGATATGCCAAGCTGGAAAAGCATGTTCGCAATGACGAGTTCGGACTTGGACCGAACCAGATGTCCCTTTTCAGTGCGGTGTATAAGGTGCTGTGCGAAAGGCACGTTGTCGTCGGCAACTCGGACTACACCTTGGAAAATGTTGGTGTTCCTCCGCGCGGTCTCGGACCTTTCAGGGCGTGTGAGGTCGAACAGTACCGTCGCATCGTCCCCTTCGATCAACAGGACAAGCTGTTCTCGCGAGCGTGTGAGCGCAGTGTAAAGCAGCTCGCGCGACAGCAGCCGACAGTTTTTCGGGAGGACCACAAATACCTTCTTGAACTCGCTACCTTGCGATTTGTGAACGGTTAGTGCGTAAGCCAGCTCAAGCGGACCCGCGCCGCCTGGAAAATCCCTCTTGCTGTAACCGAAGCGAAGCCCCGGTCGCCCGGCGAACAGTACATTCATCCAACCGTTTTGCCCCGTCGCAGTGAGGCCGACTTCGCCGTTTGCGAGATAGAATTCTTCGGAAGATGTTCCGTCGAACGCTTTGCGCCTTTGGTTGGATGTCTGGATTACCTTGTCCTTTACCACGATACTCTCGTCACCAAGGCTTAAGCCCCACGGGTTCGCCGCCGCTAGAAGCTGTTTTGCCCTGAATTGGCGTTGAACCCACCGATTTATGTCGTGAACTCCGTGTGGATGCATCCGAACTGGTGAGAGAATCTGCCAGTACTCCGAGCCTTGCGGTGCCTCGAATGGCACCCATCCGCGCTCGTCAAGCCCAAGTGCCGTGTCGAACCCCGCCACATCGCTTGCGTTGTCCAGGCCAAGATGTCGTTGAAATGCCACGAGGAATTGAGCGCGCAGTTCTTCTGGGGTCTTCCAGAATACGAGCTCAAGGTCATTAAACTTCTCACCCAATTCGAGGTCGCTCAGCACTCGATCAGCGTCGACTGGTTGCGGCTCTCGGGTGAACCACGAAGCAAGGCGCAGTGCATCCGATGCCTCTTCCGCGTCCGTGTCCTGATCCAGCACAGATGCGTCTTTCAACTTTGCGGCGGGACGCACCTCAACTGACAGGCGGGCCAGAGCGTAGCTCTGGGGGGAGCCATCTTCAGCCTTGGAATCGGTGGTTTCCAAGTATGACACTAGATCTGCGAACGGACGACCGACGCCAATGGGTGGAAGTTGATTGGGATCCCCTACCAGGATGAGCCGCTGAACATGCGCAAGGTCAAGTGCATTTAAAACGGCGATCAGATCGTCCATCGTGAGCATTGAGCACTCGTCGATGACAACGGTCTTTTCCTTTCGATATTTCTCTGCCCCGTCAAACTTCGGACGCTGACGAGCGCCGTCATACCGACCAAGCCTGTTGAGGAACTGGGCGATGGTCATCGCTTCAGCATTGGTCGCCTTGCCAAGTCGCACCCGGGCCTTGCCTGTGGGTGCAAGAAGTAGGATGCCATCCTTCGCAACCGTTTTTTGTAGCATTAGGGCACCCATGACCGAAGTCTTGCCTGTTCCTGCGCGTCCGACGAGAATGCTCATGCGCCGTGACATCAGGCGCTTTAGCGCGTCGGACTGCTCTTCCAAGGCATCCAAGTGGCGTTTGCGCTTCTCTTTCACCCTGCCACCTGCTTCTGTGATTGCAATGACGAGTAGAGTTTTCCAATCTGCTTCCACCGGAACCGCAGGCTTGCCGGCCCGCTTGCCCAGCAATGAACGTAATCTGTCTTCGCGTCCCTTTAGCTCGGTTAGCTGCAAGGCCTTGGTGACATCAGTTTCCCCAACCGGCACATCAATTAATTCGACGACGCCATCCAGCGAAGCGCGGTTGGCACTTGGCCAGTCACTTCCGATCACGCAAGGATGGGCAACGTCCAACGTCCCCGCCCGTTGCAGGGCCTCAGAGATACTCAGTAGCGAATCCCCGCTTTCAGATGCCTTGCGAAGCACTTCGACAAGCGCCGCGCGAAGGCGTCGGGCATCGTTCGGCGAAACCACGGTGGACGGTGCCGGAACCGGGTGCTTCGAAGCTATCGTCGAATCTGGAAGCAGGCCCCGATCAATCAATCCTACCGATACTGGGGAGTCATCCCAGTTGCCGAGGTCTGCCTCGCTCATCCGGTAAGGGTTTGCGAGGATTTCCTCATCGGTGATCTTTGCTGTCGTCCCTTTAGTACGCTCTGTCGGATCGAACCATCGTAACGCCTGCGCCGAAGTCAGTGCGAAGCGCGAAAGCAACTTGAGCAGCGCGCGGCGTTCGTCAGAAAGACCGACCCATGATGCCCGTGACGCCTTCAGATCTTCGGCGTAGGCGGGCTGCGGAGGTGCCATTTTTCCAAGAAACAGTGCGTCTATCATCGGCCACGGGTCGCCATCCGATTTTACGACGCCGGAGGCTAGAAGTTCCAGCGCCAGAGCGGTACCTAGTCGCATCCCAATCGCTTCGAGAGACGGCCCGAGTCCAGGGAACGGTCCGCGGTCGTGCCATGCTTGGGCGATCTGCTCATTAAGCCATTCCTCGCGGCGCTCCCACGGTCCTTTTGCGATTCCGTGTTCGCGAATCTTCCGAACAGCCTCGAGGCATCGGACCAGCGTGGAGAGTCCGATGTCCGGTGGCGCGAGTTCAGCTGCGTACGAGAAAACCCGGACGTGGGCAGCATCCGCAGGGACAGTTATTTCCTGCAGCAAATCCCGCCGCCGAGTGTCCTCTTCAGGGTCTCCAGTGGGCTCGAGGTACTCGTGGTATGGCAGAAGAAAGCCGTCGGCCCCATCTGGGCGGATCGAGTGGCGGATCAATAGATCCCACATCAGGTGAGTTGGCTTGTTCTCGTTTACTTCGAATGCCTTCGGCGGCGTTACGGTCGTGATCTTTCCGATGCCCATCACGAGGCGTGAGATTGTGTCGCCGAGCGGTTGACCTTCTTTGCAGTAAAAGAAGACCAAGGAATGCTGTGGAGTCAGCCGGCTTGAGAAAAGGTTCAGGATAGCTTCCTGGCGCGCACTGCCGAACACCCAAGGGCTTTTGAATGGTGACTCATCGTCAGGGGGAAGGGGCGTTGGGAGCCGCTCGTCGATGGCATCCTGCTCACTCCGCAGCATCCATGCGAAGGGCACCACGAAGGTGGCATAAGGCGGAACTTTTACCGATGTCGGCTTCAGGTGGCCATGAGTCCCGGCCGCCTTCGTGATGTCGGCATATGGGTGGACGAAGCGCCGGGTCCATTCGGCGTCATTCATGAACGCGCCAGACTCTGCCTTGCATGGGGGCAAATCGTTGGTCGAAAGGGTGCTCCATTGTTTTCCTGCATTCGCGTCCTCTTGGACGTCATCACGCTCTTCTCGGACGCGATCAAGCGCAACGCAGAAGGAGTTGCACGATGGTTGGCGGCAGACGGTCCCGTTCCAGCGGGAGTCGTGCCAGGCGACGCGTGCCGTCAGGTGAAACATGACTGATACCATTCCCCGACGTTGATGCCCTACGCATATTAGCGTGTCCTCGCGCGCATGCACAACCATGGTCTCACCTTCGAAGAACCGCGCGAATGCGCCAACCTCACCCGAGTGGACCCAAACAGCGTCGCGCCGGAGGTCGGCCACCGGCCCGGTACCATTGGCTTGAAAGGACAGGGCCATGTTTGAAGCGTCCGAACATGTCAGCGAAGCCTTCTTTCGATACCTCGTTCAGTCGCATCGCCAAGCATGATCTTGTTCACTGAGCGGAAATCCCGCGCCGAGGTCTGGCGACCAAGGCGGCGGATGCCGGATGGTGCTGCCTGATAGGCATCGCGCAGCACGCGGCCCACGGTGTTGCCGAGGATGATCGGGAAATCGGATGTCGTGTGAAGCGCGCGGGTGACGAGGCTGGCGGGCGACAGAGCCATCGTTGACTCGCCGCGCAGGGTCAGCAGTTCCTTGGCCATGTCCACCGGCGTGGCATAGGCATAGCGGCGGGCCGGTTTGGAAAGTTCGTGGCGCGGGTTGATGCGCGCATACAGAGCCTCGCCCATCTCGACGCACACCTGTTCGGTGCGGATCGTCGGCGCGCTGCGGGTCGCCAGCGCCTCGAAAGCGGCGCGGCGGGCGGTGTCGGCATCAGCGGCGGCGTCGATCTGGCCGTCGATCCGGGACTGGTCCAGCCCGGCGATGCGGGCGATGGATCGGATCTCGGTGTTGATCGTGGCGCGGGTCTGTGTCTCGGGCGGGGCGGGCGTGATGGTGGTGTCGGTCATGTTGGTCTCCATGCGGATGCGGGCACCCGGGTCAGCCGGGGTGGGGACAAGGAAAATCTCGTGTGGGGTCCAGCGCACGGCGGTCAGCACACGCGCGCCGTTTTCGGTGGCCTCGGCCCATTCCTCGACCGAATAGCCAACGGAGACATGCCGCAGGATCCCCGACAGGACGTCCTGCCAGAGCGGTTCAACCTCGGGGCGGGCCGAAAAGCGGATCAGTGCCGTGCCGCGTTCGCCATCGACGGCAGCAGATTGTACGCTGCCCAGCACATCTCGGACGGCAGACTGCCGGTGGGCATCCAGCACGCTGGCCCCTTGGAGGCGCGACAGGTCTACCGCTTGCGGGTTGAGGCTGAGGCGTTCGATATACTGCCCAGCCATGTCACGGCGGCGCACGGGCGCACCGGTGGACCAGATCACCTCGACGGTGCGGGCATCACGGTCGGCGCTGGCCGGGGCCATGTCGGCGCGGCGGGTCAGCAGGGTGATGGTGTCATTCATCTGGAACGTCCTCCTTCTGGACAGGCTGCGCGCCGAAGCTCATCCGCAGCCTCGACAGGATCATAGAATGGCGGGGCAAACCTGGCACCATAAGGGTCGACAATGGCCCCGAATACATCAGCGAAACTCTACGAAAATAGGCTGAGAAACAT
>PFEY01000067.1:0-24801 GCA_002783205.1 Rhodobacteraceae bacterium CG17_big_fil_post_rev_8_21_14_2_50_63_15 | reverse complement strand
GAGGCACAGAACCACGCCACGCAATGGCTATGGACTTACAACAACGACCGCCCCAACATGAGCATCGGCGGCATCACACCCGCAATGAAACTGAAAATGGCCGCGTGAGTTCTACGGATGCACCCCGTTAAAAAGGGGGAGACTACCCCGACGAGGATGTGGCTGCCTATCTCGCCACGCTGAAATGACCCCAGGGGGCTGGGGTCTGCGGGCGCTATCCGCCCTCGGCCCGCCTGAGCAGCCGACTCACCCAGCGGGCAGCGGCCCATGTGGCCGGCAGGCCCAAGGGCAGCGATAGCCAAAGTGCGGCCATGGGCGACAGGGCGGCAAGGCCGATCGCCTGACCCAGAAGCCCCAGCATGAACAGGTTGATCGCCACCGCCGAAGTCGCGAAGGGCCAAAGCATCAACCCCAGCTTCCAAAGGCTGTGGCGGCTAGTGGCTGGTGCCGTCTTCAAAGGTGATCTTGTTCCAGACATTGTATTTTCCGGCAGGTTTGCTCATCGGCAGCCGCTTGATTTCTTCAAACGTCGCGGCGTCGTAGACGATCACGGCGCCGTCCATTTCCCAGATCGACACCAGCGCGTATTTGCCGTCGCGGGTGAATTCGGTATGGGCCACGGTCTTGCCCGGCGCGGGGATCAGCGTTTGCACAATTTCCAGTGTTTGCTTGTCGATGATGTGAATGTGACCCTTGCTTTCGCCGGTGAACACATCGGCCCAGACATAGGGCGTGCTGGCATGGCTGCGCAGAAAGAAGCCCGGGCCATCGGTCTTGATGGTCTTGATCAGTGACCAGTCGGTCATGTCGATCACCGACAGCAGGCCCTCGGTCAAGTGCGGGGTTGCCATGACCTTGTGGCCGCCCCTGTCCCAGGTGATGCCGGACCCCAGATGCGGCATACCGGGCAGCGGCAGTTCGGCAATCTCGCGCCCCACATCCAGATTGACCACCACCCCGGTTTCCGCCGCGCGGTTGGTGCCGATCAGGTTGCGGTAATCGGGGCTGAAGAAGAAGTCGTCCAACGGGGCCGAAACGTCGATGCGGCGGCGGGCGAAAAGGCCGCGTTCAATGCCCACTGCCTCGACCATGCCGTTTTCGTTGGAATGAACCAGCCCTTCGGAATAGGGGCCGCCATCTTCATTGGTGGCAATTTCCCAGATCTCGGGCACGTCCTTCAGCGCAAGCACAAAGGTTTCGCGTTGTGGCGCCTGATAGACGGCGGCGACGCGGCTGGGGGTGCCGCCGCGACCCTCGATCTCGCTGACCTTTTTCACCGTCAGATCGTCGGTGGACAGGATGGTCAGCGTGTTTGGCAAATAGTTCGCCACCGCCAGCCATTTGCCGTCCGCGCTCATTGCGATGTTGCGGCTGTTCAGGCCAGCGCGGACCCGGCCAACCTCTTTCAGGCTCCAGATGTCGTATTTCTGCACCCAGCCATCGCGCGACATGATGAACACGAATCGCCCATCGGGGCTGAACTTTGGCCCGCCATGAACGGCAAAGGGGGTGGCAAAGCGGTCGAGGACGGCAAAGCTGTCGCCATCCAGCACCGACACATGATGGTCGCCAGTTTCCACGACCAGCGTGATGTTCATGGGATCGGCGGTGAATGTGGGGGCGGTCGCGGGGTGATAGCCGGTCATTTCCCGCGTGGCCGCAATCTCAGCCTCGGTCCAGACCGGTTGTGTCGCCAGGGGCGAGACGACATAGGTCGCCACAGCGGCAATATCAGCCGCCGACAGCGTCGCCGCAAAGGCGGGCATCTGCGTGGCGGTGCGGCCCTTGGCGATCAGGTCTTCCAGCTTTTTGCCCTTTAACTGCCTCAGGCTTTCCGGGATCAGCGCCGGGCCAGTGCCGCCAAAGCGGGTTTCGGCATGGCAGGACGCACACTG
Organism: Rhodobacteraceae bacterium CG17_big_fil_post_rev_8_21_14_2_50_63_15; assembly: GCA_002783205.1. GTDB lineage: Bacteria > Pseudomonadota > Alphaproteobacteria > Rhodobacterales > Rhodobacteraceae > Roseovarius. The sequence continues at coordinate 22,906 of PFEY01000067.1, read as the reverse complement.
GTCCACGTAAATCGCCGCGCCATCAGGTGCGGCCACGGCTGGCAAGGCCAGCAGGCTAAATAAAACGATGTGCCGGATCATGGCTTTTCCCCCGGAACGGCGTGACGGTCAGGCGGGTGGCATCCTCTGCCCCGATCTCGGCATTTGTCATGTAGCAGGCAGGGTCTTCGGCCCAGGGGTCGCCCGTCACCTGCAAGGCACGGATGCGGGTGTTGCCACCGCAGACCGCCTGATAGGCACATTCGCCGCAGCGGCCCTTCAGCGGGCGGGGGCGCTGACGCAGGGTGGCCAGCATGGTGTCATCGCCAGTCCACAGCGTTGAAAAGCGGTCTGTTTTCACCGATCCCACGGTATAGTCGGACCAGTAGGTGTCGGGATGCACCTTGCCCTGTGGGTCGATGTTGGCGACGCCCAACCCGCTGGAGTTGCCACCCCATGCCTCCAGATGCCCGCGCACGTGCCGGGCCTTTTCCGGCCCGAAGGTCGCCTCTACCCAGCGCAGGAAATAGACCGCATCGGCATCGTTGTTGCCGGTGACAATCTCCAGCGGGTGGCTCGATTGCAGCGCCCCCCAGCCGCGCGCGATCAGTATATCCATTGCCGCGCGGGTGCGGGCGTGTTCGGTGTCCTCGCCGCGGTGCTTGTCGCCCCGGCCAGCATAGACGAGGTGCGAGAGGTAGAACTTGTCCACCCCTTCGCTGTCGCACAGGTCCAGCATCGCGGGCAGCATGGTGGCGTTGTCCTCGGTGATGGTGAACCGCAATCCCACCTTGACTCCCCTCGCCTTGCAGGCCCGCACGCCCGCCAGCGCATCGGCAAAGGCGCCGTCCACGCCGCGAAACCAGTCGTTCACGGCGCCGATCCCGTCCAGCGAGATGCCAACGTAATCGAAGCCCAGCGCCGCCACCCGGTCGGCATTTTCGCCGCCCAACCTGGTGCCATTGGTCGATAGCGACAGGTGGCGGAAGTTCAGCGCCCGCGCCCGTTCTGCAAGCTGCCAAAAGTCGAACCGGCTGAGGGGTTCGCCCCCCGACAAGATCAACGCCGGGATGCCGAAGGCGGAAAGGTCGTCCAGCACGCCCATCGCCTGATCGTGGTTCAACTCGCCGGGAAAGGGCACATCGGCGCTGGTGGTATAGCAGTGGCGGCACTTGAGGTTGCAGGTGCGGGTCAGGTTCCAGATCACCACCGGTTTGACCCCACCTGCCGAGACCCGGCGGCGCGGCGCGGTAGGCGTGACAAGTTCGTGCATGTATTGCGTCAGGCGAAACATCATTGACCCCCTTCGGTCAGCCGCAGCCCGGTTTTCTTGAGGATGCGGGTGGAATACAGAATGTCCGAGGCGCGGCAGGTCGGCCCCAGCAGGACCGCAATCCGCGCGCGCAACCCCTCAACCTCGTCCCTGCTATGGCCGTGGACCATGGCGAACAGGTTGTAAGACCAGCCCTTCGCCCGAGGGCGCAGGTAGCAGTGCGACACGAAATCCAGCGCGCCGACCTGTTCGCCCAGGTCCACCGCGCGGGCGTCGTCAACGTCCCAAACGCTCATCCCGTTGGCGACAAGGCCGAGCGCATAGTGGTTGGGCGCTATCGCCACGCGGCGGATCACGCCTGCGGCTTGCATCGCGGCCATGCGGTCGATCACCACTGCCTCGGTCAACCCAAGCCAGCCCGCCACCTCGGCAAAGGGGGCGGGGGTCAGGGGCAAACCGCCTGTGGTGGCGGCGATGATACGGCGGTCGATGGCGGCGTTGGTGGTCATGCGTGCACCCGGAAACCGATGAAGAACTCATGCTCTTTGGGAAAGCGCAGGACCGGCAGCCCGGTTTCCTGTTCGATCCGCACCGCCACCTGTTCGATCTGGTCGGGCCGTTCGCAGGCCAGCACGAACCACATGTTCAGCCGGTGGGTGCGTTCATAATTGTGCGCCACCTCGGGGTGCGCATTGACCAAAGTCACGACATCTTCGAAACGCTCGGCTGCGACCTCCATCGCACAGAGGCAAAAGGCCCCCCCCATTGCTTCGGCGTCGTAAAATGGCCCGAACCGGGTGATCGCGCCGATTTCGCGCAAGGCCTTGATGCGGGAGATCAAAGCCTCTTCGTCAAGGTTCAGGTCTTGGGCAAGATCGGCAAAGGGGTGCGGGCACAGTGGCAATCCGTCCTGCATCCGGTTCAGGATGGCGCGGTCGGTGGCGTCCAGCGCGTCCGGGGCAACAGGGGTGCGGCGCAGGCTCATGCGGCGGACCTTTCCAGAAGGGCTCCGGTCTGCTTGAAGCAGCGGGTGGAAAACAGAACCCGGTGGTCGATGTTCGCCAGAGCAGGCAAGGCGCGGGCGCTGTCCAGCACGGTCAGTGCATCGGGCCGGCTTTGGCCGTGGATCATGGAAAACAACCCGTGTCGCCAGAGGCCCGGCACCGTCTGGCGCTGATAGCACAAGGTGACGCCGGACAGGGCGGCAAGGGCACGGCCGGCTGGTTCCATGCCGTTCTCCGGCACGTCCCAGACCACCATCGCATTCGCCGCCCAGCCGATGGCGCGGTGGCGCACGATTATGCCGATACGGGTCAGGATCCGCGCCGCAGAGAGCTGGGCCAGCCGGTTCAGCACCTGCACCTCGGTCCAGCCCAGATCAGCGGCCAAGGCTGCATAAGGCTTCGCCACCAAAGGAAAGCCCGCCGCCATTGCCTGCAACAGCGGGCGGTCGGTGGGGTGCAAGGCTGCGGTATCAGCGCGGCTTTCCGTGGTCAGCGCCGCCCGCGCGCCGGTCAGTCGAAAGCCAAGGTCGATGTTGAAAGCGCGCAGCAGGCGCAGGTCAAGGACTTGCAACCCGGTTTGCGCGCCGATGCGGGCCAGCGATGCCTCCAGCCCGGCGGCATCGGGTGCGGTGGCGACGAACCACAGGTTCCAATCATCCTCGCGCAGGTAGGAATGGTTGACGCCAGGCTCTACGCCTACAATCGCGGCCACGGTTTCAATCCGCGCCTCGGGCACCGCGAGTGCTGCAAGCGTCGAGGCTCCTGCCGTATTAGGCCTGACCGTGCCCCCGACCCGCGCCACCGTGCCTATTGCTTGCAGCCGCACCAGCCGGGCGATCACGTCGGTTTCGGTCAGCCCCAAGGCCACAGCCAGCACCTCAAAGGGCCGGGGCACCAGCGGGAAGTCGCGCTGAAACTCATCCAGCAGGCGGCGGTCATGGGGGTCGAGGCGGTCCATCTATAGTCCCGTCCGATGCGCGCGGGCGGTGAAGAAGATGCCCGAGGGGCTGTCGGACGCGATCTCGCCCAACACCTGATAGGTGTGGGTGTCGTAGATCACCACCTTGTTGTCATCGCGGGCCGAAATCCACACCTCGGCCCCGCGCGGCGCGAATTCCATATGCAACACCGCCTTGCCGGGAGTCAGCGTTTGCACCACCTCATGCGTGCGGCTGTCCACCACCTGCACCGTGTCATTCAACGGCGTCGCAAAATTCACCCAGACATAGGGGCTGCCGGGCTGCGCGATGATGAACACCGGCTGGCCGTGCATCGGGGTGCGGGCCACCTCGGCATAGGTTTCGCGGTCCACCCACAACAGTTCATGCTGACCGACAGCAGGCAGGACATACTGGCCTTCGGTAAAGGCCCAGCCTTGCAGGTGAGGCATCTTGTAAACCGGCAGATCGTCCTCGGTCTTGCCATAATCGTTCAAGAACCGCACCGGCGCAGGATTTTTGTCCCAAAGGTCAATTGCCGTCATGCCCTTTTCGCCGAAAAGCCCGATCAGATAGGTGTGGCCGTCATCGGTCAGCACGGCATCAAAGGGGTTGCGACCGACATCGCCCAGCTTGGTCACGACCATTTCGGGGCCGGAAAAGTCGGCCATGAACGCCTCGCCGCTGTCCCAGGTGGACCAAGCAAAGCGGCGGCCCGGCACATCGACCAGACCGATGGTCTTGGAGTTGCCGGGGATATTGGCCACCAGCGCCAGCGTATCCGCGTCAAACACCTTGACCCCGCCGGGTTCATAGTTCGACACGGCGATCAGGCGGCCATCGTCGGAAATCGCGCCGCCGATGGAATTGCCTGCCTGTATCGTGCGGGCAACGATGGTTTGGGTCAGCATATCGACCTTGGTCAGACCGCCATCGCGGCCAAAGACGTAGGCATAGCGTTCGTCCGGGCTGTAGGTCAGGCTGGCGTGGCTCAGATCGCCCAAACCGTCAACCCGGCCAATGCTCGCGCGGTCGGACCGGTCGATCACCAGAAGGCTGCCGGTGGCGCGTTCGACCACAAGGCCAAGGTCGCCCGTGGCGCAGCAGGGATTCTCGGCCAAGGCGGGCAGGGCAAGAAGCGAGGCGGTCAGGGCGGCGAGGAAAACGCGCTTCATCGGTCAGTCTCTCTTCAGGTAATGGGCGATCCACAGCGCCTCGTCTTCGGTGATCAGCGGGCGCCACGGCGGCATCGCGGTGCCCGGCACACCGTCCAGGATGGTCAGCGCCAAGCCCTCGGGTTCGGCGTGGGTCAGGGCTTCGGTGGTCAGGGGAAGCCCCAGCCCGCCCTTCATGGTCAACCCGTGGCACGATCCGCAGTCCTGCAAGACCATATGCTCCAGCGCCTTTGCCCGCTCTGGCGAAATCTCGGCCATGCAAGGCAGCGTCAGTGCCAGAAGGGCGATCAGGCTACGCATAGGCCGCCGTTCCGGCACCGTCACAAAGGGCTGCATCGGCCATCGCAATGGCTTCATACAGCGACACCACATGCCCGATCACGAACAGCACCGGCGCGTCCGGCTGCACGCTGGCGACATCGGTCACGATGCTGCCAAGGTTCGACACCAGCCGCGTCTCACGCGGGGTGGTGGCCGCCGACACCGCCATGACGGGCAGGCTGGCGGGCAGGCCGTGGCGCATCAGGTGAAAGGCAATCTCGGCGATGTTCTGCACCCCCATATAGACCACCAGCGTCGTCGCCTCGCAGGCAAGCGAGGCCCAGTCGAGATCAAGCTTTGCGTCCTTTGCCCGGTGTCCCGTGACATAGCGCACGCCGGTCGCCAGCCCGCGATGCGTCAAGGGCACGCCGGTCGAGGCGGCCATTCCCTGCGCGGCGGTGATGCCGGGGACATAGTCCACCGCAATTCCTGCGGCGCGCAGATCGGCGGCTTCTTCGCTGCCGCGGCCAAAGATCAGGGGATCGCCACCTTTCAATCGGGCGATTCTCAGCCCGTCAAGTGCCAGATCGATCAGCAGGGCGTTGATCGCCTCTTGTGGCACACGGTGGCATTTCGGCAGCTTGCCGACGTCGATCTTTCGGGTATGGGCGGGGATCAAAGCCATGATCTCGGGGCTGACCAGCCGATCAAACACCACCACATCGGCAGACTGGATGAGCCGCAGCGCCTTGATCGTCAAAAGATCCGGATCGCCCGGCCCCGCGCCGATCAGGTGAACCATGCCACAGGGTTTGTAAGGTGAATGAGTATTCATGGCTGTCGGTCCCCGACTGGCTGATGAGGAGAAAGACGGCAGGACAACTGCACAGCGCGCGCCCCGCCAGTGTCTGCCCCGAACCGATGCAGGCGCTCGGGGCAAACTTTGGTCCGGCTTCAGTAAACGTCATCCCGGGTGTTGAAGACGTTGAACTTGCCGGTGGGCGTGATCAGGCGCGGGTCCTTGATCACGGCTTTCAGCTCCAGTGTCTTGTCATCCACCACGACGATGGCCGATTCCTTGTCAGCCGCATTCCAGACCGAGAACCAGACTTCGGTGCCGTCCTTGTTGAACTCGGGCTGCACCACACGGGGTTGACCGTCGGCGATCCCGGCCCATTCGGCGATCGGCAGAGTGACGAATTCGGGGTCAACATCCGCCGCCCCCATTTTCGCGATAGTGAACACCGCGACCGAGCCAGAGGTTTCGGCATCGGGATTCAGCGGTGCGTCGGTGTAAAGGTGGTCCGAATTCGGGTGGGTCTTGATGAACAGAGACCCGCCGCCAAGGGCCGGGAAGCTGTCAACGATCTTCCAGGCTGTATCGGGATGGCCTTCGGGATCGGTGCCAATCAATGCCACAGATTCGTCGCCCAAGTGGCTGGTGGCCCAGACCGGCCCGAACACCGGATGCACGAAGTTGGCACCCCGTCCCGGATGCGGCGTTTGCCCGCCGGTTTCGGTGATCGCCGCCAGCTTGCCTTCCTTGGTGTCCACCACCACCAGCTTGCCCCGCGCATTCGCCGCCGTGATGAAGTAACGCTTGGTGCTGTCCAGACCGCCATCGTGCAGGAAGCGTTCTGCCTCGATCTCGACCGTCTTGAGGTTGGTCAGGTCGGTGTAGTCCACCAACAGGATCTTGCCGGTTTCCTTCACGTTGATGATGAACTCGGGCCGGAAGTGGCTGGACAGGATCGCCGCCACGCGCGGTTCGGGGTGATAGACCTGTTCGTCATAGATGTTGCCACGGGTGGAGACGATCTTCTTCGGCTCCAGCGTCGCGCCATCCATGATCACGTATTGCGGCGGCCAATAATCGCCGGCGATGGCATATGTGTCCTCAAACCCCTCGAACTTGGAGGTTTCGATCGACCGGGCTTCCATGCCGACCTTGATTTCGGCCACCGGGCCGGGAACTTCCATCCAGAGATCGATCATCACCACCTTGGCGTCGCGACCGATCACGAACAGATAGCGCCCGCTGGCCGAGATCCGGCTGATATGCACCGCATAGCCAGTGTCGATCACCGCCTTGATCTCGTAGGTCGCCCCGTCGATCAGCGCGATTTGCCCGGCATCGCGCAGGGTGGTCGAAAAGAGGTTGTCGATATCCCAGTCGTTCATCTTTTCGGTCGCGCGATCTTCGGGTTTGACGATCACCTTCCACGAGGTTCGCATTTCCGGCATACCCCATTCGGGCGGTGCTGGCGGTTCCAGCAGCAGATAGCGGGCCATCAGATCAACGTCTTCTTCGCTGAGCGCACCCGAAGTGCCCCAGTTCGGCATCCCCGCAGGCGAGCCGTAGGTGATGAAGCTTTGCAGGTAGTCATAGCCGTTTTCGCGGGTGATGTCGGTGGTCAGCGGCTTGCCCGTGGCTCCTTTGCGAAGCACGCCGTGGCAACCAGCGCAGCGTTCAAAGTAGATCGTGGTGCCCTTCTGGAATTCCTCCTGGGTCATCACGGGATCGCCGTCCTTGCGACCGGGGATTTCGACATGGATCTGCCCAAGCGTCGTCATTGACGGCTCATAGGCGGCGGCGGGGCCGTCGGCATGGGTGGCTGGCTTGTCTTGGGCCAGGGCGGTGCCTGCGAACAAGGCAAAGGCCATGGCAGCGCTGGACATCAGCATATGCCTGGCATGGAAAGCTCGGGGGTTCATGGAATGTCTCCGTTCCGCTGGTGAGGCTGAGGGAACCATGGACCGCAGTGCAATCCGGCTCCTTGACTTTCGTTAAGGCGCGAGAAAACCGGGCGACGCAGGGTTCCGGCATGAGAAATCTTGCGCCCCTGCTGCGGTGTCTTGTCGTTTTGGCGCTGGTCTGCGGGCTTTGGCCGGACTGGGCAGCCACGCCTGCGCAAGCCGAAATGGCGGGTTTCAACGCGATCACCGTCACCGACCCCGCGCCTGATCTTGCGGCCCGTTTGCTGGGGTTGACCGACCCGGTTCAGGTGAAGCGTCAGGATGCAGGGGTGCCGGGCTGGGACGTGACGGCCGAGGGAAGGCCGGTCGGCTATCTCGCTTCAACCTGGGCTGTGGCAGGTTCGGTCGGGTATTCCGGGCGACCGCTGGATGTTCTGGTGGCGATTGCGCCGTCCGGAAAGATCACCGGCGCGCAACTGATGCAGCACAATGAACCGGTGCTGACGCTGGGTATCTCGGACGCCGACATTGCCGCCTACGTCGGCGGCTTTGCCGGTTATGATCTGACCGCGCCCGCCGGAAGTGGCTTGCGCCAGCCCGGTGTGCCCGATGTGATCAGCCGCGCCACCGTATCGACCGGTGTGATCCGCGACGGCGTCCTGCGCACCGCCCGCACCCTTGCCATCGGGCGCGGGGTGATTGCGGCGGGCGGCGGGATCGACCGGCTGACCTTTGCCCCGACCGACTGGCCGGGCCTTCTGGCGATGGGGGCGCTGGCCGAGGTGCAGGTGACCATGACCGAGGTCGCCACGGCGCTGACCGGGGCCAAGGTGCCGATCCCACCCGGTGACGGGCCCTTTCTGCACCTCTGGGCCGGGTTGATCGACCCGCCGACCGTGGGCCAAAGCCTGCTTGGCCAACAGGCATTTACCCAGGCCGTCGGCAACCTTGGCCCCGGCGAAACCGCGCTGATCGTGATTTCGCAGGGCCTCCACTCCCACCGGGGCACCGACTGGAAACGCAGCGGCGTCTTTGACCGGGTGACGATCATTCAGGGCGAAACCCGGGTCCAGCCGACCGAGACAAGCTATCAGATGCTGAAACGCCTTGTCGCCTCCGGCGCGCCTGAGGCCAAGGAGATCAGCCTGTTCCGCCTGCCACCCGCCATTGACCCCTTGCAGCCCTTTGTGGTCCAGATCACCGCCAGCCGTGATACCGCCGCTGATCCGGTGTCGATGGCCATCACCGCCGATTACAGCCTGCCCACCGCGCTGCGCCTTGCACCCGTGGCCGCACCAGAGCCCCTTTGGCGCGAGATATGGCAGGCAAAGCGGCTGGAGACCGCCTTCGTTGCCACCATGCTGGCCGTGCTGACGCTGATCCTGTTCGCGCAAGAATGGATCACCCGCCGCCCCCGGCTGTGGCGCACCGGGCGGATCAGCTTTCTTCTGACCACGCTGATTGTGCTCGGCTGGGGGCTGAACGGGCAGCTTTCGGTGGTGCAGGTCATCGCCTTCATCCATTCACTGCTGAACGGGTTCCGCTGGGAGACGTTTCTGATCGAACCGGTGATCTTCCTTTTGTGGGGGTTCACCGCGCTGGGGATGCTGTTCTGGGGCCGGGGGGTCTATTGTGGCTGGCTCTGCCCGTTTGGTGCCTTGCAGGAGATCACCAACGACGCCGCCGTTGCTTTTGGCATCCGCCAGATCGCCGTGCCGCAGGCGGTGCATGAACGGCTGTGGGTCATCAAATACACCGCTTTTGTCGGTATCCTCGCGCTGTCCTTCTATTCCATGCACGACGCCCTGGTTGTGGCCGAGGTCGAGCCATTCAAGACTGCCATCAGCCTGCGGATGATGCGATCCTGGCCCTTCGTGCTGTTTGTGCTGGCCCTTTTGAGCGCCAGCCTGTTCATCGAGCGGTTCTTTTGCCGCTATCTTTGCCCGCTTGGAGCGGGGCTTGCGATCCCGGCCAAGCTGAAGATCTTTGACTGGCTGAAGCGCCGCCCGCAATGTGGCCGCGAGTGCCGCTTGTGCGAGACCAAATGCACTGTCGGCGCGATTGACCCGTTGGGCCGGATCAACGCCAACGAATGTGTGCTGTGCCTGCGCTGTCAGGTGATCATGAACGACGGTTCACAATGTCCCGTCCTGAAACGCCGCGCCCGAACCGAAGGAGCCACTGCATGACCGCGCTGAAACGACTGTTTGGCGATGGCTTCCGGGTGTTCTTTCTGGCGGCAGGCCTGTTCGCCATCCTGTCCATCGCCGTCTGGGCCACATGGCTGGCCCTGCAAGCGGTGGGAGGCGCGGCCGACTGGCCCACCGCCGCCGCCCCGCAACAGTGGCACGCGCATGAGATGATCTTTGGCTATGGCGCCGCGGCGTTGGGCGGGTTCTTCCTGACCGCCGTGCCGAACTGGACCGGGGCGCGGGCGGCACCGCATGTGTTCATCGCGACCGTGGCAGGGCTGTGGCTGCTGGGGCGGGTTGCGGTCTGGTCCTCTGGCATCCTGCCTGCCGGGGTGGTTGCCGGTCTCGATCTGGCCTTTGTGCCGGTGCTGGCCGCCAAGCTGCTGGTCCAGATGCTCAATCGGCCAAAGCCGCAGCAACTGATCCTGCTGGCGATGCTGGCGCTCTTCTGGACCGCCAACCTGATGGTGCATCTGGAGTGGATGGGCTGGACGCAAGACACCCTTTGGGGTGGCCTGCGCGCGGGCCTTCTGACGTTGGGCGCGATGATCATGGTGCTGGGCGGACGGGTGACGCCGGGCTTTACCCGCAACGCCATGGTGCAATCAGGACGCGAGGTGGGGTTGCCGTTGAACCCGATGCCGCTGGCGGCCATCGCCATTGCGGCGGCCCTGTCCCAGCCGGTTGGCCATCTGATTGGCCTGTCCCAGGCGATTCTTGCCCCCGCCGCAGTGCTGGCGGGCGGTGCGGGGCTGATCCGGGTGGCGCTGTGGCGTGGGCTTTGGACCCGTAACAAGCCGATTCTGTGGGCGCTGCATCTGTCCTATGCGGTGAACGCTGTGGGATTCCTGGCCTATGGGCTGGCCGGTCTGGGGATCGGCACCGAGGTCGGGGCGCTGCATATTCTGGGCATTGGTGGCGTCGGTGGCATGACCGTGGCGGTGATGTCACGCGCGACGCTGGGCCATACGGGGCGCGCGCTGGTGGCGCCCGCCCCGGTGGCCCTCGCCTATGCCTTGCTGCCGCTTGCCGCGCTGCTGCGCCTTGCCGGGGCGTCCTTTCCCGACCTTTACTACCCCGCTGCGCTGATCGCTGCGGCCCTGTGGATCACCGCCTTCACACTTTTCACAACCGCGCTTTGGCGCGCGTTCTGGGGCGCCCGCCAGCCCCGTTCGGTAAAGGAGCCGTCCCCGTCATGAACCGCCGCCGTTTCCTTTTGCTGTCCGCCGCCGTGCTTGCCGCCCCTGCCCATACCGCCGCGCGACACGACTGGTCTGGGTTGGCCCTTGGCGCCGAGGCAAGGCTGACCCTGTCAGGGGCGTCCGACACGCAGGCCCGCCACATCTTTGCCCGCGTCACCGCCGAACTGGCCCGGATCGAGGCACAGTTTTCGCTTTATCGCGACTCGGCCCTGACCCGGTTGAACCGTGACGGGCGGCTGGCGCATCCGGCCCCGGAGATCCTTGCCCTCTTTGCCCTAGCACAAGACATGCACCAGGCTACCGGCGGGGCGTTTGACCCGTCGATCCAGCCCTTGTGGCTGGCCACGGCCACCGGGCGCGACCTGACCGCCGCCCGCGCCGCCGTGGGCTGGGGCCGTGTGCGGGTGACACCGGAGGAAATCAGCCTGAACCCCGGCATGGCGCTGACCTTCAACGGCATCGCCCAGGGCCACGCCGCCGACTGCATCGCCGATCTGATGCGCGCCGAGGGGGTGGGCGATGTGCTGATCGACATGGGCGAGGTGCAGGCGCTGGGATGCCGCCCTGATGGCGGGGCGTGGCGTGCGCAGATTGCCGGGCCGGAGGGGGCAGCCCTTGCCGATCTGACGCTGCATGACCGCGCTTTGGCAACATCTTCGCCAATGGGCACCCGCATTGGCGCGGGGCTGGGCCATATCCTGCACCCCCAAGGCCTGCCGCCGCGCTGGCAAACCGCCGCCATTAGCGCGCCCTTGGCCGCCGTAGCCGATGCACTCTCCACCGCCGCCTGCCTTATGGACCGGGCCGCGATTGACGCCGCCCTTGCGGCCTTTCCCGGCGCGCGGTTGGAGGATCTTTCCTGACCGAAAGGCTCCGGCAAATCCGGGTGGCTTGACTTTCGTTAAGGCCGAGGCGCGACCCAACGGTCACAACGACGTGACCTGAAACCGCTCCGGGAAGGATTCGCCATGCGCGAAGTCATGACCAAGAGCATGGCCCGCAATATCTTTTACGGCGGTTCCCTGTTCTTCATACTAATCTTCGTGGCGCTGGCGTGGAACAGCCACCGCTACATCGTCACCACCTCGACTGATGCCGCAGCCCTGACCCCCTCGGTCGCTGCCGGCAAGCACATCTGGGAAATGAACGCCTGTATCAACTGCCATACCATCCTTGGCGAAGGGGCTTACTTTGCGCCCGAGCTGGGCAACGTGATGATCCGCTGGGGCGTGCAGGACGACCCGGTCGTGGCGGCCGAAACCCTCAAGAGCTGGATGGACGCCATGCCCACCGGCATCGAAGGCCGTCGCCAGATGCCGCAGTTCAACCTGACCGACGAAGACTATCGCAACCTCGCCGACTTCCTGCTGTGGACCAACAAGATCCGCACACAAAGCTGGCCCCCGAATGATGCAGGTTGAGGAGAAGATCATGAAATATCAAAGCCAAAAGATCGCACTGATCTATTTCGCCACGGCCATGGCGCTGTTCACGGTGCAGGTCAGCCTGGGGCTGATCATGGGCTGGATCTACGTGGACGGGAACTTCCTGTCGGAAATCCTGCCCTTCAACATCGCCCGTATGCTGCACACCAACAGCCTGATCGTGTGGCTTCTGCTCGGCTTCTTCGGTGCCGCCTACTATCTGATTCCCGAGGAATCCGAGCGCGAGATTCACTCGACCAAGATCGCCTACCTTCAATTGGGCATCCTTGTTCTTGGCACGGCGGGCGTCGTTGTGACCTACCTCTTCAACCTGTTCGAGGGCAGCTATCTTTTCGGCAAACAGGGACGCGAGTTTCTGGAACAGCCGACCTGGGTCAAGGCGGGCATCGTCGTGGCGGCGCTTCTCTTCCTTTACAACGTCACGATGACGGTGCTGGCGGGCAAGAAAACCGCGATCACCAACATCCTTTTGCTCGGCCTCTGGGGCTTGGCGCTCTTGTTCCTGTTCGCTTTCGTCAACCCCGACAACCTGGCGCTGGACAAGCAATACTGGTGGTTCGTCGTCCATCTGTGGGTCGAGGGCGTGTGGGAACTGATCATGGCCGCGATCCTGGCCTTCCTGATGTTGAAGCTTACTGGGGTGGACCGAGAGGTGGTGGAGAAATGGCTTTATGTCATCGTCGCCACCGCGCTTTTCTCGGGCATCCTCGGCACCGGGCACCACTACTACTGGATCGGCACGCCGGGGTATTGGCAGTGGATCGGCTCGATCTTCTCCAGCCTTGAAATCGTGCCGTTCTTCGCCATGATGTCCTTTGCTTTCATCATGGTCTGGAAGGGCCGTCGTGACCACCCAAACAAGGCCGCCCTGCTGTGGAGCCTTGGCTGCGCGGTGCTGGCGTTCTTTGGCGCAGGCGTCTGGGGGTTCCTGCACACGCTGCACGGGGTGAATTTCTACACCCACGGCACGCAGATCACCGCCGCACACGGACACCTTGCGTTTTACGGCGCCTATGTCTGCATCAACCTTGCGATCATCACCTATGCCATGCCGAACCTGTTGGGCCGTGATCCTTACAATCAGGTGCTGAACATGGCGTCGTTCTGGCTGATGTCGTCGGGCATGGTGTTCATGACCGTGACGCTGACCTTTGCCGGGGCCCTGCAAACCCATCTGCAACGGGTGAACGGCGAGGCTTACATGGATGTGCAAGACCAGCTGTGGATCTTCTACGCCATGCGCTTCGGGTCTGGCATCGCCGTGGTCCTTGGCGCGCTGCTCTTCATCTACTCGGTCATGGTCCCGCGCCGCGAGGTGATTGAGCGTGGCATCACCACCCCGGCGGAGTGATGGATATGGATGGAACCCAAAATCTGAAGGGGGCGGTATCAGCCCCCTTCTACTTGCCCCAAGGTGATGAATGTGCGGTCTTTCGCGCGGCCTATGAGAATTGCCTGCCGGTGCTCCTGAAAGGCCCCACCGGCTGCGGCAAGACGCGCTTTGTGGCGCACATGGCGGCTGAGTTGGGCCGCCCCCTCTATACAGTGGCCTGCCATGACGACCTGTCGGCGTCAGACCTGATCGGTCGCTATCTGCTGAAAGGCGGCGAAACCGTCTGGGTCGATGGCCCGCTGACCCGCGCCGTGCGGGAAGGGGCGATCTGCTATCTCGATGAGGTGGTTGAAGCCCGCAAGGACGTGACCGTTGTCCTGCACCCCCTGACTGACGATCGCCGCATCCTGCCGATTGATCGCACCTCCGAGGAGTTGGAGGCCGCCCCCGGATTCATGCTGGTCGCCAGCTACAACCCCGGCTACCAGAACATCCTGAAAACGCTGAAACCTTCGACCCGTCAGCGGTTTGTCAGTCTTGAATTCACCTTTCCCCGCCCCGAACACGAAATTCCCGTGGTGGCGCGTGAAAGCGGGCTGTCCGAAGATCGGGTGAAACCGCTCGTGCGCCTCGCAGGCAAGCTGCGGGCAATGAAGGGGCAAGATCTGGAAGAGGGCGTTTCCACCCGTCTGGTGATCTATGCCGCCACGCTGATCGCGCAGGGGATGCCGGTCGAACGCGCCATCCTTGCCGCGATGATCGAACCCTTGACGGATGACGCCGATACCAAACGCGGGCTCCTCGATCTTGTTCAGGCCGTTTTCGGGTGAGGCCGGCTGTGAACAGGCTCGATCTGGAACCATGGGAACCCGAAGAAACGATCGGGAAACTGTGGCACGCCTACGCCAGCCGCCTTGACGCACCCTGCGTTCACGACGGAGCCCGTGTTGACCTGTCACAGGTCAGCGGGCGGCTGGCGGTTTTCTTTCGCGGTCTTGGGGGAGATCCGTCGGTCGAAATCAAGGCGGTGGGGGATGAGACCTCGGCTCACCGCCTGTCTTTGCGCCGCTTTCTGGGCACCGAGGCGGACTCCACCCCACGCACCAGTTTCGACGGCTCGGCCCTGCGCCTGCCTGCCTCGCTGGTGGTTTTCCCCGCGGTCGAGGCGAATGCCGCGCTTTACCTGTGGCTGACCGCAGCCGCCGCCCATGCGCCTGCCCATACCCCCGAAACTGACCCCCTGCGCGCCGATCTGGCCGCGCTGCGTGCGGCCATGGCGATGGCCGAGCTAACGCTGCACGAGGCCCCCGGACTGCGCGGCCTTTACGCCGACCTCTGCGCCGCCACTTTGGCCACACGTCAGACGCCGCATCTGCCCGATGCTGAACACACGGTCGAAGCCGTGATCCGCCACCTGCTGGGCGATCCCGCCGCCCTGCGCCCCAAGGCCGCCCGCATGGTCCACTCCATGAGGTCAGGCGATCTGACCCCCTACCGTGCCCCGCGCGGCTATCGCCCGTTCCGACCGGTGGCGCTGTGGCCCGATCTGCGCGCGCTGGAACGGTCGGAAACCACCGCTGTCGAAACCCGCGCCACCGAAGGCACGCCGGAAGAGGCCGAGGGCAACAGAACCCACCGCGCCCGCCGCCGCAAGGCCGATCAGGCCGAACGCAGCGACAGCTTCATCCTGCACAAGTTCGAGGCGATCCTGTCTTGGGCCGAGTTCATCAATCTCAACCGCCGGGTTGAGGATGACGAAAACGACGATGCCCAGAAGGCCGCCGATGAGGCCGATGAAATCGGCCTTGGACAGATCTCCAAGGCCCCCGCCACCCGCCTGAAACTGCACCTCGACCTCGCTCCCGAAGACGTGGACCGCGAGGCGCTTTCGGGAACCAAGACCTATCCCGAATGGGACGTGCGCACCGGAACATACTTACCTCACCACGTCAGGGTTCTGACGTCCGACATTACCCCGGTTGCCTCCACCCCCTTGTTTCGGGGCGATCCGCGCAGCGCGGCCCGTATCCGCGCCGTCAAACGTCAGTTCGAGGCTCTGCGTCCCAACCGAATTTCGACCACTGGCCACCCTGACGGCGATGAATTGGACACGGACCGGGCGGTGCGCGCGCGGGTCGATTTTTATGCAACGGGGCAGGGGGATGACCGCATCTGGCGGCAAACCCGGCCCCAGAAACGCGACCTTGCGGTGTCCATCATGCTGGATGTGTCACGCAGCACCGAAAGCGCCATTCCCGGCCATGGCCACGGCGGGCGGTCGGTGATTGATGTCGAACGCGAAGCGCTTGCCGCCCTCAGTTGGGGTCTGTCGGCCTGCGGCGACGATTTCGCCATCCACGCCTTTTCCAGCCTGAAACGCGACCGGGTCTATATCCAATGCGCCAAACGCTTTGGCGAGCCGATGTCGGACACCGTGGAACAGCGCATCGCGGCACTGAAGCCGGGCTTCTACACCCGCCTTGGTGCCGCCATTCGCCACGCATCGGCGGGCCTTTCGGAACAGGCCCGCAAACGTCGCCTTTTGTTGGTCATCACCGACGGCAAGCCCAACGATCTGGATCATTACGAAGGCCGCCACGGAATTGAGGACAGCCACAAGGCGGTGCATGAGGCGCGGCGTCAGGGCCATGCAGTGTTCGGGATCACCGTGGACCGCGACGGCAAAAGCTGGTTTCCGCGGATCTTCGGGCAGGGCGGCTTTGCCCTGATCCCCAACCCCGAAAAGTTGACCCGGGCCCTGCCCGAGATTTACCGCCACTTGGTCGGCGCATGACCGATACCTCTGGCTCGTTTGTCGATCTGCCCGGTGATCTGATGATCTGGGTGCTGATCGTGTCGGAACTGCTGGTGTTCGGCGCGGGGCTTTTGGCCTTTCTGGCGGTGCGGCTGACCGATCCTGCGGGCTTTGCCCTGGCGCAGGATCAGTTGCACCGCGTGGGGGCAGGGATCAACACGCTGATCCTGATTACCTCGGGGTGGCTGGCCGCGCGCGGGTCGGCTGCCGCCCATGCCCAGAACGCAGGGGCTGCGCGGCAAAATCTGCTGGCATCGGTGGCCCTTGGACTGGGGTTTCTGGTCATGAAGGCCAGCGAATTCGCCGGCCTTTTCTGGAAGGGCATCACCACCGAAACCCACCCGTTCTTTACATTTTACTATCTGCTCACCGGCTTTCACGCCGCCCATGTGCTTGCAGGCGTGGTCATCCTTGGCTTTCTGGCGATACGGCCCACACCCTATGCCACCGAAAACGGCGTGGCCTTCTGGCATATGGTCGATCTGGTCTGGGTCATCCTGTTTCCCGTCATCTATCTGGTGCGCTGAAATGACCCTGACGCGAACATGGGGCGTTCTGATTGGCCTGTCGCTGGCATCAACCGTGCTTGCGGCGGTGGTCAACGCCGGACAAGCCGGGCAACTGGCGATGGGCGCAATTTTGCTGTTGGCGTGGATCAAGGCACATCTGATCCTGAAAACCTACCTGAAACTTGGCCGCATCCCGAGCCTGCTACGCGGGTTTGACACTCTGTTGGGCATGACAATGATCGCCATGCTGGGACTGGCAGTGGCGTGGTAGCACATGGGTTGGATCGAGTTTACGGTGGCCTTGGGCCTGTTTCTGATCTCGCACCGGATTCCGGCGCTGATCGGGGTCAAGGCCCCGCTGACCGCCGCCCTTGGCCTGCGCGGCTATATGGTGGCGTTCAGCCTGATCTCGACCGCGCTACTGGCCTGGGTGATCGTGGCGGCGGGTCGCGCGCCCTATGTCGGGTTGTGGGACCATCAAATCTGGCACCGCTGGGCGGTCAACATCGTGATGCCGATGGCACTGGCGCTGATCGTGTTTGGCACCGCAGCGCCCAATCCCTTTGCGTTTGAAGGCCGTGCCAACGGCTTCGACCCCGCCCGCCCAGGCATCGCCGGGCTGACCCGGCAACCGCTGCTGTGGGGGATGGCGCTGTGGTCGGGGGCTCATCTGCTGGCAAATGGCGATCTGGCGCATGGCCTGTTGTTCGGCAGCTTTGCGGTGTTTTCCTTTCTGGGCATGAGGATCGTCGAAGGTCGCCGCGCCCGCGCGATGGGCGCGGCAGAGTGGCAGCGGCTGACGGCCCGCACCAGTCTGATCCCGTTTGCGGCCCTGTTGACCGGCCGCTGGAAGCCTGCGACAAGCCCCTCCCTGTGGCACGCGGCCCTGTGGCTGGCCGTCTGGGCCGGGCTTTGGCTCTTGCACGCGCCGATGATCGGTGTGTCGCCCGCGCCTTAGATGCGGAAGGCGGCGGCAAATGGTTCGGGCAGGCCAAACTCGGCCAGCGCCCGCGCCCGTCCCGCGTCCGACATCTTGCGCGCGGTTTTCTCGACGATCTTCAACAGGGCATCGGGCGCATGTTTCCCGGCAAAGGGCTGGAAATACCAACGCAGGAACACAAAGCAGATCACATCCTCCAAAGCCTGCACCTCTGCGTCGCGCTTGAGGCCTTCCTTCCGCAAGAGCACGCCCACCCGGTCTTGCGCGTCGATGTCATAGCCCGCCTCGGCCATCATGCCACTGATCCGCACAGCATGACGCCGGGCCTGTTCGCGCCGCCAGGCCAGATAGCCTTCGCGGCCTTCGGGGAAGTCGGCCCGTGGCAACAGCCAGCGTTCAACATGCTGGCCGCGTGTCGCGATGCGCAGCACATCCGACGCCTTAGGAAACAGGCGGTCCAACTCGGCGCTCATCCGCTGGCCATACAGAAGGGCAGCGGATGTGGCGTCTTCAACCGTCGGGTCGGCGACATTTGCGGCATCGATCAGGGCGAAGGCACGCTCCAGCATTAGCGCGCCCACGCGGCAGCGGGGTCTTCGTCGGCAAACGCCCGCAGCGCGACGACGTCCTCGATGGCGGCATTGTTCTGGCGAATCGTCACGCCCTGATCGCGCAGCCGTGCAAAAGCGCGGCTCAGGCTTTCCGGCTTCATGCCAAGGCGACCCGCGATCAGCACCTTGTCATACGGAAGTACCACCTCGCACGCCCCAACCTTGCAGGGCGCAAGCTCCAGCAGAAACTCAGCCACCCGCTGCGCCCCGGTTTGTGCCTTCAACGCCTCGACCTGCATGACCAGCGATTGCAGATGCACATAAGTGGCCGACAGCATCATGATCGCCACTTCAGGGTTGTCGCGCAGCAGCCGCAAGAACGCCTCCGCCTCGATACGGATCAGGCTGCAATCGGTGACAGCCTCGGCCGAAACGGGATAGACGTCGTGGCGGAAGGCCACCGCCTCGCCAAAGCTGCGGCCCTTGGTGAAGACTCCTACCACGGCCTCGGCCCCGTTGGGCGCGATCCGGTACAACTTCACCCAGCCTTCGGCGACGATGTAGATCGCTGTGGCGCGTTCCCCCTGCAGGAAAATTGTGCCGCCCCGGTCAAATTCCCTCAGACGGGCCGAGGCCAGCACGCTTTGCACCACAGCTTCGGGTGCCGCGACAAGCAACATGGAGTGTCTGGCAACCGCAATGTGGTCAGGTTTCATGTGCGCGTTTCCATTTCATCACTTTCATAATCTAGTCCGCCTGCGTTTGCTTGGAAACCGGCAAATGCCCATTCAGTTTGGCAGGTTTGCCTTGAATCGCCTTCAAGAAGATTCCGCAGCCGGAGATCAGAACACTCCTGAACCTGTCTTTTGAGCGATTTGCACAAGAGGCCCTACCTCCTCGGGCTCATGCATCGGAACTGCGACTTTCCGAAGAAACTGAGGCTCAACTGGGTGTTGAACGCCTGGCTGGAGAATCACTGGCATTGCATGCAAGTGCCTACACTCAGCGCCCCGCCGGAGTGATGGCAATTGCACCAGAGCGATGCAACTCAGCCCCGGAGACCACGCCATGACCACCCGCCGCGCCACCGAAAATTCCAAAGCCCTCGACGTATTCATGGCCGTCGAGGCCGAGACCGACGTGATGCTGGAGCGCCTGAAGTCCCTCAGCGACGACCATTTCGGCACTCACCCCGACGAGATCAACTGGGGCCTTGTCGGCACCCTGAAGGAGATCGGCTATTACATGATACTCGCGATCAACTAAGAACTCGAAGTCGCCGGGCGGTATGGTCGATACTGGAAGAACCCGGGGAGGAATATGAGCCGAGAGCTCATCATCAAGCCGCCGCTTCATATATTCGTCGAAAGCGGTGATCAGAGCACGGATGTTCAGGTAGAGGATATCTTCCGCCACGAATACGAACCAATGCTGAGCGGCATCGCGTAGTTGGTCGATTGCACGCATCACACCTGCCTCTTGCTCAGATAAATCGTATTTCGCCGCGCAAATGCCAAGGCAGCGCTCAAATCCGATCGATTTCCCAGTTTTCTTATCGAAGATCGGTTCTTTGTTTTGAGCCAAAATGGCTTTTAACAGCATCTCGCAGGCATGCTGCGCGTGGAGGAGAACTGTCGTGACGCGGCCGTCATCATCGTAGCTATTGAAGGCGGACATACTGGTCTTCAGCGAAGAGATCGCCTTCTGTTACAAGGTCTTCGTGTCCCGCACCAGTTTCATGATCTATCTCTTCTGCCCCTGGCAATGAATATCCGCTCTGGTGATATGCGGTGTGAGCAATGCCGCATATGCGTCAGGCAGTTCCGTGCCATTTGAATCGACGACGCGATCGGGTCTTCTCGTCATATCCCGCCCAACCCGTCATCAAAGGTCACAACTACTGAAACAGCCCGTGGTCCGACCAATAGGAATGGCGCTGGTAGCGGTTGACCTGGTTGAACGCCTCTTTCAGCTCCATGCCGCGGCGCTTCAACTCCACCTGGATCAGCGGCAGGCCGTTGATCAGCAGCGTCACGTCATAGCGGTTCTTTTAGCTGCCAACTTGCGTGACCTGCGACGTGACCTGATAGCGGTTGCGGCACCATTCTTCGGTGTTCAGGAACTGGATACACACGGTGGTGCCATCGTCGCGGGGCAGGGCCATGCGGTCGCGCAGGATTTTGGCCTTGTCGAACACATTGCCCTTGTCGAGGTGGTTCAGCACGCGGGTGAATTCGGCCTCCGACAGAAAAACGCCGTTCTGTGCCTCCAGTTGCGCCTTCAGGTTCGCGCGCAGCCCAGCGCCGTCGGTGATGGTCACAGGTTCCCAGCCAAGGCTGTGCAGCCGTTTGATCAGACCCGTTTCAAGCTGGGCTTCGGATTGGATCATCAAAAACACCCTATGGTGAAATCGAATAGACGGCAGAGGCGGCCAGATCCTTGATCATGTCGATCCGGGTGCCGTCCCAGTGATAACTGATGTGCCGCCCCTGAACAGGGACGTCCATGACATCGGGGTAAAAGACCGCAAAACAGGTGCCGCCGGGGTTGCGCACCGAAGGATAGACGATGCCATCTGATCCAGCGGCCTTCACGCGGCGCGCAAACGCCTGCGAGGCGGAATAATCGTCGGGGTCCAGCAGCGCGGGAAACCCCGCGCGAATGTCGGTCAGCTGCGCGTCAATGCGCCCGACCAGTTCGCGCTTGTCGGCGATCCAGCCGGGCACCTCTGCCGTCATGGCGCAGAAAATCTGCGTGTGATGCACCGTCTCGAACAAGGCTGTCTCGAAGCTGTCGCCCGCGTAGAACGCGCCAAAGCTGCCATCATGAAACCGCCCGTGATGGTCGGGGCTGATGTGGGTGAATGAGGCCATGACATAGGACGCGCCCGGCCCGCCAACCCGCCGCGCCGGTGGCACCAGATCAAGGTTGCCGATGGTGGCGGCAAGCCGCGGGTTGGTCTTGCCCTCGCCCGCGCCGATCAGCAGCCAGTCGGCGGGGTCAGAGATATCTTCGAACAGATCAATCGGCGGCCAGGCGGAATTGATCAGCCGGTGATAGCGGTCCCATGTCACGCGGGCCAGCGGTGGCGCGGGCAGTTCTGTCACCACGGGGCGCGCATCGCGTCAAGGTAACGGCGCACGCGCATGATGTCGGTCAACTGCCCCCTCAGCATCACCTCAAGCGCCGGGGCCCCGCCAAAGGCGTCATTGGCCCGCTTGATCCAGCCATAGCCGCGGGCAGGTTCCTTGAACAACAGGCGCAAGGCCTTGTGGATGCCCATCAGGTTTGACAGGCGCGCTGCGGTATCGACACCGGCGCGGCCCAGATCGCCCGCCTTCCAGCGCCGGAAGGTGCGCACCGAGATATCGCCCATCAGCACCGCCGCCTGTTCGTCGGTGATCTGCCACCGCGCGGCCAGGTTAACGAATGCGCGCTGCATCGCCTGCACTTCGGCCGGGGTGAACTGCGGCACCGGTGGAACCTTGGGCTGTTCGATCAGGTGGAGCTGTGGCATGGCGTGCCCTCCTGTGGCATATGGCAGTTATATGGCAAAATACTGCAAAATGTCAAGACCACGCCGCGCGGGTCGCCAAGGCTACACGAACATCTGCTGCAACAGACCCTTCTTGAAGGTCTGGAGCTTGGTCACCTGATCCGCCACCGCCTGAATCTTGGCATCCATCGCAGAGAGGGCGTTGGCGATTTTTTGTTGTTCGTCGGGGTGGGGAACTGACACCTTAAGGGCAGCATCATCACCCGCATTATATGAAGGTAGCGCGCCGACCTGCGCAAATTTAGACAGGCGGGTTATCGCAAACAAGTAAACCGAAAACCCAATGCTGATTGAGACGTTGGGGGTGAGCGACATCATATTGTTATATATAAGAAAATTCTCGGCCCTGCGCATTCTTTCGAGAAAAATTGCTGCCCCTACTTTTGCGAAGATTAATGACGCAGGACGAATTGGCTTAAACTTCAGCCTCTCGATCTGATCCAGTGTTACGTAGTTGTGGGCCCGCACCATTTGATGCTCGTTGCCTGCTAGGTTCATGTCGGAAACCTTATAAAGCGGCGTTCCGTCCATTCCGCCTTGTTCATCTTCTGAAAACCCGATGCCTGACTTGAATGAGCCCACCTCCCCCAGCCGCTTTTCCTCCCAATCTGGAAAAGCCGTCCCGTCATCCCGCGTAAACCGAAGCTGCTGGCTGAACAGCTTTTGCATCAGCCCGGCCTTGAACCGCACCAGCACCGCCTGCCTGGCCGCCAGCGCCGCAAGCTTGGCATCCACCGCCCCCAAAACCGCCGCGATTTTCTGCTGTTCGGGGAGGGTGGGAAGTTTTATGCGCAGGCTAAGTATATCGTCGCGCGAAATTCCGGGGATCATATTCCCTGAAGCTAAAGCTTGAAATCTTTCGCGACGCCCTGACAGCACATGGAACAGGATATCGGAACGAAACGATTTTCCATGTATCGCCATTACATGTATCGCCATTAGTTGTCTGCCCATAGCGACGGCATCCCGGCGGCGTGCAGGCGTCAGAAGTTTTTTGCCAGAAGTCCTTTCAGACCCGCGTTATCGAGCATGGCAT
>PFEY01000050.1:1568-92917 GCA_002783205.1 Rhodobacteraceae bacterium CG17_big_fil_post_rev_8_21_14_2_50_63_15 | reverse complement strand
CGCGTAGGCCGCCACCATGTTGTAGAGCGTGGTTTCCTCCGACCCCAGCGAATTGGCGAGAAACTGCCCCATCCGCTCATAGACGCCGAAACGTTCGGCATAAGCGGCAACGACATCCATCCCCACTTCCTGCGCGAGGCGGATGGTCATCAGGTTGCGCGACTGCTCGATGCCGGTGCGCAAGGGTGTCGGGCCGTAGAACTTGTTCGAGGAATTGCGCGGGCGCCACAGGCCCTGCGGCGTGTTGATCTCGATCGGGGCATCGACCACGATCGTGGCCGGCGAATATCCACTGTCGAGCGCAGCGGCGTAGACGAAGGGCTTGAACGCAGAACCCGGCTGGCGCATCGCCTGTGTCGCACGATTGAACACCGACGCCTGATAGGAGAACCCGCCCTGCATCGCGATCACACGGCCGGTGTTGACATCCATCGCCATGAACCCGCCCTGCACCTCGGGCACCTGCCGCAGGCTCCAATGCGAAACGGCCCCGCTGTCGTCATTGACGGCGCGCACATGCACCACATCGCCCGGCGCGAAGGTCGCGTTGAAATCGCCGCGCAGCCAGGAAATGTCCTTGCGCGGCACCTCCTGCACTCCCTCGATCCCCTCGATGCCGATCCGCATCGCCTGATCGCCCGGCTCCAGCACCACCGCCGGCCGCCATGGCCCGTCCAGATCGATGTCGCGCGGCACCACGAGTGCGGCCAACGCCGGGCCCCAGTCGGCCTCGTTGCCGAGAACCTCGGGCGGCAGCTTGAGGCCCGT
Source organism: Rhodobacteraceae bacterium CG17_big_fil_post_rev_8_21_14_2_50_63_15 (assembly GCA_002783205.1). Lineage (GTDB taxonomy): Bacteria > Pseudomonadota > Alphaproteobacteria > Rhodobacterales > Rhodobacteraceae > Roseovarius. Next base: position 92,149 of record PFEY01000050.1, on the reverse strand, counting down.
GCCGCGCCAGCGCCCCTGCCCGCGGTCATAGGCTTCGAGCTGACGGCGCAGCGCTCGCGCGGCATGCACCTGCATGTCCGGGTCGATGGTCGCCCGCACGCTCAGCCCGCCGGTAAAGAATTCGCCCTCGCCGAATTCGAGACTGAGCTGCCGACGGATCTCGTCGGTAAAATAATCACGGGGCGGCAATTCGGCGCTGAAAGGCGTGAAATCCCCGTTCTGCACCGAGCGCAGCGGCTGCGCGCGTTCGGCCTCGTATTCCGCCTGCGAGAGATAGCCGTTTTCCCACATCTCCCGGAGCACGAAATTGCGCCGCTCAAGCAGGCGCTCCTTCTGGCGAACCGGGTGATAGTCGCTCGGCGCCTTTGGCATCGAGGCCAGCATCGCCGCCTCATGCGGGGCCAGATCGCGCAGGTTCTTGTTGAAATAGGTCTGCGCCGCGGCCGCCACCCCATAGCTGTTCTGACCCAGAAAGATCTCGTTCAGATAGAGCTCGAGGATCTTTTCCTTGCTCAGCGTCTCCTCGATCCGGGTGGCAAGGATGATTTCCTTGATCTTGCGCTCCATCTGCCGATCACCCGACAAAAGGAAGTTCTTCATCACCTGCTGCGTGATGGTCGAGGCACCGCGCACGTTGCGTCCGCGCGACTTGACCGCATCCACCAGTGCCGAGGCAATGCCCAGGGCGTCATAGCCCCCATGTATGTAGAAGTTCTTGTCCTCCGCACTGATGAAGGCCTGTTTCACCAGATCGGGAATATCGGCGGCGGGCGTGAACAGGCGACGTTCCTGCGCGAATTCGTCGATGATCCGTCCTTCGCCGGAATAAATCCGGCTGATGGTGGGGGGAGTGTAATTGGCAAGCGATTCGTGACTCGGCAGATCCTTGCCATAGATATGCAGAACCGCACCGAGACTGAGCCCGACAATCACCACGGCAAGGGTGATCAGGCTGAACACGGTTCCCAAGAGAGATAGAATCGGACGTAACACTACTTCACCCGCACCTCCTGATCGCTCGATATAGGCATCCCGGCCTGTCGGGTCAAAAGGGAACAGGCCTGCCTCTCAGCCGATTGTTGCCCAAGACTCTGACCAAGGCTCATTGCCGAACCAGTCCGGCACGCGCCATATCTTCCTGACGCCATGCACTCAGCGCGTCGCGCAACGCCTCGGCCACACCGGCACGCCAGACCGCATCGCGCAGATTTGCAAGGTCACGAGGACTCGACAGATATCCAACCTCGATGAGCACCGACGGAACATCCGGCGCCTTCAGCACAGAAAAGCCCGCTTGCCGCAGCGGTCGGGTCAAGAGGGGCAACTTTCGCGATGTCAATTCGTCAATGATTGCGTCGGCCAGCCGTTCGGCGCGCGGTGCAGTCTCTATGCGCGCGAGGTCGATGAGGACATCGGCCAGGATGTCATCCTGGCCACTCAGATCAACCCCGGCCAGAATATCGGTGCGATTGTGACGCTCGGCCAGCGCTGCGCTCGCCGCGTCGGACGCCGTGTCAGACAGAGTGTAGACCGATGTTCCGCGCGCCCGTGCATCCGAGTATGCGTCAGCGTGCAACGAGATGAAGACGTCGGCTTCCGCCCGATGCGCCAAGGCCACCCGCCGCTCCAGCGAGACGAACTCGTCCGCCTCGCGCGTCAAAACCACCTCGAACCCGCCAGCCCGCAAGAGAAGCTCTCGCAATTCGAGGGCAAATTGAAGCATCAGGTCTTTCTCTATGGCGCTTTCCACCTCAGCCCCGGGATCAATCCCGCCATGACCCGGATCAAGCACCACCGTGAAACTGGAATCACCTGTTGCGCGCGGCCCTGAATGAAGGGCTGACTGCGGATCCGGCAGATCCCAACCCGGCAGATCAGGTGGGCCTGAAGCAGCAGAAAAGGCCTCTGCATTTGGCGGCCCCAGCACGACCCGCAGCTCGGCCACACCCGTCTGGCGATCAACGTTCAGCCCGGCTTCCTCCAGAACATGCGGTGCAGCCAGATCGACCACCATGCGCGACCAGCCGGGCCGGATCTGCCCCAGACGCAGGCCTTTGGCGCGCATCCCGTAGATCAGCCCGGCCGCTTTCGCACCACCCCAGTCCACCTCTCGAAAATCGAGGACCAGACGCGCCGGCGTATCGAGCGTGAAGACCCGGTAGGGCACGCCCTGACTCAGGCGCAGATGCACCTCGATCCCCCGCCGCGTGTCGGTAATCGCGCTCGCTACCGCGTCGACGCGTGCAAGACCTCTGAAAACCGTTTCTTCGGACTGCGCCAGCGGGGCAATGAGCACCATCACCAGAAACACCAGCCCTTTGATGAGCCTGTTGCTCAACAACCAAGCCCCGGCGTCTTCCCTGACAAGGACAGAGCCGCCTCGGAACCCGAAAAGGCCCGGCGTTTTCACTGTTCTGCAAATACTCAAATCACACCGCGCTCCACCGGTACGGCGCTCACGGGCAGAAGATGTCGTTGAACAGCGCAAACACCATCAGCGACAAAACCAGCGTGAGACCGATGCTCATCAGAACGCGCAGCGCCCGATCGCTTGGCGGACGTCCCGCTACCGCCTCGTAGGCATAAAACACCAGATGCCCGCCATCGAGCACAGGCACAGGAAAGAGATTGAGCAGCCCCACTGCGGTCGAGAGCACGGCAATGAACCAGATGAAGCTTTGCGCGCCTTGACTGGCCATCGCGCCAGAGACCTGCGCAATGCCGATGGGACCGGACATGTTGCAACTGCTGATCGCACCAGTGACCATATGATAGAGTCCGGACAGCGAGCCCTGAATGATCTCCAGCGTTTGCCCGACCGCATCACTCACCGCCGCAATCGGACCAAGGCTCGCAGTCGCGGGCTCAAAAGCCAGCCCGCCCATAATGCCGACCCGCCATTCGGTGCGAAAGCCACCCTCGCCCTGTGGCTCGTCCACCCGCCGCGGAGTGATCGGCACAACAAGGGTCTCGCCACCCGCACGCCAGAGATGCAGATCAAACGTCGCGCCCTCCGAGCCCTCGACAAAGGCGCGCAATTCCGAGAAGGCAACGATTGGCGTATCGTTGATTGCGGTGATCACATCCCCCGGCTGAATCTGCGAGGCAAATGCGGCCGATTGCGGGGCGACGCCGTTGACAATCGGCGGCATGAGCTGTGGCCCCAAAACGCGCAACGCGGTTCCTTCGCGGCTGACTTCATAGGCAAGCAAGGCACGTCTGGGCAGATCATCGATGAACGCAGCGAATGCCTCATCCTTCCCGAACGCAGGCAGCGCACGGCCCTCGATGGCCAGCACCCGATCGCCCGGCTGAAGGCTCAACCCCTCTACGGGGAGCGGCCGCAAGGCGCCGACTGTAAGTGGATCGGCGGTCTTGCCCTGAGCCATCATGACTGCGGCAAATATGACAATCGACAGAATGAAATTGAAGACCGGCCCCGCCACCACCGTGGCGGAGCGCGCCCAGAGGGGGGCCCCATGCATGGTCTGTCGCAAACGCTCTGGCGGAGTTGCGGCCATCACTGCGGAATCCTTGCCGCTCGCCGCATCAGCATCGCCGAGAAATTTCACGAAACCGCCAAATGGCAATGCCGCCACCTGCCACCGCGTGCCGTGCCGATCCATGCGCGACCAGAGCACCGGCCCAAAGCCCAAAGAGAACACCTCGGCCTTGATCCCGGACCAGCGACCAACGATGTAATGGCCATATTCATGCACCGCCACAATCACCGAAAGCGCCACGACAAAGGCGATTATCGTCATGAAAGCATTACCGAATTGCGGCAAAATAGTTAGAATATCCACGCTCTATCCTTAAGTTTTTCGTGCACTCACGACCTGATCGGCGCGCATTCTTGCCAGATGGTCCATCCGGGCCACAACATCAAGGGTCAACCCGGCATTCCGCGCCTCGGGGGCATCGCAGAGCGCGTCCAGAACCTCCTCGACCACGCTCTGCATGTCGGTAAACACGATATGCCCCGCAATGAAATGATCGAGCGCGCGTTCCTTTGCGGCATTGAAGATCGCGCCTGACACGCCACGCCGGGTCATCACCTCGCGCGCCAGTCGAAGCGCCGGATAGCGCATGAGATCGGGGGTGTGAAATTCGAGCCGGCCGACAGCGGCCAGATCCAGCGTCGCGACCGGCAGTGCCCGACGCGCGGGCCAGTTCAGCGCATAACCGATCGCGTGGCGCATATCGGGCGGGCCGACATGCGCCATCAACCCGCCATCGCAAAACCCCACAAGTGCATGCACCACCGATTGCGGATGAATGAGAACCTCGATCTGGTCGGGCGCGAAATCGAAGAATTCGCGCGCCTCGATCATCTCCAGCGCCTTGTTGAACATCGAAGCGCTGTCGATCGTGATCCGTTGCCCCATATCCCAGTTCGGATGTGACGAGGCCTCTGCAACCGTGGCCTTGGCCAGCCGGTCCAGCGGCCAGTCCCGGAACGCTCCCCCCGAAGCGGTGATGATCACCCGCGACACGGCGGTCTTGTCCTCACCGACCAACGCCTGAAATATCGCCGAATGTTCGCTGTCCACCGGCAAGATCCTTGCCCCCGTGCGGCGCGCAGTTTCCAGCAGGAGTGGTCCGGCAGTGACCAGAGACTCCTTGTTTGCAAGGGCCAGCGTCGTGCCTTCTTCAAGGACCGCAAGGCCGGGGGCAAGTCCCGCGGCCCCGACAATCGCCGACATCACCCAATCTGCCGGACGGCGGGCAGCCTCGATCAACGCCTGGACACCCGCCGCCGCCTCGATCCCGGTTCCCTCAAGGGCAGCGCGCAAATCCGGCAACAGATCGTCATGCGCCGTCACGGCAACTTCTGCTCCGAGCGCAATGCAATCGGCTGCCAGCCGCTTGACATTGCGGCCCCCGGTCAGCGCTACAACCTTAAAATCTTCTGGCGCGCGCGCAACAAGGTCAATCGTGCTCTGCCCGATTGACCCGGTCGCGCCAAGAATTGAAATCCTCTTCATGTCACACTAGGCAAAACGCCGACCATCCAGAGGAACATCACGACCAGCGCCGCCCCCAGCATCGCGTCAAACCGGTCGAGCACGCCGCCATGGCCGGGAATGAGGTTTGAGCTGTCCTTGATGCCACGAAGACGCTTGACGGCACTTTCTGCTATATCGCCCATCTGCCCGGCAAAGCCGACAAACATCGAGACGGGCACCAGCACCAAGCCTGCCCCGGTGGGTTCGGCGAACAAAAGACCGATCACCCCTGATCCAACCCAGCCGGAAATGGTGCCGGACCATGTTTTCTTGGGGCTGACGCGCGGCCAGAACTTTGCGCCCCCGAGGATCCGCCCCATGAAGTAGCCTGCCACGTCGGAGATGACCACCACCGCCACCAGCCAGAGCACCCAGATGAGCCCCGCCTCAGCGCGCAGGAGGCCCATCGCGTAGCACCCCACAAGCGACCACAGCGCCAGAGCCAGAAACGGCCCGCGCTCGCGTTCGATCGTGCTTGCCGCAACCAATGCTGCCGCCAAAAGCAACGGCAGCGCCATCATCCCCGGGAGCCAGAGTGCAAGCGCCAAGGCCATCGTCGCCAGCACGCCCGAACGCACTGCATCGAGAGCGCCGAACATGCTCGCACCTTCCCAGATCATCAGCCCAGCCAAGACAGAAACGAGCGCCGCAAAGCTCAGCCCGCCGACCCAGATCGCCCCCGCTCCGACCGCGATCATCACGACACCCGACAACAGCCGGGGCACCAGATCAGACCATCGCGGGGAAGCAGTCATGCGCGCACGGTCCCGAACCGACGCTCACGCGCTCCATATTGCATCAGCACTTCGGAAAAAATCCTTGCCGAAAAATCTGGCCAGAGCGTGTCGATGAACTCGTATTCCGCGTAAGCCGATTGCCATAGAAGAAAGTTCGAGATGCGCGCCTCACCGCTGGTTCGGATCACCAGATCGGGATCGGGGAGCACGCAGGTATCAAGGTAACGCGGCAGGGTCTCCAGATCGACATCCTCCGGCTTCAGCCGACCTTCGGCCACATCCACCGCCAGCCGCTTGGTCGCACGCGCCACTTCGTCACGCCCGCCGTAATTGATCGCGATCGTCAGGTTGAGTCCGGAGCAGTCCCTGGTCATCGCTTCGGCTTCATCCATCAGCGCACGCAACTTCACTTCAAGCCGCAGACGGTCACCGATGAACCGCACGCGCACATTGTAGCGCACGAATTCCTGCATTTCCTTCATGATGTATCGACGAAACAGGCTCATCAGGCCCGCCACCTCTGTTTGGGTGCGTTTCCAGTTCTCCGTGGAAAAGGCAAAGATCGTCAGATAATCCACGCCTAGTCCAGGGCAGGCCTCGACAATCTCGCGAACGCGCCGCGCACCGGCATGATGCCCGAAAAGACGGGGCCGACCGCGCGCCTGAGCCCAACGGCCATTGCCGTCCATGATGATCGCTACATGACGAGGGCCATCACTCACGGGCTGTTCTTTTGCCGCAGGCGCATAGGTCATCGTCAAACCTGCATGATTTCAGCTTGTTTATGGTCGAGGGCTTCATCCACCAGCTTGATGAAACGATCCGTCAGATCCTGCACCTCGGTCTCCCAGAATTTCTGGTCATCCTCGGACATGCTGCCGGTCTTGGCCTTTTTTATCTGGTCCATTCCATCGCGGCGCACGTTGCGCACGGCAACGCGAGCATGTTCCGCATATTGCGAGGCAACCTTGGTCAATTCGCGGCGTCGCTCCTCGTTCAGTTCAGGGATTGGCAGCATGATGATCGTGCCGTTGAGTTGCGGGTTGATTCCCAACCCGCTCTCACGGATCGCCTTTTCAACCTTGCCGACGAGGCTCTTGTCCCAGACGTTTATCGTCACCATACGCGACTCGGGCACGTTGACGGTGCCAACCTGATTGATGGGCGTCTTGGTGCCATAGGCATCGACCAACACCGGTTCGAGCATCGAAGCCGAGGCTCTGCCGGTCCGCAACGACGCAAATTCGGTCTTGAGCGCTCCGATCGCACCGTCCATCCGACGCTCCAGACCGGCCAAGTCAATTTCAGTATCATCCGCCATCTTTGTCGAGTCCTTGTTGCGGTCATATCCTTTGCCGCCTGTTTTGCCTTAACCATGAACGGTTGTATAGGTCCCCTCGCCCGCGAGAATCCCCTTGAAACCTCCTGGTTCATCCAGTGAAAAGACGATGATTGGCAGGTTGTTGTCGCGCGCCAAGGCTATGGCAGAGGCGTCCATTACCCCAAGATGTTGCGCAAGCACCTCGTCATAAGTGACGCGGTCATAACGCTTGGCATCCGCATGTTTGATCGGGTCCTTGTCATAAACACCATCCACCTTGGTGCCCTTGAAGATCGCCTCGCAGGCCATCTCGTTGGCGCGCAGCGTGGCCGCGGTGTCCGTGGTGAAATAGGGATTGCCCGTTCCGGCTGCGAAGATGCAGACACGCTTCTTCTCAAGATGCCGCACAGCGCGGCGGCGGATATAGGGCTCTGCCACTTCATCCATACGAATCGCCGAAATCACCCGACAAAAGACGCCAATCTTTTCCAGCGCGGACTGCATCGCAAGCGCGTTCATCACCGTCGCCAGCATTCCCATGTAATCGGCGGTTGTGCGCTCCATCCCCTGCGCCGAGCCTTGCAAACCGCGAAAGATATTCCCGCCGCCGATCACCATGCAGATCTCGACCTCGAGATCATGCACGCTCTTGACCTCCCGCGCGATCCGTTCGACCGTGGGCGGATGCAATCCGTAACCCAGATCGCCCATCAGCGCCTCGCCGGAAATCTTGAGCATGACGCGCGTGAACTTTGCGCGGGTGGGAGTCGGGATCGTCATCGGGAGTCTCCGCTGCGTCAGGTCAATCGCGCGCAAAATGTCGCAAATGTCACCAAGGTGCAATCGGGGAAACCAGGCGTCTCGACCAAAAGGGCGCAAAACCGCCTCGTCAAAGAGAACTCTCCGGGATAACCGCACCGCATGGACATTTCCCGGACCATAGACCCCGACCGCCCGGTGCTGATCGCAGGACCGACCGCCAGCGGAAAATCGACCCTCGCTCTTGCGATTGCTCGGGCGCAGGGAGGCGTCATTGTCAATGCTGACGCGCTACAGGTCTATGCGAACTGGCGGATTCTTAGCGCTCGACCCAGCCCCGAGGAAGAAGCCGCGCAGCCGCATATGCTCTATGGTCATGTGCCGCCAGTGGCGGATTATTCCGCCGGACACTGGCTGCGAGAGGTTGAGCAGGTGCTGCGCAGGGCGGAGCGCCCCATCATCGTCGGCGGCACCGGATTATACTTCTCGGCCTTGACCGAGGGGTTGGCCGAAATCCCTGCAACGCCTCTGGCGTTGCGGCTCAGGGCTGACAAGCTGCTCAAGACCGAAGGATTGGACCGGCTGCTGGCCGATCTCGATGGCGAGACCCGCGCGCGCATCGACAGGGCGAACCCGGTGCGTGTCCAACGCGCCTGGGAAGTGCTGCATGCCACCGGTCGGGGCCTCGCCTCCTGGCAGGAGACAACACCGCCCGCTTTGTTGCCCCTCTCCGGCTGCACCTCACTTCTGATCGAGGCGGCCAAGGATTGGCTTGATGTCCACATTGCCCGACGCTTCGATGCAATGCTGAAGGCTGGCGCGCTGGACGAAGTGCGCGCAAATTTTGCCACATGGGACGCCACGCGCCCTGCGTCGAAGATCATTGGAGCTCAGGACCTGATGGCTCATCTGCGCGGCGAGATCCCGCTTGATCAAGCGCGCGAGGCCGTCACCACCGCGACAAGGCAGTATGCCAAGCGACAACGCACATGGTTTCGCGCCCGCATGAAAGACTGGCAGCACATTGCCGCAGAAACGCTGTAGATTGCTCCAGGACTTGCATCAAGGAGAAGCACGCGATGGCCCCGATCCAACACACCATACCCTACCGATCAACGGCGCAGGACGAGCCCCCACCGAAGCACATTTCGAGATTGTCGGGCGCGGCTGACGGAGCAGAGCACCGCAAACCTACTCCAGAACCCGCTGAACGCCGCCTGCGAGGTGATACACCACGCCCTGCCCGCCACCAACCCGGTCGATCGCGGAAAGACTCTGCCCGGTCAACACCAGCCGCAGCACGCGCGACGTGACGCCATGGGTCACGATCACCATGGGCGCGCGGCGTTCGGTGAGAAAAGCCCGGCAGCGCGCGTAGAGCGCCGCCAGACCCTCTCCGTTCGGGGCGAGATCGTAGCCCAGAAATCCACTGCCGCCAGCATCGTCCACGCCGGACAGTTCCGGGATATCGGCACGCAGGCAACCCTCCCAATCACCCAGGCTGATCTCGCGCAAACGATCATCGCTGCGAATCTGCGCCACCCGTCCGACGACGGCAATGGCCGCAGTTGCAATCGCGCGACCCTGCGGACTGCACCATGCCTCAAAGGCCTTCAGATCTTCGCGCGCCAGAACGCGGCCCTGTCGCTCCGCCTGCGCCCGACCCTCTGGCGTGAGCACACTGTCCTGCCATCCCTGCATGCGTCCTGCAGCGTTCCATTCAGTTTGACCGTGGCGCAGGATATAGACCTCGGACCATTGTTCTGACATCGCGCACCTCCTGCACCATCTCGGGACATACTGGAGAGGCTAACCGCAGCACCGAGCACTCAGGATCTGCTGGAAAGACCAGTTGCAAAAAAATGTCGCGTCAAATTCAAGGTTTCTTCACCTTGAACCCGGTTCGCCATGACCCAAGGACGGACAAGTCTGGTGGGTGATAAGAGATTTGAACTCCTGACATCTTCGATGTGAACGAAGCGCTCTACCACTGAGCTAATCACCCGCCGACGCGTTCTCTAGCGTTACTCCGCGTCAGGTGCAACCTCATCTTTCGCCCCTCGGCGACCTGAGGACTTTGACCCCGGTGGGGCGGATTTTGCCTGTCGGATCTTGGCGACGATCACGCGCGCCTGCGCCAAATCCTTGATCCGGTTGACCTTGACCTTGCCAAACGGTGGCAGGTTGAGGTCGCGCCCCTCTGCCAAGGCCTCGCCCAGCACTTCAAGCACAGCATCAAGAAGCGGTTTGGCGATGTTCTTTTTCACCTTGGCGCGGCTGACCACCTTGTCCAGCATTTCCTGTTTCTTCATTTCCGGCCCGGCATCGGCGACCGGTTCCGCCGTCGATTGCTGCGTCAGAACCAGACTTTCCACGTTCGACTCTACCATTTGCTCGACATCCCGCGTCATTGCACCCTTGCGGCGGGTTGTCGGCTTTGCTGTCACGTTCATCTCTAGCCTCGATTGGTTATGCCACCGCCAGAGGCTAGCGCGGGATCGGGATCAATACCAGCCGAACATGGTCCCAAAGCAAAGAGCACCCGAGATCGGGTGCCCTTCATTCTAATTCGATCCTGCCGCGCTCAGTGTGCCACTGCACCAACGCCGCTGCCACCGGACTTGAGCGCGGCTTCAGCCGCCGCCGCTTCTTCGGCCTCCTCGTCCCAATCCACCGGCTCAGGCTCGCGCACCAACGCCAGCTTCAGAACGTCGCGCACGTGGTCGACGGGGATAATCATGAGCCCCTGTTTCACGTTATCCGGGATTTCGGCGAGATCCTTTTCGTTGTCGCGCGGGATGATCACCGTCTTGATCCCGCCGCGCAGCGCCGCCAGCAACTTTTCTTTCAAGCCGCCGATGGGCAGAGCGTTACCGCGCAGCGTGACTTCGCCGGTCATCGCGATATCCTTTCGGATCGGAATGCCCGTGAGCACCGATACGATGGAAGTCACCATCGCCAATCCCGCCGATGGTCCGTCCTTCGGCGTGGCCCCTTCAGGCACATGCACGTGGATATCCCACTTCTCGAACTTCGGCGGCTTGACCCCGATCACCGGCGCGATCGAACGCACATAAGAGGCCGCTGCATCAATCGATTCCTTCATCACATCGCCAAGCTTGCCAGTCGTCTTCATCCGGCCCTTGCCCGGCAGACGCAGCGCCTCGATGTTGAGCAATTCGCCGCCCACAGAGGTATAGGCCAAGCCCGTCACCACACCCACCTGATCGCTTTCCTCCGCAAGGCCGAACTTGAACTTGCGCACACCAAGAAAGTCTCCAAGGTTCTCGGGCGTCACCGTAATCTGCTTCGCTTCGCCCTTGATGATGAGTGTGACGGCCTTGCGCGCCAGTTTCGCAATCTCGCGCTCGAGATTGCGCACCCCCGCCTCGCGGGTGTAGTAGCGGATCATATCCGTCAGCGCGTCATCAGTGAGCGTGAACTCACCCCTTTTCAAGCCGTTGTTCTTGACCTGTTTTGCCATGAGATGCTGCTTGGCAATCTCGCGCTTTTCATCCTCCGTGTAGCCCGCAAGCGGGATGATCTCCATCCTGTCGAGAAGCGGCGACGGCATGTTGTAGGTATTGGCCGTGGTCAGGAACATCACGTTGGAGAGGTCATACTCCACCTCCAGATAATGATCCACAAAGGTGCTGTTTTGCTCAGGGTCGAGCACTTCGAGCATGGCCGAAGCCGGATCACCCCGGAAATCCTGCCCCATCTTGTCTATCTCATCGAGCAGAATCAGCGGGTTGGTGGTCTTGGCCTTTTTCAGCACCTGAATGATCTTGCCCGGCATCGAGCCGATATAGGTCCGACGGTGGCCGCGAATCTCACTCTCATCGCGCACCCCACCGAGTGAAATGCGGATAAACTCCCGCCCGGTGGCCCGCGCCACGCTTTTTCCAAGGCTGGTCTTGCCCACACCCGGCGGACCGACAAGGCACATGATCGGGCCTTTCAGCTTCTGGCTGCGTTGCTGCACTGCCAGATACTCGACGATCCGCTCCTTGACCTTTTCAAGTCCATAGTGATCGGCATCAAGAATTTCTTGCGCTTTGTGCAGGTCCTTCTTCACGCGGCTTTTGACACCCCACGGGATACTCAGCATCCAGTCGAGATAATTGCGCACAACCGTGGCCTCGGCGCTCATCGGGCTCATATGCTTGAGCTTTTTGAGCTCGGCTTCGGCCTTCTCGCGGGCTTCCTTGCTCAGCTTGGTGGCCTTGATCCGATCTTCCAGCTCTGCGAGCTCGCCCTCGCCGTCCTCGCCATCGCCGAGTTCCCTCTGGATCGCCTTCATCTGCTCGTTCAGATAGTATTCGCGCTGCGTGCGCTCCATCTGTGACTTGACCCGTGTCTTGATCTTCTTTTCGACCTGCAAGACGCTCATCTCGCCCTGCATGAGCCCATAAACCTTCTCAAGCCGCTCGCTTACGCTCAGCGTCTCCAGAAGTTCCTGCTTGCGCACCACGTCGATGCCCAAGTGCCCGGCAACCAGATCGGCCAGCTTGGCCGCCTCCTCCGACTCGGTCACAGCCGCGAGAGCCTCGTCCGGGATGTTCTTCTTGATCTTGGCATAGCGAGTGAACTCTTCACTCACCGTGCGCAGCAGGGCCTCGATCGTCGTCGGGTCACCAGGCATCTCGTCGAGATACTCGGCGCGCGCCTCGAAGAACTGGGCGTTCTCAACATATTCGGTGATACGCACTCGCGCCACACCCTCGACCAGCACTTTCACCGTGCCATCCGGCAGCTTCAGGAGTTGCAGCACATTGGCCAGCACGCCAACGCGAAAGATACCCTCCTCGGAAGGATCATCCACGCTCGGCTCGATCTGACTTGAAAGCAGGATCTGCTTGTCATCGGCCATCACCTCTTCCAATGCTCGGACCGACTTCTCGCGCCCTACAAAAAGCGGCACGATCATATGCGGGAACACCACGATATCGCGCAGCGGCAAGACCGGGTATGAGGCGTTCAGGGTATCATTCATGCTCGTTTTCCTGTTCTTGGCAAGAGGACGCTTGCCCCGCCGTTGCAGCAGCTTCGGTCCTCTCCGTTACGTTGGTTCCTATTTGGGGCCAAACCCCACAGGTTTCAACAGAGTCCGCGCAGAATGCCTTTGCGTCCGTCAAGGGGCAAGCGGCGATTGCGTCCGCAGCTCGAGGAAAGTTCCACGCCGATTTGGTTGACGCCCCGCAGGAGTGATGCGAGCCTCGCCCGTCCCTATAACCCAAGCAAGATTTTTATGCCGCGCACATCTCTTTTTTCGCTTCTTGCAACGCTCGCCGCCGTTCTCGTCGTCATGGCCGCCCCCGCGCAAGCCGAGGCCATCAAGGGCTTCTTCTTCAAGCTCAAACGTGGAACGCCAGTGGTCGAAGGTATCTATGCCGTGGGCGGCTATACGGCCGCCGAGATGGTCTCGATGATGGGCAAGTATTGCGCAGGCGGCAAGATCGGGCAGATCGCCCATGTGGGCAAGGCCCGCAAGCGCCGTGGTCAGATCCTGCAGAAATTCCAGACCACCTGCGCAGGCGGCATGCCCCAACGTTTCAAGGGCAGCACCGTCGGGATCGAGATCGAGTATATCACACAGGGCGAATACGCAGGCCAGCATCTGGTCGAGATCACCGGCTCGGACGGGCTTGGCAACATGTTCCACACGCGCGAGACCATCCGTCCCTAAGCGCGGACCCCCTCGGATGATCGACCACGACAGGGGGGGGGCCGATGCAATTCCCGGATTGCGCCAAAATTCCACCATAATTCATTGGCATTACTGTCCTCGAAACAGGGACAATCCCGGTCCAAAGTCGGCACTGGAGCAGCCAATGAACATACAGACAGCCGCCAAGGCCCCCCATTCTGCGGTCGAGCTCGACCATCAGAGGTATCTCGAGGTGCGCGACACCTCGCTCAAGGAACTTCTCATGCACGCAGCCCGCAGGAGTGGCCGCTCTGTGTTCCAGATTCAGCGCGAATTCCGGCAGATGGCGCGGTCTCACAGCCGCCTCAACATGGTCGAATACGTCCGCCACGGCCTTTTTCGGCATGACCGGTTCACCGACGAACAGCGCGCGGCCTATATCTCGAATGACCTGCATTGGGACATGACGCACAAGTGCAACAATCGCGCCTGGAGCGGTGCAGCCGAGGACAAGGTGTTGGCTGGTACGATCCTCGCCGCAGGCGGCGTGCCCGTTCCGCCCATCCTCGCCGTGATCGACCGCTCGCCGCGCCTCTATCCGGGGATCGCCAAGATTACCTCTCCCGAGGCGTTGCGCGACGTGCTGTGCGCTCAGGGCGGCGCGGTCTTCGGCAAGATCGTCGACGGCATGGTCAGCTTTGGCGCCTTCCGGGTCGACGGCGCGGACAGCACCCATCTCAGATGCGCGGGCCAGCCACCGATGACCTATGCCGGGTTTCTCGACGACTTCGTGGGGGCGAATGCCTATCTCCTCCAGCCCGCGCTCGAGAACCATCCCGAAATCGCCCGCTTCGCTCCTGCGCTCGCCACCGTGCGCATGGTCAACATGGTGCGCGAGGACGGGGTCTGTTGCCCGCTCGCGGTGATCAAGCTGCCGCAGGGCGGACATATCGCGGATGCGTTCTGGCGACCCGGCAATCTGGCCTGTGAGGTCGACGTGGCCACCGGTGCGATCCGCACCATCGCAGAGCGCGCGGGACCAGAGATCGCCTTTCACGAGGATCACCCGCAGGTGCCGGGGCTGATGGGAATGACCCTGCCCCACTGGCAGAAGCTGATCGAAATCAACGCCCGCGCGGCACAGCTCTTTGCGCCGATCCGCTATCAGTCCACCGACATTGCGATCACGCCTGAGGGACCGGTCATCGTGGAGTTGAACTATGGCGGCGGCTTCGATCTGCCGCAATATGCCAGCGGACGCGGCATGCTGACCCCCGAGGTGCGCGCCTTCTTCGAATCGCACGGCTGGTCTTTCGAACCCCTCAAGAGGAAGCTGTCCCTGCTCGGTCTGGGCTGAGCCTCACAGCGGCTCGATATCCCCCTGCGCGCGGCCCGCATGAAACGCCGCCTCCCAGGCGGCGAAACGGCCGGCCGCGATCGCGGCGCGCATCTCGGCCATGATCTGCTGATAGTAATGCAGGTTGTGCCAACTCAGCAGCATGCCGGAAATCATCTCTCCGGCGCGAAAGACGTGATGCAGATAGGCCCGGCTGTAACTCTGGCAGACCGGGCAGGTGCAGGCCTCGTCGAGCGGCCTCGGATCGTCCTGATGGCGCGCATTCTTGATGTTGACCTGACCGTGCCGCGTCCACGCCTGCCCGGTGCGCCCCGAGCGCGTGGGCAGCACGCAATCCATCATGTCGATGCCGCGCCGGACTGCGCCGACGATGTCATCGGGCTTGCCCACCCCCATCAGATAGCGCGGCTTGTCCTCAGGCAGGAATCCCGGCGCATAATCCAGCACGCCGAACATCGCCTCCTGCCCTTCGCCCACGGCGAGCCCCCCCACCGCATAGCCGTCAAAGCCGATCTCCTTCAGCGCGTTCGCGCTCTCCTCGCGCAATTCACGGGTGACACCGCCCTGCATGATGCCGAAGAGCGCATGCCCCGGTCGGTCGCCGAAGGCCTCCTTCGACCGCGCCGCCCACCGCATCGAGAGCCGCATACTCTCGGCCACCGCTGCCTCACTTGCGGGCAGCGCCGGACATTCGTCAAAGCACATCACGATGTCGGATCCCAGCAGGCGCTGGATCTCCATCGAGCGCTCCGGGGTCAATTCATGCCGTGATCCGTCGACATGGCTGCGAAAGGTCACGCCCGCCTCGGTCAGTTTGCGCAGGCCAGCAAGGCTCATCACCTGAAACCCGCCCGAATCGGTGAGTATCGGACGTTGCCAGTTCATGAAACGGTGCAGCCCCCCCAGACGCGCCACCCGTTCGGCCCCCGGGCGCAGCATCAGGTGATAGGTATTGCCCAGAAGGATCTCCGCCCCGGTCGCGGCCACGCTCTCGGGCAGCATCGCCTTGACGGTCGCGGCGGTGCCCACCGGCATGAAGGCAGGCGTATTAATCTCGCCGCGCGGGGTGCGCATCACCCCGGCCCGTGCCGCGCCATCCTGCGCCATTTTCTCGAAACCGAACCGCATGCCTGGCTCCCCTCATAGGTTTTTCATCTTTTGCCCTCCTTTAAAGCGGTTTACCCTGCCGCGTAAGATCCAGCATCGCCCCTTGCCGAATGAGCCATTTCATGACCGAAGACATCCTTCTCGACCTGATTTCGAACAACATCGTCTGGCTGCTGATAGCGCTTCTTGTGATCCTCGTGATCTTTCGCGGCATCAAGATCGTGCCGCAATCCGAGCAATACGTGGTCGAACGCTTCGGCAAGCTCCACAAGGTGCTGGGCCCCGGCATCAATCTCATCGTGCCGTTTCTCGATGTGGTGCGCCACCGCATTTCGATCCTCGAACGCCAGTTGCCCAATGCCAGCCAGGATGCGATCACCCGCGACAACGTGCTGGTGCAGGTCGAGACCTCGGTCTTTTACCGCATTCTCTTCCCCGAAAAGACCGTCTACCGCATCCGCGAAGTGGACGGCGCCATCGCCACGACCGTCGCGGGCATCGTGCGCGCCGAAATCGGCAAGATGGATCTCGACGAGGTGCAATCCAACCGCTCGCAACTTATCGTCACGATCAAGGCGCTGGTCGAGGATGCAGTTGATGACTGGGGCATCGAGGTGACGCGCGCCGAGATTCTCGACGTCAATCTCGATCAGGCAACGCGCGCCGCCATGCTCCAGCAACTCAACGCCGAACGCGCCCGCCGCGCGCAAGTGACCGAGGCCGAGGGCCGCAAACGCGCCGTGGAATTGCAGGCCGATGCCGAGCTTTATGCCGCCGAACAGGGTGCCAAGGCGCGCCGGATCGAGGCGGATGCCGAGGCCTATGCCACCGGCGTCGTCGCCGCCGCCATCGCCGCCAACGGGCTCGAGGCCGCGCAGTATCAGGTAGCTCTGAAACAGGTCGAGGCGCTCAACGCGCTCGGCCAAGGCCCGGCCTCGCACACAATTCTGGTGCCGGCACAGGCGCTCGAAGCCTTCGGCAATGCCTTCAATCTGCTCAAGGGGCGCGGCTGATGGAAACCGCGCTCTGGCATCTGTGGTGGGTTTGGCTGGCGGCGGCGCTTGGCCTTGCGATCGTCGAACTGATTGTCCCCGGCTTCATCTTTCTGGGCTTTGGCATCGGCGCGGCATTGGTGGCGCTGCTCGTGCTGCTGCCACTCGATCTTGGCCTCACGTCGTTGCTCGCCATATTTGCGGGGCTGTCGCTTCTCTCCTGGATCGTGCTGCGCCGCCTGCTGCGCCGCTCCGACGACCAGACCCGCGTGATCCGCGAGGACATCAACAAGTAACCCCTTCCGAGTTGGCTTGCGGCGCACAGGCTTTGCCGCCTATGACGCGCGCAGTTGGCACGCCCTGAACGAGGCTCACCTGAATGATTGATTCACCCCCGCCCCAACCCCTGCTCTTTGGCTGGGAAGAATGGGTCGGCCTTCCCGATCTCGGCGTGCCTGCGATCAAGGCCAAGGTTGACACTGGCGCGCGCACCTCGGCGCTGCATGCCTTCGACATCGAGACCTTCGGCCCCACGGCGCGGCCCAAGGTGCGCTTTACCGTGCATCCGATTCCGGGGCGCGACGATCTCATCATCCCCTGTTCGGCCCCGATCATCGACCGCCGCGACGTGACCTCCTCGAACGGCGAGCGGGAATTGCGCTATGTCATCGCCTCCAGACTCGCTGTCGCAGGCGATAGCTGGCCGATCGAGATCACGCTCACCAACCGCTCCAGCATGGCCAGCCGCATGCTACTGGGCCGTCAGGCGCTCAAGGACCACATCTCGATCGTCGCCACCGACCGTTTCCTGCAACCCGAACTCAGCTACGAGGTCTATCACACCGCAAGGATGCGCGCAGCCCAGCCCAGCCGCGCCCTGCGCATCGCCGTGCTCTCGCGCGAGGACAACTATTCCACCCGCCGCATCGTCACCGAAGGCGAGAAACGCGGCCACACCGTCGAGGTGATCGACACCACCCGTTGTTACATGGCGATCAACGCGCTGGCCCCGGAAGTGCATTACGACGGCAAGCGGCTGCCGCGCTATGATGCGGTGATCCCCCGCATCGGCGCCTCGATCACCCCCTATGGCGCTGCCGTGATCCGCCAGTTCGAGACCATCGGCACCTATTGCGTGAACCCCTCTGCCGGAATCACCGCCAGCCGCGACAAGCTCTATGCCCATCAGCTGATGGCACGAGCGCGCATCGGCATGCCCAACACCGCCTTTGCCGCCTCTCCGCATGACACCGCCAACCTGATGGCGCTTGTCGGCCCCGCGCCGCTGATCGTGAAGCTGCTCGAATCGACCCAAGGCAAGGGCGTGGTTCTGGCCGAGACCAAGAAGGCCGCGGAATCGGTGATCGACGCCTTTCGCGGCCTCAAGGCCAATTTTCTGGTGCAGGATTTCGTCAAGGAAGCGGCGGGCGAGGATATCCGCTGTCTGGTGATCGACGGCAAGGTCGTCGCCGCGATGAAGCGGACCGGGGCCGAGGGCGATTTCCGATCCAACCTGCATCGCGGCGGCTCTGCCAAACCCGTGCGAATCACCAAGCCCGAACGCGACACTGCCGTTCGCGCCGCGCGCGTGTTCGATCTCAACATGGCCGGCGTTGATCTCTTGCGTTCCGAGAGCGGGGTCAAGGTGCTCGAAGTCAATTCCTCTCCCGGACTCGAGGGGATAGAGACCTCGACCGGGAAAAACATCACCGGCGCGCTCTATGACATGATCGAATCGCGCGTCCGCCCCGTTCCCGTTCGGCGACGGAAAACGGGCCGTGCCGACAGCGTCTGAAGATACGCAGAGCGCCTCCAGACGACCAAAGTCAAAGGTCTCCAACCGATCCTCTGGACGCGGGCGCCCATAAACCTTATATGTTTGCTCAGGAACCCGCAGGACATGATGCCCATGAACAACCCCGAACGGATCGAAGGTGCTCCACTGATTGGCCCATCAAGCACGGATCACCCGCTCTACGATCAGGTGGTAGAGGCCTGCCGCACCGTTTATGATCCGGAGATTCCGGTTAATATTTACGACCTCGGCTTGGTTTACACTATTGAAATAAGTTCTGAAAATGCCGTCGATATCACCATGACCCTGACCGCGCCGGGTTGTCCGGTGGCAGGCGAAATGCCGGGCTGGGTTGCCGATGCGATCGAACCTCTGGCAGGCGTCAAGCAGGTCGATGTTCACCTCGTTTGGGATCCGCCCTGGGGGATGGACATGATGAGTGACGAGGCGCGGCTGGAACTGGGCTTCATGTAAGAAACTCAACCAACTGAAAGGTGAGCCTCATGTTCGGAACTCCCGGAAAACAGGCTGTGACGATGACACCGGCGGCGGCGGCACAAATCGCGAAGCTGATGGAGCGCGATCACCACATGGGTTTGCGTATCGGGGTCAAGAAGGGCGGTTGCGCAGGCATGGAATACACCATGGAGTATGTGACTGCGGTAGATCCGCTTGATGAAGTTGTCGAACAGGGCGGGGCGCGGGTGATGATCGCCCCCATGGCTCAGATGTTTCTCTTTGGAACCGAGATCGACTATCAGGTTTCGCTTCTGGAATCGGGATTCAGGTTCAACAACCCCAATGTGGCAGAGGCGTGCGGTTGCGGCGAGTCCATCAAGTTCGCCAACATGTAAACTTCTGAGGTGAGACCTTTTTCAAATGGAGGCAGGTTTCTTCGAACCGTCTGGACAGATGATAACCTGCCAGGATCACTTTGTCCGAGCCGATCGGCGCGACATTCGTGTCGTGGTTGGGATTGAAGAACATCGGCACCGAAATCCGTTCCTGCGCCGAACCTCTGACCCGATGTGGCGTTGCCACCACCCGACCCGACGTCCACATTTGCAGCATCTCACCAAAATTGATCACAAGGCACCCTGGCGCGGCCGTAACCACATGCCACGCGCCTTCGCGTCCTTGGACTTCCAGCCCCGGCACCCCATCGGCGGCCAGCAAGGTCAGGCAGCCATAATCAGTATGCGTTGTAATGCCGAAATCCTTGTCCCCCGCCCAAGCTGGACGTTCGGGATAAAAGTTTCCGCGCAATAACGCCATCGGTCGCTCAAACTTGTCGTTGACAATAGTTCTCGTCCTCACCGATCGCACGGGCAATTCCCCGCAGCAGGGTCATCGAGACGTCAAGGGCTGTTTCATAGTATCGCGTGACGGTCGAGCGAAACTCTGGTGGCGTGTCAGGCCAGCGATTGGGCGCGTATGCCACGCGCCGCCCGGACTGTTGAAAAGCCATCGTGAATATCTTAGCCGTTAAAGTCGATCCTCCGCAAACATTCCGAAAGGACGAAACCGATGAAGCGCAAACTCGTTGTCGGCAATTGGAAGATGAACGGCATGACTGCGAGTCTCCGCGAGATTCAGAAACTAGGCACAGCGCATCCCGCGCCGACCGTGGATATCCTTGTTTGTCCGCCCGCAACCCTGATCGCGACGGCCGCAGGACTGATGGCCAAGAGTGCCATCGAGATTGGTGCCCAGGATTGCCACTCAGCGGGTTCAGGGGCCTTCACCGGCGACATCTCGGCTGCGATGCTGTCAGATATCGGGGCAAAGGCCGTGATCGTCGGACATTCCGAGCGCCGGGAATACCACAAAGAATCCAGTGCTTTGGTGTCTGAAAAGGCAAGATCCGCCCACGCGGCCGGACTCATCGCCGTGATTTGCCTGGGCGAGACCGAGGCCGAGCGCGCGGCGGGTCAGACCCTCGCCATCATTGCCGATCAACTGGACGCCTCGTTGCCCGCGGGCACGACTGGCGACAACACTGTCATCGCCTACGAACCGGTCTGGGCCATCGGATCTGGCCTTACGCCCGACCGGACGCAGATTGCGGAGGTTCACGATTTCCTTCGTGATCGGCTGGGTGAGCGCATTGGCACCTCTGGGGCGCAAGCCATCCGCCTGCTCTATGGCGGCTCGGTCAAAGCCACCAACGCCGCCGCGATTTTTGCGATCTCCAATGTGGACGGCGCGCTGGTCGGAGGCGCAAGCCTCCTGGAAAAGGACTTCACGCCTATTATCAAAGCCCTCATGGATTGACTTGAAGCGGAAGCATGGTTGTCGATTTGATCTCCTCCATCGACAAAAGCGCCGTGACATTATGCACCTTCACCTCTGAAATGAGGGCCTGATAAAACGCATCATAAGCCCGCGCATTGGCCACGCGGACTTTCAAGATGTAATCGATATCACCGGCGAGCCGATGTGCCTCCTGGACCTCCGGGCGTTCCTTCAGGGCTTTCAGAAACTGGGCCTGCCAGCCCGCATCATGCTCTGATGTGCGAATCAGAACAAAGAAACACGCCTCGAAGCCGAGGGCCTCGGGGTCGAGAATGAAGGTCTGATGGCGGATCACTCCCGCTTCGCGCATCTTGCGAATCCGGTTCCAGACCGGGGTCTTGGAACTGCCGACGTTGCGGGCAATGTCATCCAACGACAGCCCGCCATCCTCTTGCAGTTGCACGAGGATTTTCCGGTCCAGATCATCGAGACGAACAGCCATTCCGATTATCTCCCAAAACTGGAACACCTCTTTCTACATCGATCTATTATAGAACAGATGTCCTTATTACCGCGCGTATATGGCAATTTATTGGGAATATTTCCTATATTGCACCGTAAGTCAAACCTCCTGCAAAGGCCTTTCAAATGTGCGTTGATACCCTGGCATCTTCCCGTTCCGGCCACGTCGCCTTTGTTGGCGCAGGTCCGGGCGATCCCGACCTTCTCACGCTCAGGGCGCTCCGGGCGATTGAAACGGCCGATGTGGTGATCCACGACCGGCTCGTGACGGCCGAGATACTCGGTCTCGCCAATCGGAATGCGACACTGATCGACGCCGGCAAAGAGGGCTTTGGACCTTCGACCCCTCAATCTGGCATCAACGCGCTGATCGTGCACCACGCACGATCCGGCGCGCAGGTCGTGCGCCTCAAGGGTGGTGATCCAACCATGTTCGGGCGTCTCGATGAAGAGATCGACGCGGTGGCCAATGCGGGCCTTGCCTGGCAGATTATTCCCGGTATCACCGCGGCCTCGGCCTCTGTTGCGGCGATCGGCCAAAGTATGACCAAGCGCGGGCGCAACACTTCGGTGCGCTATCTCACCGGCCACGACATGCAGGGATTTGCCGACCACGACTGGCGCACGTTGGCCCGTTCCGGCGAGGTGGCCGCGATCTACATGGGCAAGAAATCTGCCCGCTTCATTCAAGGCCGCCTGCTCATGCATGGGGCGGATCGCGCAACACCGGTGACAGTGATCGAAAACGCTTCACGCCCTGACCAGCGTGTCATCGCGACCACACTCGAGCGTCTGCCAACCGCTCTGGCCGAGGCCAACGTCAGCGGTCCCGCGCTCACCCTTCTCGGCCTCGCACCACGTGAAGCAGAGGCTCAGCTTTACATTTCAAGACAGGAGTTCGCCTGACATGCCCCGTGATTTCAACCCCAAAGTCATCACCGCAAATGCACTGCTCGAGGGCGACGTTGTTTATCTCACGATCGATGATCGTTGGTCACGCAACCTGTCAGACGCCGAGGTGCTGACAGACGAGGCGGATGCGGATCTGCGTCTCTTGCAGGCGCAGGCGCGGGCAAGCGAGGTTGTCGGTGTGTATCTGACTGACGTGCGCACGACTTCGAGAGGCCCCGAACCGATACATTTCCGCGAGGATTTCCGCCGCAGAGGCCCCTCCAACCTTTTTCACGGCAAGCAGGCCGACACGCTGAGACGCGCGTGATCCGCCCGTCACGCTAGGAGATAATTATGTATCAATACAATGACTTCGACGCCGATTTTATCCGAGAGCGCAATCGGCAGTTCCGGGCGCAGGTTGAGCGGCGCATCGACGGCAGCCTCACCGAGGACGAATTCCGCCCGCTACGCCTGATGAACGGGCTCTATCTGCAACTGCACGCCTACATGCTGCGCGTAGCGATCCCATATGGCTCGCTCGATCCGGCCAAGCTACGGCAACTGGCCTATCTGGCGGAGCGTTGGGACAAGGGCTATGGGCATTTCACCACCCGCACCAACATCCAGTTCAACTGGCCGAAACTGCGCGATGTGCCTGATATGCTCGACGCGCTGGCCGAGGTGGAAATGCACGCCATCCAGACCTCCGGCAACACCATCCGCAACGTGACCTCGGATCATTTCGCAGGCGCTGCGGCGGATGAACTGGAGGATCCCCGCCCGGTGGCAGAACTGATCCGGCAGTGGTCAACCGATCACCCCGAGTTTCAATTCCTGCCCCGAAAATTCAAGATTGCCGTCATTGCCAGTGAAAATGATCGGGCCGTCATGAAGAGCCATGATATCGGCCTTCGGATCGTCGATCGGGAGGGTGCGCGCGGCTTTCAGGTCTGGGTCGGCGGCGGCATGGGGCGTACGCCGATGGTGGCCAAGCTCTTGCGTGATTTCCTGCCGCGTGCGGAGCTTCTGCCCTATCTCGAAGCGGTGCTGGCAACCTATAATCTGATCGGGCGGCGCGACAACAAGTACAAGGCGCGCATCAAGATCACCGTGCATGAAAACGGCCTCGATGAAATCCGTGCGTTGGTGGAGGCCGAGTTTCCCCGCCGTCGGGCGGCGTTTGCCGGCGTCGATCAGGATTGGCTTGCGCGGATCAACGCGGCTTTCGTGACCCCCAGGCTGGCCGAACGCGACGCAAGTCCCTACTACGCCGCACGCAGAGCCGATCCGGTATTTCGCGCCTGGACTGACACCAATGTGACGACGCACAAGCATGCCGATTATGGGATCGTCACCATCAGCCTCAAGGCGTATGGAGCGACGCCGGGGGACGCCTCGGCCTCGCAGATGCGCCTGGTTGCCGATCTGGCAGAACGCTTTGGACAGAAAGATATCCGCGTCAGTCATGCGCAGAACCTCGTGTTGCCGCATGTCGCTCTGGCCGATGTTCCGGCGGTGCATGCAGCCCTCAGAGAGGCGGGGCTGGGCACCGCCAATATCGGTCTCGCCTCGGACATCATCGCCTGCCCCGGCATGGATTACTGCGCACTGGCGACCGCCCGGTCGATCCCTGTGGCCCAAGGCATCGCCCTGCGGCTCGAAGAACTCAAGATCGAGCATGAGGTGGGCCACCTCCAGATCAAGATTTCGGGCTGCATCAACGCCTGCGGACATCACCATGTTGGTCATATCGGCATTCTCGGCCTCGACCGGGCGGGGGTGGAGAATTATCAGATCACCCTCGGCGGTGATCCTTCCGCGACCACGACGATCGGCACCCGCACCGGACCGGGCTTTGCCTATGACGAGATCGTGCCCGCCATCGAACGGCTGATCCTGACCTATCTCGATCTTCGCGACGGGCCGGAGGAGACCTTTCTCGAGGCCTACAACCGCCTGGGAATGGCCCCGTTCAAGTCGGCACTCTACGAGCACGCGGACCGCGCCTATGCAGCAGAGTGACCTCAGCACCCGCGTACAGGCGCTCAACGACCGCTATCGCCACCACTCGGCGACTTCGGTCCTTGATCACGCCCTGCGCGACCCGAGCGTTGGGCCATTGGTCCTTGTGTCAAGTTTCGGTGCGGAATCTGTGGTGCTCTTGCACATGGTTTCCGTGACACGACGCGAAACACCCGTGATCTTCATCGACACCGAGATGCTTTTTACCGAAACGCTGGTCTATCAGCAGGAGCTCGCCGAGCGGCTGAACCTGCGTGATCTCAGGATCATCCGCGCCACGCCCGACGCAGTTGCAGAACGTGATCCTGACGACACCCTGCATCAGCGTGACACCGATGCCTGCTGCGCCCTCCGCAAGGTCGCACCCTTGCAGCGCGCGCTCAGAGGCTTTGACGGATGGATCACGGGCCGCAAGCGCTACCAGTCGGGAAGCCGCGCTGCGCTCGAATTTTTCGAGGTCGAGGATCACTCGCGCCGGATCAAGGTGAACCCGCTGGCGCATTGGGCGCCAGAGGATATCCGCACCTATATGGAGGAAAACCGCCTGCCCAGGCATCCGCTTGTCGCGCGCGGTTATCCATCAATCGGCTGCATCCCCTGCACGACTCCGGTTCGGCCGGGCGAGGACCAACGATCTGGCCGCTGGCGAGACCGGTCCAAGACCGAATGTGGTATTCACCTTGTCAACGGCAAGATATTGCGAAGAGGAGTTTCCGCATGACCGTCATCGTCACAGATCAAGGCTTTGCGCCGGATGACTGGAACGCCCCGATCACGCCGGTGGCAGAAGCGGTTGACAGCGTGATCGCGCTCGATCTGCCGAATGATACCAACCCCGCAGACTTGACGCGGTGGCTCACTCACGTGGCAATGATCCGGGTCGATTTTCCCACGGCGGCCGACGGGCGTGGCTTTACCATTGCGCGGCAGTTGCGGCTGATGGGCTATCAGGGGCGCTTGCGGGCGCGCGGCCATGTCATCGCCGATCAATACGCCATGGCCCGGCGGGCAGGCTTTGACGAGGTGGAAATCTCTGACGAGGTGGCGGTCCGTCAACCGCAGGACCAGTGGATTTTTCGGGCCAACTGGCGGGCACATGATTATCAGGCGCGGCTGCGCGGCTGAATCGCTTCTTCACCTGACGTGAATCAAAGATTAAGAAGGGATGTCGGTTTAATCGGGCCGGCAAGATACACCGTGAACGAGATGACATCCGTGACTCAATCGACTGCAAAGGCGCAGAAAACCCTCGCGCTTCCCGACGCCCAAAAGGTGACGCAGGTCACTCATTGGACCGATCGTCTGTTTTCCTTTCGGGTAACGCGGCCCGCCTCGCTGCGCTTTCGCTCGGGCGAATTTGTCATGATCGGGCTGATGCAAACCGATGAAAAGACCGGCAAGGAAAAGCCGCTCTTGCGGGCCTATTCCATAGCCTCGCCGTCTTGGGATGACGAACTGGAATTCTATTCGATCAAGGTGCAGGATGGACCGCTGACCAGCCGCCTGCAACATATCGAGCCCGGCGATGAGATCATTCTGCGCCCCAAACCCGTCGGCACTCTGGTGCATGACGCGCTCCTGCCGGGCAAGAGGCTTTGGTTTTTTGCCACCGGCACCGGTATCGCGCCCTTTGCCTCGCTTCTGCGCGATCCACAGACCTATCAGGATTACGATGAGGTCATCCTCACCCACACCTGCCGCGAAGTCGGTGAATTGCAATATGGCAAGGCCTTGGTCGAGTCCATCCGTGAGGACGAATTGCTCGCGGAACTGATTGGAGAAGGGTTTCACAAGAAACTGCGCTACTACCCGACTACAACACGTGAAACCAGTCCCAAGATGGGTCGGATTACCGACCTGATGCGCAATGGTGAGGTCTTCAAGGATCTCGGTGTCGCGCCCCTCGGCCCTGAGACGGACCGCGCCATGGTCTGCGGCAATCTCGCCTTCAACCTTGAGATCAAGGAGATGCTGGAAGGCTACGGACTGCGCGAAGGCGCCAACTCGGAGCCAAAGGAGTATGTCGTGGAAAAGGCGTTCCTCGATTGAGGCCACGACGAATTTAGTTGATGCTGTAAAGAAAAAACCCGCGCGGAACCTTCCTGCGCGGGTTTTTCGTTAGTGATTTCCGGATGATCAGTAGCCAAGTGCCTTCTGGGCTGCTTCCAGCGCAGATTTCAGAAGATCGGGATTATTCTCTGAGGCCTTGATCCCCTCTATCAAGAGGTTTTCCTGCATGGCGCCAAGATTTGCGTCCTTGATCAGGCCGCTGACCGTATCAAAGTCAAAGCCGTCAAGGGTAAGAGCTTCTGGCATCTCCGTCGCACCCGCAGCCTCTGCACCAACCGCAGGAGCAGCTTCCGTAGCGCTCTGGATGGTCTCGGACACGGCCTCGCTGACGGCGCCCGCAGCTTCGGTTGCGGCGTCAGCCGCTTGCCCTGCGGCCTCGCTTGCCGCATTCACGGCCTCTGTCGCCGCATTCGAGGCAGCCTCGGCGGCTGCGCCTGCGGTGTCGGCCACCGCATCAGCTGCGTCAGCGGCACCTTCCGTCACGGCCTCGGTCGCGTCAGTTGCAGCTTCTACCGCTTCGGCTGCGGTCTCCTTTGCGGTCTCTGCGGCCTGCTCCGCCGCTTCGCCGACGGCAGCGCCAGCATCTTCCAGCGCCGCTGGCGCTTCAACCTCTTGCGCAGAGTCGGTGACGCCCTCCACCACCTCTGTCACAGACTTTCCGGTAAAGAGCATATAGCCGCCCAGCAGGATTACCACCGCCAGAATGACCCAAATCAGGTTTCGCATTGTTGTCTCCTTCAAATTCGAACCGGACCCCGGCACATCGCCCGGACCGCTTGATCTCTCTTTCCCAGATGCAGAGAAAAATGAAAAGACGCAACGGGAACTTCCCCTGGTATCGGCTCAGCCCCGCCGATTTTGCCGCTTGAAAGCATATCGCGCCGCGTTTAACCTGCGGCGTCAAATTCAACCTGCCCGTTCAACAATCGAAGGAACACAGCCATAGCCCGCAGACCTCACAACGCGCCCCCCTCACGCGAAACCGGCCCCCGTATCAATGAGCGTATCCGTGCCGACGAAATCCGCCTGATTGGCGCAGACGGCGAAAATGTCGGCGTCGTGACACCCGACGAGGCGCTTGAGATGGCCGACAAGGCTGGACTTGACCTTGTCGAGATTTCGCCCAATGCCACCCCGCCGGTCTGCAAGATCATGGACTTCGGAAAGTACAAGTACGAGACCCAGAAGCGCGAGGCCGAAGCGCGCAAGAAGCAAAAGATCATCGAGGTCAAGGAAATCAAGTTCCGCCCCGGCACCGACACGCATGATTACGATGTCAAGATGCGCAGCGTGGTGAAGTTCCTCGAAGGTGGTGACAAGGTGAAGATCACCCTTAGATTCCGGGGGCGAGAGATGGCGCACCTCGACCTTGGGCGGCAGTTGCTGGAACGTATTGCGGATGACATAAAGGAGGTCGGACGCATCGAGAACATGCCCAAAATGGAGGGTCGTCAGATGATCATGATGATCGGGCCCGGTCCAAAGTGAGTGCCACGCATCCCTGAAGAAACACGCCCCCGGATTTTAATTTGGGGGCGTTTCTTTGGCTTGCACTGCGCCCGCTGTCGCGTAGGATCTTCTCCTTTGCTAGCCCGGAGTCGCCCATGACCGTTTTCGAGTACAAAGTCATCCCCGCACCAACCCGCGGTCGCAAGGCCCCCGGCGTCAAGGCCCCAGAAGCCCGCTTTGCGCTCGGCCTCGAGGATTTGCTGAACACTATGGGACGGGACGGCTGGGCTTACCTGCGCAGTGACATCCTTCCCAGCGAAGAACGTCAGGGTCTCACGTCCAGCCAGACGGTCTATCGATCTGTGCTGGTGTTTCGCCGCGACACGTCATCGCAAAAGCCTGGAGCCTTCCCGTCAGAGCACGCGGACGCAACAGTCGCTT
Organism: Rhodobacteraceae bacterium CG17_big_fil_post_rev_8_21_14_2_50_63_15; assembly: GCA_002783205.1. GTDB lineage: Bacteria > Pseudomonadota > Alphaproteobacteria > Rhodobacterales > Rhodobacteraceae > Roseovarius. The sequence goes on along the minus strand of PFEY01000050.1, from coordinate 63,789 downwards.
CCGTGTCATCGCCAGTTTTGCCGAGAGTGCAGGAATGACAATCGGCCGACTTGCATTCGTCGCAATTTCAGTGATTTGCCAATGACGCCGCCGACCGGCCGGCGTTTGTGACCAGACCAGCGGTCACAGAAATTTTTCACGACGCCCCCTTCATTTCACCACGTTTTGGCATACACTCTGCGTCCTGACTCGCAAAGGGAAGACCCATGACAAAATCCGATCCCTTCGGTTTCGATATGTCCGTCTCCTCCGCCAAGAAGAGGAATCCGAGAGGCCGACGAGGCATGTCCGGGGAATCAGAAACGTCAACCCGGATCTGCGATCATCCCGGCTGCGGTGACGCCGGAAAATTCCGGGCTCCCAAGGCTCCCGATGTGCTGGATGACTACTTTTGGTTCTGTCAGCAGCATGTGCGCGAGTACAATCTGAAATGGAATTTCTTTGAAGGCACCACAGAGGCGGAACTCAACGCCCAGATGTCCAAGGACAAGATATGGGAACGCGAAACCCGCCGATTCAGCGACCCCGAGGCGCGGGCATGGGCACGGCTCGGCATCGAGGATCCGCTTCAGGTTCTGGGCGTGAATGCCACCCAGAACCCAGGCAAGACGCGAAGCGGCGAACGCAAGCTTCCGCCGACAGAGCGTCGCGCGATCGAGATTCTGGAAGCAAACGACACCTGGACCAAGGCAGAATTGCGCAAGGCGTACAAGTCTCTGATCAAGGTCCTGCATCCCGATATCAACGGTGGCGACCGCAGTCAGGAGGAGCAACTGCAACAGGTGGTCTGGGCCTGGGATCAGATCAAGGATAGCCGCTACTTCAAATGAGTGTTGCAGATCTGTGATTAGATCACAGACCGTAGTGTCAACTGCTGTCATGATGAGCCTGTAACGCGGGTCATTGTGACCTCCGAACAAGGAGATTTTCCATGCTCAAGAAAAATGTCGGTTCCATCGACCGCGCCCTGCGCATCATTCTTGGTGTTGCCTTGCTTGCCGGCTATGCCATGAACAATGATGGTGCCTACAGTTGGCTTTACCTGATCGGCATCATTCCCTTGGCGACCGGCCTGATGTCCAGCTGCCCGCTCTATTCGATCTTGGGGCTCTCGACCTGCCCGCTGAAAAAGAACTGATTTCTCTTTTTTTCTGAGATCGAGTGGTAATCCCCTGAAAGCAAGGGGCTGTATGCGGATCTGAGCATTCAGAAAGATCTGCTCAAGGAAGCCCTTGAAAGAACGTAAAACGGCCATCTCGGCGTCGAGAGATGGCCGAGACAGAATTGATCGTCCATCGCCAGGGACCGTGGCGGAACAAGCAGGACCCGGAAATGGCCATGCTCGGGTGGATCGATTGGTTCAACAATCGGCACCTGCTTGGTCTCATCGAGAACATCCCACCAGCCGAGGTCGAGAAGAACTTGCATGGACAGCGCGACGCGCTCGATATGATCGTGTCAGATGAAGTTAAAGGTCTCCGCTGAAACCGGGGCGGTTCAGTGCTACATCAAGTGCCTTGAACAGAAATCCGGGACCATATAGCATCCTCTCACGGGGGGCGCCTGCCAAGCCAAAATAGACAAGAATCGGGACATTCCCGGGTGGTTGACGTGTCTTGGTTCCGTCAAGAATGCTGGGAGGTCTGATGGAATATTTCGTTCAGCAACTGATCAACGGGGTCACGCTCGGGTCGATCTACGGCCTGATCGCAATCGGTTATACGCTGGTCTACGGAATCGTCGGAATGATCAACTTCGCCCATGGAGACATCTTCATGGTCGGTGCTTTTGTGTCGCTGATTGTCATCACCGCACTGGGGTTGACCGCCTCAACCGGGTTGGGGTTGACAATTTTGGCGCTGATCCTGGTGCTGGTGATCTCTATGATCGTGGCCTCGGTTTACGGTTGGACGGTTGAACGTGTCGCCTACCGGCCGTTGCGCGGATCATTCCGGCTGGCGCCGCTAATCACCGCCATCGGCATGTCGATCGTATTGCAGAACTATGTGCAGATATCGCAAGGCGCACGGGTGAAGCCGTTACAGCCGATCATCAGCGGTGGCCATACCATCATGCGGCGGGTCGACGCGAATGGTGAATTCCTGGTGCAGGTGTCGAACATGCAGATATTCATCGTGGTCATCACCTTTTCGCTGATGGTGATCTTCACCCTGCTGATCGCCAAGACTCCGCTGGGGCGGGCGCAGCGCGCGTGTGAACAGGACACAAAGATGGCGGCGCTGTCGGGGATAAACGTCGATCGCACCATCTCACTGACCTTCGTGCTGGGGGCGGCGCTTGCGGCGGTGGCGGGACTGATGTTCCTGCTCTACTATGGCGTGATCGACTTCTTCATTGGCTTCGTCGCCGGGGTAAAGGCCTTCACCGCGGCGGTGCTGGGCGGCATCGGATCCTTGCCGGGCGCGATGCTGGGCGGACTGGTGATCGGCCTGATAGAGACGTTCTGGTCGGCTTATTTCTCGATCGAATACAAGGATGTCGCCGCCTTTGCCATGCTCGCGCTGGTGCTGATCTTTCTGCCGCAGGGGCTGTTGGGCAAACCCGAGGTCGAGAAGGTCTGATGGTGCTCAGGGGCCCCAGAACCGCTGCCGCCACGCTCTTGGCAGACCTCGTGGTGACAGCCGTCATCAGCCTGGTTATTTTCGGAGTGATGGTCGGTTTGCGCACCGAAACCATTCCCGGCGGGCTGAAACTGGTTCCGAGATGGAGTGCGGCACTTGGCCTCGCCGCCATGGTGGTGGCTGGACGCCTGATGCTGCACCTGATCTGGTGGAACCGCAAGCCGGGTGCCAGGTCGGCCTGGAGTCCGGCTGGGATGATGCCGGATTGGGCGCGCAACCTGAAGCTTTCTGGCCGCTTCGTGCGGCCTGCCACGCTGATCTTTGCGCTGGTGCTGCCATTTCTGCCCTTCACCGACCGTTACATTCTGGACCTGTCAATCCTGGTGCTGACCTATGTGATGCTGGGCTGGGGCCTGAACATCGTGGTTGGGCTGGCCGGGCTGCTCGATCTGGGCTATGTCGCATTCTATGCGGTCGGGGCCTATTCCTATGCGTTGCTGGCGCATTATTTCGGCTGGTCGTTCTGGCTGTGCCTTCCAGTCTCGGGCATTCTTGCTGCGTTTTGGGGCATCATTCTCGGTTTCCCGGTGCTGCGGCTGCGTGGTGACTATCTGGCGATCGTGACCCTGGCATTCGGCGAGATTATCCGCATCGTGCTCTTGAACTGGTACTGGTTCACCGGCGGGCCGGACGGGATCTCTGGCATCCCGCGTCCCGATTTCTTTGGCATTGTCGGGTTCGAGCGCGGGCCGGGTGGCTTTGCCGATACCTTTGGCATCGAATACTCGTCGCTGCACCGGATCGTGTTCCTTTACTTCCTGATCCTCGCGCTGGCGTTGCTCACCAACTTCGTAACCATACGCCTGCGACGCCTGCCGATCGGGCGCGCTTGGGAGGCATTGCGGGAAGACGAGATCGCCTGCCGCTCGTTGGGGCTCAACACCACGACGGTCAAGCTTTCGGCCTTTGCCACCGGCGCCTTGTTCGCGGGCTTTGCCGGGGCTTTCTTTGCCACACGGCAGGGCTTCATTTCGCCCGAAAGCTTCACCTTCACCGAATCGGCGCTGGTGCTGGCAATCGTCGTGCTGGGCGGGATGGGCTCGCAGATGGGGGTCGTGATTGCTTCGGTGGCCCTGATCGGCGGCTTCGAGGTGTTCCGCGAATTCGAGCAATACAGGATGCTGATCTTCGGGCTGGCGATGGTGCTGATCATGATCTGGCGCCCGCGCGGGTTGATCGCAGGGCGCGAACCGTCGATCTTCTTCAGGACGCGAAAGACCATTTCCGGTGCACTGGTATCGCAAGGCGAGGGCCACTGAGATGTGCGCTGACATGCCCCGCAGCGACGTGCTGTTGCAGGTCGAGCACCTGACCATGCGTTTTGGCGGGCTGACCGCGATCGACGATCTGTCCTTCGATGTGCGCCATGGCGACATCACCGCTCTGATCGGCCCAAATGGCGCTGGCAAGACCACGGTGTTCAACTGCATCACCGGATTCTACAAGCCGAGCATTGGACGGATCACCATGACTCAGGCGAACGGCCACTCATACCTGCTCGAGCGGCTGGCAGACTTCGAGATACCGCGCAAGGCCAAGGTTGCCCGCACCTTTCAGAACATCCGCCTGTTCGGCGGCATGACGGCGCTCGAGAACCTGCTTGTGGCGCAGCACAACCCGCTGATGCGGGCCTCGGGCTTTACCTTGGGCGGTGTGCTGGGCCTCGGCGGCTACAAGCGGGCCGAGGATGCAGCGGTTGAGCTTGCGAAATACTGGCTGGGTCACGCCGGTCTCCTCGATCGTGCCGATGACGCCGCGGCCGATCTGCCCTATGGCGCGCAGCGCCGCCTCGAAATCGCGCGGGCGATGTGCACCGACCCGCAGCTTCTTTGTCTTGACGAGCCTGCCGCCGGTCTCAACCCTCGCGAATCCGACGAGCTCAACCATCTGCTGCTGTTCATCCGCAAGGAGCGCGACGTGGGCATCTTGCTGATCGAGCATGACATGAGCGTGGTGATGGGAATCTCCGACCATATCGTCGTGCTCGATTACGGCAAGAAGATCGCCGATGGATCACCTGCCGATATTCGCATCGATCCCAAGGTGATCGCGGCTTATCTGGGAGTCGAGGACGAGGATCTCACCGCGGTGGAACACGAGATCAAGGACCTTGCGGCGCGAACGCCAGGTCATGGGGGGGCTGCCACATGAATGCCCCCGCCCTACTCTCCGTTTCGCAGGTCGAGACCTTCTATGGCAGGATCCAAGCGCTGCGCGGGGTATCGCTCGATGTGCATGAAGGCGAGATCGTAACCCTGATCGGAGCCAACGGTGCCGGGAAATCAACCCTGATGATGACAATCTGCGGCTCGCCCCAGGCGCGCAGCGGCCAGATTCTGTATAGAGGCCATGACATCACCCGCACCCCAACCCACCAGATCATGCATATGGGCATCGCCCAATCGCCGGAAGGGCGCCGCATCTTCGGTCGGATGACGGTCATGGAGAACCTGCGGATCGGCGCGTCGGTTGCCGACCCGAGCCATTTCGACCGCGATATCGAACGCGCCTTTGCCCTGTTCCCGCTGCTGAAGGAGCGGAGAAATCAGCGCGGCGGTACGCTTTCGGGCGGCGAGCAACAGATGCTGGCGATTGCCCGCGCACTGATGGCTCAGCCGCGGCTCTTGTTGCTGGATGAACCGTCCCTAGGGCTTGCACCGCTGGTCATAAAGCAGATTTTCGGCGCGATCCGCGAATTGAACGCAACCCAGGGGCTGACGGTGTTTCTGGTCGAACAGAACGCCCACCACGCGCTGCGGCTGGCGCATCGCGGTTATGTGATGGTCAACGGCAAGATCACTATGACCGGCACTGGGGTCGAACTGCTGGGGCGCGAGGAAATCCGCGCGGCCTATCTAGAGGGGGGAGTACATTAGGTTGGGAATCCTCTGGGAGGTTGACTTCGCTAGGTTCTTCTTCGTCACCTTGGTAATCGGCGGCGGTGCGGCGTTCATGGCCGGGCGCGCCCTTGCAGGAAGCTGGAGGCCGATCTGGCTTCTGGTTTTCTACACGCTGCTTCTTGGGCTTGCGATCCGCTTTTTCCACTTTGCGCTTTTTGATGGCACATTGCTGACATTACGCTATTATTTGATAGACTCTGCTGTGTTGATCGGAGTGGCATTGCTGGGTTATCGCATCAAACGGGTCAACCAGATGGTCTCGCTTTATTCATGGCTCTATGAACGTGCGAACCCATTCGCTTGGCGTGATCGGAGATGATTGTGCTGCACCGTGACCGTTTTTCAAGAGCGGCTGATCAAGGCCACGATCTTCGACCGAGACACATAATGCCCCGACGCGGATAAACCCGCCGCCGGAAATCTTTACAATCAGGGAGATGACACCCCATGAAAAAACTACTGCTAACCAGTTGCGTGCTGTCGCTGGGTCTGATGTTCGACGCAGGCACCGCCATGGCCGATATTCAGATCGCGACCGCCGGGCCGATGACCGGGCAATATGCCAGCTTTGGGGCGCAGATGAAGGCTGGTGCCGAACAGGCCGTGGCCGACATCAACGCCGCCGGCGGCGTGAACGGTGAAATGCTGGCGCTTAACATCGGCGACGATGCCTGCGACCCGAAACAGGCCGTGGCTGTGGCCAACCAGATGGTGTCGAAAGGCATCGTTTTCATGGCCGGCCACTTCTGCTCGGGCTCCTCGATCCCGGCCTCGGCCGTTTACAAGGAAGAGGGCATCATCCAGATTTCCCCGGCCTCGACCAACCCGAAATTCACCGATGAAGGTGGCCCGAACATCTTCCGCACCTGCGGTCGTGACGACCAGCAGGGGCTCGTGGCAGGCGCGTTGCTGGCGGGCGAGTTTGCCGGCAAGAACGTCGCGATCCTGCATGACAAGACCGCCTACGGCAAAGGGCTGGCCGACGAAACCCTCGCCGCGTATGAGGCGGCCGGTGGCAAGCCCGCGATGTATGAAGCCATCACCGCTGGCGAAAAGGACTACACCGCGCTGGTGTCCAAACTGAAGGAAGCCAATATTGATGTCGTCTACCTCGGCGGCTATCACACCGAGGCGGGCCTGATCGTGCGGCAGATGCGCGACCAGGGCATGAAAACGCAAATGGTCTCGGGTGACGCGCTGGTGACCAACGAATACTGGTCGATCACCGGCGACGCCGGCGAAGGGACGCTGATGACCTTCTCGCCCGACCCGCGCAAGAACCCCGGCGCCGCCGACGTGGTCAAGAAGTTCAAGGACAAGGATATCGAGCCGGAAGGCTACGTGCTTTACACCTATGCCGCGATCCAGGCTTGGGCGCAGGCCGCGAGCAAGGCCGGCACGGCAACCGACCCGGAGGCGATGTCGAAGTCGCTGCATGAAGGCACCTTCAATACGGTGCTTGGCGATCTGTCATTCGACGCCAAGGGTGACGTGACCCTGCCAGGTTATGTCTGGTATGTCTGGCACAACGGCAGCTACGACTACCGCTGAGCGCACAGGCGCCAATCTTTGCTGCGCGCGGGTCTTGCCCGCGCGCATTTTTTATGCGCCACGACCCTGCGGTCAGGCACCGACAAGATGATCCGCTCGCGTTTCCCCGGACAGAACCCGGACGCAAACTTTTTGAGCGGAAGCCTGCGCAGCAAATGCCTTGGGATTTGCAACGCAGGACTGCGCTGTTGCCAGGGGCCAGTTTCATTTCGGTAGATAGCCGCGCCAAGCCCGCAAAAATGACTGTAAAACAGGCCTTGGTGCAATTCGGGACTTCATGTAACACTAGCTCTTGCAGTCCTGAAGATGCGAGTAGTGTATGCCTGGCCTTCTCGGAGATCTGTTGCCTGGGGGCCTCCACACGCTCGTGGAAGACTCGCAGCAAAGATGCGTCGCCCAGCACAAGCTGGTGTCGCGGAGCACCCGGCCTGTGATGCGGATGCAAGAGACCGCAATCGTTGAGCGCCGCGAGCGTTTCCTTGATCTGGTCGGCGGCGGACCGGAACTCGACAAATCCTCGATCCTGCCGGACAAGAGCCGGTATTGCCTGCTGATCAGCGATGGCGATGGGGTCGTGGTCGAAAGCTACCTGCCCGATACCGACGCGCAGGCTTTTGATCGCTGCGGACTGGGCAAGGGCGGGCTCTGGACCGAGGCATCGGCCGGAACCAACGGAATCGACATGGCCATGCAAGTGGGTCGCGTCGTCACCGTGCAAGGCGCGGATCACTACTTTTCCTGCTTCCACGATTTTGCTTGCAGTTCGGCACCGTTGCGCGATGCGCAGGCCAACCTCATCGGCACGCTGACACTGGTCGGATCTGCGCGCCGCAAGGCCGAAGAAATATCCTGGTGCGAACAGGTGCTGCGGATCACGGGCACCCGGTTTCAGGCACGACTGTTCCGCAAGTTCCATCTCGACAAGATGACGGCACGACTGATCTCGCGAAGCCCTGACCGGATGCACAGGTTCGAGACGATCGTTGCCTGCGACGAGGAGGGAACGATCCTGTCCAGTTTGCCGTTGTGGCGCGACGGACCGACCCCCGAGACGCATCGCAAACTCGAAGGGCGGCATCTTTCGGAATTGCAGGGGGTGAGCGTCACCCTGCGCGGTCCGACATTGGTGCCACCGCGACGGCTGGTGTCGATCGGAGCGGTTCCGGAACGGGCGCGGGCGCTGCACAGCCGACCCGGACGGGTGCTCGCCACTCTGGCCGAGCAAGGTGGGTCGCTTCCCGCTCTGATTGATCGCGCGCGCAAGCTGGCCGCACATTACGTGCCGCTGCTGGTGTGCGGCGAGGCGGGGGTCGGCCAGGACGGCTTTGTGCGCGCGCTTCAGGATGACCTCGGACTGAATTCCCCCCTGACGCGGATCATTGACGGCACGCGGCCGTTTCTTCCCCATGAGTTCACCGGAATGCTCGAAGGGCTACGCTTTCTCTGCGAATACCCGGTGGAACACTGCCCGCCGTCGCTGGTGCTGCACCATGTGGAACGCATGCATTCCGAGCTTCAGGCAGAGCTTGCGGGATTCCTGCGGCGGTTCGATGACGAGGGCGGATGGCCGGTCCAGGTTGCGCGGCGACCGCATCTTTTCTTTACATCAGAGCGGTCCTGGCAGGACATGAGCGCCGACAACGGTCTTGATCCCTTGCTGCTGCATCTGGTCGGGCAGGCCATCGTAGAACTGCCGCCGCTGCGGGAACGGGATCTTGAAAAGGCTCTTGCGCAGCTTTTGTCAGAGCCCTCCGGCAGCCGCCTGACGCTGTCCGATCAGGCCAAGGCCGAGCTGCTGTCCTACGGCTGGCCGGGCAATCTGCGCGAGATGCGATCTGTCCTGCGCGAAGCGGCTATCTGCGGGAATGGCACGCGGATCAATCTGGTGGACCTGCCCGAGCGGGTCAGAAGAACAGTGTCGCCGGACCGGAACGCCGCTGGACATGATGCCCTTCGCGAAGCTCTTGACAGCACAGGCTGGAACATCAGCCGGGCGGCCAGAATTCTTGGCAAGAGCCGTGCGACAGTCAATCGCTGGATTGCGAGCGAGGGGCTGGAACGGCCTGCCAGTGGCTGAGCGACGGCCCGCTCTGCGGTCAAATCATGAAAAACGCGTTCGAGGCATCCATCACGCGTGCGCCCGTCGCAACCATGGCGGACGCAGCGATGCCCAGGGCGAGGGCGGGGCGCCAGATCACACGCATGTGCCCCGTCACGCGGTCGGCCAACAGGATGAGCGGTAGCACAAGCGCGTATATCGCGAATTGGCAGAACTCGAGGCCCGCGGCAAAAGCAACGAGTGTCACGGGATCGAACTGTCCGGCGAACATCGCTTCGGACGCTGCGGATGCAAATCCGTATCCGTGAACGAGGCCGATCAGAAACAAACCGATCCACCCGAAAGCCCTATCTTTCCATAAGCAGACAGCGATCCCCGCGACGACGATTGAAAACGTGATGCCAACTTCGATCAGAGGCACGAACCACGTAGCGTTCGGGGCAACGCCGTAGAGGCCTGCGGTCAGGGTGATCAGATGCCCAAGCGTGAACGCGGAGGCCATGGAAAGCGCAGAACGCCAACCGGAAGCGGAGATGGCAATCAAAATGACGAGGGCAAGATGATCAAGCCCGCGATAGATATGCTCGGCACCTGTCAGGGCCGCATCCAACAGTATTTCCTGTCGCGTCTGAAACGCCGGAAACGACACATCGAGAACCCCGAGGGTTGTCTTGGTTTCGACACCCTGCGCCCGGTACAGCTTGATCACGTTGCCGAGACGTTCAAGGACACGAAAATTCTGCCCAAGAGATGACCGGAGTCGCAATTCCCTTGACAGGTCGCCGGACGGAACCGTCATCTTGATGTCGAGAGTCAGATCGTAAAACGTCTGCGGAGTCTCGCTCTTGGAATCGTATGGTTTTTCGAATGCGGCAAGCGCCGTTTTCAGCGTTCCGAACGACGGTCGCGTATCTCTTGCCCAGACCCGGTATCCGATGACCCGTGCCGCAAGCGGTTCGCCGGAAACCGTCAGCGTCAGCGATTTCTTCAGAAGGGCTTTGACTGCGGCATCGTTTCGCAAAAGGGCGATGGGCTGTAGGGCCAGTTCCCCGTCGCGTTTCATGGCGAAGGGAGGCAAGCGCGGGTCGTCCTGACCCGTCCAGTCGTCTTGGAGAAAGGCAAGCGGTGCCGGCATGCGAACCAGGATGACCGTTTCGTCATCGCCCGTTTGCGCCACATGGACGATCCTCGGGTTCGAATTGGTCAGAAAATGCGCGGTGGCGGTCTGAACGCTCAGCACCAAAACGGCGAGCGCCGCGAGCGCCGGCAGAAGGTGTGTCCATATCCGGGGCATACAATTCTCCTTGGTCATCACCGCGTGGCATCTCTTGCGGACGGACCCCGGCATAGGTCTGACGGGATCCGCCTTTCGTTTCGCTGCGCGGCAGATCAGTTTCTGGGATCCCAGAGCCTGCGATCGCTCTCTTTATCGAATGCGATACCCTCCGGCGCACTGACGATTTCCATCTGCATGCCCCACGGAGCTAGGAAATAGACCCATTGCATCCCCTCCAGCGCGGTCCCGGTAAGCGGCTTGGGTTCCCCAAGAACCTCGATGCCCTTTTCGCGCAGGTATTGTGCCGCGACCTCGATGTCATCGACATAGAACGCGACATGGTAGCCGCCGATGTCACTATTGGCCGGCGGGGTCGGGCTCTGGCCAGGCGCGTCGTAGTCAAAGACCTCCATCGCCGGCCCGTCCCCACAACGAACCACGGTGATCAGTTCGATGACGGCGCGCGAATCGACGTTCAGATTCGCGGTCATCCAATCATCCTCGAACGGGCCGAAAGGCCCGAATGAAAAGAACGATTCGCACCCCACCACGTCCACGAGAAAATCGACGGCTCCGTCGATGTCCGGCACCGTGATCCCGATATGTTGCGTGCCTCTCATGCCAGGGATTCCTTTCATGCCTGGCATCTCGGCACTGACCACCGCAGGGGCACTCAGCCCAAGCAAGAGCCCGGTGGCGGCGGTTCTCAGAACTTTACGCATTGTCTTTCCTTCACTTTTGTATTGATGCATGAGTCGGCCTGTCCGTGGTGGCCCAAGCAGAAGGCGTCACCACGTCTAGCTTGCAGGCGCCGAAGGTATCGCCTTCGGGACAATCCAGGCTCAGATACTGCCCGCATTCATCTCTTGCGCGATATACTCGGCCTGACGGATCGCCAGCGCGACGATCGTCAGCGTCGGATTGCAGGCCGCCGACGAGGTGAACTGGCTGCCGTCCGACACGAACAGGTTCTTGATGTCATGCGCCTGTCCATAGGCATTCACGACGCCCTTGGCTGGATCGGCGTGCATCCGGTTGGTGCCCATGTTGTGGGTCGCCGGATAGGACGGCAGTTCGTAAACATCGGTGGCACCGACGGCCTCATAGATCTGGGCCGAGGTCTCATACATATGCGCCGTCATCTCGTAGTCGTTGTTGTGCGGGGTCTTCGACACGATCGGCACCGGCAGGCCATACTGATCGACCTCGCTGCCATGCAGGGTGATGGCATTGCGTTCCTGCGCGAGATCCTCGCCGAGAATCCAGACACCCGACATCCTGTCGTAGTTTTCGAGGGCCCGCGCAACGCTGCGACCCCAGCCGGTGTTTCCCGGCTCAAGAAATGCCGCCATGAAGGGCAGTCCCAGCGACAGGAATTCGAGGTAATAGCCGCCACTGAACCCGCGCGCGGCGTCATGATGGACCTCATCGCCGACGATGCCCGCGACCGATGTGCCGCGGAACATATGCACCTTTTCCGGCAGAACCGCATAAACCCCGCCGGTGGTGTGGTTCATGTAGTTCCGGCCGACCTGACCCGAGGAATTGGCCATCCCGTCGGGGAACATCGACGAGGCGGAGTTGAGCAGCAGGCGCGGGCTTTCGATGGAGTTGCCAGCGACACAGACGATGCGCGCCTTTTGCAGGTGCTGGTTGCCGTCGGCGTCGGCGTAGAGAACGCCGCTCACCTTGCCGCTGTCGTCATGTTCGATCCTCAGCGCCATGGCATCGGTGCGCACCTCGCAGTTTCCCGAGCCTTCGGCGCGCGGCAGTTCGGTGCCCAGCGTGTCCCATTTCGCGCCGATCGCACAGCCCTGCATACAAAAACCGATCTGCTGGCATTGCGGACGCCCGTCTCGCTCGATCGAGTTGATCGCCATCGGGCCGGAATTGTAATCGGTGCGGCCAGTGCGGCGGCAACCTTCGGCCAGCACCCGAAAGCCGTTGTTCCACGGCAGATGCGGCATTCCGGTGGTCTTGCCGGTCACGCCCATCTTCATCTCGGCCTTCTCATACCAGGGCGTCATTTCCGCCAGATCGACCGGCCAATCCTCGACGTTGGCCCCGTCGATCGCCCCATAATGGGTGCGGGTCTTGAACTCGTATTCCCTGAGGCGCAGCGCCACGCCCGCCCAGTGAATGGTCGAGCCGCCATAGCCCTTGACGATCCAGGTGGGCAGGGTCGGATGGTTGACAGCCCCGTGCCAGCCCCCCGCAGAATGGCGCTTGTCAAGCCAGGAGATCTTCTTGAACATCGCCCATTCATCGTTTTCGATGTCCGAGCGTTGAAAGCGTTTGCCAGCCTCCAGAATGACCGACTTGATGCCTTTTTGCGCCAGTTCGTTGGCGAGTGTTCCGCCACCCGCACCCGAACCGATGATGACGACAACGCTGTCGTCGATGAGATCGAATTGTGCCATGTCGCCCTCCCTATTTCTGAACTTCGGCCATGCGCTCTTCGAGCGTCGGACCCTGTGGAACGAAAGTGATGTCCGAAAAGCCTCGGTCGATGTAGCCGCCCTGTTCGACGGACGAGCCCTGATAACCAAAGAGGGGCCAGATTTCCTTGTTGTCGTAGATACCGAAATAGGCGGTCCAGCGGACGCCCTGAAAGAAGCCCTCATTCTGGAAGTGCCGCAGGATGCCCTCGCGCATGTCGGCATCCTCGATGGCGACATAGTCCTTGCCATAAAGACCTTGCGCCTGAGCATTGATCTTTGCCAGCCCGTCGGTCAGGGCACGCGCCTGGTCGGCATCAGCCTCAAGCCCCTTGGTCACGGTGTCCGCGATGACCTGGTAATGCACAAGCTTCAGAAGGTCAGGATGCGGGTAGATGTCCTGCACCATCCGCAGCAGGATGGCACCTTGTCCCTCGTCGAGGGGCGCGGCGTAGGTGATCCGTGTCCCGCCAATCAGGCTGGCTGTCGTCACCCCCGCCATCGTGGTAGTCATCAGGAACATCCTGCGACTCAGCCCGGCATGATCCGGTCCGCTGTCGCGACGCCGGTGAAATCTGATTGTCATGTCATCCTCCCTTACTGGTTGTCATTGGTTGTTCAGGCGGCGCGCTGCCTTTCGGTCAGCGGGCGCAACAGGCGGTCCTCGGCAGCCCGTGCCAGCGCGCCCGGAAAGGCCGCAACGCGCATGGTTTTCGGCAAAAGCTCGCTCAAGGCCACATGGGCGTCGGGCCGCAGCGGTGCCTGTGAGAGCCCGGCGGCGCAGTGCAGCGTGGCCAACGCCGGCCAGAGCCCGTCGGGCGGTGGCGTCATCAGAATGGAGGCGTGCAACAGCGCGATGCGTCCTTCTGGCGTGGTGCGCCAGCGTTGCGCGGTCCCGGCCAGCTTGCGGCCACCCGCAGTCACGTTCCACGCGCCATCACAAAAGGCGCCTGCAACCGCACCGGTGCCGCTAGCCACTTCGAACCGGTTCAACGCCTCGGACAGGGCACCGCAGATCAGGCGGTAGCCGTCCTCGATCCGAGCGCGCGGCGAAAGCGGCACGATCATCGCGAGGGTCAGCGTGCACGGCCCCTGCGGCACCGCGCCGCCACCGCTGCCGCGGGGCAGGATATGCCAGCCGGATCGCATCATGTCGGGCAGGATGGTGCAAACGGCGGCGCGGTTAAGCCAGGCTCGGGGCACCACGATGGTATCGTCTTGCGCCTGCCAGAGCAGCACCGCCGGTCTGGCGGCTGCCAGCAGGGCCTGCTCGCGCGCAATGCCCTCGGCGGCGGTCCGGAACGTGGTCACGATCACGGCACATACCCCTCGATGTCGTCGCAGAGGTCGGTCAGGAAGTTGGCGGCGGGCGCACCATCGACGGCGCGGTGATCAAAGGTCAGCGACAGTCCAGCCATCGGCCGGAACGAAGCGCCGCCATCGACCGGCACGGCGGTCTCGACGATCCGACCGACCCCAAGCACGGCGATTTGCGGGGTGTTGAGAATCGGGGTGAAATGTTCCACGCGGCTGAGCCCGAGGTTCGAGATCGTGAAGGTTCCACCGGTCATCTCGGGCACCGTCAGCTTGTTGGCTTTGGCCCGCGCGGCCAGATCCTGCCGTGCCGCGCGCAACCCGGGCAGCGTCATCTCCGAGGCGCGGAAGATCGCTGGTGCCGCGAGCAGATTGCCGGGCAACGCGATTGCCACGCACAGATCAACCGCCTCTGAGAGCAGGATTTCGCGCCCCTTCACCACGCCGTTGAGGTCAGGGTGGCGCAGCAGCACCCGCACCAGCGCGGCCATCAGCAGATCCTCGATCGAGATCTTGACCCCAGCCTCGGCCAGTGCGGCCTTGGCCTGAAGGAGTGCCGAAACATCGACGCGGGCATGGTGGGTCAGTTGCGCAGCATCGTGCAGCGAGGCCACCATCTTGTCGGCGATCATGCCGCGCGCACCGCGCAGCGGCACAGTGCGGCTGACCGGGGCCGGGGCGGGGTTGACGGTCATGATATCTGGCCGATCACGGTGCCCTTTGTCACCACCTCGTCCTGCTGTTTCAGGATCTTGAGGATGCCCGAGGCCGGAGCGATCATTTCATGCTGCACCTTGGCGGTCATGATCTCGGCGATGAGGGCGCCTTGTTTGACGCGGGCCCCGTCGCTGGCGAGCCAGGCTGTGATCACGGAGTCCTCGTCGCCTTCGTACAGGTCTTCGGGGATGCGAACGTCGTTTGACATGGAAAATTTCCTTTTGTGACCGCCCCCGGAATGGGGCGGCGGCTCGTTCTGTTGAGGCGTGAGCGATGTCAGGCCGACACGGTGGTGCGGCAGACTTCGCGCGCTGCGGCGGCGACCTTTTCGGGGTTGGGCAGGCAGAACTGCTCCATCCCGCGGGCATAGGGGATCGGCACATCGGGATAGGCGATCCGCCGGGGCGCTGCCTTCAATGTGATGTCGCCCGCCTCGCAGACCGTGGCGATGATCTCGCCGGACACACCGTAGCTGTGATAATCCTCGTCCACCACGATCAGCCGTCCGGTCTTGCGCACCGAGGCGCGGACCGTGTCGCGATCAAGCGGCACCAAGGATCGCAGGTCCACCACCTCGGCGCTGATGCCCTCGGCCTCCAGCACCTTCGCCGCCTTCAGCGCGTGATGCACACCCATGGCGATCGAGACGATGGTGACGTCGGTCCCCTCGCGCGTGATGGCGGCCTTGCCGATCTCGACCTCATAGGCGTCTTCGGGGACATGGACATTGGCCGCAGCCTCGGTGCCCAACCATCCCATGCCCTGAAGGCCCTTGTGGAACATGTAGATCACCGGGCTGTTGTCGCGGATCGCGGCGGTCATCAGCCCCTTGGCGTCATAGGCGTTGGACGGGCTGACCACTTTCATGCCGGGCAGATGCGCGAAACTGCCGTAAAGGCATTGCGAGTGTTGCCCGGCATCGGAATAGCCGCCCCCCGTCGAGGTCATCAGAACCATCGGCACGCGGACGTTGCCACCCGAGAAGTAGATGTTCTTGGCCATCAGGTTGTAGATCGCGTCAAAGCAGACGCCGAAGAAATCGACGAACATCAGCTCGACCACCGGGCGCATCCCGTCCATCGCCGCGCCGACCGCAGCGCTGATGAAGCCGGTTTCGGAAATCGGCGTGTCGCGCACGCGGTCGGTGCCGAATTCATCGGCCAGACCGCGGGTGTTGCCAAAGACGCCGCCCAGTTGGGCAATATCCTCACCCATCACGAACACCGTCGGGTCAAGGCGCATTTCCTGTGCCATGGCTTCGGCCATCGCGCGGGCAATCGTCAGTTTGCGTTCGTTTTCCATCGTCATCTCCTCCCTCTGATGCTCACGCGAAAACGGCTGTCAGCGCGTCCTCTGGCCTTGGTTCGGCGCTGTCTCGGGCAAAGCGGATTGCCGCCTGCACAGTTGCGTCGGCGATTGCTTGCATCGCGTCCAGCTCGGCGGCCGTGAAGGTGCCGTCCGCCTCCAACCGCTTGCGCATCGCCGGAATTGGATCCTTGGCAAACAGCCCGTCCTTTTCGCCCTTGGGGCGATAGCCCTCGGCATCGCCCATGAAATGCCCGGCCAAGCGATAGGTCTCGACCTCGATCAGGGTGGGGCCGTCACCGGCGCGGGCGCGGGCAATCGCCTGACCTGCCACCTCGTAGATTTTCCACGGATCGTTGCCTGCGACGTAATGGCCCGGAATGCCGTAGGCCGCAGCGCGCACGTCATTGCGCGTGACCGAGGTTGCCGCCGCCTTGGCAACGGAGATACCCCAGGCATTATCCTCGATCACGCAGATCATCGGGAGCTTCCAGACCGCAGCCAGATTCATCGCCTCGTGGAAGGCCCCCTGGTTGGCCGCGCCCTCGCCGATGAAGGCGATGGCAACGCCCGGTTTGTTCTGCATCTTGCGCGACAGTGCGGCGCCAACGGCTGGTCCCATCCCCTGGGCGATGATGCCAGCACACGCAAAGTTCACCGCCGGATCGAAGAGGTGCATGTGACCGCCGCGCCCGCCCGACAGTCCGGTCGCCTTGCCAAAGATCTCTGCCGTCATCCGGTCGAGATCGACGCCCTTGGCGATCGCCTGATGGTGCGGGCGGTGGGTCGCCGTGACGATGTCCTCTGGTCCGAGATGGGCGCAGACCCCGACCGCTACCGGTTCCTGCCCATTTGACAGGTGCATCTCGCCGGGAATCGGGCCGTTGGCCATGTTGAAGACGGGCGACTTGCCCTCCATGTAGATTTTCTCGATGGTGGTTTCGAATATCCTGCTGGTGACCATAGTCTGGTACATCCAGCCCAACGTCTGTTTGGATGGATTCATGATGTCCTCCCCTTCCTGCCGCGATCATAACGCTGCGCTTGGCGCAGGCAGGAGCGCCCATTTCTCTCGTGGTGCCAGGTCAGGCAAAATTGTCTCAAAGCGACGCAAATGAGACAAGCGAGTGTCTCATCTTGAACCGCCCCGGGATTGTCGGCGGGCAAAACTCTCGGAGAACTGCCTATCGTGGAACAGACACAAAAGAAAAAGACCGCAACGCCATTCACCTGAGTTCCGCGAACGTGCGATGCGGTTGGCGATGGAACACCGCGATGCGTATTGGCGCGAAGCCGAGACGCTGACGGCGATCGCGGGCAGATTGGGGGGGGGCGCCGGATAGCCCGCGCGTTTGGGTGCGACAGGCCCAGCGTGACGGCGGCGCGCGACCGGGACAGACGAGTGCCCAGAAGGCGCGGATCAAGGAACGTCAACGCCGGTTCGAGGGCAGCGTCCGAAGTTGTCAGTGAAAGCACCGGGAGGCCAATGTCGAGGCCTGGTTCAGCTTCAGTATTCGAGCACTCATCAAACACCCCGAACGCGCCCGAATGAAGCGGATCGCGCAACAGCTTGGTGTCGTTTCAGTCGCCGTAATGCACGTCATCCAACTCTGGATTCATCATGCCGGATTTTTGGGCAGATGTCAGTTCCCCGCCTGGTGGCGCCAGACCTCGAAACGTATCCGGGCGCCCTTGTAGGCATCAAGAACGGCTATCGCATAAACGAAGATTCCGCCTGCCAACTTGCCCACGATCGACACATCCGCAGCAGCGGTCTTTAGGGTAAATCCGCCCAGCAGCAAGATGAAGAACAGAAAAATCAGCCCGCGCACTGGCTCGCGGTTCAGCACCTGGCCGGTGCCGGGCAGCACCAACGCCGCAATCAGAACCAGCGGCGGATAGGGGGGGCGGGGGAAGGATGGCATCATGCAGTCCGGCTTACCTTGATTTGGGCATCAGATGCGATGTCATCCTGCAACGCCAGCAACGCGTCAAGCAGCGGGCGCAGGATGGTAGGGGAGAGTGGCACCCGACCCATTTCGGCATCTCGGAACATCAGATAGCGGGTGCGGTCAGCCTCTTCAGCCAGCCAGACCAGTCGCAACCCTTTGGGCGAAATCACTAACTCTTTCATGCGCAGCTCGGAAAATACCCCCAGATAGCGGCGCAACAGAGCCTCGGGCGGTATCTCGGATGGGTTGTCGCTGCGGATTGCGCAGTCGAACGGAAAGCCCGGCGGTGGCGTGATCTGATCGGGCAGGTGGTGAAAATTCGAGAACGGCTCGCCGCCGGTCGGGCGCAGCATCAGATCGAAGGTGGCGCGCACAGGTAGCGCCCCGGGCAACGTCACCAACAACCAGAGCGCGGGCAGCTTGCGGAAGGTCAACGTATCTGGCACGGCTTGCAAATCGAAGCTCCGGCCACCGTAGCGACCGGAAATGCGCGGAAAACCACTAAGCGCGATCGCCTTGATGCCGGTGTCGAACAACGGCTTGCAATCGTCGAGATAGGAGGCGCGTAGTCCAGCCCGTTGCTGCGCCGCCCGCCGCAGATGCCAGATGAGCCCCAGCAGCGCCGCCGCAAGCCCCAGTGCCAAAGTGCCAAACGCCAGCTTTTCCATCCGCCCTCCATTCAGCAATGAATGGCCCGCCTTGGTGGCGGGCCATTGGCAGGACTCGCGGTTCAGTAGCCCTTGGGTCGTGGCCAGGGCATGGTGAATTGCGCCCCCCGGTTCACGAAGCGGTAGCGCCAGAAGTGGAACCACAGCGACACCACGATATAGAATGCCACCATTGCCACCAGCTGCGTACCATAGCCCAGAAACACCGCGAAATAGGTGGTGCCACAAAGCGTCAGCAGCACCAGCGCCGGAATCGGATGAAACGGATGGACATAGCCGCGCTTGATGCTGTCAAGCGGCCATTTGCGCCGGAACATGATCATGTTGATCGGCATGAACGTATATTCCAGGAGCCCCGACAGGATCGAGAAGGTGATCACCTGATCCAGCGGCGCGCCCAGCGCAAAGATCAGCGCAATCGGCACCAGAAACACGATCGCCCGGAACGGTGTGCGATAGGTCGGATGCACCGCGCCGAACCACGAGGGCAGGTAGTGGTCGCGCCCCATGGCGAACCACGCGCGCGAGGCATCGTTGATGCAACCATTGGCCGAAGCCAGCGTGGCAAACAACGTCCCGATTCCCAGCAGCACCATCAGGAGCGTGCTGCCCGACAGCCGAGCCGCATCAAACAAGGGCACCCCAGCCTGCCCCAGATACTCCCAAGGCATCAATCCGGCGGAGACATACCAGGTCAATGTCGCCGCGATCAGAAGCGTCATGATCCCGGCCAAGGTGCCGAACGGCAAGGATCTGGCCGGCGAGCGCACCTCTTCAGCGGCCTGGGTGGTGCCCTCGATCCCCAGGTAATACCAGAGCCCGAAGTGCATCGCCGCCAGCACGCCGACCCAGCCATAGGGCAAGTCGGTCATCAGATCGGCATGGCGCAACGGGCTGTCGCCGGTCAGCACGGCGGTTGCCAGGAACAGCACGATCACCGCAGAAAAGGCAAAGGCGGTGATGACCAGGCTGAAGGTCAGCGTCGCCAGCACACCACGATAGTTGAGCCAGGCCAGAAACATGATCGCGAGAACGATGAATGGGCGCTGATCCAACCCTTCGTGCCCTGTCATCGTTGCCACGGCATCCATCAGAAAGCCGATGGTAATCGCGTTCGCTGCCTCGAGCATCGTATAGGCAAAGACCAGATAAAGCCCGACGTTGAACGCCATCAGGGGGCCGACGATATGCTTGGCCTGGGTGTATTGCCCGCCAGCGGCGGCCACCGTCGAGGTGACCTCGGAATCGATCATAGCGACGCAGGTATAAAGCAGCCCCGCGAACCAGCAGGCAATCAGCGCCGCATAGGCGCCGCCCTTGCCGACGGCAAAGTTCCAGCCCATGTATTCACCGACCAGAACGATGCCGACGCCAAGCGCCCAGACATGGGCAGGGCCCAGTACCCGCAGCAGGCCGACCTTTTCCGGGGCAGATGTTGATATGTTTGCCATTCCCGCCCCCTAATTCCTTTGATCTTCGGTCATCGCCTCAAGCTCGCCTTCGCGCGACGAGGTCAGAACCTCTTCGGAATAGCGGCTGTTGGTCACAAACCAGTCGTAAAGGATGAAAAACCCGAACAGCACCGAAGCGCCCCAGGCCACGTATTCCAGCACATTCCAGATATCCATCACAGCCTCCCATCGGCTTGGCCGAATTTTTCTGCTATCACTTCGCGATATTCAGTTTCGGAAAGCCGGATCATCATCGCGAAATAGCCCACGATCACCACGACCATCACCACAAGACTGCTCCAGGAGAACGAATAGTCGAACCGGGCGGTGATCAGATCAGACGCCGAGGCCGGATCGGGAAACCCGAGTTGCAGCCACTTTTCGACCATCACCGGGTTCTGCCCAAGGCTTTCCCAGGTTGGTGCGTCCTGCGGCACCGACGCCACGGTTCTGCCTGCGAGTTTCAGAAACAAAGGCACATAAAGGGAGCCGATCGCCAGCACCAGAAGCACGATCACGTCGATGATCTGGCTGAATTTGCTTTGCACGGGCGGTTTGTATCTGGCCATGATCTATCCTTTCAGCGCGCGGGCGGCATCAAGAAACTTGATGTCCAGCCCATACATGAAGTCGCGGTCTTCACGGTAATGTTTCAGCATCGCCATGATGGCGGCGGTGTTGAACAACAGCACGATCGCGCCGCCAATCCACAGCACGACGCGCGCCGCGCTGCTCGGAGCCAGCGACCAGGTGGCAATCGCCACGAAGATCACCGCAAACCACAGCCCGATGACGAAGGCCCATGCCACCAACTGATCTCGCCGATGCATTGCCTCTATGCGTTGCGTGAGATCCGTCGTCTCGGTTCGTTGCATAAATTCCGTCACGATTTCCTCCCTTGATGCTATCAATCCCTGATTTGATGATTTCCACTCATAGCGCACCGGTCATTTTGCGGTTGCGGCTTCCCTGAACGGCAATTTTTTTTTCCATCAGGAAACATCCGCTGAGCCATTCTGTCAAGTGATCTGTTGGCGGCCTGTCGTTTGGCTTGAGAATCCGCCATTCGGTGCCCGCCCCGCCCACCATTGCCTTGTGGTAAAATTTGTTTCTTGGGAGTTGAGCGCCGTAAATTTCGGTGCTAACGTGAACCGATCACAGTTGCGAGGAGTCGAACCCATGTGTGGTATCGCCGGACTTTTTCTGAAAGACCCCAAGCTGGAACCCCAGCTTGGGGCGTTGTTGGCCGATATGCTGATCACCCTGACAGACCGTGGCCCCGACAGCGCCGGGATCGCAATCTATGGCCGCCCGCAGAAGGGCCGCGCCAAGCTGGTGTTGCAATCGGCCGATCCGGCAACCGACTTCAGAAACCTCGATGCAGAGCTTGCCAATGTGATCGGCGGCACGGTCGCCAGCACGATCCGCGATACCCATGTCGTGCTGGCGGTTGACGCTGCATCGCTCGACGCCGCGCGCGCCGCGGTCAGGATCCTGCGCCCGGCAGCGCATGTCATGAGCGTCGGCGAGGAGATCGAGATCTACAAGGAAGTCGGTCTGCCCAAGGACGTGCTTGCCCGCTTCGACATCGCCCATATGGCCGGCACCCATGGCATCGGCCACACAAGAATGGCCACCGAATCGGCGGTGACTACCCTGGGCGCCCACCCGTTTTCCACCGGGCCGGACCAGTGTCTGGTGCACAACGGATCGCTGTCGAACCACAATTCGATCCGCCGCGACCTGATCCGGGCCGGAATGACCTTCGAGACCGAAAACGACACCGAGGTTGCTGCCGCCTTTATCAGCCACAAGCTGCAAGAGGGGGCCACGCTTGGTGAAGCGCTGGAGGCGACGCTAACCGACCTGGATGGCTTTTTCACCTTCGTTGTCGGCACGAGAAACGGCTTTGGCGTGGTGCGCGATCCGATCGCCTGCAAACCCGCCGTGATGGCCGAAACGGATCAGTATGTGGCATTCGGCACCGAATACCGCGCGCTGGTCAACCTTCCGGGTCTGGACTCTGCCCGGGTCTGGGAGCCCGAACCCGCCACCGTCTATTTCTGGGAACGTTGACATGCAAACATTTGATATTGCGTCGCAGGGTCTGCGCGCATTGAATTCGACCCTTCACGCCCTGAAGGATCGGCCCACCAATCAGACCGAATGGGAGATCCTCAATCCCAAGGGCGCTCACGCGATCGCTGTCGGGGTTGATGCGCCGCTTGACATCACGGTGCGCGGCTCGACCGGCTATTATTGTGGCGGCATGAACAAACAGGCGACCATCCGGGTGCAGGGCAGCGCCGGGCCGGGTGTCGCCGAAAACATGATGTCGGGCTCGGTCATCATCGATGGCGATGCCAGCCAATACGCCGGGGCCACCGGTCGCGGCGGACTTCTGGTGATCAAGGGCAACGCAAGCTCGCGCTGCGGCATTTCGATGAAGGGCATCGACATCGTGGTGCATGGCAACATTGGCCACATGTCGGCCTTCATGGCGCAGACCGGCAACCTCGTGGTGCTGGGCAGCGCCGGAGATGCCCTGGGCGACAGCCTTTACGAAGCGCGACTTTTCGTGCGCGGTTCGGTGAAAAGCCTTGGGGCCGACTGCATCGAAAAACCGATGCGGCCAGAACATCTTGATCTTCTGGCCGATTTATTGGCCCGCAGCGAGGCCAGCGAAAAGGCCCGGCCAGAAGAGTTCAGGCGCTACGGTTCGGCCCGCAAGCTTTACAATTTCAACATCGACAATGCGTCGGCCTACTGAAGGGGAATGACGATGAGCGACCTTCCTGCTAGCAAGTTTCCCCACACTCCGCCGCGCCAGTCCTGGACCTTCAGCCAGGCGGTGAACGCCGAGATTCGCCGTGCCGCCGAAACCGGCATCTACGATATCCGTGGTGCCGGGGCCAAACGCAGGTTGCCACATTTTGACGACCTGCTGTTTCTCGGTGCTTCGATCTCGCGCTACCCGCTGGAAGGCTACCGCGAGAAATGCGAAACCAAGGTCGTGCTGGGGGGGCGCTTTGCCAAACACCCGATCACACTTGATATTCCGATCACTATCGCCGGCATGAGTTTTGGCTCGCTGTCGGGTCCGGCAAAAGAGGGATTGGGGCGCGGGGCATCGCTGGCAGGCACCTCGACCACCACCGGCGACGGCGGCATGACCGAAGAAGAGCGCGGTCACTCGACCAAGCTCGTCTATCAATACCTACCGTCGCGCTATGGCATGAACCCCGACGATCTGCGCCGCGCCGACGCGATCGAACTGGTGGTCGGCCAAGGTGCCAAACCCGGCGGCGGCGGCATGTTGCTGGGGCAGAAGATTTCGGACCGTGTGGCGGCAATGCGCAGCCTGCCCAAGGGCATCGACCAACGCTCGGCCTGCCGTCACCCCGACTGGACCGGCCCGGATGACATGGAAATCAAGATCCTCGAAATTCGCGAGATCACCGATTGGGAAAAGCCGATCTATGTCAAGATCGGCGGTGCGCGCCCCTATTACGACACCGCGCTGGCAGTCAAGGCCGGGGCCGATGTGGTGGTGCTGGACGGAATGCAGGGCGGCACGGCGGCCACCCAGGAAGTGTTCATCGAAAACGTCGGCCAGCCGATTCTTGCCTGCATCCCGCAAGCAGTGAAGGCATTGCAGGATCTTGGGATGCACCGCACCGTGCAACTGATCGTCTCGGGCGGCATTCGCACCGGCGCAGATGTCGCCAAGGCGCTGGCGCTTGGGGCCGACGCGGTGTCGATCGGCACGGCGGCGCTGGTTGCCATGGGCGACAACGACCCCGCGTTAGAGGCTGAATACAACAAGCTTGGCACCACCGCCGGGGCCTATGACGACTGGCACGAAGGCCAGGACCCGGCCGGGATCACAACGCAAGACCCTGAACTGGCGGCGCGCTTCGACCCGATCAATGCCGGGCGCCGACTGCGCAACTATCTCAAGGTGTTGACGCTGGAGGCGCAGACCATCGCCCGCGCCTGTGGCAAGAGCCATGTCCACAATCTGGAACCCGAAGATCTGGTGGCACTGACGGTCGAAGCCGCCGCCATGGCCGGGGTTCCTCTAGCCGGCACCAACTGGATTCCGGGAAAAACCGGCTTCTGACCCACAAAAAACGACAGGGAGTTACTGTTCATGGCCAAGGATCTGGCAAAATTCGCCAAAGAAAAAGGCGTCAAATACTTCATGATCTCCTATACCGACCTGTTCGGTGGCCAGCGCGCCAAGCTGGTTCCGGCGCAGGCGATCAACGATATGATCGAAGATGGCGCGGGCTTTGCCGGTTTTGCCACCTGGCTTGACCTCACCGCCGCCCACCCCGACATGATGGCGGTGCCCGACCCCACTTCGGTGATCCAGTTGCCATGGAAGCCCGAGGTCGCCTGGGTCGCCGCCAATTGCATAATGGAAGGCAGGCCGGTCAATCAGGCACCGCGCAACGTGCTGCGCTCTCTGGTCGACGAGGCCGCAAAGGAAGGCCTGCGAATCAAGACCGGGGTGGAACCCGAATTCTTCCTGCTGACCGCCGATGGCACAAAAATCGCCGATCCCCACGACAATGCAGTAAAACCCTGCTACGATCAACAAGCGGTGATGCGCCAGTATGATGTGATTTCCGAGGTCTGCGACTATATGCTCGATCTCGGGTGGGAAGCCTATCAGAACGACCACGAAGACGCGACCGGCCAGTTCGAGATGAACTGGAAATATGATGACGCGCTGCCGACCGCCGACAAGCATTCGTTCTTCAAATTCATGCTCAAGTCGGTGGCTGAAAAGCACGGATTGCGCGCCACTTTCATGCCCAAGCCGTTTCAGGGCCTGACCGGTAGCGGCTGTCACGCCCATATCTCGGTCTGGGACATGGACGGCAAGAAGAACGCCTTCGCCGATGACAGCAAGGAACTCGGGCTTTCCGATCGCGGCCGCAATTTCCTGGGCGGCATCATGAAACATGCCAGCGCCCTTGCGGCCATCACCAACCCGACCGTCAACAGCTACAAGCGGATCAACGCGCCGCGCACCACCTCTGGTGCGACATGGGCCCCCAATACCGTGACCTGGACCGGCAACAACCGCACCCATATGGTGCGCGTCCCCGGACCGGGGCGCTTTGAGCTGCGGCTGCCCGATGGCGCGGTAAACCCCTACCTGTTGCAGGCGGTGATCATCGCCGCCGGGCTTGACGGGCTGCGCAGCAAGGCCGATCCGGGCAAACGCTATGACATCGACATGTATACCCAAGGCCATACAGTGCGTGGCACACCGAAACTGCCACTGAACCTTCTGGACGCGCTGCGCGAATACGACAAGGACAAGACGCTGAAAGCAATGATGGGCACCGAGTTTTCATCCGCCTATCTGAAACTCAAGCATCAGGAATGGACGTCCTATGTGTCGCATTTCTCAAGCTGGGAACATGAAAACACGGTCGATATCTGACCGAGTATCAGAGAAACCAGTTCGCTTGGCGACCGGTCGGACTGTGAATGCGCGGAACTTCCCTGATCGGAAACGCCATGCACTGAGTGCTGCGCATCACAAATCAGACTACAGCCGATGCCGGCTCGGTCCGCGGTCAAGGAGTTTCGATTCGATTTGAACTTTCCCACCATTTCGCCGGCCAAAGTGCCGCCTGGATGTCACGCAGCGCCCCCCTTCGGGATCCACGAAATGCGGGTTGACGAGGTCGGCCTCAACCTCGGGCCTACCAGCAGGTTGATCGTCCGCAACCGCTCGCCCAAGCGCGCCTCGGCTCCGAGTGCAGGTTGCGGCTATCCCGGCTAGGCTATTCAAGCTCTGCAGCGTCGCCGCCCGCTTTCACCTTGGTCCGCGTCGCTGTCAGCGGACGACCGTCACCGAGCAATGCGCCCGACCCGATACATCCGCCGCCACCGAGCCAAGCATCAGCCGCGACATGCCGCGCTTGTCGCCGGTGCCCATCACGATGTGGTCAAAGGCATTCTCTTCGGCATAGATCACGATACCTGCGGCCGCCTCGCGGCTGATGATGTCCACCGAATGTGGGTTGGTGGCACCATGCTTGCGGGCGAGCGCGACAGAATCGTCGAGGATCTTCTGCACTTCATCTTGGGTCCAATGGCTTATGGTCGGGCCACGGACACCGCCATGGGCAACATTAACAACGCAAATCGTCAAAGCCGCGTCATATTTCGCCGACAATTCGGCGGCCTGTGCGACGGCCATGGCTGAATGGTCGGTACCGTCGGTCGGGCAGAGAATCTTTTGGATCATTCCATCCTCCTAATGCTTTGACGAACTATCGCCTTATACGCCATATCATGCAACATTTTTTAATCTCATGGGTGGTGCGGCGCCTTGGCCTGGATCAAAGGAATAGCTTCGCAACCCGGTATTCAGAATGCCGGGCAACCGCCTGTCTCATCGCATGGGCGCGGATTTGTCGGGCACATCCTGATCGACGGCACGCCGCAGCGGCGGGCCCCCCCTGCCCGCCGGCATTGCCGATGCGTTGCCCGGATGCTTGAAACTGACGCGTTCTTGCCTCTCATTAACCGCTCGGCCTGGTCGCATAGGTTCCGGGGAACGCGCTGTCGAACCTCTGACGGCTGACTTGGCCACTGTTGCGCTCACCCGGCTGCCTGCCAGAAGGCGATCGCCTTGAGCCCGGCCTCATAGGGCAGGATCGCTGCGAGACCACGATCGGACAAACGGGCCAGGACGATGATCGTCTCCGCAGACAAGGGAATCGCGATCCCTTCCGCCCGTCCAGCCCCGGCCTGCCGGTTGAACGTCTTGCGGCCAGCGCGACCGAGGAATATCAGGGCGTGCTGTTCCAGCATCTGACGCCAGGCCCCCTCTCCCGAGAACTGGCCCTGACCGGGATCACCAACCCAATCGAGTTTTGCAATCGCGATCGGCGTCATGATCTCGGTCAGACGGACGATCTCGGATCTCTGCACGTCGAATCCGAGGGCCGCTTTCAGCGCGCCCACGGAGCAGGTGCTGTCATTTGCCCGCGGCCTGTTCTGGTGGCGCGCGGATCTGCATGTGAGGGTTCCGGGCGTTGCGGCAATCTCCAGCAGGCGATCGGCGAAATCCGAAGCGATCGTCTCTCCTGTCGGGCGTGATCCGGGGCGCGCCACGATTTCCACGCTGGCGAGCCGACGACTATATGCAGACAGATGCGCGAGCGTCTTGCCATCGATCCGCAGTTCGATCCGACGCGGAAGCATGATTTCGTCGATTTCCTGCAACAAGGCGTCGAGCCGTGCCCGCGGATCGTCCGGCAGCGTTGCAGACCTCCGCGCGAGACGGCCAGCGGGTGTCGCAAACCGGCGCAGCAAACCGTCCAGCCGGGCCGGACCCGACGCAGACAAAGGAGTCGAAAGCGCGACTTGTGTCATGATCCGGCTTCCGCGATCCTTGCCGCCGTTTCCCGTGCCGATTGCAGGACAGGAGCGATGGCCTGAGCCTTCTCGATGACGGCACAGATCAGATCGCCCGCCTCCGGGTCATGGCGGACGAACACATGCGATCGCTGGGCCGTGAAGGAAACGACTGACGTGCCATAGACACTGGCCGCTGTCGCGTCCGGTCGGGTGTGGCGGCTGGCAACGGCAAGGCTGCGGGTCGCGTCGTCACACAGGGCGTCCAGAACTTCGCGCGGAACGGGCGTCTCCGAACTGGACCGCAGGATGAGACCCGAGGAGAGATCTCCGAATGCGGTTAGAACGCACCCGAAAGAGGTCTCCCGAAGTTGATCCAGTTGCGCCTTGATTGTCATGATCACAGCCTCCGGCCGTCCCCTTGATTTTGTCCTGCCTGGCAAGGCCCGTCCGGGTGCCCCCCCCCGCGCGATGCGGCGAGAACGCCCGGACCGGTCTCGCCAGTCATGGTCAGTATCCACCGCTTGCTGCGGTCCGGCGATCTGGGTTTCGACGCGAACCGGCGTCTGGATTCAGCCGAACGCGCCTTGGCCGCACGCCACCGTCGCTTGGCAAGAGCGTCGCCTCCGGTGCCAAGCCGTCACGGGTCATGTCAAGAGACGTCGATCCGGCGATGGCGACCCTCGCGCGATCGTCCCTGCCGGGCGATGCCGGATCGGGAACCTCCGCGTGGCCTTGTCCAAGCTCGATGAGACTGCCGACAACGTGCTCGATAAAGTCCGCCGCACCACTTTGCTTCCAGATCTCGAAATCCTCTCCGGCCTCCAGCGCCATCAGAAGCGAGACCGGATAGATACTTTCAAACAGCCCTTCGGTCTCGCGCGCGACCCGTTTGAGAACCCTGTCCTGATCGCGCGGGGTTCGCAACTTGTCGAACTGTGTGACCAAAAGCAGGTTGCGGCCCGAAGTCTCCTTGCGCAAGCTCTCCCAGATCGCCGCTTCAGACTTGCGCCAGGCCTGGGTTGCATGGGTGCACCAGATCACGAGATCGCCCTTGCCGACCACGTCCTGCCAGACATCCAGCGGCATGTCCGGGTCCGAAATGCCCGGCATGTCAACGATGTCGCAAAGCTCAAGGACTTCCGAGTCCATGAACAGTTCGATCGACCGGGTCTCGCTCAGCAAAACCGTCTCGAGAGCATCAAGCGTGATCTCAC
This sequence comes from Rhodobacteraceae bacterium CG17_big_fil_post_rev_8_21_14_2_50_63_15, assembly GCA_002783205.1. GTDB lineage: Bacteria > Pseudomonadota > Alphaproteobacteria > Rhodobacterales > Rhodobacteraceae > Roseovarius. The sequence continues at coordinate 34,910 of PFEY01000050.1, read as the reverse complement.
CCCTGACGCCGTCCTTGCCGATGCTGAAGGCTGCGGGTCGGCCATGGGAGATGATGACGGGCGGAAGGCGCGTTGCCGTCACCCGCATCGGCAACGGATTGCTGCCCAGCAGGATGTTCGAAAGCGTGCTCTTTCCGGCGCTGAACTCGCCCATCAGCACGAGGCGCGGCTTGCGAATGGCGCCCTGCGGCGCGAGGTGGATCAGGTGTTCTTCGGTCATGCCTCTGGCCCCTCCGTCCCGATTTGCCGGCACTGGGATTTCAACCCGGCAATGATGGTCTCGATCCTGTCCTGGCGGTCATGCGGCTCTGACCTCAGGCACTTGCGTTGCAGCCCTTCGGTATCCTCATGGCCGCTGCCGATCTCGATCATGATGTCGCGGTTCTGCTCGAGAAATGCGTTCAGCGTCTCCATCATCTGGGCGCGGATCTGCGCCGTCTGGACGGTCTTGAGCTGGCTCATGAAATCCTGCGTTTCCGCCAGCACGAGCGCGTTGAACTGCTTGGCAAAAGCCTTGTAGCCGCGTGTCCGCCGCCACCAGGACACCCACCACCCATCCTTGAAATCCAGAGCGATGGTCTGTGCGATGCTGACCGGGGCCGGAAGGTCCTGCACCTCTGGAACCGTCAGCTCGATTCCCTCGACAGCCTTGCCAAACGCCTTGAAATAAAGCTCGGCAATGTCCTCGACGGCCAGTGCATATTGGCTTTTGGCCGCAGCTTGCACACGGGTCGCGAACAGAACATAGGCCGACTTGAGCAACATCCGGAGCCCGGTCGGGCTGTAAGACCAGACCTGACCCTCGCCGTTGGTTTCAAGATGGGTGATCAGGGAATGGGTCGCCCGTTCGACAAAGTTTGCATGGGCCCGATCTGCGCGGGACTGATAGGCCGCGATGATGTCATCAATGGTCTGCCCCAGAGTGGCCCTGTGCCGCTGCGCGAGCGCATCAAGCTCGCTTCGGACCGCATACATGCTGATCGATCCCGCGTGCTCATGGCCTTGGACGCGCACCTTGTTGGCGGCCTCCTGCCCGCTCGCGATCGTGACCGCAGAGCTTGCGATCTTGGTCAGCGTGGGGTCGCCCAGTTTCGTGACAATCCGCTCGGATATGATCCGATTCAGTTTGGGCAGGCCGGACAGGTGCCAGATCATCGCCGCAGGCGACTGATCGAATGTCGAGGCATCCAGTGCCTGCTCGGCATACTTCATCAGTGTTTCGGTGCTCGCAGCGTGCATCCGCTCGAGATTTTCGGTCAGGACCATGTTGGCCCAATAGGCGCTTCCAAAAACGACCTCGGCATTTTCCGGACCCTTGTGATCGGCCAGCACCCGGCGCAGGCTCGCCTCGATTTCCGGGATCTGCTCTGCGGGGTCGTGCAATTCGTCGATCCGGTTCACGAAAATCACGACATCCCTCGCCTTCAGGTTCGAGATCATCCGGATCAAGGCCATGTCGATCGATGTCAGAGCCTGTTGGGCGGATAACACGACAACGCAGATGCGGCTTGACCGCACGGCGTTGATCGTCACCTGTTCGCGCATCATGAAGGTATCGTTGATGCCCGGCGTATCGCGCAGGCACATGCGAAACGGGGTGCGGTTGCTGTTGAGGTAGAGATCGGCCGAGCGCGTTATATCCGCAAAGCGCCCCTGATTGGCGGTGTCCTCGACGGGATTGTCATCAAAGAAATCATCGCCAATGCAGATGTAGCGCTCCAGCAGGTTCTTGTCGAAATAGCCGTATTCATGCTCCTGGCCCAGCAGCATCTCGAACTTGTTGCCCAGCCGCTTGCGGGACTTCTCGCGCAGCATCTCGATCTGTTGCCTGATCGTTTCCAGCTCTCCGCTCGCGCCCGCACGATTGGCAAGTTCCCCCAACCGTCCGCCCTTGTGCACCAGCCGGTCCCATTCCTCCTCCTCCATGAACTGGAATCGCGCCCCGGTTTCCCGGCGTTCCGCGCCGGGCGCGAGATGCAGGGAGGTGACAACAGAGGTCCACGGGTTCACATCCGAGGGCAAGAGATCGGACCAGCCCGCCATCGCGTTCACCAAAGATGTCTTGCCCGCCTTGACCTGCCCCAGAAACGTCACGGCGGGTTCGAAATCATTCAGGTCACGGATCAGGCGGGTCACGGCACGCCCAGCGGCATCGCCCGAGAGATCCTGGAGCGCCTGAAGCGCGCTGTCCACGCGCCGGACGCGATCCGCAAACTCACGCAGCGGCTCCAGACCGGCATTGAGATAATCCGGCTGCGCGAAGAACGCAGCCGGTTCCGCCGCCGCCATCGGAACCTCGACTTCCCTCTGCTCTGCCTGTCTGCGTGGCGCGTCCATCATCACGCCACAAGGCTCGGAATGGTCCCGCGCGGCGGTGTCGGCAAGCTCTCCCGGTCCGAAGGAGAAGAGAAATTCATCCAGCATCAGAGGCCGGTCTCGAAGTTCATGTTTCATTGCGCACCCAATACCGCAATTTCCTTTTTCAACTGGAGCAGAACCGAGATCGCATCGCTGGCGGCCGTCTCGTTACGCTCGAGCACGAGCAGCATGATCACCTGCTCGCTCTCCAGAGCATCCTCACGAAGGGCATCGATTTCGGGATCGTCCGGCTGCGTGTCCATCAACAAGGTGGCCAGCGCCTGCGCGGTCTGCGCGCATTGCGCAAGAATCCGGTCCGGCGCCGCCGCCTTCTGGTCGGTGCCCCCGGCGCACATCTCATTGGCGCAGCCTTGAAGAAGCGACAGCGCCATCTCGACGGCCTCCTCGCGCCCCATCTGCGCGATCGCAGGCGGCATGACCGGCTGCGCCGCGGATTTTTCGGGTGCCTCCTCGGCTGTTTCCAGAGGCGCGACCTCCTCCGGCGCCACGCGGCGCGCGCGCGGCGTGCCCGCAAGACCGATCCGGCTGAGCAGCACGTCCGCATGATCCCTGTCGGCAAGCTTGCCGGTTGCGATCTCGCGCGCAACGCCGTCCGCCAGGGCCTTGCCGCCACTTTCCTGCCAGAGCCGGGCCCGTGTGACGGTTCCAGACGCACATGCGGCCATCGCCTGTTTGGTTGCCACCGGATAGAGGCAAAGAAACTCGTCCGCGAACTGGCTCTCGAAGCGAGAGACCTGATCGGCAAGCAGCCCCTTCATCTGAAGCCGATCCGCCTTGGTGAGCGCAAGAAAGCTGTGATCCTTCAGCCGATCCGGCACCGTGGACCAGATCTTGCTGTCGTGGTCGTCAAAAGTCTCCGCGCACCAGATCGCGACATTTGCCTTCTGCGTCACCCAGTCGAGAAGATCCGTCTGCTGCCCGGCATCCTCTGGAATGTTGACCTCGATCAGGTTGCACCTCTCCAGTTGCGGCAGGGGCAACTCCTGAATGACGCGGAACGTTCGCAGCGGCATAGTCTCGCGGGACGCGAGACCGTCCCGGCGCTCGGCAGGGGCGGTCAACGGCTCATACGTCACCCGGACATGCTCGCCGTGGACCAGTTCGATGATCGGCACCGCCCCGAGATCCGGCATGACGGCGTCGCGAAGGATCATGTTGAGCACACTCGTCTTGCCGACACCGGCAAAGCCCAGAACCGCAATCTGCGTCGGTCTCGTCAAATGCGCGAGCAGATCCCTGCCCGCCTTGAGAAAGGCGTGCGGCACCATGTCGTCGTTCAGCGCAAGCTGGAGACGCTCCGTCGTATCCTTGAAATCGGGCAAACTCATTGCCGGTCACGTCCCTGAAAACAGTTTCTGGTCCAGATCCTTGTGGTTCCATTCATCCGCGAAAGCATCGCCATCCGGGTCGTGTCCACCTCTGCGACAGGCGTGGGCGCGTGGCTGACATCGGCGGGCCGGTCAAGCCTCTGATTTTCCTGCACCTTGAGAACGCAAAGCGAGACATTGTCCTGCTCGGGATCATTCAGATCGGTAATCCGCTTGATCAGTCTGGCGCTGATCTCGGCGCTTGGCAGGGCGCGGGCGTCGTGGACAATAAGGGCAATTTCCTGATCGCTGAGGAACTGAAGCCCATCGCTGGCAGCAATCAGGATGTCGTTGTGTCTCAATTCGATCGGCGTATCGCGACAGTCGATTTCGGGAATGTCTCCGCCAATCAGCACCGATGTCAGACAGCCCCGATCCGGATGCGCCTCCGCCGCCTCTCGCGCCATTTCGCCTCTATCGACGAGGCGCTTCATCCGGCTTTCGACGGAATGCTCCTCGTTCAGCCGGAACAGGCGATTGCCGCGAAACATGTAGAGCGGGGAATCGCCGACCGAAATCCAGTAGAGCCGATTGTCGATCACGATTGGCGCGACAAGCGTTGCGCCCATGCCCCGCATCTGAGGCCTGTCGTCGGCCATCCGGCCAACGCAGTCATTGGCACAGGTCACAGCGGAATGCAGAATCAGGCCGATTTCGGATTCCAGTTGCGCGGCGTCATTGGCACGCAGCTTCAACTCGCTGAAGACTTCCGTCACGACGATCATGCTTGCGACATCGCCGGACGAATGTCCGCCCATACCGTCAGCCAGAACGACGAAACCGAGCCCTGCGCCAGCCGGGAAATCCACGGCCAGCGCATCCTCCTGATACTCGCGCCGCCCCCGGATGATCGCGGAGGCCGCATCATAGACGTATTTGGCCGTCTCAGCCATGCTTCCTGGCTTTTTCGTCTGGCGCGTGCCACGTGAAATCGTTCTCACAGAGCGCGATGAACCGGAGTGTCGTCTCGCCAAGCCGGATCTGATCCCGCGAGATCAACTCCTCCGTGCTCAGAAGCGGCTTGTTGTTCAGGCGAACCAGGTTCGACTTGCCGCTATGTCCGATAAAGAACTTGTTCTGCTCTGAATCGTAGGCGATCGAGAGATGATTATCGCGCGAGATGCTGTTGTCGCCGAAATTCAGACACACGGTCTGATCCGTGCCCCGGCCAACCTTTGACACGCCGTCCTGAAGGGCAAACGAGGCGCCGCGGCCAAGTTCGGACACCACCACCAACCAGCCGACCGGGAATGGATCGGCGGTGACGCTCCGGCTCTCGGCGAACATGTCGGTCTGTTCCAGAGAGCCTGTCGAGAATCCCAGGAGCCGCGTCTTGACGCGGCCGGACCGGTTCGATCCGCGACCCGCAGCAGGGGCCGGAACGGCAACCGACAACGGTTCCTCGGTCATGCGATGTGCCGAGGTGTCCGCCTGCGGCGCCCGCCCGACCACCACAAGCGAGACATCGGGATCGGCGTTGCCGTCGCCATCAAACGGGGGGGATGCCACGGCCGCCACGCTTTGCTGCACCCGCTCTTTCGCGAGCCGCTCGAAAGGATCGGGGATCTGCCTGATGTCGCTTTGCGCAAAGATGTCGAGGTCCGCGAGATCATCCTCGTCGCTCTCGCCGTCGGTCATTTCGGTGTCATCAAAGCTGCGGTCGTCCTGATGCAGCGCAAGATGGAAGTCCTCCTCTTGCGCATCGGCCTCATCATCGGCCGGATAGGGCAACAGATCGGAGGTCTCCTCCTCGACCTGCTCATCAGCGCCATCACCGAAGGCAACCTCGGCATCGAGTTCCGCGTCCTCCACCCTCGCATGACGTGCCAACTCATAGGCATCAAGCGGCAGCGGATCCGCTGACCGCCTTTGGGCATCGTCCCACGCCTCGGCATCCGGCGCAGCGGCATCCGGCGCACCGGCGTCGGGCCACACCGGGTGTGACGTCTCCACCGGGGCCGTGCGGCGTTTTTCACTTATGATTTCACGAATGAATCTCATCAGGGTCTCCTCAGAATCAGGAATGGGATGACGGTGCCAGATGGCGCACCGGCGTGGGGCGTGCAATCACGCGGTTGATGACAGATTTGCCGACAGGACCAATTTCGCCGATGCCGGATTTTTGGAGGTTATCATCCGGTGCCTTGTGCATCCGTTTTCGCGCCTGGATTTCGCGCTCCTGCTCAGCCTGCCAGGCGTCGAGGTCGTCGATCCGGTTTCCGAAGATATCCACGATCTTGCGCGGCTCCGGGCGCACGGCCTGTTTGCTCAGGGCCGCGCCTGCGGTCTGCTTGGCGTCGCGCTTCTTACGCTCCAAGAGCTTGTTCGTCGTCTCGACAATCTGGGCAATCTTGACCTCCAGATACGGATCCGGCAGCGGCGCCTGACGCGCGACAGGGCGCACTCTGGAGGTCGTCTCCAGTGCCGAAATCCAGGCGCTGGCCGACCCAAAGCGGTTTTCCTGCAACAGTTCCAGCGCCCGGTCCACGGTCACGAGAATGTTGTAGTCGTAGTCGAAATCGGACGATGCCAGCGGCAGGTATGTGTCTTGCGCCCCTGACGACATCGCAGCAAGCCGGGACTGACAGTCCGGCGGCGCCGATCCGGTGATCAGATGATAGAGGGTGGCGCCCAGCGAATAGAGATCGCTTGAAAAGTCATGCGTCTCCGAGGTCAAGTAGAACTCGTTCGGGGAGTATCCGTCCTTGACCGCGACGATCATCGACTGATTGCCAGCGGGCTGCACGCGAAGCTCCAGCGCAGCGCCGAAATCGATCAGGGTGAAGTGGTTCCCCTCGTCCACCAGGATATTGTCCGGAGAAATGTCGCGGTGCAAAAGACCGTGCTCGTGGGTGTATCCGATCGCCTGAAGCATCTGGCTCAGCACGGCGTGAAGAAAACGGTTCGTGATCCGCTCGGGCTGCTCCTCGAGCAGGGTCAACAGGTCCACGCCGATCACCTGATCAAGCGCCATATAAGCCGTGTTGTTTTCCTCGAAAACCTGATGAACGGCGACGATGTTGGGATGGATCAGCTTCGCCATCTGCCGGGCTTCACGGATGAACTGGCGCTTGAGCGCCTCGAACTGGGCCTCGAAATCGGCCTCGATCGGACGAACGCGCCCGTTGCGGCGAATGCAGAGACCAGACGGAAAGCACTCCTTGATCACGACCTGACGGTCGAGGCTGTCACGCGCAACATAGGCTATGCCAAAGCCACCCGTCTGAAGGCGGGATTTGATCAGGAACTGTCCGTTCAGGAGCGTCGTTCCAATTTGCATGTCGTCAGTGTCGGCAGCGTCCGGGGTGGCAACCATCTGGATCATTTTGGGTTCCCAATCAGTGAGGACAAAAACACACAAGGGACCAAGTCTTAACTTAGCGCTGCCATGGTTCGTTCGGATTGTGATGAGAACATGGCAGGCGTCAGGCCAACATGTGACGCACTCCACTTTTTCCTTTCGGGAGGGGTAAACTTCAGACGCTTGATGTTCATGATCCGGGCAAAGTCATGGCAAATAGAGGAATCGTCGCCTACCGCCGCATAGAACCTTCCAAAGTTTGCGATCGTTAAGACGTGAAACGGACCATGGCGCAGGTCCGGTTTGACCGGGCCCGAATCGGTCCATTCCCCCCATCCGAGCACGTCATCCAACATCTTGACGACGGGTTCTGCGGGTAAGTTTGCCAAGCCAGTGATCGTCATTCACGTCGGACAGCATGTCCTTCATGACCGAATTGTAGGCCTTGCGTTCGAGACGATGCTGTTCCTCCGATTGCAGGCTGCGATTCAGAACCCGCTTTGAAACCGCGGCGATTTCCTTTTTCGACGCGAACTTTCTTTCAACGCTGTCCGTCGCCAACCACAATATTTCCAGAACACCGGCGTCAGAGTCGGCATTTATCAACATCGGATCCCCCATGAAAACCCGCAGTTTGGGGGCGGATGTCGCACTGGGCATGTCCAGAAACCGCGCGTTGATCTCGCGTTCAAGCACATTCGGCGGGGCATTGAGATCTCGATCCAGCACACAGAGCACAGAGCCGTTGCCGCGATAGGAAACGGAACTCAAAAGGTCAGGCAGCACCGCCGTCGCGCAAGAGATGACATCACCGAGCATGGCGGAAAACGTGCAAAATGAGATGTCCGATTGTCCGAGTGTCGGATCGGCGAGCTTCAGCGCGATGACCTGAGCCCGGCATTGCGGATGGCGCGCCAGCTCCAGGATGTAGTTGTCGAACTCGCCATAGGCGATCAATCCCTTCAGATTTGCACGCTTGATGACCTGATCAGGCTCGAAATCAATCGCGACGCCGCGTGACCACTCGATGGCCGGGGTTTCCATGGTCCGTCCGACCGATCGGGAATTCTCCCATGTGAGTTTCTGGGCGGCAAAGATTCGGGCCTGAAGATCCTTGAAATCGAAGGGCTTGCAGACATAGTCGGTCGCCCCGGCCTTGAAGGCCATGTCGAGGTAGGACTTTTCATTCATGGCGGTCAGCATCAGGATCGGTTGATGTCCATATCCCGGAGTTTTCCTGATCAGCTGCGTCAGATAGAGGCCGTCCACCTCGGGCATCTGGATATCGATCAGAAAGCAATCGAATCCCGTTTCAGCCCGGTCGATTGATGCCAACGCTTCCTTTGCGGACATGGCCAGAGTGACTTCATGATTTCCAGACAGTCTGAGGGCATGATCAAGAAGCGTCAGAATGCTTTCATCATCGTCGATCGCCAGTATTTTCATTCTGTTCAGGGCTCCCTTCGCGCGTTACCAGCGACGCGCACGTCATGGTTGTCGATCGACTTGAGAAGAGTTAGATCCGAATTGAGGTAAAACTTTGGAGTTCTCCTTCAAAAATCATGTCATTGAGTGCCGGTGATCCCCGAAGGGAACGTCCACGCGCACAGACCGGGCGTCATGCTTGCTCGAGGTGCCGCACAGCGCTCGTATGTGTGGGAAGTTCGACAAAGAAAGTTGTGCCGCTTCCGGGCTTGCTGATGTAGTCGATCTTGCCCTTGAACTGTTCGATGATCTCTTTCGAGATGCTCATGCCAAGACCGGTGCCACCGACCTGCCGACGATCCGAGGAGTCAATTTGTAGGAATTTTCCGAAAACCTTCTCCCGCGAGCCGTCAGGGATGCCCATGCCCTCATCCTTGACGAAGATCGTCGTTTTACCCTTCCTGTCGAGGCAACCGACGGTAACCGTTCCGCCCTTGTGGGAAAACTTCACCGCATTCGAGATCATGTTGGACATGACCTGCATCATGCGCATTTCGTCCGCTTCGATGAAAAGCGGCGGATCGTCGGGGTAATCCGCGACCAGTTTCACCTCCTTGGCTTCTGCGAATCGGACATTGGCATCGATGGCGTCGCGCAGGAAAGATTGCGCATTCATGACCTCCATGTGATACCTCATTTCCCCCGCTTCCAGCTTTTGCAGGTCGAGCAGATCGTCGATCAGCTTCGATAGCCGCTCGCCATTGCGTCCGGCGGTCTCGACGATGGCCTTCATTTTCTCGGGAACAGACCCGAGCGCTCCCGAGTTGATGAGGTCGAGCGACAGTTTGATCGAGGTGAGGGGCGTGCGCAATTCGTGGCTCACGGTCGATACGAATTGCGATTTCACCAGATAGGCTGCGGTCGTGTGCGCATGTTCCTGCTTCAGGGTCTCCATCGCGTCAAGATTCTTGCGGTAGAGCTTGAAGAACACCACCGAGCAATCAATCAGGAAATACATCACGAAGAGGACAGTAAAGAAATGGAGCCACAGTTCTGACTGGATGGGGGGATTGATCATCCAGAGGTCCCTGATCGTGATGATCGCAAAGGAAATGCCGTAAAGCGTGAGCCGGACTGCGAGGGCCGGCACAAGCTGATGGTTGTTCATCGCGGCGAAAAGCGCCGCCGCGAACAAGAAGAACAACGGCGTGAAGTGACCTCCCGCCTGCTGGCTGAAGGCCACCGAGACGGCATAAACGCAGATGACCCCCGAACTGAGGGTGGTGTTGACGAGGATCGCCCCATAGGCGAGCGAGATGGCCCTTCGCTGAATCGGGCGCAGGGCGGCAACACGCTTGGCATGTCGAAAGTCCTGAAGCTCGGTAAAAAGAATGATGACATAGAAAAGCACCGCGTTCAGCGGATCGAAATAGTAGCCGGTCAATATGGTTGCGGAGAGGAAAATCGCCTGCCTCTGCCACAAGAGCGAAAAAATCGTCGAGGTGTAGTCTCGCAGATTTTGGAGCAGCCGTTCGTGATCGTCCACGACCGCGACGTCCGCTTTTGGTGCCTTGAGGTGTTTCATCCGCGCATGGCCTTCGTTGGATTACATCACTCTATCGCACAGGGTTGTGCAAAGATTTCGCCCGCATTCCGTTCAAATTTTGGCACACGCAAAGACAGCGTTCCCGGACAGGCGCAACGCAGGAAAAGACCGGGGTGTTGCTCCCTTGGCAAAGGCCGTCCGGTCCGCTGACAAGCGAACTCCGCCATCGCGTCAGTGCGCGCGACAAGGCCCCTACTTGAGGTTGAGATAGCTTTCTTCGCCGTAAAGCTCCATGAGCACACGCTCATAAACCCGACGGCGCTTTTGATCGCCCCCCTCCACGCCGCTGTCGCCCGCATCGCCGACGAGGACCGGATCGCCCTGGCTCAGCATCACTTCGCGCTGCTTCACACTGTCGATCGCGCGACTGATCGCGGCTTCGGATCCGGCGCGCGAGAGCGCCCGCATCGAGAACGGTTTGCCGACAAGCAGTTCGACCAGGAAATCGGTACTGCCCGGCTCGCCAATCATCGCCTGGACGCACCAGTTCAACCGTTCTTCCGAAGGGAAGCAGCGCAGCGATTCTTCATCATGGATGATCGCCAGAAACAAACCGCTGCCGCGATAGGAAAACATGCAGTCAAGTCCCGCGGTCATGGATTGCAGACCCAACGCCGTTTCGTTCACGATATGACGAAAATGCGCGTTGTCGGTCACTTTGTATAACGTCCGAGCGTCCTGAACAAGGATGGCTTGGGCGTAGGATTTGAAGATCTGACCGCGCGAGAGCTGATCAATGTAATTGTTGAACTGCATGAAGCGCAGATGTCGGTCCGCTCCGCCAATCACCAGAGGATCGTCAAAGTTGAACTGTGTGTTCTTTTCAAGTTCCTGCTTGAGAATGGTGACTTCCCGCTCGCTGTCCTCGGTCTTGAGCTTTTCGTTCACGAGGCGCCGCGCCGCGTTCATGCGGCCACGCAGATCGATCAGATCGAATGGCTTCGTGATGTAATCCGTGGCCCCCGCAATGAAGGCTTCGTCGATATAAGCCCGTTCGCTCATTGCCGTGAGCATGATCGCAGGTGTTTCCTCGTATTCCGGATACTTGCGGATGCGCCGCAACAGAACGATCCCGTCGGTGTCAGGCATCTGGATGTCGAGCAGGAGGCAATCGAAGGGAGGATCGGCATCCTCGATGATGTCCAGCGCCTCCTCAGCCGACCCGGCAACCGACACGTGATAGTTGTCGAGCGCCTCGAGTGCGGCCTGCAAGAGATGCAGGATGCTATGATCGTCATCAACCACCAGAACGCGCATTTCAGACGCATCGGGCGTGCTCTGTCTGAGTCTCTGACTGAAACGGGATATGTCTTCTGTCATTTTCGATTCCAAGCAGACGGGGGGGGTGTGACCCGATTACAGATTACCAAATACTTTATGAATTCGCGCATTCTTGGGCAGAACGGCGACCCGTTTGAAATTCTTGGACATATTTGAGACACAATTCGCGTCCCGCGGCCTCAATCTGGAAACAGCGGAACGGCAGGGATCGGAACGTCTCTCAACGGCGCTATGATCGTGGCAAGGAACGCCAAATGCACCCATCGAACCTTGACCGACAGGGCATCGCGTCTCGAGCGAAGGCTATGGGAGAGGTGCCTAGGAACTCAGCTCTGTCAGGGCTTCGATACCGCTTGACGCATCTTGGCCAACGTCATCCACCTTGAAAAGCACCGCCTGGCTGCGACTGCCATCGATGCTGAAGGGCGCGCCGATCGGAGTCGCGGTCACTTCCAGCCGTCTTGCCCATCGCGACCATATCGCGGGCACGATCCCGAGAATGTAGCGCGCACCGTTCTCGGCGGCGACCCGGTTCATCTCGGAGAACAGCATCTGCTGGATCAGCCGCCGCCGCGCACCGGGAACGCAGTCGGTGATAAAGAATCGGGTTGCCTCCCACGCGTAAACATCCACCGGCGGGTCAATGAAAAGAACATCGGTCGGGAAATCATCCAGCAGACCGCGCTGCGCATCGCGCAGCATGTAACTGTAGATGCCGCAGGTTGCGGTTGTCGGCATCAATCGAACACCACCCAGGATCTCACCGAATTCCACCAGCACCACCCAGCGGCAGAAGGGCGTGTCGTATTGGTCGAACTCCATCCCTTCGACTTCGGAAATGTGCCAGTTGAGGCGATCAATGAAAATCGATTTCCGCGCCTTCAGGTATTTCTGGAAAAGATCCCCGAAGCTGTGAAAATTGTGAAACGACAGCTCCACGGCCCGAATGTTGCCGAGATCCTCCGGCGCATGACGCGTCCTTTGACGGACAAAAGGGCCATCCGCCTCAGCGCCCGCCTTGATCAAGGGGCGCAGAGGAAGCAAGTCCTCAAGCATCGTTGACGCCGAGAGTGCTGTTGCCGAACCAAAGTGCGGCCAAACGTTTTTCATGACCTGCTCGCATTTTTGCCTTACTTATGCCGTGTTTTATCCAGCGCTGTAAATAGCCTCATGGTTGTAAAATGGATTATCGATTCGCATTGGGTTGAAATGCCACATCGCGGGATGAAAATTCAGGCAGACCGGCCTGTGATCCCTCGACCAACCATGCCGGGGCTCTTGCGCCGCACCGCGTGGCCGACCTGCTCGATCGCCGCGATCACACTGATACCGTCTTGCGTTCTGCGTGCCGTGCGTTTAGACGCACCGCTGTGCGGATTGTGCGCCTTGTCTCAAAGCACCATCCGCGCGCCGCGTACCAGAAAGGTCGCCGCTGTAGCTCAGCTGGTAGAGCACGTCATTCGTAATGATGGGGTCGGGGGTTCGAGTCCCTTCAGCGGCACCACCAATTCCAAAGAAATCCCAAGATCGCATGGATTGAGGATCATCCGATCAACGGACCTGCGCCCCTGCGCCGACCTTGGCGCGTGAACGGGAGGGCGCTGAGTGACTCCTGCGGTCTGCGCCTCTGTTCGGTTGCGAAACATGAACGGGGATCACGATGGACCGGACCAAAAGCTGCCGCGCTCGTTCAAGACGCCCAGCCAAGACGCACATTTAAGCGTCATCCGGGCGCGCTGACAGCTCAAGAATGGACCAGAGGACCTGGCTTCCGGCCGGTCTTGCCGCCGTGGTCGCGGGTGGCGATTGGCATCGCGCGGCGTCTGGACCGCGGTTCCGCAAACTGCCGTGGCGCAGCGTCCATGGCCGCGTCTGCCAGGGGATTTCGCGCCGAAGGCGACAGCGCGGTCTTTATTCTAGCGCTTTGCACGCCGCCAGCCTGCCGCACGCGCCTCGGCCTCGGAGCAGAACCAGCGCTCGCCCTGACCGGTGCGAATCACAGTGCGTGCGTAATGCTCCTGGCCCGGCATATGGTAGATGCGCACGCCCTTGGCGCTGATATTACCCTTGATCGCACAGTCGGCTTGCGGTCGTTCTGGCGCCGCGGGCGCCTGGTCGCGCAGGCTCTGGCGATACGCCTCGGGCCGCGCCATAAGGCTGCCATGCAGGCCACGCCCGGCCACGACCGCGCCCTTTTCATCAAGATCATAAGCCATCGAATATTTGCGATAGGCCAGTGCCAGGCCGTCGCTGACCAGCATCTGACCGACATCCTGCCCGGCCACCACGCAGCGCGCCACGGTGCGGCCATAGCGGTCCTGCTCCACCGCCGTGCAGCGCGCAATTTGCCCGGCAAAGCGCGCCCGCACCTCATTGGCCACCCATGTGCCGCAGTCCCAGCGCGCTCCGTCGGGATTGGTGCAGATCTGCCCAAGCTCCGGCGCGTCGATCCCGTGCAGCCGCACGCGGCGCGCCCCGACGTCCATCGTATCCCCGTCGATCACCCGCAAGGGACCGGAAAACAACTCTGCCGCCGCCAGCGCATGGGGACCAAGAAGAAGAACAATAAGTGAACAAATCCTTAACATGCCCCCTTATCGGGGTCAAAAAGGAGGAAATCAAGCCTCTCTCCGACGAAAGATCAGCGTTGCGCCCGCGCCCAGTCGCGATGCATCCAGGGCTCGACATTCTCGGGTGGCAACGGAGAGCGGCCGAGAACATGATCGGCGATCTTTTCTCCGGCCATGATCGACGGCGCGTTGAGATTGCCGTTGGTGATGCGCGGGAAAAGGCTCGAATCCGCAACCCGAAGACCGTCCACCCCGATCACCCGGCCCTCTGGATCAACCACCGCGCGGGGATCGTCGGCGCGCCCCATCCGGCAGGTGCCGCAGGGATGATAGGCGCTCTCGGCATGGGCGCGGATGAAATCGTCGAGGTCGTCGTCGCTCTGCACGCCCGCACCGGGCTGAATCTCGTGCCGGACATAGGGCGCAAAGGCGTCCTGCGCAAAGATCTCGCGGGTGAGACGAATACATGCGCGGAAATCCTCCCAATCCTGCGCCTCGCTCATGTAGTTGAAGCGGATCACCGGATCGTCGCCAGGATCAGCGCTGCGCAGCGTCACGGCCCCCCGCGACGGGCTGCGCATCGGCCCGACATGGGCCTGAAACCCGTGCCCCTCGGCCGCAGCCTTGCCGTCATAGCGCACCGCGATGGGCAGGAAATGGAACTGGATATCGGGATACTCGACACCGGCCCGCGACCGGATGAAACCGCAGCTTTCGAACTGGTTGCTGGCCCCCGGCCCGCTCCGATTCAAGAGCCAGCGCGCGCCGACCCAGGCCTTGCCAAAGAGGTGCCAGTATTTGTAGAGGCTCACCGGCTGGCTTGCGGCCATCTGGATGTAAAGCTCAAGATGATCCTGAAGGTTCTGGCCCACGCCAGGGCGGTCCGCCACCACCGCGATGCCCCGCGCGGCCAGATGCGCGGCAGGCCCTATGCCCGAGAGCATCAGGATCTTGGGCGAGTTGATCGAGGAGGCCGCGAGGATCACCTCGGCGCGCGCGCGCACCACCTCTTTGCGTCCCTTGATCACAACCTCGACGCCCACCGCGCGGCCCTCTTCGATCACCACGCGGGTGACAAACCCCCGCACCAGATCGCAATTCGCGTGTTTCAACGCGGGGCGCAGATAGGCATTGGCGGTTGACCAGCGCTGCCCCCGCCAGACGGTCATCTCGAAGGGGCCAAACCCCTCTTGCTGATGACCGTTGTAATCATCGGTCGCGGGATAGCCCGCCTGCACCCCCGCCTCGACAAAGGCGCGCACCAGCGGATTGTCGCGCCGCCCGCGGCTGACATGCAGCGGGCCGTCGCTGCCGCGCCAGCCCGCATCGCCGCCGTGACCGCCGTCATGCCAATGCTCCATCCGCTTGAAATAGGGCAGCACATCGGCATAGCCCCAGCCCACCGCGCCCTCATCGCGCCAGTGATCAAAGTCATGCGCATGGCCGCGCACATAGACCATCCCGTTGATCGAGGAGGATCCGCCGATCACCTTGCCGCGTGGGCAGGCGAGGCGACGATTGCCCAGATGCGGCTCGGGCTCGGACTTGTAACCCCAGTCATAGCGCCGCATGTTCATCGGATAGCTGAGCGCGCCGGGCATCTGGATGAAGGGGCCCGCATCGGTGCCGCCATGCTCGATCACCAGCACCGATTTTCCGGCCTCGGCCAGCCGGTAAGCCATCGCACAGCCCGCACTGCCTGCGCCGACGATGACATGATCGGCTTGCATCAGTCTCTCTTTCCTGCTGCGCATTCCCGGCCGCAGGCGGCGGAAATTGAGTATTTGCAGAACGATGAAAGCATCATTCGCCCCGCGGAAAGCGCTTGCTTTCCTCCAGCACGTTGAGATCCATGTGGTTGCGCATGTAGCGCTCGGACGCCTTTTGCAGCGGCTGATACTCCCACGGGTAATAGCCGCCCCGGCGCAGCGCCGAATAGACCACCCAGCGGCGCGCCTGACTCTCGCGCACGGCGGCGTCAAAGACCGCGAGATCCCAGCGCGCCTCCGATTTGGCGCGCAGTTGCGCCAGGGTGCCGGCATGGGCAGGGTCGCGCGCGAGATTGGTCAATTCCCGCGGATCGGCGTCCAGATCGAACAGCTGATCGGGATCGAGCGCGCAGCGGTTGTACTTCCATCTGCCATAGCGCAGCGAGACCATCGGCGCCTGCGAGGCCTCGGCGGCATATTCCATTGCCACCGGGGCCGTGCGCTCTACCCCCTGCCCTTGCGGCACCAGCGATTGCCCCTCGGTCCAGGGCGCCACCTCCGACATGTCGGCGCCCGCCAGATCGCAAAGCGTCGGGCAGACATCGATCGTGCTGACCGGATCAGTCACGCGCCCCGGTGCCATGCCCGGTGCCGCGATCATCAACGGCACGCGGGACGAGCCTTCGTAGAAGCACATCTTGTACCACAGCCCGCGCTCGCCCAGCATGTCGCCATGATCGGAGACAAAGACGATGATCGCCTCCTGCCGAGTCGTCTCGAGCGCCCTCATCACCTCGCCGATCTTGTCGTCGAGATAGGAGATATTGGCGAAATAGGCGCGGCGGGCGCGGCGGATGTGATCCTCGGTGATGGTGTAGTTGCGCCAGTCATTGGCGTCGAAGATCCGCCGGGAATGGGCATCGTGATCGGCATAGTCCATCGCGGGCACCTCGGGCAGCAGGTGGTCGCAATTCTCATAGAGATCCCAGTATTTTCGCCGCGCCACATAGGGGTCATGCGGATGGGTGAAGCTCACCGTCAGGCACCACGGCCGTGTATCCGCGCCGCGCGCCAGATCATAGATCTTCTGCACGCCGTGAAAGGCCACCTCGTCGTCATATTCCATCTGGTTGGTGATCTCGGCGACGCCTGCGCCGGTCACGCTGCCCATGTTGTGATACCACCAGTCGATTCGCTCGCCGGGCTTGCGGTAATCCGGCGTCCAGCCGAAATCGGCGGGGTAGATGTCGGTGGTGAGTCGCTCTTCGAAACCGTGGAGCTGATCGGGGCCGACGAAATGCATCTTGCCCGAGAGACAGGTCTGGTAGCCCGCGCGCCGCAAATGGTGCGCGTAGGTGGGAATGTCGGCGGCAAACTCGGCGGCGTTGTCATAGACGCGAGAGCGCGACGGCAGGAGGCCCGACATGAAGCTGGCGCGCCCCGGTGCGCAGAGCGGCGAGGCGGTGTAGGCATTGGCAAAGCGGGTCGAGCGTGCCGCCAGCGCCTTGAGATTGGGCGCGTGCAGCCAATCGGCGGGACCATCGGGAAACAGCGTGCCGTTGAGTTGATCGACCATGAAGATCAGGATGTTGGGCGCGCTCATTTCGACTCCTTTGCCGGCAGGCTTGTGTCGAGATAATGCAGCAGCACCTCCACCGCGAGCACCGGCTGCATCGCGCCTTCGCGCAGCGCCTGACGGATGTAGAGACCGTCGATCATGGCCGCCAGGCCGCGCGTCAGGGTGCGCGCCTGCGCGGGGTCCAGCTGGCGGAACGCATGGTGCAGGTTCGAGCGCAGGCGCCGCTGATAGACGTGCAGCAGGCGACGCGCCTCGTCCGAGCGTTGCGCCTGCACATAGAAGTTGAGCCAGGCCGAGACCATCTCGGGACGGAACTGCGCCGGCGTGAAGGAGGCGCGGATGATCGCCTCGATGCGCGCGCGCGGACCCTGCGCCATGCTCAGCGCGCCGCGCACCTCGGCGCTGTAGAGCGTGAGGATATGGCGCATGGCGGCCACGAAGATCTGTTCTTTCGATCCCAGATAGTGATGCGCCAGCGCGCTTGACATGCCCGCGCGCCGGGCGATCTGCGCGACCGTCACATCAAGCGTTCCCTGGGCGCCGATCTCGCAAATCGTCGCCTCGACCAGCGCCGTGCGCCGGATCGGTTCCATCCCTATTTTTGGCATCCACGCCTCTTTGAAAGATCTGTTGCCAGACTGGCCTAATCGTGTTTAATTGACTCGTCAATCAATAATAAACAATGGGAACGACGCGCCAGAAACACCCCACCCTGCCAGAATAGCGTTGTATTTCATCACAACGTCATATTAGCCTTGGCAGGTAGAACCGACCGCCACGCGGCAGGGGGCCGCAAGACCGGAACACCGGGGCAAAGGCAGGTTCGGGACACAAACCAAAGGGAGACGACCATCATGACACTTCTCACATCAGGCCGCATCAATCGCCGCGGCTTCATGGCAACTACCGCCGGGGCCGCGCTGATTGCCGGCCTGCCGCTGCGGGCCAAGGCCGCGCCGTCGCGCGGCGGCCATCTGCGCGCCGGGATCGGTCACGGCCAGACCACCGACACGCTCGATCCGGGCACCTATTCCAACAGCTTCACGACCACGATCGCCTTTTCTGTCCACGGGCACCTCACAGAGGTGGCCGCCGACGGCTCGCTCGTCCCCGAAGTGGCCGAAAGCTGGGAAGCCTCGCACGACGCGTCGGTCTGGACGTTCAAGCTGCGCCCCGGAGTGACCTTCCATTCCGGCAAGTCCGTCACCGCGACCGACGTGGCCAATTCGATCAATTTCCATCGCAGCGAGGGTTCCACCTCCGCCGCCGGTCCGCTGGTGGCGCCGATCACCGATATCACCACCGAGGGCGACGACAAGGTGATCTTCACCCTCGACGGCGGCAATGCCGATTTTCCCTTCTTCCTCAGCGACTATCACCTCGTGATCTGCAAGTCCGAGGGTGACGGGATCGACTGGAAATCCGGCGATGGCTGCGGCAGCTACGTGCTCAAGGAATTCAAGCCCGGCGTCTCGCTCTCGCTCGAACGCAACCCGAATCACTGGCGCAGCGATGTGGCCTGGTTTGACAGCGCCGAAGTGATCGCCATCGTCGATCAGAACGCGCGCACCACGGCGCTTGTCTCGGGCGACGTTCAGGTGGCCGACCGGCTCGACCTCAAGACCGTGGGCCTCTTGGCGCGCCGTCCCGACATCCAGATCAATTCGGTCGCGGGCACCCAGCATTACACCTTTGCCATGGACACCCGTGCCGATCCCTATTCCAACCCGCATGTCAGGCTGGCGCTGAAATACGGCATCGACCGGCAGGAACTGGTGGACAAGATCCTGTTCGGCTACGGCTCGATCGGCAACGACCATCCGATCGGACCGGGTCAGCGCTATTTCAACACCGAACTCGCGCAGAAGGCCTTCAATCCCGACAAGGCGAAATTCCACCTCAAAGAGGCTGGTCTCGACAAGCTCGAGGTCAAGCTTTCGGCCGCCGACGCCGCTTTTGCGGGCGCAGTCGATGCGGCGGTTCTCTACCAGAACTCCGCCAACAAGGCCGGGATCAGCCTGACACCGGTGCGCGAGCCCAATGACGGCTACTGGTCGGATGTCTGGATGAAGAAACCGTTCTGCGCCGTCTACTGGTCGGGCCGCCCGGTCGAGGACCAGATGTTCGCCACTGCCTACCAATGCGGGGCCGCGTGGAATGACAGCTTCTGGTGCAATGACCGGTTCGAGGAACTGATGCTCAAGGCACGCTCGGAACTCGACGAGGACAAGCGCCGCGCGATGTATTTCGAGATGCAGGCGATCTGCAGCGACGACGGCGGCGTCGTCGTCCCGATGTTCGCCAATTACGTTTTTGGCAACTCCAACAAGGTCGCCCATCCCGAAACGCTCGCTGCCAACTGGGACGTGGACGGCATGCGCTTCATCGAACGCTGGTGGATGGCCTGAGCCCAACCGGTCGACAGCAAAGCGGGGTCCGGGGAATCTTTCTCCGGGCCCCCTTCGAAACCGGGCCACACGCCCGAAGATCCAATGCCAGGAGATACTCCATGAGCCTCAAGACCACCCTTTCCGCCCTCGCCTTCGCCGCTGTCGCGGGTCCGGCGATGGCCAACTGCGATCGCGTCACCTTCTCTGACGTGGGCTGGACCGACATCACCGCCACCACCGCGGCAACTTCCGTGGTGCTTGAGGCCCTCGGCTATGAAACCGAGATCAATGTGCTGTCCGTGCCCGTCACCTATGCCGGTCTGGCCGGTGGCGACATCGACGTGTTCCTCGGCAACTGGATGCCGACGATGGAGGCCGACATTGCCAGCTACCGCGACGCGGGCAAGGTCGATACCGTCCGCACCAACCTTGAGGGTGCGAAATACACCCTTGCGACCAACGAACACGGCGCCGCGCTCGGCATCACCGATTTCACCACGATCGCCGCGCAGAAGGATGCTCTGGAGGCCAAGATATATGGGATCGAGCCGGGCAATGACGGCAACCGCCTGATCCTTGACATGATCGCCTCCGGTCCCTTCGGTCTCGACGGGTTCGAGGTTGTCGAATCGTCGGAACAGGGCATGCTGGCCGAGGTTGCCAAGGCCACCAAGGCGGGCAAGCCGATCGTCTTTCTCGGCTGGGAACCGCATCCGATGAACGCCAATTTCAAGATGACCTACCTGACCGGCGGCGATGATTACTTTGGCCCCAATCTTGGCGGTGCCATCGTGGCGACCAACACCCGCGCGGGCTATGTCGCCGAATGTCCGAACACCGGCAAACTGCTCCAGAACCTCGCCTTCACCCTTCAGATGGAGAACGAGATCATGGGCGCGATTCTGAATGACGCCACCGATCCCGCCGAGGCCGCCAAGACTTGGCTTGCCGCCAACCCGGCGACCTGGGAATCCTGGCTCGACGGTGTCACCACCAAGGACGGCGGCGATGCAAAGGCCGCTGTTGCAGCCGCGCTGCAATAAGGACGATGGCCCCGGCAAAGGCCGGGGCCTCGCTTCCCTTTGCCGGAGTGACTGAATGGATTGGTTGACCAACTACAAGATTCCCGTCGGCAAGACGGCAAGAGCCGTTTTCGACTGGATGAACGCCAATCTGGGCGGGCTCTTCGATGCGATTTCCACCGCACTCGAATCGATGATCAACGCGATCCTTTGGCTCCTGCAATCCCCGCATCCCTTTGTCATCATTGCGGTCTTCATCGCCCTGACCTGGTTTCTGCAAAGAAACTGGAAAGTCTGCCTTGGCGTCCTTCTGGGCTTTCTCTTCATCCTCAACCAGGGCTACTGGAAAGAAACAACCCAAAGCCTGACCCTGATTCTCTCGGCCTGCGTCGTCTGCATGGGGCTTGGGGTGCCGATTGGCATCGCCGCCGCGCACCGGCCAAAGCTCTACCGCGCCATGGTGCCGATCCTTGACCTGATGCAGACACTGCCAACCTTTGTCTACCTGATCCCGGCCATCGTCTTTTTCGGACTTGGCATGGTGCCCGGCCTCATCGCCACCGTGATCTTCGTGCTGCCCGCGCCGATCCGGCTGACCCATCTCGGCGTCTCCTCGACCCCGCAAGCCCTGATGGAGGCGGCAACCGCCTTTGGCGCCACCCCCAAACAGCGGCTCTGGAAGGTGGAACTGCCCTATGCCTTCCCCCAGATCATGGCCGGGCTGAACCAGACCATCATGCTGTCGCTCTCCATGGTCGTGATCGCAGCCCTCGTCGGCGCCAATGGCCTGGGCGTGCCGGTTGTCCGCGCGCTGAACTCGGTCAACACCGCGCTTGGCTTTGAATCGGGCTTCATCATCGTGGTGGTGGCCATCCTTCTCGACCGAATGCTGCGGGTGTCACGATGACCGAGACGTCCCCTTCCGCAGATCCCGCCGTCACCTTCGATCGCGTCTCCATCGTCTTTGGCGACCACCCCGAGCGCGCCCTGCCCCTGATGGATCAGGGCCTGTCGCGCGGCGACATCCAGACGCAGACCGGCCAGATCCTCGGCGTCCATGACTGCTCGCTGACCGTAGGCCAGGGCGAGCTTCTGGTGCTGATGGGCCTCTCCGGCTCTGGCAAATCGACCCTCCTGCGCGCGGTGAACGGTCTGAACCCGGTGGTGCGGGGCTCTGTCACCGTGCGAAACGGCGATTGGGTGTCGAATGTCACCACCTCCTCGACCGCCGATCTTCTGCGCGTCCGGCGCGAATGCATTGCCATGGTGTTCCAGCAATTCGGCCTGCTCCCCTGGCGGACCGTGCGTGAAAATGTCGGCCTCGGTCTGGAACTGGCAGGCCAGTCGCCAGACCAGCGCCGCGCCAAGGTCGATGAACAGCTGGAGCTGGTCAACCTGACGCAATGGGCCGACCGCAAGGTCGGCGACCTCTCCGGCGGGATGCAGCAGCGCGTCGGCCTCGCCCGCGCCTTCGTCACCGATGCGCCGATCCTTCTGATGGATGAACCCTTCTCGGCGCTCGACCCCTTGATCCGCGCCAAGTTGCAGGACGAACTCCTTGATCTGCAAAAGAAACTGAAGCGCACGATCATCTTTGTCAGCCATGATCTCGACGAGGCGTTCAAGATCGGCAACCGCATCGCCTTGATGGAGGGCGGGCGGATCGTGCAATGTGGCACCCCGCAGGACATCTTCACCAATCCCGCGACCGACTATGTTGCCGAATTCGTGGCGCACATGAATCCCTTGGGTGTGCTCTGCGCCCGCGACGTGATGGAACCCGCCACTGGCACGCCCATCGCCTGCGTGCCGCCCGATGCCACGATCCAGCAGGTGATGGAGGCGGCGCAGGGCCATGATGCGCCCGTCGGCGTCCTCGAGAGCGGCCAGATTCTCGGCCACATCACCCGCAACCGGATCCTCGCCAAGCTGCTCGATCCGCGCGCCTGACACTAAGCCGCAAGAGGATAACCGCCTTTCCCTTTCCGGCCGACAGTCCTATACCGATGCCATCACCCAGAGCGGAGTCCCCTGAATGACCTGTGCCCTTTGCGCCGCCACGGCGCCCCTGAGCGATTTTCCCGTCACAGGCGGCCCCGAAGGCGCCAACGTGCCCCTTTGCGCCAGCTGTGCCGATCAGATCACCGGCACCCTCGATCCTGACCACTTTCGTTGTCTGGCCTCATCGATGTGGTCCGAAGACCCGGCAACCCAAGTGCTCGCCGCGCGCCTTCTGGCGCGCCTTTCGGATCACGACTGGGCGCGCGATCTCGCCGATCAGCTCTGGCTCGATGATACCGCCCGCGCCTGGGCAGACAACATCGCAGAGCCAAGCGCCCATCGCGACAGCAATGGCGTGCCGCTCCAACAGGGCGATACCGTGGTGTTGATCAAGGATCTGCCGGTCAAGGGCGCGAATTTCACCGCCAAACGTGGCACGGCGGTGCATCGCATCACGTTGGTTCAGGACAACCCGGCCCATATCGAAGGGCGCGTCGAAGGCCAGCGCATCGTCATTCTGACAGAGTTTGTCAAGAAACGCTGAGAGGGCTATTCCACGGCGGTCTCAAGCGCCTTGCCGGCATCCTGAATGTCGCGGCCCGCGCCTTGGGTTGCGAATACGGCTGTCCGACAGCTCGGTTTGTAGAGCGACGTTCCAATGACAGCGGTATCGGCGGGAGATCCATCAGGATCAGCGCCAAGCGATGCTCACCCCAGCCATTCCCGCACCGCCGCCTCGAATTCGCGCGGCTTCTCGGCATGGACCCAATGGCCCGCCCCCGGGATCTTGGCAAATTGCGCGGCCGGGAACAGCGCCTTGATCCGGTCGCGATGTTCTTGCCGGATGTATTGCGACTCCGCGCCGGAGAGAAACAGAACCTTTCCCTCGTAACATCCTGAAACATCAGGAAATCCCAGGATCTTCTGCATTTCGCGCGCCAGCACATCCAGATTGAGCAGCCAGCGCCGGTTGCGCACGTCCAGGGATTGCAGGAAAAACGGCACCAGATCGGGATTATCCACCAGCGGCAAAAGCTGTTCGGCGGCATCCAAGCGCTTGCTCACGCGGCTCAGGTCAACCGCCTGCATCGCCCGGACATACTGGATCTGGCTATGCGCATACGCCACCGGCGCGATGTCCACCACAATCAGGCGATTCACGAGATCTGGCCGCGTCAGCGCCAGAACCATCGCCGCCTTGCCGCCCATCGAATGCCCCATCACATCATAGGGCCCCTCAAGGCTCTCGAGCACCTGCGCCAGATCGCCCGCAAGATCGGCATAGGAATGGCTGTCCTGCCACGGGCTCTCGCCATGATTGCGCATATCCACGGCAACCACATGGCGGCTGTCCGACAATCGCTTGGCGATCACACCCCAGTTGCGCCCCGAGCCATAGAGCCCGTGAACGATCAGCAATCCGGGCCGCGTGCTGCGCGTTCCATGAGAGATCATGTTCAACATGGCGCCTGAATAGCGCCCCGTCCTCGCGATGACCAGCCCTCTTGAGCCAGTGCCGCCCGCCCGCTAGAGTGGCGGGAAAGGAACGTTCAAGTGATTGATCCCACTGAATTTCAAATCAAGGTTACGCGGCTGCACGCGGCCCTCACGGACAAGATGAACCTGCGCGGCAAATCGCTTGAGGCGCAGATCCGGCGTGCGGGCCGCCGCCTGCCCAGACATCAGCGCCGCGCCGCCGCCATCGTGCTCGGCGCGCAGGACTGGATGTGCCACCCCAAGCTCGCGCGCGTGCTGGACAGGACCACTGTGAACACCGCCTTTGCCGACCTGCACGCCCATCTTGATCGGCTCGACCCCAAAGAGGCGCGCCGCACCGCGCTCCTGCGCCTTCTCGGCGGGATCGTTCTCAATCTGATGGCTTTGGGGTTCTTGATCTATGCCCTGATGCACTGGATTTGAGGTCATCAGGAACAGGCTTCACGCCCGGATGTCCTGTCAGAACCCGCGCAGCCCATGGGCCGCGCGGCTGTCGCATCCCCGTCTCAGAGGTTCGGATAGATCGGGAACCGCTTGCACAGCGCCTCGACTTGGGCCTTGACCTTGGCCTCGACCGCGCCATTGCCTTCTGCGCCATGAACCGCCAGCCCATCGACCACCGCGATGATCCAGTCGGCGATCTGCCGGAATTCCGCCTCGCCGAAACCGCGCGTCGTGCCCGCCGGAGACCCCAGCCTGATCCCGCTCGTCACCGTCGGCTTTTCAGGATCGAACGGCACACCATTCTTGTTGCAGGTGATATGCGCGCGACCCAAGGCCTTCTCGGTGTCATTGCCTTTCACGCCCTTGGGTCGCAAGTCCACCAGCAAGACATGGGTGTCGGTGCCGTGTGTCACCGTATCCAGCCCGCCCTTGATCAGTTGATCGCTCAGCGCCTGCGCATTGGCGATCACCGCCTTGATATAGGTCTTGAACTCGGGGCGCAGCGCCTCGCCAAAGGCCACTGCCTTGGCGGCGATCACATGCATCAGCGGCCCGCCCTGAATGCCCGGAAAGATCGCCGAATTGAACTTCTTCGCCAGTGACTCGTCATTGGTGAGAATCATGCCGCCGCGCGGCCCGCGCAGCGTCTTGTGCGTGGTCGTGGTCGCCACATGCGCATGGGGAAAGGGGCTCGGATGCTCACCCGCCGCCACAAGCCCCGCGAAATGCGCCATGTCCACATGCAGCCAGGCACCAACACTATCCGCGATCTCGCGCATCCTCGCGAAGTCGATCCGGCGCGGGATGGCAGAGCCGCCCGCGATGATGAGTTTCGGCTTGTGCGCAGAGGCCAGCGCCTGCACCTGATCGTAATCGATCAGGTTGTCCTGCCGGCGCACCCCGTATTGAATGGCGTTGAACCATTTGCCCGACTGGTTGGGCGCCGCGCCATGCGTCAGATGCCCGCCCGCATCGAGGCTCATCCCAAGGATCGTGTCGCCCGGCTGGAGCAGCGCGGTGAACACACCCTGATTGGCCTGAGAGCCGGAATTGGGCTGCACATTGGCAAAGCCGCAGTCAAAGAGTTTGCAGGCGCGTTCGATCGCCAGATTTTCCGCGATATCGACATATTGGCAACCGCCGTAATAGCGCCGACCGGGATAGCCTTCGGCGTATTTGTTGGTCATCACGCTGCCCTGCGCCTCCATCACGGCGCGCGACACGATGTTTTCCGAGGCAATCAGCTCGATTTCATCGCGCTGACGGCCCAGTTCCTGCCGGATTGCCGCACAGAGGTCCGGGTCGCGCGTGGCGAGGGATTCGGTGAAAAAGCCTTGATCCGCAACAGGCTGGTTTCCGTCATGGGGCATTATCGCAACTCCGGCAAAGAGTGAACTTTGCTGCTTCCTAATGGAAACGGCTTCACTTTGAAAGAATGTAAAGCGACGAATTCGTCCGCGGGACCGGCATGGCTGGCCTTGCGTCCGCTTTTATGGTTCGATCCGCGCCAAAGCTGCATTACTTGCCAACAGGAACCGCCCATGCGCCGGAAAATAGCCTTTGTCGCCAGCGATGTGCCAAGCGCCCAGACGGCCCGCACAGACCTCATCGCGCGCTTCGGGCAATCTCCCGAACCCGAGGCCGGGGTGATCGTGGCACTTGGCGGGGACGGATTCATGCTGCACACCCTGCACCGCACCCAGAATCTCGACACGCCGGTCTATGGGATGAATCGCGGCACCGTCGGCTTTCTGATGAACGCATATAGCGAAGAGGATCTTCTCGATCGTCTCGAGGCGGCAGAGGAAGAGGTCATCAACCCCCTTTCCATGCGCGCCGAGGCGAGCGATGGCACAATTCACACCGCGCTTGCGATCAACGAGGTCTCGCTGCTGCGCGCGGGCCCGCAGGCGGCCAAGCTCAGGATCAGTGTCAATGGCAGGCTGCGACTCGAGGAACTGGTCTGCGACGGCGCATTGGTGGCCACCCCCGCCGGATCGACGGCCTACAACTATTCCGCCCATGGCCCGATCCTGCCGATCGGCTCTGGCGTTCTGGCGATCACCGCGGTGGCCGCGTTTCGCCCGCGCCGCTGGCGCGGCGCGCTGGTGCCGAAAACCGCGACCGTGCGCTTTGACGTGCTGGAGGCCGACAAGCGCCCGGTCATGGCCGATGCCGACAGTCGCTGGATCGAGAGCGTGCTCTGGGTCGAAATCCATTCGGAAACCAGCATTTCACATCGCATCCTCTTTGATCCCGGACATGGTCTCGAGGAACGCCTGCTGCGCGAACAGTTTACATAAAGCGATTTTTTTTGACAGCTTATGACAAGAAAATATTATCTGACCTTCACAATCGCGATCAATAGACCCCGATCCATCGAAAAGACAGATCAGCCTGGTAATCACGACCATAGGCCACAGCCCCGAGGCTGGTGACGCCTTCGGGGCGTGGCTCATCCCGCAAGATCGCGCCCGAAGGTTTGAAGGCGCTGAACGGCACCCGGATCACCTGCCAGTTCGCTCCGCTGGCAATCGGAGCCTGATAATACTGCCAGGGCAGCACCGTGCCCTGCGTGCGCAGGTGGATGAAATACCCCTCGCCATTGCCGCGCGTCTCGACCACAACGCCCTGCGCGCCCTTCGGCAAGGGGCGCTCCAGCGCCACCCGCACCTGAAGAAACCCACCCCGGTTTTCGGTGCTGACCCGGCCCGTCAGGTGCAGATACTGCGCCCCGTCCGGCCCTTCGATCTGCGCCTGCCCTTCGGACACCCCGCCCATCACCTGATCGCTCAGATAACTCCATTGGCCGAGCGGCGGCAGCTGATAGGCAAGAAGTGGCTGATCGGATCGGGCAGGCCCGGACATGACAAGACTCAGAATGACAAGCAGAAGTCGTAGCGGCATAATGCACCTCCACAATGTCAAATAGCACACCAGACCCTCAGGAAAACCCCCTTGTTATCGGATAACAAACCCGCGTTATTGCCTGACCGGGCCGTTTTGGCGCCAATAGGCCTGCCTGTATCGTGCAGGCGTGTAACGCTTGGGAGGGTCAGGAGCATGGCCAAACGTGTTACCAATACCATCAGGGTCCTCCTCCTCGGAGGTCTGATTGCCACCGGGTATGTTGCGTATCAGGATCGCAATGCAAGTGCGCAGAACGATTCGGTGAGGTTTATGAGTCTTATCCCCAGCCCCGTGTCGGTGACGGTTCTGTCCAGCCCTTCCTCCCAGGCGAGTTCCGAGGTTTCCCCGGCCGGGATGTCCGGGCAAGCGACGTCTCCGCGCGGGTAAACCTGCGCGGAGATTTTTGTCATTCCTGCGCCAGACCAATCTCTTGCAAGGCGATTTTGATCTCGTCAAGGATTGCCGGATCGTCGATCGTCGCAGGCATCTTGAACGCCTGCCCGTCGGCAATCCGCACCATGATCGCGCGCAGGATCTTGCCGGATCGGGTCTTGGGCAGCCGGTCCACCACCACCGCCAGCTTGAACGCCGCAACGGGGCCGATCTGATCGCGCACCCGCGTCACACATTCCCGCGCGATCTCGTCATGCGGACGGTTGACGCCCTTGGTCAGGCACACCAACCCCACCGGCGCCTGCCCCTTGAGCGTATCGCTGACCCCGATCACGGCGCATTCCGCCACGTCCGGATGCCCCGCCAGAACCTCCTCCATCGCCCCCGTCGATAGCCGGTGCCCCGCCACGTTGATCACGTCATCGGTGCGCGCCATGATCCACAGATAACCATCTTCATCCTTCATTCCTGCATCACCGGTCTCGTAATAGCCCGGAAAGGTCGAGAGATAGGATTTGCGATAGCGCTCCTCGGCATTCCACAGCGTCGGCAAGGTGCCCGGCGGCAGCGGCAGTTTCACCGCGATCGCGCCCAATGTGCCGGGGGCAACCTCATGCCCGCCCTCGTCGAGAATGTGCACGTCATAGCCCGGCATCGCCACCGTGGGAGAGCCGATCTTGACCGGCAGCGCCTCTAGCCCGGCCGGGTTCCCGGCGATGGTCCAGCCGGTCTCGGTCTGCCACCAATGGTCATAGACCGGCACCCCCATCACCCGCTGCGCCCATTCGATCGTGTCGGGATCGGCGCGTTCCCCCGCGAGATAAAGCGCCCGCAGACAGGAAATGTCGTGGCCCTTGATCAGTTCGCCCTTGGGATCGTCGCGCTTGATCGCGCGCAGCGCCGTCGGCGCGGTAAAGAAACTCCTGACCTTGTGCTCCGAGATCACCCGCCAGAAGGTGCCCGCATCGGGCGTGCCCACCGGCTTGCCCTCGAACACCAGCGTGGTGTTGCCATGGATCAGCGGCCCATAGCAGATATAGCTGTGGCCCACGACCCAGCCCACGTCGGACGCCGCCCAGAACACATCGCCCGGATCGACGTTGTAGATATTCTTCATCGTCCAGTTGAGCGCCACCAGATGACCCGCCGTCGGACGCACCACCCCCTTGGGCGCGCCGGTGGTGCCCGAGGTATAGAGAATATAGGCCGGGTGATCGCCCGAGACCGGGACACATTCCGCGGGCGTCGCCCCATACTGGAAACTGTGCCAGCCAAAATCGCGCCCCTCGACCAGCTGCGCCACCTCCTCCTCGCGTTGCAGGATGACGCAGAAATCGGGCTTGTGCGTCGCCAGATCAATCGCCGCATCCAACAGTGGCTTGTAATGCACGACGCGCCCCGGTTCGATCCCGCAAGAGGCGGCGAGGATTGCCTTGGGGCGGGCATCGTCGATGCGCACCGCCAGCTCATGCGCGGCAAATCCGCCAAAGACCACCGAATGCACAGCCCCCAGCCGCGCGCAGGCCAGCATCGCCTCGATCGCCTCGGGCACCATCGGCATGTAGATGATCACCCGGTCGCCCTTTTCCACGCCCTTGGCGCGCAGCGCACCGGCCAGAGTCGCGACGCGATTGCGCAACTCGGAATAGGTGATCTTGTGGGTGCGCCCGGTCACAGGGCTGTCATGGATGATCGCGTATTGCGGCCCGCGCCCCGCCAGGACATGCCGGTCCACGGCATTCCAGCAGGTGTTGACCTCGGCATCCTTGAACCATTCATAGAGCGGCGCATTCTCCGCAAACAGCGCCCGTGACGGCTTCTTCACCCAGTCAATCGCCTCGGCGACCTCCATCCAGAAGCCCTCGGGATCCGCCAGCGAGCGGTCGTAAACCTCTTTGTATCCCATCGTATCCTCCTCCGATCCGTCGCATATGTGTTACGGATCACGCTGCCTTACGGCAAGCGTCATGGCAGGGGACGGGACAGAAGGCCGCAGAAAATTTGCAGAAAACCTCCTGCTTTTTCTGCAAACTTATGCAAATCCTTTGAAGCTACGCAGGGTAACGAAAATCAAGACAGGATTTGCAAACCCCTCCTGCTTCACCTGCAAAGACTCGCCCCTCATCCGTATTGCGCCACCGGCGTGCCTGCGATCGCTGCCATGTTGAGCAATCCGCGCGCGGTGATCGAGGGCGTCACGATATGCGCGCGGTTGCCCATCCCCATCAGGATCGGACCCACTTCCAGACCGCCCGCCTTCATCTTGAGAATATTGCGCACCCCCGACGCCGCATCGGCATTTGCGAAGATCAGCACATTGGCAGCCCCTTCCATCCGGTTGCCCGGCAAGAGCCGTTCGCGCAGATCGGAATCGAGGGCGGCATCGATGGTCATCTCGCCCTCATAGCAGAAGCCGTGCGACTCCGCATCCAGCAGGGCGAGCGCCGCCCGCAGGCGTTGCGCGCCCTCGTCGGACTGATTGCCGAATTGCGACTGCGAACAGAACGCCACCTTGGGCGCGATCCCAAATCGCCGCACATGGCGCGCCGCGCCCTCCGCCGTCTCGGCCAGATCCTCCGCCGTGGGCTGCACCCGCACATGCGTATCGGCGATAAAGAGCGGCCCATCCTCAAGGATCATCATCGACAGCGCGCCATGCGGATGATGATCGTCGTCGCCCAGCACCTGATTGACATAATTCATGTGCCACCGAAACTCGCCGAAGGTGCCGCAGATCAGGCAATCCGCCTCGCCGCGATGCACCATCACCGCTCCGATGGCCGTGGTGTTGGTGCGCATCACCGCGCGGGCAATGTCGGGGGTCACACCGCGCCGTGCCATGATGCGGTGATAGGTCTCCCAGTAATCGCGATAGCGCGGGTCGTCCTGCGGGTTGACGATGTTGAAATCGCGTTCCGGCCGAATCGACAGCCCTGCCCGCTCACAGCGCCGCGCAATCACCTCGGGACGACCGATCAGGATCGGCTGCTCTGTTGTTTCCTCCAGAATCGCCTGCGCGGCCCGCAGCACCCGCTCATCCTCGCCCTCGGCAAAGACGATGCGCCGCGCGGCGGTCCGCGCCGCCTGAAACACCGGCCGCATCAGCAGCGCGGATTTGAACACGCTGGCATCCAGATTGGCCTTGTAGGCGTCGAGATCCTCGATCCGCCGCGTCGCCACGCCGGTTTCCATCGCCGCCCGCGCCACCGCCGAGGACACGATCCCCGACAGTCGCGGATCAAACGGCGTGGGGATCAGGTAATCGACGCCGAATGTCATCTGCTCGCCCTGATAGGCCGCCGCCGCCTCGGCGCTTGTCGAGGCCCGCGCGAGATCCGCAATCCCCTGCACGCAGGCCACCTGCATCGCGTCATTGATCTCGGTTGCGCCAACATCCAGCGCCCCGCGAAAGATGAAGGGAAAACACAGCACGTTATTGACCTGATTGGGAAAATCAGACCGCCCCGTCGCGATGATTGCATCCGGTGCCGCTGCACGCGCAAGGTCGGGCATGATCTCGGGGCTCGGATTGGCCAACGCAAAAATGATCGGCTGCGGCGCCATCTTCTTGACCATCTCGGGCGTCAGGATATTGGGGCCCGACAGCCCCAGAAAGAGATCCGCCCCGCCAATCACATCGCCAAGCGTCCGCAGGTCGCTGGCCTGCGCAAAGGCCGCCTTTTCGGGGTTCATCTCGACCTCACGGCCCACATAGACCAGCCCGTGAATGTCGCAGAGCCAGACATTCTCGCGCCGGACCCCCAATTTGAGCAGCATGTTAAGACAGGCAATGCCTGCCGCCCCGCCGCCGGTGGAAACCACCCGGATATCCTCGAATTTCTTGCCCGTGACGTGCAACGCATTGGTCGCCGCTGCGCCCACAACGATCGCCGTGCCGTGCTGATCGTCATGGAACACGGGAATTTTCATACGCGCGCGGCAAAGTCGTTCAACGATAAAGCAATCCGGCGCCTTGATATCCTCCAGATTGATTGCACCAAAGGTCGGCTCCAGCGCACAAACGATATCGGCCAGCTTTTCGGGGTCACTCTCGTTCAGTTCGATATCGAAACAGTCGATATTGGCAAATTTCTTGAACAGCACCGCCTTGCCTTCCATCACCGGCTTGGAGGCCAGCGGACCTATGTTACCAAGACCCAGAACAGCCGTGCCATTGGTCACAACCGCCACCAGATTGCCGCGCGCGGTGTAGCGGCGCGCGGTCGTCGGATCGTCGCGGATTTCAAGACAGGCCTCGGCGACGCCGGGGGAATAGGCCCGCGACAGGTCGCGACCATTGGCCATCGGCTTGGTCGCCCGGATCTCGAGCTTGCCCGGCTTGGGAAACTCATGGTAATTCAGCGCCGCCTGACGCGGCGTGTCACTGTTGCTTTCGGCCATGGTCTCACTCCTCCCGTCAGGCATGTAGTTTAATATTAAACTACCTTTGCGACATGCTCTTACCACGCCGCTGCGCCAATTCAAGTCCAGCTTGCACCCGCGACGGGCCCGCTGCAATCCCGGCGTTGCCCTGCGCTGCATTTTCTGGAATGACGGAGCAGCGCCCTTGCCGGAGACCCGCCATGACCCCGAACCTGACCATCGTCGATCACCCCCTCGTTCAGCACAAGCTCACGCTCATGCGGCAGAGGGAGACCTCAACCGCCGGTTTTCGACAGCTCCTGCGCGAGATCAGCCAGTTGCTCGCCTACGAAATCACCCGCAATCTGCCGATGACCACCCGCAGCATCGAGACCCCGCTGATGGAAATGGCAGCCCCGGTTCTGGCCGGTCGCAAACTGGCGCTGATTTCGATCCTGCGGGCGGGCAATGGCCTGCTCGACGGGATGCTCGAGCTTATCCCTTCGGCCCGCGTCGGCTTTGTCGGGCTCTATCGCGACGAAGAGACCCTGCAACCGGTCAAATACTATTTCAAGGTGCCCGATCAGCTCGACCAGCGCATCACGATTGTGGTCGATCCGATGCTGGCCACCGGCAATTCCTCTGTCGCCGCGGTGCAGATGCTCAAGGACGCCGGCGCCCGCGACATCCGCTTTCTCTGTCTGCTCGCCGCCCCCGAAGGCGTCGCCCGCATGGCCGAGGCGCACCCCGATGTGCCCATCGTCAGCGCCGCGCTCGATCAGCGGCTCAATGACAAGGGTTACATCCTCCCAGGACTAGGGGATGCGGGTGATCGAATGTTTGGCACAAGATAAGCGATTCATTGTTTACGGGAACGCAGAAATAAGGCATCCTCCGGCCAAGTATTTCCGGGGGCACGATGACCTGTTCGAAATCACTGATGATCGCCCTGACCGCCCTGCTCGTCGGCGTGGGACAGGCCCCGGCGCAGCCTCTGCGCGAGACCCCGACCCCGGCGGAATTTCCGCCCGCGACCTACCGGGGACTGCAATATGTCGACAGCGCGGGATGCGTTTTCATCCGCGCCGGCAGCGGCGATCAGGTCA
>PFEY01000050.1:0-1548 GCA_002783205.1 Rhodobacteraceae bacterium CG17_big_fil_post_rev_8_21_14_2_50_63_15 | reverse complement strand
CGCCGCAGCCCGTGGCCCCAAAGCCCGCGCCAAAGCCGCTGACCCTCGAAATCCCGGCCCCGACCCGCCCGGCCCCCCCGGCCCGCGAAGCGCCGCCGCGCGCCGCGCTCGCCCCCGGCAGCCCGGCGACACCCGCGACGGTCCCGCCACGCACCCGCGTTGCCCCGGCCCGGGTCTATGCCAGCCAGCAGATCAGCACCATCGGCATCTCGGTGCCGCGGGGCATGAAACCAGCCTGGCAGGACGACCGGCTCAACCCGAAACGCGCGCATCAGACCTTCGAGGGCAAGGCGCAGATGGAACAGATCTGGACCAATACCGTGCCACGGCGGCTCAAGACTCCCGCCAGCCCGCGCGTCACGATGTCGACCCAGGGCAGTGCCACGCGCTGAGTTCAGCGCCCCCGCCGCCCGATCAGCCGCGCCATGTCCAGCATCCGGCAGGAAAACCCCCATTCGTTGTCATACCAGCCAAAGACCCGCAAGAGCCCGCCGACCGAAACCGAGGTCTGCGGCCCGCTGACAATCAGGCTCTCGGGGCGCCCGCGCAGATCCGACGAGACCAGCGGCGCCTCGATCCAGCCCAGCCAGCCTTCCCGCACGGCCGCCGCCCGCAATAGCGCGTTGACCTCCGCCACGCGCACCGCCACGCGGGTCTGCACGGTCAGGTCGATGCAGGACACGCTCGCCACCGGCACCCGGATCGCGCGTGCCTCGATCCGGCCCTTCAGCCCCGGCAGGACAAGCCCGGTCTGATGCTGCGCGCTCGTCGTCGTCGGCACCATCGACAGCGCCGCCGCCCGGCTGCGCTCGGGCGCATCGCGCGGCTTGTCCACCGTGGGCTGACTGCCGGTATAGCAATGCACCGTGGTCATCTGCCCGCTCACGATACCATAGGCCTCATCCAGCACCCGCGCCAGCGGCGCCAACGCATTGGTGGTGCAGGAGGCATTCGAGATGATCCGCTGATCGCTCAGATCGCCCTCATTCGCCCCCAGCACCAGCGTGACATCGGCCTCCGCCGAGGGCCCCGAGACCAGAACCGCCCGCGCCCCCGCCGCCAGCCCGCGCTCGGCCACAGCCCGCGCGCCTGCCATCCCGGTGCACTCCAGCACCACATCGACCCCGCTCAGATCCAGACGGCTCAGATCGCGCGCGGCCTGAAACGGGATCGCGCGCCCGTCCACGCTCAAGACCCCGTCGCACGTTGTCACCGTCCCCGGCCAGGGACCAAAGACGCTGTCATACTGAAACAGATAGGCACAGGTCGCCAACGGCGCGATCTCGTTGATGCAGACCAGATCAAAAACCTCCCCCTCGCGCATCAGGATGCGCAAGAGCGTGCGACCGATCCGGCCGAAACCGTTGATGGCAATGCGAATGGGTCTCTGCGGCATGGCGTCCTCCGGCACGACAGGTCATGAGCGCGCACAGTGGGGCGCGGATACCGCCTTGACCAGAGTCGAAACATAATTTGATCAAGTTCTGGAAGGCCTCGATCCCCCATTTCAGCGTTCCGCAAATACTCCGGGGGTCCGGGGGCAGCGCC
>PFEY01000077.1 GCA_002783205.1 Rhodobacteraceae bacterium CG17_big_fil_post_rev_8_21_14_2_50_63_15 | reverse complement strand
CCGACAGGATTCGAACCTGTGACCTTCGCCTTCGGAGGGCGACACTCTATCCAGCTGAGCTACGGGTGCATACCGCGTCCCATATAGCGGCGCGGCGTTGCGCCTGCAATCGCAAATGCGGGCGACAGCGTTTTGACCAGAGCGGACGGCGCTGCCAGCACAGCCGCCGCGCCATTGACATCAAGCGAATAGCTCATGCGCCAATTCGAGCGCCTCGATCAGCACATCCACCTCGGCGCGGGTGTTGTACATGGCAAAGGACGCCCGGCAGGTCGCGGTCAGCCCCAGATGATCCATCAAGGGTCCGGCACAGTGATGGCCCGCCCGGACGGCAACCCCCTTCTTGTCGAGAATGGTCGAGATGTCATGGGCATGTGCGGCCCCCTCCATGGTGAATGAAAAGATCGCAGCCTTGTCGGGCGCGCTGCCCTGCACGTTGATCCAGTTCAACCCCGCCAGCCGCTGCTGAGCATAGTCGCGCAGATCGTTCTCATGCGCCGCAATCGCCGCCATGCCCACACCCATCATGTAGTCGAGCGCCACACCAAGCCCGATCGTCTGCACGATGCCCGGCGTTCCGGCCTCGAATTTCATCGGCGGATCGTTGTAGATCACCTGATCCCGGCTCACTTCGCGGATCATGTCGCCTCCACCCATGAAGGGGCGCATTTCGGCCATCCGTTCCTTGCGCACAAAAATTGCGCCCGATCCCGACGGCCCATAGAGCTTGTGACCGGTAATCGCGTAGAAATCACAGCCCATCTCATCAACATTGACCGCCATGTGCACCGCCGCCTGCGATCCGTCCACCAGCACCGGAACACCCTTTTCACGGGCGGCGGCGCAGATGGCGTTTACATCAACTTTGGTTCCCAAGACATTGGAAAGATGCGTTATGGCAATGAGCTTCGTGCGAGGTGAAATCGCGTCAATGACCTTTTGCGGATCAAGATATCCACGCGCATCCACCTCCACCCATTTCAGCACGACACCCTGCCGCTCGCGCAGGAAATGCCAGGGCACGATATTGGCGTGATGCTCCATCACGCTCAGCACGATCTCATCCCCGGCCTGCATCCGCGGCATCGCCCAGCCATAGGCGACCATGTTGATGCCTTCCGTGGTGCCCGAATTGAGCACGATCTGATGCTCATCCGCGACGCCAAGAAAGCGCGCAATGATCCCACGGACCGCCTCGTATTTTTCGGTCGCGACATTGCTCAAGTAGTGCAAGCCTCTGTGAACATTCGCATATTCATGAGAGTAGGTATGCGTCACCGCGTCAATAACCACCTGCGGCTTTTGCGCCGAGGCACCATTGTCGAGATAAACCAAGGGCTTGCCGTTCACCTCTCGCGCGAGGATCGGAAAATCGGCCCGGATCTTTACCACATCGAGCATTTCATGCCCCTTCCATGACGGCCACACCAAGGATGCTGAAGACAATCGTCAATCCGATCGCCATGACCAACAACGCCAGGCAAATCACGCCCAAGGCGCCCAGGGAACTGACAAAACCATGCGCTTCAGCGACAAAGCCTACAAGAATGTAAATCCCCCAGATCGACGCCACCATGATCACGATCATGGCCAGCGCAGGCATGGCGAGAACGAGGATCGTCACCCCGACCTGCAACATCAGACGCAGCACCTGAAGCCAGGTGATCAGCACGAGGATATCTTCGATTGCCGCCCGGCCACCAAACTTTACTCCGACCCAGAACAGGCTCAGGACGGTCAGCACCAGGGCCAGGAACAACAAAAGCGCAAAGAGCACGGGCGCATGAAAGGCCGCTGGCATCATCATGGGTGCATTCGGATCACCCGGCCCCGCAACTGTGAGAGAGACGGAATAGACGATGGCATTGAGCACCGCCATCAGAGCAAGCGCCGTCCAGAGCCAATGCCCCGGCAACCGCATTGAAATCAGAACACGCGCCGCCTCGCGCGGCCGAAACAGCGTCTGCCCGATCAGCGCCTTGAACTGGGCCTGGGTCATGTCCTGCTCCATTCTGCCTCACGCAGTCCCGCGATCCAGAACCAGCCAAAAAATCCGAGCCAGATCCCCCCGACCGCCTGCAAACCCGCCCCCGGACCGATAAACCCAGCCACCAGCCCGTGCAAGAGAATGAGCGGACTTGCCGCCAGAAACGCCCAGAACAAGGCCAGCCGTGCCCCAAAGGCCGTGCCGTGGCCCCCCAAGAGCCTCGACGCCCAGTGGCTCAACAGGGCGAGCAGATAGAGCAGGAGCGGGGCCAGAAAGATCCACGCCAACAGGCTCCCGCCCAGCAGCGGATTGAGCTCCTGTCCTGTCAGATACGCTTCGCGTGCGAGCCGCGGCCATTGCCCGATGAACACCACCGCGCAGGCCGCGATCAGGATGGCGAGGACTCGATCCTCGCGCGGCCCCATCGCCAGCAAGCGGCGCACCACCCGGCGCGGGCCACGATAGGTGGCGACAATCTCGGTTGTCACCGGCATCAGCCGCGCCTGCGGGCCAGCCAGCCCTCGAGCCGGGCGTTGATCTCGGTGCGCAGGCCCTCGTCGTCGATTTCCGCGACCGCCTCGGCGAGAAAGGAGAGGGTCAGCAGATCGGTTGCAAGCTTTCGGGGGATTCCCCGGGCGCGCAGATAATAGAGCGCATCCTCGTCAATCGCGCCAGAGGTGGAGCCATGCGAACAGATTACGTCATCGGCATAAATCTCCAGTTCCGGCTTGGCCAGAAACTGACTGTCCTCGTCGAGCAGAAGCGCCTGACTGATCTGATAGCCATCGGTCTTTTGCGCCCCCGGCTTGACCAGAATCTTGCCCTGAAAGACGCCCGTCGCGCCATTGCACAAGACCTTCTTGAACACTTGACGGCTTTCGCAGCGCAGGGCGTCATGCGTGATCAGGATTGTGTCGTCCTGATGAACATTGCCATCCCCCAGGGCGGCCCCCGCGACATGCGCACTCGCCTCGTCACCGGCCAGTTCTATCGCGCATTCGTTGCGCGTCATAACCCCGTTGGCCGTCATGGTGAAACTCTTGAATCGGCTCCCGGCCGCAAGGCGGGCAAAGAGATGCGTCGCCGCGCGCTGCTGATGGCCGCTCTCCTGGTTGCGCACATGGTGAAAGGTCGCCCCCGCAGCGATCTCCACCTCCATCACCTGATTGAAACGCGCCGCCGCCGGGCCATGCTCCAGAACGGTCAGTTCCACCCCCGGATCAAGCCGGATGACATGATGCAGAATCGCATCGGATGTCTCTGAATTATGGACATAAATGAGGTTGACAGGCTTGCTGGGACTCCGGCTCACATGGAGCAGCAGGCCATCGCTCGCCAAGGCCGTGTTGAGCGCCGCCAGAGGTCGCGCCACCGGCGACTGTCCGCGGGCCTCGAGGGTGCCGTAAACATCGCGCACCCAATGGATATGGCTTTGCGCAGCCCCGGCAAGACGTTCGATCTGCACGCCATCAAGCGCCAGCTCATCGCTGGCAACCGGATCAAAGATGCCATCCACGAACACGATCTTCAATCGGTCGATATCCCCGAACATATCCAATCCCTCGGCGGGGTCAGAGACCGGCGTGCGCGGCGCGTCCACCTGAACAAGACTGTCGGGCCGGGTGAATTTCCAGTATTCGTCGCGCCGGTCAGGCAGACCCATGGCGCGCAACCGATCAAGAGCCTCAGCTCGCGCCGCCATGCTCCAGGCCGCACCGTCCGGCAGGCGCAACTCTGCAATTCGGGCGTCGATCAGGGGGGGCCTTGCCTGCGCCAGCGCCATCATGCCTCCTCCGTCAGGATGTCGGCATAGCCGTTCTTTTCGACCTCAAGCGCCAGGTCCGGGCCGCCGGTCCTGATGATCCGGCCTTCGGCCATGATATGCACGACATCGGGTTTGATATGATCGAGCAGGCGTTGATAATGCGTGATCACCAGAAACCCGCGCCGCGCGTCCCGCAGGGCGTTGACGCCATCGGCCACCAGCTTCATCGCGTCCACATCAAGCCCCGAGTCAGTCTCGTCGAGGATGCACATCTTCGGTTCAAGCATCGCCATCTGCAAGATTTCGTTGCGCTTTTTCTCACCACCTGAAAACCCCACATTGACCGGACGCTTGAGCATCTCGGCATCGATCTGCAAGGTTTTCGCCTTTGCGCGC
Organism: Rhodobacteraceae bacterium CG17_big_fil_post_rev_8_21_14_2_50_63_15; assembly: GCA_002783205.1. Taxonomy (GTDB): domain Bacteria; phylum Pseudomonadota; class Alphaproteobacteria; order Rhodobacterales; family Rhodobacteraceae; genus Roseovarius. The sequence goes on along the minus strand of PFEY01000077.1, from coordinate 26,194 downwards.
ACCAGCTTGAGAAAGTCCGCGGCGCTGATTTCGGGCTCATTGCGCGCCTTTCGTTGTGCGTTCATCGCGGTGCGCAAGAAGGTGAGATTGCCGACACCGGGGATCTCGACCGGATATTGAAACGCCAGAAAGAGCCCCGCTGCCGCGCGTTCCTCGGGTTCCAGCGCCAAGAGGTCGATGCCATCCAGCGTCGCCGTGCCCTGCGTCACCCGATAGCCGCCGCGCCCCGACAGGACATAGCTCAACGTCGATTTTCCCGACCCGTTCGGCCCCATGATCGCGTGCACCTTGCCCGCTTCCACGGTCAGGTTCACCCCCTTGAGAATGGTCTTGTCCTCTTCTTCAAGATCGACGTGCAGGTTCTTGATTTCCAGCATTTATTGTCCTCTTCAAACGTTTTCCGGCATCACGGCCGGGTCATCATCTCGATGATCGTCAAAAGCCGCTCGGCCGGAACCGGCATCGGGCTGACCACGAATTCCGCCATCCGTCCCACGACCCGTCGCGGTGCGCCGATAAAGTCCTCGACCGCGTGATAGTGGTGGCGCGGCACGTAGTCATCGAACATCAGCCGCAACGGCGCCTTGGCATGAAACGCCGCCGCCAGCGCGCAGCCGGTGCGAAAGCGGCCGTCCACCAGCACCAGATCGGGCGTCACGTCGGCCCGTTCCCAGATGCCCAGCGGATAGCGCGCATACCGTTGCCAGCCGCTCTTGTCGCGCGGATGACCCCAGGCCTTGGTCGGCCCGATATCGCACCACACAATCTCGACCTGCGTGTCGTGCACCGGCGGATTGGCCTCGAACCAGCCGCGCATCATCGTCGCCCAGTCCGCGTCGCTCTCCACCGACCAGACCCGCTTGCCCGGCATCTCGGCGGCCATCACGGTCGAGCCGCCCGAGCCGTATTCGAGAATCGCCCGCGCCTGCCCATAGGCTTCGCGCAGACAGGCCGCCTCTGCCTCGGGCAGGGTCAGTCCGGGCCGGGAGAGGGACGCGGTCACGCCCATTTCAGGCCAGCACCACGGCCGTGCCCGAGGCGGAGACCATGAGCATGTTGTTGATCACCTCGTAATCGAGATCGACGCCAACGACCGCCGTCGCGCCGAGTTCCGCCGCGCGCTCCTCCATCTCGGCCAGCGCCGTGCGCCGCGCCTTGCCGAGTTCCTCTTCATAGGCGGCTGAACGCCCGCCCACGATGTCGCGGATGCCGGCAAAGAGATCGCGAAAGATGTTGGCGCCGAGAATGGCCTCGCCGGTCACGATGCCACGATAGGCCGTGATGCTGCGGCCCTCTACGCTGGGTGTGGTGGTGACGATCATCTTGCGCTTTCCTTCCAACGGTTCGGCGGCGCTCAGCCTACCGATCCCTCCAATGAGATCGCCACGAGCTGCTGCGCCTCCATGGCAAACTCCATCGGCAGCGCCTGCAACACGTCCCGGCAAAAGCCGTTGACGACCAGCGCCACCGCCTCTTCCTCATCCATGCCGCGCGCGCGGCAATAGAACATCTGGTCCTCATCCACCTTTGACGTGGTTGCCTCGTGCTCCACGCGCGACGAGTTGTTCTTGACCTCGATATAGGGAACGGTGTGTGCCCCGCATTTGTCGCCAATAAGCAGGCTGTCGCATTGGGTATAGTTGCGGCTGTTCCGGGCCTTGGGATGCATCGACACAAGCCCGCGATAGGTGTTCTGGGCGTGGCCCGCGCTGATCCCCTTGGACACGATGCGCGAGCGCGTGTTCTTGCCCAGATGGATCATCTTGGTGCCGGTATCGGCCTGCTGGTAATTGTTGGCGATGGCGATCGAATAGAATTCGCCCTGGCTGTCATCGCCGCGCAGGATGCAGGACGGGTATTTCCACGTCACCGCCGATCCGGTCTCGACTTGCGTCCACATCACCTTGGCCCGATCCCCCCGGCAATCGGCGCGCTTGGTGACAAAGTTGTAGATCCCGCCCTTGCCGTTCTCGTCGCCCGGATACCAGTTCTGCACCGTGGAATACTTCACCTCGGCGTCTTCCTCGATGATGATCTCGACAACAGCGGCGTGCAATTGGCTGATGTCACGCTTGGGCGCGGTGCAACCTTCGAGATAACTGACATAAGAGCCCTTGTCGGCAATGATCAGCGTGCGCTCGAACTGGCCTGTGTTTTCCGCGTTGATCCTGAAATAGGTGCTCAGTTCCATCGGGCAGCGCACGCCGGGCGGCACATAGACAAAGGAGCCGTCAGAGAATACCGCGGAATTCAGCGTGGCATAGAAATTGTCACTGACCGGAACCACCGAGCCCAGATATTTCCGCACCAGTTCCGGATGCTCGCGGATCGCCTCCGAGATCGAACAGAAGATCACGCCGGCCTTCTTCAATTCGGCCTGAAAGGTCGTGCCGACCGACACCGAATCAAACACCGCATCGACCGCCACCTTGCGAACCTCGGCGGGGGCGCCTTCGGCCCCTTCGACACCGGCGAGGATCATCTGCTCCTTGAGCGGAATCCCCAGCTTTTCATAGGTCGCGAGCAGTTTGGGATCGACCTCGTCGAGCGATTTCGGCTTCGTCGCCATCGACTTGGGCCGCGCATAATAATACTGCGCCTGAAAGTCGATCTTGGGGTAATCGACCATCGCCCAGTCGGGTTCGGTCTTGGTCAGCCAGCGGGCAAAGGCTTCGAGCCGCCAGTCGGTCATCCACGCGGGTTCGCCGTTCTTGGCCGAGATCAGCCGCACGATGTCCTCATTGAGACCCATCGGGGCATAGTCCATCTCGATGTCGGTGTTCCAGCCGTGTTTATAGGCCCCGCCGACCTGACTCACGACATCGACGGTTTCCCGATCCACGCCTTGCTTGACCTGAACGTCGCTCACAGCAGCCATTCCCCTCTCCTCACTCGTCAGGCCATCCGGCCCTGATGCCTTTGCCAGCGTTTGAGCCAGCCTTCGGCAAAGCGCATGACCTCATCTTCAGTCGTCTGCGGCCCCAGTGAAACACGGATCGCACAACCGGCATCGGCCTCGTCATATCCCAAGGCCCGCAACACGGAACTGGCGCGCACCTTGCCGCTTGAACAGGCACTGCCCGCAGACACGGCAAAGCCCATCAGATCCATGACCATCACCTGTGTTTCACCCTTCCAGCCCGGCGTGATGAAGCAACTGGTATTGGCCAACCGCGGATTCTCATTCCCGACAAAAATAGTCTCATTTGAAAACTCTGCAATGGTAAACTCTAGAATGTTTCTAAGTTTTTCGACCTGCGCCCATTTTCCGTCAGCCAGATCGCGTGCCGCAGCCTCCGCCGCCGCCCCGAATCCGGCAATGCCAATCACGTTCTCGGTGCCCGCGCGACGGCCCATTTCCTGTCCGCCGCCGCGGATCTGCGCCGCAAGATCGGTGCCGCGCCGCACCACAAGCGCCCCCACGCCCTTCGGCCCGCCGATCTTGTGCGCCGAGATCAGCGCCATCTGCACGCCCGACCAGTTGAACGCCACCGGCATCTTGCCAAAGCCCTGTGTCATGTCGCTGACCGCCAGTCCCTCGGGCAGGCTCTGGATTACCCCGGTCTCGGAATTGGCCAGTTGCAGCACCGAGCGCGACGGATCGTTGACGCTGACGCGTCCGGCGGAATCCACCGCAAGATCGCGGCTCACCCATGCACCCACCGCGTCGTGCTCGACCGCGGACCCGAACAAGCCCCGCCCGGCACAGGCCAGCGCCGCCGCTTCCGTCGCGCCAGAGGTAAAGATCACATCCGCCCCCTCCGCCCCAAAGGCTGCGGCGACCTGCGCGCGGGCCTGTTCGATCACCGCCTTGGCCGCGCGCCCCTCGGCATGGACACTCGACGGATTGCCAACAAGATCCATCGCCTCCAGCATCGCGTCCTGCGCTTCGGGACGCAGCGGAGCGGTCGCGTTGTAATCAAGATAGACCCTCGCCATCACGACCACCTCTTCCTGACTGTCCAACTGCGCGCGAAATTAGACGATACCCTTGCGAAGTTCACTCCTCGTCAACCACCGAAAAGAGGCTTGGTACCGCCGGACAAGGCGCCAGCGAATTGTTGGCAATATCGCTCAAACGGGTCTGGTGCAGAAAGACATAGACCTGCGCACTCAACCCCTCCCACAGCCGATTGGTCATGGATTGCGCGCGCGATCCGCTCGCCCCGCCCGAGGCCCCTGCCCCCTTGTGCAACGCATCGACCGTCTCATCCACCGCCGCCAGCACATCCGACACACGGATCTCGGAGCCGGGACGCGCCAGCCGGTAGCCGCCTCCCGGACCGCGCACCGACACGACCAGTTCGGCGCGCCGCAGTTTGACGAAAAGCTGCTCCAGATAGGGCAAGGATATATCCTGACGCCGCGAAACGTCGCCCAGTGTCACCACCGTGCCCGGCGGCTGCAACGCGATATCGACCAGCGCAACCATCGCATACCGGCCCTTGGTGCTGAGTTTCATTGCTTCCTCCCACGCGAACAGATTGACCTTGCCCTGCGCAAGGCTTATTTCGCTTTGAGCCATTCCGACGCCGACCGCAATTTGGAACTGCTCTAAAGTGCTTGAGCAATTTCGTCAAGTTTGTCGCGCGCGCTGTATCAAAAGGATAGAAAAGACCCCATGCCCGAGGTAATCTTTCCCGGCCCCGAAGGCCGTCTTGAAGGCCGCTATCACCCGCAGAAGCAAAAAGACGCTCCGATCGCCATCGTGCTGCATCCACATCCGCAATTCGGCGGAACCATGAACAACAAGGTCGTCTACAACCTGCATTATGCGTTCTACAACATGGGATTTACGGTGCTTCGGTTCAACTTTCGCGGCGTCGGACGCTCGCAGGGCGAATATGATCAGGGCATCGGCGAGTTGAGCGATGCCGCCTCGGCACTCGACTACCTGCAATCCATGAACAACAATTCCAAGCATTGCTGGGTTGCCGGTTTTTCCTTCGGGGCCTGGATCGGGATGCAACTCCTGATGCGCCGGCCCGAAATCACCGGCTTCATCTCCGTCAGCCCGCCCGCAAACATGTATGACTTCAGCTTCCTCGCGCCCTGCCCGGCCTCGGGACTGATCATCAACGGCACCCTCGACCGGGTGGCGCCGCCCGCCGACACCGAAGCCCTCGTCGGCAAGTTGCATGAGCAGCATGGCATCACCATAACCCATGAAGCGATCGAAGGGGCGGACCACTTCTTCAAGGAACCGCACATGGACGGCATGATCGAAAAGGTCACGACCTATGTCAAACGCCGTCTGACCGAGACAACGCGGTAAGGGAGGCGATCAGCATGGGTGTCACCGAGGATCTGGCAGACGAACTCGCCCGCGACGTGATCAAGGCCATCGAGGCCACCGGCAACGAAGATCTGCTGACCGACATTCAAAAGGTTCTGGCCACCAGTTCGCAAACCGCCGAAGAGGCGTTTCTCACAGCGTTTCGCGTCCGCCGCGCAAACCTCAAGGCGCGGGAACTGCTTCTGGAACGGCTCAAGAAATTCAAGGCCTCGCAAGAGATCAGACGTCAGGAGTGAGCGCTCACGCCCGCAATCTGGCGCCCTCGGGGTCAAACGGCGCAGCCTCCAGGATGCGCGCGCGGTGCGGACGGCCCAGAACCATCACCTCGACCGCATCGCCAGGGCCCGCTCCTCTGACATAGCCAAGCGCGAGGCTCATTCCCACGAAATAGCCATAGGCCCCCGAAGATACGCGCCCGACGCCCACGCCATCCTTGAAGATCGGCTCGCCGCCCGTGGCATCGGCATTGGACGCCGTTACGTCCGCCTCGTCGAGATGCAGCACCACCAGTCGCTCGCGCGGCTCCTGCCCGATCACCGCCTCGAGCGCAGCCTTGTTCAGGAAATCCTTGTCCATCTTGCACAGGCGCGCCAGCCCCGCCTCCTGCGGCCAGTATTCGGGGCTGTATTCGCGCGACCACGATCCATAGGCCTTTTCGATACGCAAACTCATCAAGGCGCGACTCCCCACCGGACCCGCGCCAAACGCCCGGCCCGCCTCAAGCAGCGCCGCGTAAAGTCGCGCCTGATCTTCCGTGGCACAATGCAGTTCCCATCCCAGATCACCGGTGAAACTGACGCGCAGCGCGACGCAGGCCACCCCCGCCAAGTCTATCCGCGCTGACCGCATGAAGGGGAATTCCTCTGTCCCGAGCGCGGTATTGGTCAGCCGCTGCAACATTTCGCGCGATCTCGGCCCCGCCACGTTGAAGCCGCAGACCGCCTCGGTCAGGCTCTCGAACGTGGTCCCCTCGGGCAAGTTCACGGCATCGAAGAACCGCTTGTGATAGCGTTCGGCCATGCCCGAGGAAATCACCCAGAATTCCTCCTCCCCGAGCCGCGTCACGGTGGCATCCCCCGCGATCCCACCGCGCACCCCGATCAACGGCGTGAGGCAGGACTGCCCGACAGACTTCGGCATCCGGTTGGCAAAGACGGCATTGAGCCAGTCCTCCGCGCCTGGTCCCTTGACGCGGTATTTGGCAAAGTTGGAAATGTCGATGATCCCGGCGCGCGTCCGCAGCATCCTGCATTCCTCGCCCACCGGCCCCCACCAGTTCTGTCGGCTGAAACCGTTGGTCTCCACGGTGCCAGGCGTCTTGGCAAACCACAAGGGATGCTCCCAGCCGTAATTGAGGCCAAAGACCGCGCCCATCTCCCTTTGCACCTCATAGACCGGACGCCTCCGCAGCGGTCGCCCTGCGGCCCGTTCCTCATTCGGGAAATGGATCGAGAACCGATGCGCATACTGATCGCGCACCTTGGCCTTGACGAAATCGCGGGTGTTGGCCCACAGCCCGAACCGCGCCAGATCCCAGGCGAACATGTCGTATTTCATCTCGCCGTTGATCAGCCATTCGGCCACCATCCAGCCCATCCCCGCCGATTGGCTGAACCCCGGAATGATCCCGTTGCAACAGAAATAACCCTTGAGTTCCGGCACCGGGCCAAGGATCACGTTGCTGTCGGGGCTCCAGATCATCGGGCCGTTGATCACCCGCTTGATCCCGGCCCGGCCCACCACCGGCACGCGGTCAATGGCGCGCAGCATGTTCTCCTCGATTCGCTCCAGATCATCGGGAAAGAGGTCATGCGCGAAATCGAGCGGCGTGCCCTCCTCGGCCCAAAACCGCATGTTGCGCTCATAGGCCCCGATCAACAGGCCCTTGCCCTCCTGACGCAGGTAATATTCCCCGTCGCGATCCGCGACCGACGGCAGGCGGCGCTCCATCGCGGCAATTTCCGCGATCGCTTCGGTCACGAAATACTGGTGCTCGGTGGGCTGCAAGGGCAGTTCGATCCCTGCCAATTTCGCGACTTCGCGCCCCCAGAGACCGGCGGCGTTGACCACCCAGGGCGTATGGATCCTGCCTTTAGGTGTCTCGACGATCCATGACCCGTCGGGTTGCTGAAGCGTCGCCGTGACAGGGGTGAAGCGATGGATTTCGGCGCCCCGTTGCCGCGCGCCCACCGCATAGGCATTGGTCACGCCAGAGGGATCCACGTTGCCGCCATCGGGCTCATACATGATGCAGCGGATTCCGTCGAAATTCACCAGAGGATGCAACCGTTCGGCTTCAGCGCGGGAGACCTCGTGAAAATTCATGCCATAGAGCCGCGCCTTGGCGGCTTGCAGGCGCAACTGATGCTCGCGATTCTCGGTCTGCGCCAGATAGAGACTGCCGGGCTGGAACACACCGCAGCTTTGCCCGGTCTCGGCCTCCAACTCGTTATAGAGTTTCATCGTGTAATGCTGCAAACGGCTGATATTGGCGCTGTCATGCAGGCCGTGAATATTCGCCGCCGCATGCCAGGTGCTGCCCGAGGTCAATTCATTGCGTTCGAGCAGCACGACATCCGACCAGCCCAGCTTGGTCAGATGATAGAGAATCGAACATCCGATAACGCCGCCGCCGATCACGACCGCCTGTGCATGGGTTTTCATGGAACATCCTTTGGTTTTCGTTGAACACCATCCTGATGACCTCGCCCGCAGGCGAATTGCCAATCCACGACACCTTCTGTCGCAGCGCCGCCATTCGGAGGGTTTCCATAACCCCGGTTTCTTCTGGCCGCAAATATCCCGGGGAGTTTGAGGGGCAGCGCCCCTCATCCACGCAAAAGGCTATGTCCCGCGACCCAGGCCTGTTCAAATCCGCTGTAAAATATCGGCAAGCGACACATCCTGTCGCAAACCGACATGCGACCAAACCGGCGGGTTCCACTCTGCGGGCAACCAGACAAGGAGGCGCAAATGAAAACCAGCACCCGCGTGGTCGTGATCGGCGGCGGTGTCGTCGGCTGTTCCGTGCTCTATCACCTGACCAAGCTGGGCTGGTCCGATGTCATGCTGGTCGAACGCCGGGAATTGACCTCCGGTTCGACCTGGCACGCAGCGGGCGGGTTTCACACCCTCAACGGCGATACCAACATGGCCGCGCTTCAGGGCTACACGATCCGGCTCTACACGGAACTGGAGGAGATAACGGGCATGTCCTGCGGCCTGCACCATGTCGGCGGCGTCACGCTGGCGGACAATCGCGACCGCTTCGACATGCTTCTGGCCGAGCGCGCCAAGCATCGCTACATGGGGCTCGAGACCGAGATCGTGACGCCCGAAGAGATCGCGCGGATTGCTCCGGTGACGAACATCGGCGGCATCCTTGGCGGGCTCTATGATCCGCTCGACGGCCATCTCGATCCGTCCGGGACCACCCATGCCTATGCCAAGGCCGCGCGCATGGGCGGCGCCACGATCGAGACCCATTGCAGGGTGCACGAGACCAACCAGCGCACCGATGGCACCTGGGACGTGGTGACCGACAAGGGCACCATTCATACCGAACACGTGGTCAACGCGGGTGGCCTCTGGGCGCGCGAGGTGGGCGCGATGGCGGGGGTCTACCTGCCGCTGCACCCGATGGAGCATCAGTATCTCGTCACCGACGACATACCGACAATATACCAACGCGATACCGAACACCCCCATGTCATGGACCCGGCCGGCGAAAGCTATCTGCGGCAGGAGGGTCGCGGCCTCTGCATCGGCTTCTACGAGCAGCCCTGCCGTCCCTGGGCGGTGGACGGAACCCCCTGGGATTTCGGCCATGAACTCTTGCCCGACAACCTCGACAAGATCGAGGCCAGCATCGAATTCGCCTACAGGCGGTTCCCCGTTTTGCAAGAGGCGGGGGTCAAGACGGTGATCCACGGCCCCTTCACCTTTGCCCCTGACGGCAATCCGCTCGTGGGCCCGATCCCCGGCCTGCGCGGCTACTGGTCGGCCTGCGGCGTGATGGCCGGGTTCAGCCAGGGCGGCGGCGTCGGTCTCATGCTGGCGCAATGGATGATTCATGGCGAATGCGAGCGCGACGTGACCGCCCTCGACGTGGCGCGCTTCGGTGACTGGATCACGCCCGGCTATACCCGGCCAAAAGTCATTGAAAACTACCAGAAACGTTTCTCGGTCTCCTACCCGAACGAGGAATTGCCCGCCGCGCGGCCGCTGCGGCAGACGCCGATGTATGACATCTTCGATGGCATGGGCGCGGTCTGGGGCGCGCAATACGGGCTTGAGGTGGTGAATTACTTTGCCCAAGGCGATGAGCCGCGCTTCGAGACCCCCTCTTTCCGCCGCTCCAACGCCTGGGAGGCGACCGCGCGCGAGGTCAGGGCGGTGCGCGAGGGCGTGGGCATCAACGAGGTGCAGAATTTCGGCAAATACCTTGTCACCGGGGCGGGCGCGCGCGACTGGCTCGACCGGATCATGGCCGGGCGCATCCCCAAGCCGGGGCGGCTCTCGCTCACCCCGATGCTCAGCCCCAAAGGACGGCTCTGGGGCGATTTCACCGTCTCCTGCCTCAATGACGAGACCTTTCAACTCACCGCCTCCTACGGCGCGCAGGCGGTGCATATGCGCTGGTTCGGCATGAACGAGGCGCCGGGTGTGCGGGTCGAGAACATCTCGGACCGGCTCACCGGCTTTCAGATCGCGGGGCCGAAAGCGCGCGACGTGCTCGCCGCCTGCACCCGCGATCAGGTGGCGGACATGGGCTTCATGGATGTGCGACGGGCGACTCTCGGCATGGTCGATTGTCTCGTGCAGCGCGTCAGCTATACCGGCGATCTGGGGTTCGAGATCTATTGCGATCCGATGGCGCAGCGCGCACTCTGGCAGGTGCTCTGGTCTGAAGGACAAAGCCATGGGATGCGGCCCTTCGGGATGCGCGCGATGATGTCGCTGCGGCTTGATCGCTTCTTCGGCTCGTGGCTCAACGAATTCTCACCCGACTACACCCCCGGCGAAACCGGCATGAACCGCTTCATTGCCTGGTCGAAGAATGCCGATTTCATCGGCCGCGCCGCCGCCGAGGCCGAGAACGCGACGGGCGCCGCGCGCCGGCTCGTGGCCTTCGAGGTCGACGCGCTCGATGCCGATGTCAACGGCTATGAGCCGGTCTGGATCGAGGGTGCGGTGCGCGGCTTTTGCACCTCGGGCGGATATTCGCACCATGCGGGAAAATCCATCGCTCTGGCGCTCATCCCGACGGATCAGGCGCGAGACGGCCTGCCAGCCGAGATCGAGATTCTGGGCGACCGCCGCCCCGCCCGGTTGATCCCTTCCCCGCTGTTTGACGTCGCGGGGACTAGGCTGCGCGGGTGACAGACAAGCCGGCGTTTGTCTTGCGGACAAGCGTCAGTGTCTTGAGTATTTCTGGAACGATGAACGGCGGGGTCAGTCCCGTCGCTCCTCCGGGTCGGGCTGGCCTACGCCGAGAAACAATCGCTTGAGCGGCAAGATCCAGATCACGCCCAGCCCGACATAGACCAGAACCTCGACCCAGAAAGACGGTCGGTCGATCAAGCCCAAAAGACTGACGGCCACCACCACATAGGCCGGCATTCCGACCAGCAGAACAACCAGTGCCCACCGACGGCGTGCCTTGTAACTCAATGCCATGCGCCCTCCTCAATCCGCGAACGGGTCGGTCACGAGGATCGTGTCCTCGCGCTCGGGTGAGGTTGAGAGGAGCGCGACCGGGCAGCCGATCAATTCTTCGACGCGGCGCACATACTTGATCGCCTTGGCGGGCAGATCGGCCCAGCTGCGGGCGCCTTCTGTCGATTCCGCCCAGCCTTGCACCTCTTCATAGATTGGCGTGCAGCGCGCCTGGCTGTCGGCTGCGGTCGGCAGGTAATCGAACCGCGTGCCATCGAGATCGTAGCCGACGCAGATCCTGAGCGTGTCGAAGCCATCGAGCACGTCGAGTTTCGTCAGGGCGATTCCGGTCACGCCTGAGGTGATGCAGGTCTGCCGCACGAGGCAGGCATCGAACCAGCCACACCGGCGCTTGCGCCCGGTGACGGTGCCGAACTCGTGGCCGCGTTCACCCAGTCGCTGGCCGTCGGCATTCGTCAACTCGGTCGGAAACGGTCCTTCGCCCACGCGCGTCGTGTAGGCCTTGACGATCCCGAGGACATAATTGATCGCGCCGGGCCCCAGCCCGACGCCGGTCGCGGCCTGGCCGGCGATGACATTGGACGACGTGACAAAGGGATAGGTGCCAAAGTCGATATCCAGAAGCGCCCCCTGCGCCCCCTCGAAAAGGATCCGCTTGCCCGCGTGGCGCTTGTCGTTCAGCACCTTCCAGACCGGTGCGGCATAAGGCAGGATCTGCGGTGCAATCTCGCGCAACTGCGCAATCAGGGCCTCGCGATCGACGGGCGCGATCCCGAGGCCCCGACGCAGCGGATCGTGATGTTGCAGCGCCCGGTCCACCCGAGCGATGAGCGTCGTCTCATCCGCAAGATCGGCCACCCGCACCGCGCGCCGCCCCACCTTGTCCTCATAGGCCGGGCCGATCCCGCGCCCGGTGGTGCCAATCTTGGTGCCCGCGCGCGCCGCCTCCTCGCGGGCGCGGTCGAGTTCCCCATGAATCGGCAGGATCAGGGGCGTATTCTCGGCGATCATCAGCGTCTCGGGCGTGATCGTGACACCTTGCGCGCTGATTGCCGCGATCTCGCGCACGAGATGCCAGGGATCGAGCACCACGCCATTGCCGATTACCGAGAGCTTGCCCGCGCGCACCACACCCGAGGGCAGAGCGTTGAGCTTGTAGACCTTGCCGTCGATCACCAGCGTATGACCGGCGTTATGCCCGCCCTGAAAGCGCGCGATCACATCGGCGCGTTCGCTCAGCCAGTCGACGATCTTGCCCTTTCCCTCGTCGCCCCACTGGGCACCGACAACGACGACATTGGCCATGATGATCCTCTCGAGAACGTGTTTCAAACGCGCGTCGGTATAGCGGGCCGTCGCCACCGTTGAAACAGCTAAATCGTTTCGGGCCGCGCACGGCCTGCGTCAATGGCGGGTTGCGGCGCTGCACGGAATTGCCTAGATAGCGGCTGACCGAATTCTAACAACAGGCCTACCGCTTCATGGAAAACGTCGTGCTGACCATCCACCTGCTTCTGGCGCTCGCGCTGATCGGCGTCGTGCTGTTGCAACGCTCAGAGGGCGGCGGGCTCGGCATGGGAGGCGGTGGCGGCGCGATGACCGGGCGCGCGGCCGCAACAGCCCTTGGCAAACTGACATGGATTCTTGCTGCGGCCTTCATCGTGACATCGCTCTCCTTGACGATCATCGCGGCGCAGAATGCGGCAGGCGTTTCGGTGCTCGATCGACTGACTGACGCACCGCTCCCGCCGGCGCAGACCACGCCGGCGCTGCCCGAGGGCGACCTCCTGGTCCCGCCGCCGTCAGGGGATACGGCACCGCTGACCCCAACCGCCGATTGACCACAATGACTTGAGGGGCGCCAAGTCGCTTCAACATCATATTGAGGTCGGCTTGCGCAATTCAATCGAATCCTGTATGGGTTGACTCCCGTGACAGACTGGCTCTTTGCAGGTCGGCAGGATTGATGTCCTTCACAAATGCAACTTCACGGGGGGCCTGCGCGCATGGCAAGATATGTTTTCATCACCGGCGGCGTGGTGTCCTCACTGGGCAAGGGGCTTGCCTCTGCGGCGCTCGGTGCACTCTTGCAGGCCCGCGGTTTTTCCGTTCGGCTGCGCAAGCTTGACCCCTATCTCAACGTCGATCCCGGCACGATGTCGCCCTTCGAGCACGGCGAGGTCTTTGTCACAGACGACGGCGCCGAAACCGATCTCGATCTCGGGCATTACGAGCGTTTCACCGGTGTGCCCGCGCGGATCACCGATTCCGTGAGTTCGGGGCGGATCTATTCCAATGTTCTGGAAAAGGAGCGCAGGGGCGATTATCTTGGCAAGACCATTCAGGTCGTTCCGCATGTCACCAACGAGATCAAGGCGTTTCTCGCCATCGGTAGCGAGGAGGTCGATTTCATGCTCTGCGAGATCGGCGGCACCGTGGGCGACATCGAGGGATTGCCGTTTCTCGAGGCGATCCGGCAGTTCAGCCACGACCACCCCCCCGGACAGTGCGTCTTCATGCATCTCACCCTGCTGCCCTATCTTACCGCAAGCGGTGAGTTGAAGACCAAGCCGACGCAGCATTCGGTCAAGGAATTGCAATCCATCGGCATCGCCCCCGACATTCTTGTGTGTCGCTCCGAACACCCTATTCCCGACAAGGAACGCGAAAAGATCGCGCTCTTCTGCAATGTTCGCAAGGAACATGTGATCGCCGCCTATGACCTCAGGTCGATCTACGAGGCACCGCTCGCCTATCACCGCGAGGGGCTGGATCAAGCAATCCTTGACGCGTTTCAGATCAGTCCGGCACCGCGTCCCGACCTGAGCGTCTGGCAGGATGTGGTGGACCGGATCCAGAACACCGACGGAGAGGTGAGCATCGCCATCGTCGGCAAATACGTGCAACTCGAAGATGCCTACAAGTCGATCAAGGAAGCGCTTGTTCACGGTGGCATGGCCAATCGCGTCAAGGTCAATGTCGAATGGGTCGATGCCGAGATCTTCGAGCGCGAGGATCCTGCGGCCCATCTCGAAGGCTTCCACGCCATTCTCGTCCCCGGCGGCTTTGGCGAGCGTGGCACCGAGGGCAAGATCAAGGCGGCAGAGTTTGCCCGCACCCGCAAGATCCCCTATCTCGGTATCTGCCTTGGGATGCAGATGGCGGTGATCGAAGCGGCGCGCAATGTCGCCGGCATCCCTGATGCCGGGTCCGAGGAATTCGATCACGAGGTCGGCAAAAGGCGCTTTGAGCCGGTGATCTATCATCTCAAGGAATGGGTGCAAGGCAACGAGAAGGTGCGCCGCAAGGTCAGCGACGACAAGGGCGGCACGATGCGTCTTGGCGCCTATGACGCGGTGCTCAAGGCCGGCTCCAAGGTGGCGCAGATCTACGGCACTCTGGCCATCGACGAACGTCACCGCCACCGCTACGAGGTGGACACGAAATACCGCGACAGGCTCGAGACCTGTGGGCTCGTCTTTTCCGGGATGTCGCCCGATGGGCGCCTTCCCGAGATTGTCGAATGGGCGGACCATCCGTGGTTCATCGGCGTGCAATATCACCCCGAGTTGAAATCCAAGCCCTTCGCGCCGCACCCGTTGTTCGCCGATTTCGTGCGGGCCGCGATTGCAACATCCCGGTTGGTCTGACCCCGCTGATCGGCGCGGCGTTGCTCCGGGTCAGTCGGTCTTGTCGCGATATTTCAGGATGTCGCGGTCCACGCCCAGACCAATGACCGGGCTCATGAGATCGCGCAGCAGACTGTGATTGCGGGCTTTGCGCGTTTCAGGAGTGGCGGCCGGACGCCGGGTCTCGGACAGGATCGGGTCAAGAATGGTTTCATCGAGAACCCATCGCCCGGAGCGCCCCTCGGCCTGATCCGCCCGTTGATAGCTCAACCATGTCAGCGCCTCCTTGCGACAGGTGGGTGCGAGGGTGGGATAGACCAGATAAAATCCACTGTTGATGCGCTGGCAGATGGTGTCGAGCACACGCGTTGTCCCGCGATAGGCTTCAGGCACCTGAGGCTTGGGCAGGTAGTTGAATCGCTGCGGCCCGCCATTGAAAAAGACCTGCACGGCGATGCCCAGATCGATTCCCTTTTGTGCCATTGCCCAGCCCAGTACGGTTTCGGGATGATGCGCCCAGTCATAGAAACACAGCGCGGCCTTGCGCCGTTCGGGCGCCAGCGATCGGATATGGGCAAGTTGCGCTTCGGCAGAGGTCGCGCACCAGTCGAAGGCAGAGGGATCGGACATTATGTTGGCATCATTCGCTGACGTTGAATTGACCGTGACATTGCCCTCACAAAGCGCGCTTTATTGGAAGCAATTGTGGCTCGTTTGCGATCCCTGTCGCGCGACGCGGACGAACCGGGAAAACACTATTCCTCGATTGGCAACAATTCTCTTGGGGCGGATCCCTCAAGCGGGTAATCTGGCCTCATGCTGGACCGGATAATACGCGCTCTTTCCACCCCCAAGCCACTCCCTCTGCCCGAACCGGACGAGAAACTGGCGCTTGGCGCGCTGATGGTGCGGATGGCCAGATCAGACCGCCATTACGAATTGCTGGAAATTCAGCGAATCGACCTTCTGCTGATGCGTCTTTACAAATTGGGCCCGATCGAAGCGGCACGGATGCGCGCGCTCTGCGAAAAACTCGAACATGCCGCGCCCGGAACCGAGCATTTTGGTCACGTGATCCGCGAAACCGTCAGCCTCGAGGCTCGGGTGAGCGCGCTCGAGGCGCTGTGGGAAGTGGTGCTTTCCGACGGCACGACCCGACCCGAAGAACTCAAGGCGCTCGATGCCGCGCGCGAGGCAATGGGCCTCAGCCCCGTCGACAGCGCCGCCGCGCGTGCCCGCGCCCAAGACTTGTGATTCGGCATTGGCGGCTGGCCGATCTCTGCCTATACCAGAGCGATGTTCACAGATTTTCTCAAACGATTGCTTCATCCGACCCCCAAACCAATGACGGGCGGCGATGCCCGGCTGGCGCTCTGCGGGCTTCTCGTGCGCGTCGCGCGCACCGATGGCGCGTATTCCGCCGCCGAAATCGTCCAGATCACCCGGATCATCGCGATCCGCTACGGCCTGTCGCACGCGCAGGCCGAGGCCTTGCGCATGGAGGCCGAAACGTTCGAGAGCCAGGCCCCGGACACCGTCCGATTCACCCGCGCGATCAAGGACGCGGTGCCCCATGAGGACCGCATCGGCGTGATCGAGGCGCTCTGGCAGGTGGCTCTGGCCGATGGCAGACGCGAGGCCGAAGAGGACGCCCTCTTGCGGATGGTCGCCAGTTTTCTGGGCATCACCGATCAGGAGAGCGCCCGCGCCCGTCAGCGCGTCAACGGTCAGGCATGATTGCCAGCCTGCCAATGTATGACCGCCCCGAGACGGCTGCCGCCAATGACCGTCTCTGGCAAGGGGTGCGCGCGCGTCTGGGATATGGGCCCAATGCCCTCAGCCGTGATGGGGATCTCTGGGACGACTGGCTCAGCCCCGACCTCCTGCTGTCGCAAACCTGTGGCTATCCCTACCGGGCCCGCCTGCATGGCAAGGTGACGCTGGTGGGGAGCCCGGTTCTCGCTCTGCCGGATTGTCCGGCCGGGTATTACTACAGCGTTTTTGTCGCCCGCGCCGAAGATCCGCGCGCGGCCGTTCAAGATTATGCCACCGCCCGCTTCGCCTACAATGAGGCTCTATCGCAGTCGGGCTGGGCCGCTCCTCAAACCTGGGCGGCCGCGCGCGGCTTTGCCTTCTCGAACCCGATACAGAGCGGAGCGCATCGCGCGTCGGCCCGCGCCGTGGCCGAAGGGCGCGCCGATATCGCCGCCCTTGATGCCCTGAGTTGGTCGATCATGCGCCAGCATGACGCTTTTACCGATGATCTTTGCGTTCTGGCTCGGACCGAGCCCACCCCCGCCCTGCCCTACATCACCGCGCTGCAACGCGATCCCGCGGCGCTGCGCTGCCCCCTGCACGACGCAATTGTGGGACTTGCCGTCGAGGACCGCGCCACGCTTGGCCTTGTCGGCCTCACAATGATCCCGGCGCAGGACTACCTGGCCCTGCCCAATCCCGCGCCGCCGTCGCCATAGTGAGAGGCCAATGCGTCATTCCGGGCGGCAATTGGGCATATCGCCCGTTTTGCAAGTTGCATCAGGTCATTTTTTCAGTCCTACTGTCATTAAATCGAGATAAACCAGCCGAAACGGAACCTGCCCGTGTCTGAACCAACCCCGGTCATCGAGATCCGCAACCTGCACAAGGCCTATGGAGCGCTTGAGGTGATCAAGGGCGTCAACATCGCCGCACACAAGGGCGATGTCGTCTCGCTGATCGGTTCTTCAGGGTCTGGCAAATCGACCATCCTGCGCTGCGCCAACCTGCTCGAGGATAGCCAGCAGGGCGATATCGTGTTCAAGGGCGAACCGGTGCACTGGAAGGGCACGGGGCTTGACCGCCATCCCGCCGACCCCAAGCAGGTGCTGCGGATCCGCACCAATCTCAGCATGGTGTTTCAGCAGTTCAACCTCTGGGCGCATCTCACAATCCTGCAAAACGTGATGGAGGCGCCAGTGACCGTGCTGGGCCGCGACCGTCACGAGGTGGAAGGGGCGGCGCGCAAGTATCTCGACAAGGTGGGCATCGGCGACAAATGCGATGTCTATCCGGCGCAGCTTTCGGGTGGTCAGCAACAACGCGCCGCGATCGCCCGCGCGCTCTGCATGGAGCCCGAGGCGTTGCTGTTTGACGAGCCCACCTCGGCGCTCGATCCCGAACTGGAACAAGAGGTGATCCGCGTCATCAAGGATCTGGCCAATGAAGGCCGCACCATGATGATCGTCACCCATGACATGCGCATGGCCGCGGATGTCAGCGATCATGTCGTGTTCCTGCATCAAGGTCTGGTCGAAGAACAGGGCGCGCCCGACGACCTCTTTGGCGCACCGAAATCAGAGCGCCTGCAACAATTCCTCAGTTCGACCAATCCGACCTGAGGCGAAAACCAACCAAGGGAGAAAACCATGAAGAAACTGCTGCTCACTACCACCGCTCTTGCCCTCTCGGCCAGCTTTGCGCTGGCCGATACCGTGCGTCTTGGCACCGAAGGCGCCTACCCTCCGTATAACTTCATCAATGACAAGGGTGAGGTTGACGGATTTGAGCGCGAATTGGGCGATGAGCTGTGCAAGCGCGCATCGCTGACCTGCGAATGGGTCACGAACGACTGGGACAGCATCATCCCCAACCTCGTCTCGGGCAACTATGACGTCATCATCGCCGGCATGTCGATCACCGATGAGCGAGATCAGGTAATTGATTTCACACAGAACTACACCCAGCCCGACCCCTCGGCCTATATCGCGTCGTCGGCAGATGTTGATGTCAATGGCGGCGTGATCGCCGCGCAATCGGGCACCATTCAAGCCTCCTATGTGGCCTCGACCGGGGCCAAGCTCGTGGAATACGCCACGCCCGAGGAAACCATCGCCGCCGTGCGCAATGGCGAGGCGGATGCGGTTCTGGCTGACCGTGCCTATCTTGCCCCGATCGCCGACGAGGATGACGGCCTTGTGCTGGTCGATCAGCTGGTGGTCATCGGCGGCGGCGTGGGCCTCGGCGTGCGCGAGAGCGACACCGAGCTCAAAGCCACGCTCGATGCCGCGATTCAGTCGATGAAGGACGATGGCAGCCTCAATGCCATGATCCAGAAATGGGATATCGGCCTGACCTTCTGATTCATGCCACCGGCGGGGCCTGATCGGGTCCCGCCCTTCCTAGACAAGGCCGGACGCGATGTTCTCTTTCTGCGCTGACCCTGCCAGCCTCGACGGGCTTGCATGGCTCACCTGCTACCTGACCACAACCAAGCACATGCAGCTTTATTATGCCCTCGGCACGGTGCTCTTGTTGCTTGCGATCACCGCTCCGGCGGCGCTGGCCTTTGGCTTTGGTGGAGCGATGGCGGCGCGCTCGCACATCCTGCCGCTCAGGTGGTTCGGTAAAGCCTATATCTCGGTCGTGCGCGGCGTGCCCGATATCGCGTTCTTTCTCTTTTTCGTCATTGCCATCGACCAGGCCTTTGAGTGGGTCCGTCACAAGGCGCTCTGCCCGGACTGGGATCAGCCGATCCGGCAAGGCAATGATTTCGTTGTCTGTCAGGCCGCCAAGCTGCCGCTGGGAACAGCGCCGCAATGGGTGCACGAGACGTATGGTTTTTCGCTCGCGGTCCTGACCTTTGCCATCGTGTTCGGTGCCTTTGGCGCCAACGTGCTCTTTGGAGCGATGCGTGCCGTGCCGCGGGCGCAGATGGAGACTGCAGAGGCCTATGGCATGACCCGCAAACAGAGCTTCTGGCGGATCATGGTGCCACAGATGTGGGTCTATGCCCTGCCCGGTCTCTCGAACCTCTGGATGGTGCTGATCAAGGCCACGCCGCTGCTCTTTCTGCTCGGGGTCGAGGATATCGTCTATTGGGCGCGCGAACTGGGAGGCACCGCCAACCCGCGCTTTACCGAGTATCCGCATGGCGACTGGCGGATCTGGTATTTCCTGGCGCTGATGGTGTTCTATCTCGGCTTCACCAGGGTGTCAGAGGTGGCGCTGGAACGTCTCATGCAACGCCTCAGCCTGGGGCAAGCCACCACCGGTGGCGAAGCTCAGAGAAAGGCTGCGGCATGAGCTGTCTCGACACCATCCAGGCCTACGGGCTGCGCAGCATCGGGATTGGCGAGAGGCTCTTGCCGGTCAAGGATTTTAGCCTCTGCGAACAGATCACGCTGATCGGATCGGGCTTGGTCTGGAACATCTATTTCGGCGTGTTCGCGCTCGCGACCGGATTCTTTCTGGCCACCGCCGTGGCCCTCGGCAAGGGCGCGCGCAATCCAGTGATCCGCAAGTCGTCGGAATGGTTCATCTTTGTCTTTCGCGGCTCGCCGCTCTTCATCCAGTTCTTCTTTGCCTATTTCCTGTTTCTCTCGCTCAAATCCGTCTCGCCCTGGTTCAACGTGCTGACGGCGGCCTGGCTTGGGGCGCTGATCGTGCTCTTTCTCAACACTGCCGCCTATTCCGGCGAGATTTTCTATGGCGCGCTGCGCTCGATCCCCAAGGGCGATGTCGAGGCGGCCGATGCCTATGGCTTTTCCGGCTCGCGACGCTTTCGCCGGATTATCTGGCCGACCATGCTGCGGCTCGCCTGGCCGGCCTATACCAACGAGGCGATCTTTCTCTTTCACGCCACGACGCTGGTATTCTTCTCGGGCTTTCCGGTCTGGCAACAGAGTGGCGACGCGCTCTATTATGCCAAGTATTTCGCCGACAAGACCTTCAACCCCTTCGTCCCCTATCCGATCCTGGCGGGTTATTTCATTCTGGTGACGCTGTCGGTGATCGGGCTTTTCGGGCTCGTCAACCGCTATCTCAACCGCCATCTGCCCCAAGACGCCCGACCCAAGCTGACCTTTCGGCCCAATCTGATCCGCTGAGCGCGCCGTGGCTGACATCTGCATCCTGATTCCGGCGGCGGGGGCCTCGACCCGGATGCGCGGGCGCGACAAGTTGCTGGAAGAGGTGCGCGGTCAGCCCCTCCTGCGCGACAGGGTGGAAGCGGCGCTCGGCACCGGCACTTCGGTGCTTGTAACCCTTCCCCCGGACCGACCGCTCCGCGCGGCGGCGCTTGCGGGACTTGCGCATCCGCGCCTCAACGTGGTCCTCGTTCCAGACGCGCAGACCGGCCTCTCGGCCTCGCTGCGACGGGGGGCGCAATGGGCGATGACGGCGCAGGCCGATGCCCTGATGGTGGTCTTGCCGGACCTCCCGGATCTGACCGGGGATGACCTCAGGACTATGCTGCAAGCCCATGATTTCAAATCCGTTCTACGTGCCACATCCGAGCACGGAACACCCGGCCATCCGGTGATCCTTCCTGCGCGGCTGTTTGACTCGCTGGCCAAACTCAGCGGCGATCAGGGGGCGCGTGACCTCCTGCGCGGCCAGTCGGTGACGTCCCTCGCCCTGCCCGGCACCCATGCCACGACCGACCTTGACACCCCAGAGGCCTGGGCCGCCTGGCGTGCAGCGCAGGATTGACCCGATGCCTGAAAAGAAACAATCCCGGCAATCTGCCGGGATTGTTCCCACTCGAAACCAGCTTATTCTCACAAAACCGGCCTCTTGGCCCATCGCTTAGCCCCTGCGACGGACCTGCTGCATACTTAATACATCATCTCATCAGCACCTGCGTCTCATAGCGCTTCAGCGAGCGGCGTGCGGCCTGATAGGCTCCCAGACCCGAAGCCGATCGCAGTTCGGGAAACAGCGCGTAGATTTCATCGCGCTGTGCCGCACCCATCCCGTCAAGCACTTGATTTCCGGGTTGAAAGCTCTCCGTCCAGGAGCCGTTTGACAAAACCACCTCGTGATGATCGCACATGAAATGGATATAGGTCGTGCCCGGACATGAGATCTGCTCCACCCCTGGCATCGTGGTCAGATGGGTGGCCGCCACCAGAACCTCGCGTTCGTTGAAATAGAGTTCCGCACGTTCGCTGGTGAGCAAGAGGCGATGCTGCGGGCTGACAAGAATGTCGTGTTCCGGCAACCCATTGCCCAAGGCGCCGGCCCGGATCAGGATGGGCCGCAAGTGCGGCGCGCGCTGCAACTCTGTCCCGCTCAACGGGCGCGCTCCGATCCAGCGGATCTCCTGCATGCCGTTGTCGCGGGTGATCACCCGGTCGCCGACCTTCAACTCCTCGACCATCCGCTCGCCGCGCGGCGTGGCGATCCGTGTGCCGGGCGTGAAACAGGGGATGATATTCTCGATATTCTCGAACCGCGCGGTTCCGATCACCGTGCTGCGATCAGCACTGAGAAACTCGATCGTGCCGTCGAGCCCGAATCCGTCGCTATCAGGCACCACATCGACCAACCGGAACGGCCCCGCCCCGCGCATGTCGAGCGTGTCGTAATCGTCTCCGCCATCGCCGCCAAAGATGCGGTCATCGGGCGTGACGTTGAAGAAGGTGTCGCGGTCATCGTCGCCAAAGAGGAAGTTGCCCCCCCCCTCGCCGCCGGTGATCAGATCGTTGCCTTTGCCGCCAAAGATCGTGTCATCGCCCTTGCCGCCGTCCAGGGTGTCGTCGCCCTTGCCGCCAAAGAGGATGTCATCGCCCTCATCCCCCGCCAGACTGTCATCTCCGGCCTCGCCAAAGAGCGTATCGTCGCCGGTCCCGCCGCGCAGCGTATCGTTGCCGTCGCCGCCAAAGAGCACATCATCACCGCTGCCGCCAATCAGCGAATCGTCTCCCGCGTCGCCAAAGATCGTGTCATCGCCGTCGCCACCGAAAATCGTGTCATTGCCGGGCAGGCCGTCGTCAATGATCGTCTGCGTGGTGTCGAAATAGACATCGGTCAGGTTGATGCCGTCGGAATGCGTGCTGTCCGCCTCGTAGCGGATCACGATGGACGACAGTGGCCCTGCAATGTCCACCAACAGCGAATTTGTGGCGTCGTCATCGTCGAAATCGGGACTGCTGGCATACCCTTCCGCGTTTGCGCCATAGGTGGCGACCGCCGCGCCACCGGTCAGGCTGACCGGGACAAGCACACCTTCGGCGTCGCGGGCATAGATGCGCACCCGTTCATGTCCGTCCAGATCATTGATCCGGAACGACAGGTTTTCCACGGGCTTGGAAAAATCGAGCACCAACTCGGTATGCGCACAGTCGCCCGCGACCGCGGCGGCCAACGAACTGTGGGCATCCACCGGGTCGCCGCCGGTCTCAATACCGCTGACATTTTGCAAATTTGCGGCAAATTCAGTATCGAGCGGCGCAATCCCCTCATGCGCCGAAAACGTCACATCGACGCTGCCGGTATTCTGAACGAAGCCGGGGATCGGATCTCCATCGTCGATCGGATCTGGATCATTGGGGTCGGGGGCAAGGCTCCAGCGGAACACTTCGCGGGTGTCGGTCTCACCGCCGGGCAGGCTACGATCACCAAAAATCAGGTCATCACCTGACCCTGCGTCAACATAATCGCTGCCGGATCCGGCATAGATCGTATCGTCGCCATTCTCTGCAAAAATCGTGTCATCGCCGCCAAAGGCCTGCACAAGATCGTCGTCAGAGCCGTCAGGCGCATCACCATTGTCGATCCGATCCCCTTCGGGATCAGCATCGAACACGATGTCGATCCGGTTGTCCCCGTTGTCGCCATCGACGCTGTATCTCGCCATCATTCGCTCCTTGACCAGCCCAAAACGCTGGCCTGCGCAACCACACAGATCTCACACCGCTGACGGCCCGACGGCACAAGCGACCAGCATGGCAGGGAAGAAGCCTTTGGGAAAAACCCGGCAGCGTCTTGTCAAACAGACCGTCTGTGCGTTGCCGAGGGACGACAACAAGCACAAGACGGTCTGCCCACTCCCCAGACCCATCAAAAGATGAGCCACTGTATGCGGTCGCCCCCACGACCTTCTCGCGTTGTCCCCGAAGGGACAGTTTTCTTTTAGTCAAATTGGTGGGTTTACCCAAGCGAAATACGGCGGAAAGACGTCAAGGATGTGCCGAAACATGGCATAATCATGGTTAATTGAGACATCCCCGCCGGATGCATCGCCCAAGATTTACTCAGTATTGGAAACAATGGACACATTTGGCGCTGCCTATGAGACGTTAACCGGACTAAAGCGGCCAGAACAGTCAAAGACCCACCGACTAGCGGCATTTTTGTTTCGAAATACCGAACAAATCAATTGGACCGGTCCAACCGCCCCACCTCTGTCAGCCAACAGGCATATTTTGTAGGCAATACATGATTTTCCGTCTCACTGTCCGCCAACAGACAACGAAACGGTCACAGTTTGACCAGGAAATGTATGATTCGGACCCCTGCGCGGCGAGTCATGAACCAGATCGGGAAAAATCGGATGGCGTGCAATGAGGGAGATTTTTATTGTTTTCTTATAGTGAGTTAATGAAATTCATGAGAATAACCCACGACGCCGGGTCATGAGAGCCCTGTTTTTGGCGCTCAAAACATGTTGAATGACCGATAACCAGTCAGAGAGTGGACCCCCGTGCGCGCATCACGCGAGATCAGGGCACATACAGGCTTGCGCGGTATCGCCGCCCTGATGGTCGTGCTCTATCATTATCGGCAGAACCTGACCGGGAACCTGAACCCTGATCTGTATAGCGGGATCGCGGCGTCTTCTCATGTTTTCGTTGACCTTTTCTTCGTCCTGAGCGGCTTCATAATAGCAATGGTTTACGGGGGGGCTCAGGACTGGGGCTCCTATATTCGGAACAGGATCGCCCGCATCTATCCGCTGCACTTTGTCACGACGATTGTCAGCCTCCTGATCGTCGTTGCCCTCAAGGGCGGACGCGTGCCAGACGTAGCCCCGCAAGCGGTTACACATCTATTGATGGTACATGGATGGGGCTTTCACAGCGCCTATATTCTCAACTACCCATCTTGGTCGATCAGCGTTGAGTTCGCGGCCTATCTCGTTTTCCCGCTGATCCTCTGGGCCAGCAGATCGCCCCTCTCTCGCCTGATACTACTCGGGGTCATTGTAACCGTTTATGGGGGACTGCAATGGTATGGTCTCGGCCTTGAACTCCATGAGCGATGGCCCCTTGCCCGTGGCATCCCCGGCTTTGCCCTTGGTGTTCTCGTCTTTCGCTGGCGATCCGCCACGCAGAACTGGCCGGACGCGGGTATAACCGGCGTCCAAATGGCCACCGCCTCTGCCATGCTCTGTCTGATGCACTACTCGCTCAAGGGGACGTATCTGGTCTTGCCTATGGCATTGCTCGTGATCCTGACATGGGAGGATCGTGGGATCCTTGCCAGGTTTCTTGGATCGACCATACCCCATTACGTTGGCGTTTTGTCCTATGGGATATACCTCTGGCACATCCCGGTTCGTTATCTATGGTATTATGCCTGGCCTCAACTCGGCATAAATGGAGAGTATGCCGCCGTGCTTTTTGTCGGCCTGTGCATTGTCTCTACGGTGATCGCAGCGGCGATGTCTTACGCATTCTTTGAACGGCCCGCCCGGCGCTGGATCAGAGACCGAGGCATTCAGCGCCGCGCAAAGGGCAGCGAACTTTCGGACGCTTAGACAACTCCCAACGCGCGTGTCCGTTCTTCGCTGCCGGTCCTGTCTGAAACACTTTGCTCTCATGGATACCCCAGAGAGAGCCGAGTGCCGCCTCTCAGCTGCCTTGGTGGGGTGGGGGTGAACATGCCGACCAGCCGCCTTGCTCACGATCGTCGCACTTGTCAAAGATGCGACCGGCGTTGTTCTCGTGTGAGCGCCCGGCCTCGTGGTTCGTCTGCTCTTCGCGTCCGATCTTGACGGAACAGGTGTGAGCGTGGCCCGAATCGCTGGGATGGAGTTGTTCGCCGTTGCTCTTGCGTGCTGGGGTGGGGCCCGCAATGAGGAACCGGAGGCAATCTTGGTCGCCATGCTGGGCTACAACCTTCTGGTCGGCGCATACTTCGTGTCTGTCGGCGCAGGAGCATCGGGCATCGGTCCGCTCCTTTGACCCGCTACAGTGTTTCAGATGGCTTTAGCAGCCCGGCTTGTTGTCGCCTTGCGCAGTCAGATCTCGAAGGACAGGACATGAAGATATGCGCGATCGGGGCAATGAAGCCCTTGCCGTGCCATGCGGCGCCGCAAAGGATCTTCACGGCGACGGCCTAGGGTTGGTTGTCGGCCTGTCCGTTCTCGAAGGCATGAGATATCTTCGGCCCAGTCAGATCACCGCATGATTCTGCGAACGATCTATCTGTCGGGGTTATTGCAGAACAGGACTTTCGGGCGAGGCAGAGAAAAATGGCAGCCAAACCCACATTCATTGGACGCCTCTTGCGGGAACCGCTCGTTCATTTCACCCTCCTCGCTGGGGCGCTTTTCGTCGTTCTTTCAGAGCCAGACACAAGTGCAGATGTTCCTGATGACAGGCGGATCGTGATATCGACAGCCGAGGTCGAGCGGATGGCGGTGGCGTGGACGCAACGCTGGCAGAGGCCGCCAAGCGAGGGCGAACTGGCCGGGATGGTGCGTGAAGCGATCCGGGAACAGGTGCTGTATCGAGAGGCCATGGCACTTGGGCTTGACCGCGACGACGTGGTGATCCGTCGTCATCTGAGGCAGAAATACGAGTTCGTCACGCAGGATCTGGCCTAT
>PFEY01000033.1 GCA_002783205.1 Rhodobacteraceae bacterium CG17_big_fil_post_rev_8_21_14_2_50_63_15 | reverse complement strand
AAGCCTGCCCGCAACCCCCATCCCCGACGAGCGGCAGGGCCTCGACATGCTCTATTCGTCGGGCACAACCGGGCGGCCCAAGGGCATCAAGTGGCCCCTGCCCGACGATGCCCCCGGCGGGCGCACCATGCTGCTAGACCTGCTCACATCGCTGTTCGGCTACGATAGCGACACCCGCTATCTCAGCCCCGCACCGCTGTATCACGCAGCCCCCCTGCGGCATTCGATGGTCACCATCCGCATGGGCGGCACCGCCTATGTCATGCAGAGATTCGACGCTGCGTGCGCGCTCGACTTGATCGAGCATTACCGCATCACCCACAGCCAATGGGTGCCCACCATGTTCATCCGGCTCCTGAAACTCCCTGAGGCGGAGCGGCAGCGCCACGATCTCTCCTCCATGAAAATGGCCGTCCACGCCGCCGCGCCCTGCCCGGTGGATGTCAAGCTCAGGATGCTCGACTGGTGGGGTGAGATTATCCACGAGTACTATGCCGGCACTGAGAACAACGGCTTCACCGCCATCACGCCGGGGGAATGGCGCGCGCATCCCGGCTCGGTCGGGCGCGCTCGTCTGGGCGCGCTGCATATCTGCGACGAGACCGGCGCGGAATTGCCCGTGGGCGCCGAGGGCGAGGTCTACTTCGAGAACGGCCCCCAATTCGCCTATCACAATGATCCCGCGAAAACCGCCGCCTCCACCAACGCTCGTGGCTGGACCACGCTGGGCGATATCGGACGGCTTGACGAAGGCGGCTACCTCTACCTGACTGACCGAAAATCCTTTGTCATCATCTCCGGCGGGGTCAACATCTACCCGCAGGAAACCGAGGACGTGCTGCTCGGGCACCCTCTGGTTCTGGATGCGGCCGTGCTCGGCGTGCCGCACGAGGAATTCGGCGAAGAGGTCAAGGCGGTGGTGCAGCTCATACCGGGGCAGGTAGGCTCCGAGCTGCTGGCACAAGAGCTGATCGCCCATTGCCGGGCCCGTCTCTCGCCGATCAAATGCCCGCGCAGCATCGACTTTCACGATCAACTGCCGCGCTCGGCCACCGGTAAGCTCTACAAGCGCAAGCTGCGTGATACTTATCGACAATTGTTCAATGCCGGGAAGGGTTGAAAACTATCTTCAAGATGCTCTGCAACCCAAACTTTGCAAAGCCTCGTTCATGCGCGTGGCTGTATTTGGTGCCTAGCCCAGCGAATGACCGCTCACCGCCCTCTCAGGCCGAGCCGCTCGGTCGGGAACTTGGTGGTTCGAGTGTCGAGTTTGGGCTGCGACCTGCCGACCACGCATGCAGCATCTCGCCAAACATCAATGGCCGGCCTGGGGCTCTTTGCCGCCGTCGGCCGTAGGTCCAATGATCGAATAGCACATGCCCACCACCCGCGAGACCATCCTCGCAGCACTTTACACACGGCTGCAACCGCTTGCCGCTACCGTTCTGCGCGACGAGGTTCATCGCCCGCGCCGAGTGGTCCTTCGGTGGGGGCGAGCGCTATTGCGCCGCCTGCCCGCCCTTTGAGGGCCGCGAGCAAAGCTGTCCGGACTGCCCCACAAGACTGAACCGACCCGTCACCTTTGAAGGCTGGCAGATCTGGGATCTGGTCGGCCGTCTGGGTGGCCAGATCCGCGCGACCCCCGGCGCCGTGCTGGGCTGGGACATGGGCGCGGCTCTGGCGCTCGCGAGCGGCTTAGGCATTGACGCCCTCATCGCCGCTGAACTGCTGCCCGGGATCGAGGCGGTGATGGTGCGCAAACTGAACGAAGAGATGGAAGGGGAGAGAGAACACGCCGTCAGGTCTTGATCTTTTCAATCACAGTGACCCCCGGCAGCCCCGCAAAATGCTGGTCGCAGGTCAGGAGGCGCGCGCCCCGCGCCTGGCGGCGGCCGTTTCGACGAGTTGACCCTGTTCGCGTTCGAACGCCAGCTTGGCACGCTGTACCTTCACGATTTCATGCAGGCGTTTGGCCTCGGCCAGCGTGGTGCTGACACGGGCCGGGGCCGCAGGGGCACCACCCTTGTTGCGGCGCGATGGATCAAGATTGTCCTCGATCCAGGCCAGCCCCACGACGACGTCGATCTTTCCATCGGATTGCACGGGCAGGCCGGACCCTTACGGCGATTGATTTTCCGCCATTTTTTCAACGCGACTCGTCAAACGTTGATGTGGCGTTGATGTAAACCGCAAAAATGCCTGTGGTAATAATATACCTCAAGCTATACATTTGATATTATTGTTAGATTTGCTTGCGGGAGTAGGATTTGAACCTACGACCTTCAGGTTATGAGCCCATGGACATGGATTTCCACTAATCGTTTCAATTCAGTAGCTTATCCGATAAGTCTTTGAAATCGAAAACGCTTAGGTTCGTCGCTCGTTGGCATGGACCGGATTTCGAAGGATTACAGCGGTTTGGAACGGCGCAAAACTGCGTACATGGGTTGAGGTGGCGTTGAGGTGAAACCAACAAGGGCGATCGGCACCTAATCAAATACAGTCATGGCTAGCGCTCCTCGGGAGTTTAGCTTGGATTCAGAGAACTTGACTGAGAAATTCTTTGGTGCGCGGGTCCTGCGCATTCTTGAAGAAGGTTGCCGGCGGGCCGTGTTCGACAATCACGCCACGATCCGTGAAATAAATATGGTCAGCCACCTCACGGGCGAAGGCCATCTCGTGGGTTACGAGGATACAGGTCATGCCCTCTTCTGCGAGATCCTTGATGGTTTGCAAGACCTCGCCCACCGTCTCGGGATCAAGCGCTGCGGTGACTTCGTCGAACAAGATCACGTCGGGCTGCATTGCCAGCGACCGCGCGATAGCCACGCGCTGCTGCTGCCCCCCAGACAACTCACCCGGATAGGCGTCTTCCTTGCCTTCGAGGCGCACCTTTTTCATCAACGCCCGCGCGGCAGCCTCGGCCTTGGCCTTGTCGTGTTTGAGGACGCGGACCGGAGCCATCATGACGTTCTGCAACGCTGTCTTGTGGGGAAAAAGGTTGTATTGCTGAAAGACCATTCCGACCTTCTTGCGCAGTTCCAGCTTGTTCAGATTGGGATCGTTCACTTCCTGACCTTCAACCAGAATCGAACCCTTTTGAATATCGTTCAACGCATTGATGCAGCGGATCAACGTGGATTTTCCGGAGCCTGACGGGCCAATTATGCAGATCACATCGCCCTTCATCACATCCAGCGACACGCCGTTCAAAACCTTGAGCGTGCCAAAGGACTTGTGCACATCCCGAAGGGAAACCATGGGGTCAGCAGGGGTCCAGCTCATTTCAATTCCCTAGTCTATCACGGCGAATTTGCGCTCCAGACGCACCGTGAACCGTGCGATCGGATAGCAATAGGCGAAGAACAGCAGCAGGACAAATCCGTAGAATGGCGCCAACAATTCCGGGCGGCCGCCTTCGGCTGCCAAAGCCTGACCTGTAAGGGTCATGACCTCTGACACCCCTACGATCGAGGCCAGAACTGTGGCCATCGTGAGAATGGAATACAGGTTCATCCAAGGAGGCAGCATGCGCTTGACGCATTGCGGCAGAATGATCAGCCAAAGCGTTTGACGACGCGTGTAGGCAAGGCTCTCCGCCGCCTCCCACTGGCCACTAGGCAGCGATTTCACCGCGCCGCGCACGATCTCAGACACGTTGGCCATCACCGGCAACGACAAGCCCAGAATCGCCTTAAACCAATCGGGAAAGGGAATTTTGAGAACGAAGAGATTTAACTCAAACGGGAGCAGGAACATTGCGAAAAACAACAACACGAGCCAAGGGGCATTCCGGAAGAATTGCGTCACAAACCACGCGAACCCGCGGGTCACTCTGGACAGCGATATCTGACCAAGTCCAAGCAAGGCACCAAGGGCCGTTCCGAGCGCCATGGCACTGACCGAGATGACGAGATTGAAGATAAAGCCTTTGAGCAGAAGCGGGGCCCAGTCAAACAGAATGGCGAAGGGCGTCAGGATCGGAATACCCGTCTGCGCAAAGGCAAATGAAGGCCCGACAAACGCAAGCAGCGCGATCAGTAGAATTTGCCAGGGTTTGAGCCCAATGAACGGCGTAGGTTCACGCGGCGTGATTGGCATCATCACGGGTAGGTCAGTTTTATACCTCATCCGCCAAACCCCGGGATTCTCATTGCGCGTTCCCAACGATGCATGCCACTCACGAGCACGCCCACGAGGACGAAGTAGGCCAGCAACAGGAAAATCATCATTTCGGTGACATTCACATTGTCGGACCATATTTGGTTGGCTTCGTACAGCATTTCAGGCACGGCAATTGCGTAGGCGAGCGTGGTTGTCTTCAAAAGATTGACCAGGTTGTTGTTGAGAGCAGGAAGAACTACCCGAAATGCCAGAGGCAAGGTGATGTCCCGGTAAATCTGAAGCTTCGAAAATCCAAGCGCCTCGGCCGCCTCTACCGTGGATTTAGGCACAGCCTCGATCCCGGACCGGAATATTTCGACATTGAAGGCACCAGCAAAAAACGATAGCGAGATCGTCGCCCAGGCAAAACTGCCCAAAATCGGCGACTGGCCGCCCCAATCATTCTGCACGGTCGGCAGCATGGTTCCTATGGCAAAATAGAAGAAATACAGTTGCACCAACGGCGGGGTGTTGCGGAACAACTGGATATAGCCATTCACGATACGGCGTGTCCACGTAAAGGCCGAACCCTGCAACCACGCGCCGATCACGCCGATGACGACCGAAAAAAACAAACAGACCAGAGAAAGCCGGATCGTCGTGAAAAAACCGCCTATCATGCGGTTTCGATCGTATTCATCATAAAGGATTGGCAGATTGATGCCCGTTTCGTCGTAAAGGGCGCGAAACCACTCAAAGATGAAGTCCATTTCGGAAGAGCTCCAGCAAACAGGCACCAGGCGAAGCAAGATGCGCCGCCTGGCGTGATGTCACTTGTATTTTTCGTGCATCGCCTCCGCAAATGGTGTACTCGCGACTCCCCATTTCGTTTCGAGATCAAGAATGCGACCGGACTTGTGCCAACCCGTGATCATCTCGCTCATCAGGGCGGCAAAATTGTCCTCGCCCAAAGCCACGGCCAGGCCCCACGGTGCGTCATCGATCGTTTTGAGGGGCATTTCGTAATCTGCCCACTCCGGTTCATTCGTCTTGGCGACGATGGCGCTGTCATCATAAACAAATGCCGCGCAATTGCCTGACTTGAGGGCGGAATACGCCTCGGCAGTGCCGGTGAACGCAACAATTTCCGCACCAAAGTTCTGCGAAGTGGACTTGTTGTAGAACGCCCCCTGAATGCCACAAACCGGCTTGCCGCGGAGATCCTCCCACTCCGTGAAGCCGAGGCTTTTTAATGCCAGGATGTTCGTACCTGAAGAGTAATAATTGGGGTCCACGATTTGCACAACTTTGCGCCGATCTTCGGTGTCGGTCATGGTCGCGATCATGAGGTCGATCTTGCCCTGTTCCAGAAACTGCATTCGGTTCGAACTTACAACCGGTACATATTCGATCTCGACGCCAAGCTCGTCTGCCACGTCCTTCGCAAGGTCAGGTTCGATCCCGATGATGGCACCCGACGAGTCGAGAAAGCCATAGGGCTTGTAGTCTGCTTTGACACCGACGATAAGTTTGCCGCGCTCCTTGATGGTGTCGAGCACGTCGGCGGCTGCCCCCGTGAGGCCAAGCGCTGAAAGCAAAAACGCTGATGCGAGGGTATTCATTGTTTTTTTAAGCATTTTCAGTCTCCCAGAAGTTTCCAATCGACGATCGGTGGTAGGTTCATCAGTTCAAATTAACTAGCGCATTACAACCCAAAATTTCCATCTCGTCGGATATCTAGTACTGAACTGACCTGCCCCCCAAAAACCGGGCCATTCAAAAGGAGAGTTTGTTCTTGTAACGTTCGTCAGAACAAGGAGAACAGACG
>PFEY01000074.1 GCA_002783205.1 Rhodobacteraceae bacterium CG17_big_fil_post_rev_8_21_14_2_50_63_15 | reverse complement strand
TTGATCTCGACCTGCGGCGGGGCTTTCCGGGCCTCGAGCAACATGGCGCGGCTCTTGTCTGCCAATTTCTCGGCTAAGTTCAGAAACTCGTCATGCGCGGGAAGATCTCTCATCATGGACTTGTGCCCTTTAGTGCTGCAATATCTGGCTGAGGAAGAGTTTCGTGCGGGCGCGTTGCGGATTGCCAAAGAATTCTTCCGGTGGTGCCTGCTCCAGGATTTCACCGCCATCCATGAAAATCACCCGGTCCGCGACCGACCGGGCAAATCCCATCTCATGGGTGACACAGATCATGGTCATGCCGTCCTTGGCGAGATCGACCATCACATCCAGAACCTCGTGGATCATTTCAGGATCCAGCGCCGATGTGGGCTCGTCAAACAGCATGACTTCGGGCTTCATGCACAACGCACGGGCGATCGCCACCCGCTGTTGTTGCCCCCCCGACAACTGGATCGGATACTTGTTCGCCTGTTCGGGGATCTTGACGCGTTCCAGGTAATGCATCGCAACTTCATGCGCCTCCTGCTTCGAAGTCTTGCGGACAAGGCGCTGCGCCAGCATCAAGTTTTTCACGATGGTCATATGAGGGAACAGATTGAAGCTCTGAAACACCATGCCGACTTCCCGCCGCACCGCGTTGAGGTCTTTGAGGTCGTCCGTCAATTCGATCTCTCCGATGAAGATCTGTCCCTCGTCATGCCTTTCCAGCCGGTTGATACAACGGATCATGGTGGATTTCCCCGACCCCGACGGACCGCAGACCACAATGCGCTCGCCCTTCGATACGCTCAGGTTGATGTCCTTCAACGCCTGAAAATCGCCGAAATGCTTTCCGACGGACTTCATCTGGATGAGTGGCTGCGCGTTTGTCATGTCAACTCTCCCGAATGGTGTAGCGGCCCAGGAAGCGCTCGATCCGGGCCAGAAGCTTCTGAATAAGAAACGTCAGGATCATGTAGACAATCGCCAGCGATACGAAAATTTCATACGGTGCGTAGGTTTGCGCCACGATGGTGCGCGCTATACCCGTCATCTCCATCAGGGTAATGGTACTGGCCAGCGCGGTTGACTTCAGCAGGCTGATGATATCGTTGCCATAAGCCGGCAAGGCGAGCCGCGTGGCGATCGGAGTGGTCAGGTAGATGAAGCGTTGCGATTTGGACAGGCCCAGCGCTTCGCCGGCCTCCAGCACCCCTCGATCAACCCCCAGGACGCCACCCCGCAATATCTCGGACACGTAAGCTGCGGTGTTCAGCGTCAGCGCCACGACTGCGCATCCAAAGGGATCCCGAAACACGGGCCAAAGAAAACTCTCTCGAATGAACTCCAGTTGCGGGAAGCCGTAGTACACGATGAAAATCTGGACAAGGATCGGCGTACCGCGAAGCACATAGATATAGGCCTGAGCAGGCCATGACAGCCACCATGTTCCGCTGATCCGCATTAGCATCACGAGGATGGCAAGGACCAAACCCAGAAACCCGGACAAGATCAACAACTGAAACGTCAGTCCGATTCCCATCAACATCTTGGGCAGAGCATCGAGGATGAGCGAAAGATCAAAGCTCATGCCGCAATCCTCATATGGCGGTTGCCATAATGCTCAAGCGCCATGACCGTCAGTGTGATGACTGTCGAAACACTCAAATAAATCAGCCCCACGACGATATACATCGTAAAGGGCTGGCCGGTTGTGGCGATGGCCTGCTTGGCCACGAAAAGGGTCTCGTTGAGGCCGATTATCGAAATCAGCGCCGTATCCTTGACGAGCGAGAGCATGTGATTGCCAAAGGCGGGCAAGGCAAGCCGCCACATTTCCGGCACGCGCACGTAGAAGAACACCTGAACACTCGACATGCCCAACGCATAGGCGGCCTCGATACTACCGGGCTTTACTCCTAGAAACGCGCCCCGAAATGTTTCGGTCGCGTATGACCCGACAATCAACGAAATTGCGAAGGTGCCGGCCCAGAATGGCGGCACATCGACGAACTTGATCTCAGGATCAAAGACCTGCGCAATCGCCGTTAACGTAATCGCCGAGCCGAAATAAAGCAGCAAAATAACAAGGATTTCAGGTGTCCCACGAAAGATGACCGTGTAGGCCCCTGAAATTTTCTGAGCCACGCGATTGCTCGATAATTTTGCAGCGGCCCCGATCAGGCCGAAAATCACCATGAGAACCAGCGAGGCAAGAAAAACCTGAAGCACGACAACGGAGCCCCAGAAATAGTCGTCCCACCATCCTGACAATGCCTCCAATGCTCGTTCCCCTTGCCCATGTCAGAGTCTGAAAAAAGGGACGGCCCGCCAGTTCAGCTTGCCGCCCCTTTGGCGATAAGATCAGTTATCACCCCATTCTTCGTTATGGATCGGAAAGGGGAAGTATTGCAGTGCATATTCGGTCAGCTTGCCATCGTTGATCAACTGCTTGATCGCCGCGTCCAGGCGCGCCTTTAGCTCGGGTTCGCCCTTTCTGAGACCGATACCCACGCCCACGCCGAAATACTCAACTTCGTTTATCGCCGGGCTGATGAACTCGAAACCGCCGCCTTGTTCCTGCGACAAGAACGCCAAATGCGCTTTCATCGGATTGGTGATGATCGCATCAACACGACCATTGACCAGATCAAGATACATTTCCTCATTGCCATCATATAGCACGATATCGGCATCGGGCAGTTTCGCGTTGAACCAGTTTTCATAGGTCGACGCCCGTTCAACGCCGATGCGCAATCCTGCGAAATGTTCCGCAATTGGTGCGCCCGCATCGTCAAACAGCTTCAGATCCTGACCAGACTTGCCGATGATCCGACCAACAGAATCGCGATAGGGACTTGAAAAGTCGATCTTTTCGAGTCGGCTTTCGGTGATCGACATCGACGCAACGATCAGGTCGAACTTGTTGGCCAAAAGGGCGGGAATCATTCCGTCCCACTGCTGGCACACGAACTCCAGATCAGCGCCGATGATTTCGGCGACACCCTTGGCCACGTCCACATCGTAGCCCGCCAGTTCTCCGGAGTCGGTTTTGTAATTGAAGGGCGCATAGGTGCATTCCATGCCCACACGCAGCGTTTCAGCAGAGGACGAAGTCCCCAGTGCCAACATCGCAGCTGTGGCAGCGATCAGTCGTTTCAATAACGTCATGGTCTTTCCATCCTTGTGTTAAGGTTAACTCCTCGCCTTCTCTATCCAGCGATTGTAACGGCTTTCTCTATCCCTTCCAAAGTATGCTCGACCTCGACTTCCGTGTTGTAATGCGGCAATCCGATCCGTACGACGCCCTCTTCCAATGGCAAGTTCAACGCGCGGGCCGGCTCGAAGGCGTAATTTTGCCCGTGCCAAACATGAATGCCCGATCTGGCGAGTGCGGTTGCTATCGCTTGAGGCGTGTGCGTGTCGTGCCGGAGGGATACGGTGGTCACGCGCTCTGCAATCCTGTTTGGATTGGTCATGCCATATATCTTGGTGCCCGGAATGCTGCGCAGACCATCTATGAGGCGATTGGTGAAGATGGCCCAAGAACAAGGCCGAGGTGATCGTCCTGATCAACCTGCCCAATGGCGCGGGCTGGATTTCAGTTTTCTTACCCCGCCAGGAAGTCGGCAGACACGTGCCTGTCAGGACAGCCTTACGCGGCTGTTTCCAATGCTGGAAGCCGCGACCACTCGCACCTCTGATGACAACTATGCTTCCTGAATCGATACAACAGAACCGCGCTGTTCATTCATCTCGTGCCATTTCGTCCGAGCGGTTCCCACGGCTTTGAGGCCCGGTGTTGGTCTTCCATCTGTACCGTCGTCCATTTTCACCCACGTTCCTCGGCAACCATCGACAATGAGTTCGATGATTTTTCCTTGTGACAGGCCAAGGATCTTGGTCTTCAGTTGCTCATTCCCATGAATATGTTTCGCCCAAAGGGCATGGTCGCGGACCTCAACGATGCTCATGATTCTATTCCTTCTGTTGGTTTGAGAACGGCGCCCATACGCCCCTTACCACCCCATATAGCCCCATATCACCCATAGTGTCAACGAAACTCTCGTTCACTGCGCGATCCTGCGCGCCATGACTCCGAATATGCGTCTTTCTCTTCGTCATTTTGGATCGCCTCTTTCGTCATGCGATCTACCAAAACAAGTGGTCCTAATCTGCGCAATCACCTCTGACTGGAACTGCCGAGGTCGCTATTTTGTCGTTTGCCCCCGCCTGCCCGATCAGGTGATTGCTTCAAGCCGTTCCTTGCTCAGATCGCCGGGGACGATGGTGATCGGGATGGGCAGCGTTCCGGCGGTCTTGGTCAACTGCGTGACCAGCGGGCCGGGACCCTTCTTTCCGGTCGCCGCACCCAACACCAGCACGCCAATGGCCGGATCGGCAAGCACCTGCGCGATGATCTCTTCGGCGGGCTCACCCTCACGGATCACCAGTTCGGGATTGATTCCCTGCTTGTCGCGCATCCATTTGGCAAAGGCCTCAAAATGCGCCTCGATCCGCTCGCGCTGCTCTTCGCGCATGAGATCGCCCACGCCAATCCAGTGGTTGAATTCCTCTGGTGGAATCACGGCAAGGATTTCGACCCCGGCCCCGGTATGAGCGGCACGCATGGCAGCAAAGCGCATGGCGTTGAGGCATTCCCGGCTGTCATCCAGGACGACAAGAAACTTGCGCATGAGTCATCTCTCCTCAGGCGCGCATCATGACGCCGTTTTTGTGCGGGATCAACAAGCCTGATGTGGGATGCCCGCAACCATCAATCCAGGAGCAATTGAGCAAGAGAGAAACAATGCGGTATCGCCTTGGCCTTGGATGGAACTCCCGCGTCAGAGGCGGCAACGCGGGACGCGCCTGCGCGCAGGTCAATCAAATGTCCCTGCAACCCGGCCAAGCAACATGAATGCGCGCACTGTGCGGGTTTCAGACAGAGCGGAGATTTCCTCATCGTTCGCGGCTTCGGCGAATTGTGTGAACATCCGGTCGAAAAGCCGCAGGAAGTGATGTGCCGCATCGCGAAAGATCGTGTCCTGCTTCATCCGCGCCGCCGTCAACGCCAGTGATGATCGGTCACGTATACCGCCGAGGGCGGCGATTGCGCGCCCGCGCTCGCCGGCGGCAAAACGACGCCAGATTTCCGGACGAGCCATATCGGGATGCAGATCGTCCATGTAGATGCCGTCCTCTGACAAAAGCGTCAGCACATCCTGCGCGGCACGAATGAGTTGCGCGGTCGAGCGATCCTTGAGCGCGCGGCGCAGGGCGGCAAACCCCGCCTTGTCCTCTGGATGTTCGGGAAAATTGACCGCTCGGATGAAATCAGCCCGTTCCAGCGGGGGCTGCAAATCCTCGGCGGGTGTCCCAAGCGGCAAAACCACTTGCGACCCGGCATCGTCTGACGGCGGCATCGGAAGCAAAACCGGACGCGGCTCTGGCTGACCGACACGGACCGAAGAAAATGTTGCGAGAGCGGTTTCGGTCTTGCGTTGGGCCGCGGCGATTTCGTCAAGTTTCTGGCTGACCGACCTCTCCGCTTCGGGCGCGCGGGTCTGGCTTTGCGTGAGATAGGCCTGCCGGATGGCATCGATCGCGGCTTGCAATCTCTGACTTTCCTCTCGCATGACGCGACTGGCGCGCGCGGCGATGGCACCAACCCAAATCAATGCCACTGGCATGAACACGGCCAGCAGCATGATCACGAAGTTCAAGGCTCCTCCGCCATCGCCACCAGCAGCAAACACCAGAAAAAACCCCGCCGCCGCGATCAGCCACAGAAACGATAGCACCATGGCAATCATTTCGATTGCGGTGATCACGGTCGCGCTGGCCTTGCTCATGGTGACAGGCGCGGCTCGGGCAGATATCTTGCGAAGGGGCATGGGCATACGGCCTGTCAGATGTAGGCCACCTTTACCACTTCGTAAGAGCGTTCGCCACCGGGCGTGCGCACCTCCACGCTGTCGCCGGGCTCCTTGCCAATCAGGGCGCGCGCAATGGGCGAACGAATGTTGAGCAAACCCTTTTCGATGTTCGCCTCATGTTCACCGACGATCTGGTAGGTCCGCTCATCCTCGGTCTCCTCGTCGACCAGCGTGACGGTCGCACCGAATTTGATCGGACCCGAGAGCTTGCGCGGATCGATCACCTCGGCAAGGCTCAGGATACCCTCGATTTCCTTGATGCGCCCCTCGATGAAGGACTGCTTTTCCTTGGCGGAATGGTACTCGGCGTTCTCGCTGAGATCGCCATGTTCGCGGGCCTCGGCGATGGCACGGATGATCGCGGGCCGTTCGACCGACTTGAGGTGTTTCAATTCCACTTCGAGCGCCGCGTGACCGCCAGCCGTCATCGGAATTTTTTCCATGCCATTCGTCCAGTGTGAGAATCGGGGCCGCGTGATGCAGACCCCGTCATTGTTGTGTGTCAATGCGGGGCAGATTGCCCGAAGGCCACGCCGGATTGCAATAGGGGATGCGACCGGGCGGCGATTTTGGCCGCGTATCCGTGACAAAATGCCGGTTTCAAATCTGTGTAACGTCATGTTTCAATTGACGCTTGATGTATGGGCACGATAGTCACAGTCGCAACTTTATTGCCCGGCGGTGTGGGTCCGCAGCGTACTGAAAGAGGATGATTCAATGACCGACGTGACGCGCGAGACGATGGAGTATGATGTCGTGATCGTAGGAGCGGGACCCGCAGGTTTGTCGGCCGCTATCCGCTTGAAACAGCTCGATCCCGATTGCGCCGTGGTGGTGCTTGAAAAGGGATCCGAGGTGGGGGCGCATATCCTGTCGGGGGCGGTGCTCGATCCCTGCGGCCTCGATGCGCTGATCCCTGACTGGAAAGAACGCGGCGCGCCGCTCAACACGCCGGTGACAGAGGACAATTTCTACATGCTGGGCGAGGCGGGTCGGATCCGCGTTCCCAATTGGCCGATGCCGCCGCTGATGAACAATCATGGCAATTACATCGTCTCGATGGGCAATGTCTGCCGCTGGATGGCCGAGCAGGCCGAAGCTCTGGGTGTGGAAGTTTTCCCCGGGATGTCCTGTTCGGAGATGGTTTATGGCGAATCTGGCGAAGTCAGAGGCGTTGTCGCCGGTGAATTCGGCAAGAACCCGGACGGCACGCCGGGACCACATTACGAGCCGGGGATGGAACTGCTGGGCAAATACGTGTTCCTGTCCGAGGGTGTCCGTGGCAGCCTCGCCAAGGAGGTCATCGCGAAATACGACCTCTCGAGGGGCAAGGAACCGCAGAAATTCGGCCTCGGCATGAAGGAAATCTGGGAGGTTGACCCCGCCAAGCACCGCCCGGGCGCTGTCACTCATACGATGGGCTGGCCACTTGGCAAGAATGCAGGCGGCGGATCCTTCATCTATCATCTTGAAAACAATCAGGTCTATGTCGGGTTCGTGGTGCATCTGAACTATGCCAACCCGTATCTCTTTCCCTATATGGAATTCCAGAGGTTCAAGCATCACCCGATGGTGGCCGATCTGCTGAAGGGGGGCAAGCGCGTGGCCTACGGGGCGCGGGCGATCTCGGAAGGCGGGTATCAGTCGATGCCCAAGATGGTCGCCCCGGGCGTGGCGCTGCTCGGCTGTTCGGTCGGCATGGTCAACGTGCCGCGCATCAAAGGCAATCACAACGCCATGCTCTCGGGCAAGGCGGCGGCGGAAGCGGCACATGCGGCACTGGCCGCGGGGCGTTCCAGCGACGAGCTGACCGCCTATGAAAAAGAGGTGCGCGAGGGCGCCATCGGCAAGGATCTCAAACGGGTCCGCAACGTCAAACCGCTCTGGTCAAAATATGGCCTTTTGACCTCGCTTGGCCTGGGCGGGTTCGACATGTGGACCAACACCTTCGGCTTCAGCCTGCTGGGCACGATGGGACATGGCAAGACCGACGCCGCAGCCACCGAACCCGCATCAAGGCACAAGCCGATCGCCTATCCCAAGCCCGATGGCAAGCTGAGCTTTGACCGGCTGACCAATGTCAGCTTCTCGATGACCAATCACGAGGAAAGCCAGCCGGCGCATCTTCACCTCAGGGATGCCAGCATCCCGATTGCCGTCAACCTTCCGAAGTATGACGAACCGGCGCAGCGCTATTGCCCGGCAGGCGTCTACGAGGTGGTGCGCGAGGCGGACAAGGATCCGCGCTTTGTCATCAACTTCCAGAACTGCGTGCATTGCAAGACCTGCGACATCAAGGACCCGAGCGAGAACATCACGTGGGTCACGCCACAGGGCGGCGACGGGCCTAATTATCCGAACATGTAACCATCACGTGATTTTCGGGGCGCGGTGCGGCGATTACATCGCGCCGCATTGTCTTGGGGGACCTGTCATATTAACTTGTGCATATCCCCGACGATAAAAGGCAGAT
The DNA here is from genome assembly GCA_002783205.1 of Rhodobacteraceae bacterium CG17_big_fil_post_rev_8_21_14_2_50_63_15. Lineage (GTDB taxonomy): Bacteria > Pseudomonadota > Alphaproteobacteria > Rhodobacterales > Rhodobacteraceae > Roseovarius. Next base: position 16,720 of record PFEY01000074.1, on the reverse strand, counting down.
CATCGTGAACAGCAGAACCATTTCGGCCCTTGCACTGGCAGTCCTCTTGCAAGGTCTGCCCCTGACCGTGACGGCGCAAGAGCCATCTGGGTCCTATCTGGCAGCCCGGCAGGCGCGCTATACTGGTGATTTTACGGCCGCCGCGCAGTATTACGCGCAGGCATTGGCAAAGGATCCCTCCAATCCCGTGATGCTGGAAGATGCGACGATCGCCTATCTCGCACTTGGGCAACTCGACCGTGCGGTAGCAGTCGCGCGCAAGATGGAGGCAGATGGTCTCGACTCTCAGGTGGCGCGCATAGCGTTGATCGCGAAAGAGGCGCGCGACGGCTCTTGGGACGCGTTGCTTTCGCGGATCGAGGGTGAGCGCGGCGTCGGAAATATAGCAGATGGGTTGCTTGATGCCTGGGCCTTGCTCGGCAAGGGTGACATGAGCGCGGCGCTGGACCGGTTTGACGCAGTTGCGGAAGAGCGCGGTCTGCGCAGCTTTGCGATTTACCACAAGGCCCTGGCCCTGGCCTCGGTTGGCGATTTCGAAGGGGCCGACAAGGTGTTTAGCGGCGAGGCGGATGGCCCGCTGCAGCGCACCCGACGCGGCGTGATTGCCTGGGCTCAGGTTCTCAGCCAGCTCGATGCGCAAGCGCGCGCGATCACTGTGATTGACGACACCTTTGGCAGCAATCCAGACCCCGAAATCGTTCATTTGCGGGCTGCGCTCGCGAATGGTGAACGCCTGCCCTTCGAACTCGTCATGGGTGCGTCGGACGGTGTCGCAGAGGTATTCTATTCGCTTGGTCAGGCTCTGCGGCAGGAGGCAAATGACGATTTCATCCTGCTCTATTTGCGGGTCGCAGAGATGATCAAACCCGATCATATCGATGCCGTTCTCATGGTCGCCGAATTGCTCGAGCAGATGGGGCGCTATGATCTTTCGACCGATGCCTACAAAAGGGTCCCGCGCGAGCATCCTTCCTTTTATCTGGCCGAAATGGGGCGCAGTGACATTCTCCGCCGCCGGGACAAGTCTGACGCGGCCGCAGAGGTTCTGGAACAACTGGCACAGACCAACCCGGATCTGCCACAGGTTCATGTCGCCTTGGGCGATCTCTATCGTGGGTCCGAGAACTTTGCCGCCGCCGTAGCGGCCTATGACAAGGCGATCGCACTTTACAAGGCGCGCGCGGAAGATCAGTGGTTCGTTATCTATGCCCGCGCGATCAGTCTTGAGCGGCTGGACATGTGGCCCGAAGCCGAGGCTGGTTTCCGCCGCGCGCTGGAGCTAAATCCAGACCATCCGCAAGTGCTCAATTACCTTGGCTATACCATGGTAGAGAAGCAAATCAATCTGGATGAGGCGCTGCAGATGATCGAGCGCGCGGTCGCGGCCGAGCCCGAGAGCGGCTATATCGTGGACAGTTTGGGATGGGTGCTCTACCGGCTCGGCCGCTATGACGAGGCGGTGGATCATATGGAGCGTGCTGCCGAATTGATGGCGACGGATCCGGTGGTCAACGATCATCTGGGAGATGTGTTCTGGGCAGTGGGCCGCCGCGTCGAAGCACGGTTCCAATGGAAGCGCGCGCTCTCACTCAACGAAAGCGAGCCCTCGCCTGACCTCTCTCCTGATCGGGTCCGCCGCAAGCTTGACGTAGGACTAGACGAGGTTCTCAAGGAGGAAGGTGCCGCTCCGCTTCAGGTTGTCAATGACGGCGGTTGAGGCGTTTGCGCCGGCCAAGATCAATCTGACACTGCATGTCACCGGTCGGCGGCAGGATGGGTATCATCTGCTCGATTCTCTGGTGATGTTTGCGGATCTGGGGGATAGGGTAAAGGTGCGGCCTGCGCGGTGTTCATCGCTCACAGTGACGGGCCCAATGGCGGCTGGGGTGCCATCAGGGCCGGATAATCTGGTGCAGCGCGCGGCCGATCTGATCGGCATCACGGCAGCTATCACCTTGGAGAAACACCTGCCCTCCGCGGCCGGACTCGGTGGCGGGTCGAGCGATGCGGCGGCGACGCTCAAGGCGCTTTCGCTGATGAGCGGAAGGCCCGTGCCAAAGGAGACCCTGACACTCGGCGCGGATGTGCCGGTCTGCCTGTTGACGCGCGCCACGCGAATGCGCGGTATCGGCGAGGATCTTTCTCAGGTTTCAGGGGTTCCGCCACTCCACGCAGTCCTGATCAATCCCGGTGTGCCGCTTTCGACTGCGGCGGTGTTCCGGCATCTGGCACAACCGGACAATCCGCCGATGCCCAAGACTCTGCCACGCTGGGGACAGGCCGCTGACCTGATGCATTGGCTCACGCAGCAGCGCAACGATCTGGAGACCCCCGCAATCGCCGAGCTCTCCGAGATAGCGCAGGTTATCGCCCGATTGCGTGCCACCCCCGGCTGTCAGATGGCAAGGATGTCAGGATCAGGCGCGACCTGTTTCGGATTGTATGAATCAGCCGAAAAGGCTTGGATGGCTGCCAACCGCCTTGCGGTGGACTGTCCTGGCTGGTGGGTCCGCGCAGTGCGGCTCAGTTGACCCGAGCCACCACGTAGTCGGCGAGATCACTCAGCATGCGCCGCACCGGATGATTCGGCAGATGACCAAGAGCTGCCTTGGCACGCGCGACCCAATCGAGCGCCTCTGCCCTTGTCTGATCGAGCGTGCCATGATCCTTGAGTAGCCCAAGCGCGTGCTCAAGATCACCCTCGCGCTGAACACCTCGTTCGATCGTGCGCGACCAGAATTCGCGTTCACTGGCATTTGCCACCGCCACCGCCCGAATCACCGGAAGCGTCAGCTTGCGTTCGCGGAAATCGTCCCCGACATTCTTGCCGGTGGCGCGCGCGTCTCCTTGATAATCCAGAAGATCATCGACGATCTGAAAGGCAATTCCCAAGGCGTCACCATAGTCAAAAAGGGCCTTGACCTGAGTCTCTGGCGCGCCAGCGATTACCCCGCCCACCTGCGTGGCCGCAGAGAAAAGCGCGGCGGTCTTGCCGCGCACCACTTGCAGATAGATCTCTTCGGTCGTGGCCAGATCTTGCGCGGCGGTGAGTTGCAGCACCTCGCCTTCGGCAATCGTGGCCGAGGCATTGGCCAGAATATCGAGTACCCTTATCGAGCCGGTTTCGACCATCAACTGAAACGCACGCGCAAAGAGATAATCACCAACCAGAACGCTGGATTTGTTGTCCCATAGCAGGTTGGCCGTTGGTCGCCCGCGGCGTTGTCCGCTCTCGTCGACCACATCGTCGTGCAACAGCGTCGCGGTATGAATGAATTCGACCGTCGCCGCGAGATGCACGTCGAAGTCCCCATCGTATCCGCAGAGATCGGCGGTAGCGAGCGTCAGCATTGGGCGCAGGCGCTTGCCGCCGGCCTCGACCAGATGCGCCGTCACTTGTGGAATGCGTGGCGCATGCCGCGACGCCATGCGCGCCCGGATGAGGGTATTAACCGCCTCCATCTTGGCGGCAAGATGTGCAGCCATTTGCTCGTGCGGTTTGGTCGCAGCCTCGTCCAATCCCATCACAGTCCTACCTCACCGCTCGACAATCAGCGCCCGGTGCCCTTATGTCTTTCCCATGAAACAGCTTTTGCGCAGCAATGATCCAACAGCCATCGCCTTTGCGCAGGCTCTGCTTCAGGGCGAGGGTATAGACTGCTTTGAAATGGACGTAAACATGAGCATGCTCGAAGGCTCTATAGGAATTTTTCCGCGCCGGTTGATGGTTGCTGATTCTGACTATGACGCAGCCCGCGAGACACTGCGCGACAATGGGTTCTCTCTTGAGGACTGAGCCGTTCTCGGCGGACGAGTTGAGCCATGACGCATTTCTGGGCGGACGGCTGGTGATCGCACAACCGAAGTCGGGTTATCGCGCCGGGATTGATCCGGTGCTTCTGGCGGCGAGTGTTGAGGCGAAAGCGGGCGACAGCCTGCTTGATCTTGGCTGTGGATCCGGCATTGCCGGGCTCTGTGTGGCAAAGCGCGTGGCCGGCCTGAGCCTGACTGGGATAGAGCTGCAACCCGCCTATGCCGATCTCGCGCGACATAATGGCGCAGAGAACAGCGTCACACTCGAAGTCGTGACCGCCGATCTGTCAGACATGCCTGCCGCGCTGCGCCAGAGACAATTTGACCATGTGATCGCGAACCCCCCCTATTTCGATCGGCGCACCAGCACCGCCGCTCGTGATCCGGGGCGCGAGCGCGCGACGGGACAGGCGATTCCACTCTCCGACTGGGTGACGGTGGCGGCGCGGCGGGTGAGGTCAAAGGGCACGGTAACGATCATTCAGCAGGCCGAGCGATTACCCGATTTGCTTGCGGCCATGGCGTTTCATCTGGGATCACTGGAGGTTCTGCCCCTGATTCCCCGGCGCGGCCGTTCTGCAAGGCTGGTGCTGATCCGGGGACGCAAGGGCGGTCGTGCGGCAATGCGCCTGCATGACGGATGGGTTCTGCATCCAGGAACGGCGCATGGTCAGGGTATCGAAAAATACACGCACGCCACAGGTTCTGTGCTCAGAGAGCCGGCAGCTTTGATCTGGCCCCGTTGATTTAATGAAAACCTGATCAGAAAACTCTCGTCTAGTTTGCAACTGCGGCGTGACAGTATTGTAAAAATATGCTGCACTTCCCACGTTGGTTTGACACATCCAGATAGAGAGGAGACGGCGCATGAGCTTGAGTTCGCACATTGAAGAACTGAAGAGGAAACATCAATCGCTCTCGGAAAAAGTGGAACAGGCGCAGCGCGCGCCCGGTTCCAGCACACTGGAAATCGCGGAACTCAAGAAGCAGAAACTGAAAATCAAGGAAGAGATCGAACGCCTGTCGGTCAACGCCTGAAAACTGCGTCGGGATGAGCGGGAACCGGTCCAAGCGACCGGTCCCGCCTGAATTACAATCACACGAAAAACTGTGCGCCGTTCGCAGAGATGGTGGAGCCGTTGATAAAACTCGCATCATCGGAAACAAGAAAGACCACGCAGCGCGCGATTTCCTCGGGCTCGCCCAGGCGGCCCGCAGGAATATTGCCGATGATCATTTCGCGGACCTTTTCAGGCACCGCCATGACCATCTCTGTGGCGATGTAGCCGGGACAAACTGCGTTGGCAGTAATGCCTTTCGCAGCGCCCTCCTGAGCCAGCGATTTGACGATACCAAGATCGCCTGCCTTGGTCGCAGCATAGTTGACCTGACCAAACTGGCCTTTTTGGCCGTTGATCGAGGAAATGATTACGATCCGTCCAAAGCCGCGTTCTCTCATGCCGGGCCACACCGGGTGAACGGTGTTGAATACGCCGGTGAGATTGGTGTCGATGACTTCTTTCCATTGCGCGGGCGTCATCTTGTGGAACGGCGCGTCGCGGGTGATACCGGCGTTGGCAACAACGATGTCGATCGGGCCAAGATCGGCTTCGACCTGTGCAATCCCCGCCTTGGAGCTTTCATAGTCAGCAACGTTCCATTTATAGGTCTTGATGCCGGTTTCCTTGGTGAATGCTGCCGCAGCCTCATCATTGCCTGCATAGGTCGCGGCAACATGATATCCTTGCCCCTTGAGCGCCTTGGAAATTGCGGCGCCAATGCCGCGCGATCCTCCGGTGACGAGCGCTATTCTTGCCATTGTATCCTCCTATCTGGCTGCTGCGTTGATAACTTGGTTACTGATTTGAAAGGCATTGCGCAACATTATTACGCGAAAAAGTTCTGCGGCACGACCAGACTTGGCATCAATCAAAAAGGGTGCCCCGCAATGGCACCCTTTCGTGATCATTTACAAAAGCCTGAAGGCTACACTCAGGGACGCTCGACGCAGAGCGCAATCCCCATACCGCCGCCGATGCAGAGCGTGGCGAGGCCCCGTTTGGCATTGCGCCGTTTCATTTCAAAGAGCAGCGTGTTCAGGATCCGACAGCCCGAAGCGCCGATCGGATGGCCAATGGCTATCGCCCCGCCGTTCACATTCACAATCGACGGATCCCACCCCATGTCCTTGTTGACCGCGCAGGCCTGTGCAGCAAAGGCTTCGTTCGCTTCGACCAGATCGAGGTCAGAGACCGACCAACCTGCCTTTTCCAGCGCTTTGCGACTTGCTGCGATCGGCCCCACACCCATGATCGACGGATCAACCCCTGCCGTCGCATAAGAGGCAATGCGTGCGAGTGGCTCGATGCCACGACGCTCGGCCTCATCGGCACTCATCAAAAGTGTGGCCGCAGCACCGTCATTCAATCCAGAGGCGTTTCCGGCGGTAACTGAGCCGTCCTTGGCAAATGCAGGGCGCAGGCTTCTCATCGCGTCAATCGTTGAGCCAAAACGAATGTATTCATCCTTGTCGACAACGATATCTCCCTTACGCGTCTTGATGGTAAAAGCGATCACCTCGTCATTAAACTTGCCAGACTTTTGCGCGGCTTCGGCCTTGTTCTGGCTGGCCACGGCGAAGGCGTCCTGCATGTCACGCGTGATCTGCCATTGGTTTGCGACGTTCTCTGCTGTCTGACCCATGTGATAGCCGTTGAATGCATCCCACAGACCGTCACGAATCATCGTGTCGATGTAGGTCATATCGCCCATCTTGTGGCCTGCGCGCAGTTGCGCCGCATGGGGGCTAAGGGTCATGTTCTCCTGACCGCCGGCACAGACGATGGCAGCATCGCCCAACTGAATGTGCTGTGCGCCAAGCGCCACAGCACGCAACCCGGATCCACAGACCTGATTGACCGTCCACGCCGACGATTCGATGGGGAGGCCCGCCTTGATGTGCGCTTGTCGTGCCGGGTTCTGACCCTGTGCGGCAGTCAAGACGTGACCAAGGATGGTTTCGGAGACTTCAGATTTGTCGATACCTGCGCGCGCGACAACCTCCTCGAGCACCGCCGCGCCCAGATCATGCGCGGGTGTATTGGCAAAAGCGCCGCAAAAAGACCCGACAGCGGTGCGCGCCGCGGATGCGATTACTACGTTAGTCATTTATGTCCTCCACCAGGTTAGCCGACACGCAGAGCAGAATGGCACACGCTTGGATCACGCGAATCCCATCTGTTCCTTCGCCGTTTCGTAGCGTCATATCTCATGCGCCAAGATGCGACAACGGGCGGAGTGTCACATTCAAGCGCTGGCGCGGTCAAGCGTACTATCGAGCCAAGGAGGACGCACTGTGGGTGCTCCAAAGTAGTACCCTTGCAAGCAATCGATTCCCAGAGCCATGAGATAGGCTGCATCCTCCGGTTTTTCGACGCTCTCGGCAACGGTTATCATGTCAAACTGGCGACCTATCGTGATCAGCGCGCCGGTCAGAACCTGATTGTCGGCATCGGTCGCAACCCCGCGGATGAACTGTCCGTCGATCTTCAGGATGTCAAAATAGAAGTCCTTGAGAAACCGGAAGGACGTGTAGCCCGCGCCAAAATCATCCAGTGCAAAGCTGATGCCCTGGCGTTGCAATTCGTTCATGAAACCCACCACGATTTCAGGCACAAGCATTGCCGAACTTTCGGTGATCTCGAGAATCAGCCGCTCCGCGATCGTGGGATCCTGAGCAAGACCGCGCTTGAGAATACGTGTCCAGCGTGCATAGCCGATCGAACGGGCAGACATGTTGATCGCAAGGCGAAGATCGGGATAGTCCGACAGGGTTTTCAACCCCTTTTCAAGTGCCAGGCAATCAATGATGCGCCCGGTTTCCGTGACCTCGACAGCATCAATGAAGTCACGCGCCGGAATCACCCGCCCGGTCTCATCGAGCACACGAATGAGACCTTCATAGAAGGCAGGCTTGTCTTGCTGACCGGCTGGCACGACGGCCTGATAGGCGAGCATGACCTGCTTGTGGTGCACTGCCTGCTTTACCATGTCGATCACCGACCGATCCCGAATCGAGACGGCGACGGATAGCGGATTGTCCTGCCCAGCCGGGATATGGGCCAATTTGCGATTCTGCCTCATGTGCACCTCCAGGCTGGCGAGACCTCAGGCTGGATCAACTCTCTTAAGGATTGCTTAAATGTATGATTTAAAACATATTTGCGGCATCGAATTTGGACGGGAAGAACACTGATGGAAAGATGTGGGTGGGTCGGGTCGAATGCACTTTACGAGGCCTACCACGATACCGAATGGGGGGTGCCGGAACATGACAGCCGCAGGCTTTGGGAAATGCTTGTCCTAGAGGGGTTTCAGGCCGGGCTGAACTGGATTACCATCCTGCGCAAGCGGGATGATTTTCGCAAAGCATTTCAAGGGTTTGACCCTTATATGATTGCCCGTTGGGAGGAGAATGACGTCGCCCGCCTGCTGTGTGACCCGGGCATCATCCGTCATCGTGGAAAGATCGAAGCGACGATCATCAACGCACGGGCATGGCAGACCATTGAGGCCGAAATTGGCTTTGCCCCCTATCTCTGGGGGCACCTCGATGACCGCCCGATTCAGAACCGCTGGCAGAGCCTCGCCGAGGTGCCGGTCCAGACCGATCTTTCCCTAAAACTTTCAAAGAATTTGAAGAAGCGAGGCTTCAAATTCTGCGGCCCGACCATCGTCTATGCCTTCATGCAGGCCGCAGGCATGGTGAACGACCACCTCGTGACCTGCCCCTGCCATGCCCCTCTGTCCAGAGAGACGAGATAGACTGTCACGCCAACGGGCGCGAATTGCTCTGACCCTATCTGGTTGCTCCGTGATACCACGCCACGATCACGGCACGCTCCGGATCCTCCATGAAACTGACATTGGCCGGCGGCATGGCACGGCTCACACCAGCGTGCAGGTAGATCTGGCGTGCGGCGCGGGCAATGTCGGCCTCGGTCTCCAGAAGGATGTTCTTCGGGGCCCATCGGATGCCCTCGAAGAACGGTTCGCGGGCATGGCACATCGCGCAGCGGCCGGGCACGATACTGGCGACATCCTGAAACCCCTCGGCCTGCGCAAAGACCTGTTGGGATGCGGTCAGCGGTGTTGAGTCCGATGTTTCAGGACTGTCACGCATCATCGCGGTCGTTGACAGCCACATGATGCCAAGGAACAGAAGCGCCGTGACCGCCCAAGTCCACCAGGGCAGGCCACCCCCCGCATGCATGGTATTGAAGAAATGCCGGATCGTGACCCCCATGAGAAAGATCAGCGCGGCGATGATCCAGTTGTATTCGGTCGCAAAGGCCAGCGGGTAGTGGTTCGACAGCATCAGGAAAACCACCGGCAGCGTGAGATAGTTGTTATGGGTCGAACGTAACTTGGCGATCCGGCCATATTTTGCATCCGGCACCCGACCGGCCTGAAGATCGGCGACAACGATGCGTTGATTGGGTATGATGATGAAGAACACATTCGCCGTCATGATCGTGGCCGTGAAGGCTCCCAGATGCAGCATCGTTGCGCGCCCGGTGAAGATCTGGTTATAGCCCCACCCCATCGCCACCAGCAGGACGAAGAGCAACAGCATCAGCATGGTGGGCCACGCCCCGAGGCCGGATTTGCACAGCCGATCATAGATCAGCCAGCCGATGCAAAGAGATGCCGCAGAGATCACGATCCCCTGCCAGAGTTCAAGGTCGGCCTTGCCTGCGTCGATCAGGTAGAGTTCACCCCCGACCCAGTAGACGATCATCAGAAGCGCCGCCCCTGACAGCCAAGTGGCGTAACTCTCCCATTTGAACCATATCAGGCGGTCGGGCATGTTCTCGGGCGCAACAAGGTATTTCTGGATGTGATAGAAGCCGCCACCATGCACCTGCCACTCCTCACCATGGGCTCCGGGTGGCAAATGCGGGGCTTTCTGCAGACCCAGATCGAGCGCGACAAAGTAAAAGGATGAACCGATCCAGGCGATCGCGGTGACGACATGCAGCCATCGCACCGCAAAGGCCGCCCAGTCCCACATGATTGCAAGGTCGTGCATTTTGGTCTCCGTTCGATGGTCTGATGACCCTTTTCTCACTTTCCGTGATTGTAAGGAATTGAGAAAAGAAACCTAGCTGCTTCAACTAAAAACGAATAATCTCGAGACATGGCCTATCTGGAGAATTTAAAGACTTTCATCCGAGTTTATGAACTAGGCAACATGTCCGCCGCTGCGCGTGATCAGCGCATCTCGGCGGCTGTCGCCTCGGCGAGGATTGCTTCCCTCGAAGAACATCTCAATGTCAGGTTGTTCCAGCGCACGACGCGCATGCTCAACCCCACTGAACAAGGCACACTGTTTTATCGCGGTGCTTGCAAGATTTTGGAGGCCATGGAAAACGCTGAGGCGGATGTCTCCAATGTCACGCACAGTCCGCGCGGCACTCTCCATATTGCCGCGCCACTCGGATTGGGACAGCGCCTGATTGCCGGAGCAATCCCTGCCTTTCACGCGCTCTATCCCCTGATCACCATCCGGCTGCGCCTGTCGGATCGTAAACTCGACCTCGCCGCGGAGGGATTGAATGCGATGTTCTTTCTGGGAGTGCCCGAAGATTCATCACTTCGCATCCGCAAGATAGCCGATTGCGACCGCGTCCTGTGCGCCGCACCAGAGTACATCGCGCGCAAAGGGATGCCCGCGTCAAGTGCCGACCTCGCGAGTGGCGCGCACGATTGTCTGAACCTGCGCTACGCCGGCGCACCAGAGTTTCAGTGGCCCTTGAGAACGCCCGAAGGGGTCAAGCGCATTACTGTCTCTGGCCCGTTCGAATCCGATCACGGTGACGTGCTGACGCAATGGGCGTTGCAAGGGCATGGGATCGTGCTCAAACCGATCTTTGAAGTCCACGAATATTTGCAGCGTGGACAATTGGTCCGGGTTCTGGAGTCCGAACAGCCGGTGCCGATCCAGATGGCCTGTCTTTACGCGCACAGGCGTCGTCAGGATCCAAAGGCCAGACTTCTGATCGACTTCATGACCGATCATATCAAGGCATCACTGCCACGCCAGGCGGAATGATCGCCGACGCCGGCATTCGCCTCAACTACCGCGATATGTCGAGTAGCCGAAGGGCGACAGCAGGAGCGGCACATGGTAATGGCTGGCAGCGGACATGCCGAACCGCAGGGGCACGATGTCGAGAAAGCGCGGGCTTTCCGGCCCTGCTCCCGTTGCATCCAGATAAGGTCCGACGTGAAACATGAGTTCGTAAATTCCTGCCCGAAACGCCTCTTTCGGCAGGATTGGCGCGTCGGTGCGCCCGTCGTCATTGGTCACATGCGTGCCCAGATGCAGGCGCTCCAGACCGTCGAGCCGGTAAAGGTCTATCTTCAGACCCTTGGCCGGGCATCCCCTGGCGGTGTCCAGAACATGGGTGGTCAGGTAACCGGTCACGGGGAGAATCCTTTGAAACGATTGCGGCAGGCTCTCGGCCCTACTTTGTTCATGCCCGGTTTTACCACGCGTGAAAATAGAGGACACGCAAACAAGTCTTTCTTTGAATTTCTTAAAGTCACCCGAATTGATTTCTTTTATAAACAAATGAAATCTTGATCTAAAGGCAAGATCCGCTGCCCGCGCCGGGCGACGTGGTCTTGAAGGTCACATTTGGCGAGGTCCGTCATGAAACGATACCCCCGCGACCCGCGCGGCTACGGCGCGCAGACCCCGGATCCGCACTGGCCCGGCGGCGCCCGCATCGCCCTGCAATTCGTACTGAACTACGAGGAAGGCGGCGAGAATTGCGTCCTGCACGGCGATGCCGCCTCCGAGGCGTTCCTGTCGGATATTCCCGGCGCTGCCCCCTGGCCGGGTCAGCGGCACTGGAACATGGAGTCGGTCTACGACTACGGCGCGCGGGCCGGGTTCTGGCGGCTGCACCGCCTGTTCACCGGGGCGGGAATACCCCTCACCGTCTACGGGGTGACAACGGCGCTTGCCCGCAGCCCGGAACAGCTGGCCGCGATGCAGGCCGCGGGCTGGGAAATCGCCTGCCACGGGCTGAAATGGATCGAGCACAAGGACATGCCGGAGGCCGAGGAACGCGCATCCATCGCAGAGGCCATCCGCCTGCATGCCGAGGTCGTGGGCGAGCGTCCCCGCGGCTGGTATACCGGCCGGTGCAGCGTCAACACCGTGCGCCTTGTCGCTGAAGAAAGCGGGTTCGATTACATCTCGGATTGCTACGATGATGACCTGCCCTATTGGCGCAGGATCGGCGGACGCGACCAGCTGATGATCCCCTATACGCTCGAAGCCAACGACATGCGCTTTGCCGCGACCCCCGGTTGGGTGACGGGGGCCGATTTCGAATCCTATCTTACCGATGCCTTTGACACGCTCTATGCCGAGGGCGTGGCAGGCGCGGCGAAGATGATGACCATCGGCCTGCATTGTCGGCTCATCGGGCGGCCGGGCAAGATCGCGGGGCTCAGACGGTTCATCGCACACGTTCAGGCGCAGGAGGGGGTCTGGCTGGCGCGGCGCATCGACATCGCCCGGCACTGGGCCGCCACGCATCCCTGCCCGCCCCGCGAACGCCCCAGCGAGATGGATCGCGCGCGCTTTGTCGCGCGGTTCGGCGGCGTCTTTGAACATTCGCCATGGATCGCGGAACGCGCCCATGATCTCGAACTCGGCCCCGCCCATGATGGCGCGACGGGTGTGCACAGCGCGCTCTGCCGCGTGTTCCGCTCGGCCTCGCGCGGCGAACGGCTGGGCGTTCTGCGAGCTCATCCCGATCTTGCCGGCAAGCTGGCCACCGCCGGCAAGCTGACAGCCGAGAGCACGGCCGAACAGGCGGGGGCCGGGCTCGACCTGCTGAGCGACGCCGAGCGCGCGGACCTGCACCGCCTGAACGCCGACTATATGGCAAAACATGGCTTTCCCTTCATCATCGCGGTGCGCGACCATGACAAGGCGCAGATCCGCGCCGCCTTCGTGCGCCGCCTTGGCCATGAGACGGAAACCGAATTCAGCGAGGCCTGCCGTCAGGTCGAGCGCATCGCCGAATTGCGCCTGAGGGACATGCTGTCATGACCGAGAGGAGCCTGACGGTCGCACCCCTCACCGCCGAGGCCTTCGCGCCCTATGGCGACGTGATCGCGGCGCAGGGCGCGCCGACGAAGATGATCAATCAGGGCCTCTGCGGGCGCTATCATGATCTAGCGCGTCTTGATTTCGCGGATGGCCGTGCCGGGATCAGCCTCTTTGATGCCCAGGCCCGGCACCTGCCGCATGGGATCGACATGGTGGAACGTCACCCCAAGGGCAGCCAGGCCTTCCTGCCGCTCAGCCCGGTGCGGTTTCTCGTCGTGGTTGCCGATGACGCGGCGGGCGTGCCGGTGAACCTCAAGGCTTTTGTCACCGCACCGGAGCAGAGCATCAACCTTCTGCGCGGGGTCTGGCACGGGGTTCTGGCCCCCATCGGAGCGCCCGGCCGATTCGCCGTGGTCGATCGAATCGGCGCGGGCGACAATCTTGAGGAGCATTGGTTCGACACGCCCTACAGAATCGAGACCGTGCCGGATTTCTGAGCGCATCCGGCGACATAGACCTCGGCGATGGCGCGGTCGTCGCCCATCATCTGAAGCACGAAAAGCTCCTCTGACAGGGTTTCCGCCCGCTCCATCCTGAGCGCCATCGCATCGGTTGCGTGGGCGTTCAGAACCACGATGTCAGCCTCTGTCCCCGCCTCGAGCGTGCCGATGCGATCCGCAAGCCCGAGCGCTACGGCATTGCCCCGCGTGATCCAGTGAAAGGCGCGCAGCGGATGCAGTCTCTGGCCCCGGAGTTGAAGGATCTTGTAGCCCTCGGCGAGGGTTTGCAGCATCGAATAGCTGGTTCCGCCGCCCACATCGGTCGCGATTGCATTTGTGATCCCCTGTCCGCGCAGGCCCGCGTCGTCGAAAAGCCCGCTACCAAGAAAGAGGTTCGAGGTGGGACAAAAGACCGGCTTCGCCCCACTCTCGCGCAGCACACCGATCTCGCGCGGCCCAAGATGGAGCGCATGCCCCAGGAGCGCCTTGGGGGTCAGAAGGCCATAGCGCTCATACACCCCAAGGTAATCTGGCGCGTCGGGATAGAGCCGCGCGGTATAGGCGATTTCATCATGGTTTTCAGATAGATGCGTCTGCATGTAGCAATCGGGATGCTCGGCCACCAAGGCGCCTGCCATCTCCAGCTGTGCGGGGGTCGAGGTGATCGCGAACCGCGGGCTGATCGCATAGAGCGCGCGGCCCTTGCCGTGCCACTCTGCAATCAGCGCCTTGCTGTCGTCATAGCCGCTCTGCGGGGTATCGCGCAGCCCCTCGGGTGCGTTGCGATCCATCAGCACCTTGCCGCCGATCATCCGCATCCCACGCCTGGCGGCGGCTGTGAAATAGGCCTCTGCCGAGGCCTTGTGGACAGAGCAATAGGCGACCGCCGTGGTCGTGCCATGCGCAATCATCTGATCCAGGAACCGCTCTGCCATCCGCGCGGCGTGAGAGGCGTCGGCAAATCGGGTCTCTTCGGGAAATGTATAGGTGTTGAGCCAATCCAGAAGCTGCGCGCCCCAGGACGCGATGACCTGAACCTGTGGAAAGTGGATATGCGTGTCGATGAAGCCGGCCATCATGAGATGCGGCCGATGGTCGATCACTTCGGCCTCGGGTGCCCGCATCCTCACCTCGTCGAACCCGCCCGCGGCCAGGATCCGGCCATCGGCCAAGAGAAGCGCGCCGTCCTCGACATAGACATAGGAATCGCGATCCTCCGGCCCTTCGGGTTCGGCGGTGAACGACAGAAGGCGGCCGCGCAGCAGTAGGTGTTTCGATGTCATTCCTCACTCTCCGATGATGGAGATCGGGGGCGGCACCGCGCCCCCGGTCATGTGTCGATCGCCTCAGCGTGTCTCACCTGGCACCATGTCATCGACCGGGAAATCGCTGCTCACCAGACTGCCCGCCTTGTGGAACGCCGGATAAATGAACAGGAACGCGGCAGAGATCAGATATCCCATGCTGATGCCATCGAAGGTGGGCCACTGCAGACTGGCTGAGTGGATGATGCCGACAAGGGACATCACGGCGGCGGCGAAGGCAAATCCGCCGGCATTGCGAAACCTTCCGTCGATGATGCTGGCCACGATGGCGCCCCAGATCAGCCCGGTCAGGATCGCGCCCTGACTGAGCGCCAGATGACCCTCGAAATGGGCGCCTTGCTGGAGCAGGGCCGCGGTCAGGGCCGGATCGCCGAGCTGCGGCAATCCCGCGACCCCCGACGCCCCAAGCGCGCCCATGAGCGAGCCCCATTTCACCATCAGGAAATTCGAGACATGCGGCATCATCGCAATCGTGACGGCGGCCATATGCTCGGTCTTGACCGCATGCGCGGTGTTGGTGATGAGGCTGAGCGCGACAAAGACCAGGACCGGTGCGGCGGCAGCCACCGGAATGAGGTTGTTGAGAAAGGCCAGCAAGCCCAGGAAGGCCGCGAGCGGAATGACGATCCCGACCCCGATCACATAGCCTGCATGGGCCCCCATCCGCTTGTAGGCGGGATGACCGATATAGGCCGTGGTCGGAAAGGGCGAGCCGAAAACCGCGCCGATCATCGTGCCGACGCCATCGGTCACCTGACAGAGCGCGACCGGATAGTGATCCCCCGCCGCCTCGGCGCTTTCGACATTGTTCATGGTTTCGATGAAATTGTAGATCTGCACCGGCACCAGCACCAGAAACAGTTCGGGATTGGCAAAGAGATGCTGGATCCCCGCAACGAGATCGCCAAGGTAAGGCAGCGGCGGGTAGAACCCGACCCCCTCGAAGCTGATCGAGGCCTCGCCGATGGCAAAGGCCACGACCGTTCCCACGACCAGCGCCAGGAGACCGGCGGGAACATTGAACGGCAGCCGGAAGCGGCCGACCAGCCCCCAGAGAATGATGATCATCGAGGCAAAGCCGATGAACGGGTTCTCGAAAATCGTGGCAAGCGGCACGACACCGATAAAGACGAGCGCGATCCCGCACAGGGTGCCCAGCATTCCGGCACGCGGCGTCACGCGCTTGAGAAACGGACCGATGATCGCGCCGAGACCGGCCACGATGCCACCCATGAACCCCGCCCCGATCCCGACCTGCCAGGCCAGCAGGGCATCCTGCGTGGACCAGTAGATCGGACCGATCACGCCAAAGAGATAGACGAACATGACCGGCGTCGAGATGCCGTAGGGCATCGCCGTCACGTCATGGCCCTGCCGTTCGGCCACATGCCTGGCCAGCCAGGCATAGACGACGATCCCGGCAAGGATCGCCACCGCAGCACCGGGCACGATGCGCCCGAACACGATTTCCGCGGGCATCTGGAACACGAACTGGCAGACGCCCGACAGCACGATCAGATTGATCAGGTTGTCTGTGAACAGGGCCCAGAACGCGCTGAAATCATTCCGCGCGAACAGTTTGTAGCTGTATGATCTTTCCTGCATGTGCAGGCCTCCTCCATGTGTTGCAGGGCCGCCCGGGCGGTCTCTCCTCCGGTACCGGATCGGGCGGGGTGGTCTTTACGCGGTCATGAACGGGACCGGGGTGGTCTGATGCACGTCACAGGTCAGGGCCGCCACCACCTCGGCGGCGACAAAGGCCGCAATCACCTCCGGACGCTTGTCACGGCTTGCGCTCGCCCCGATCGGGCAGACGAGCGCATCGGTCGGCTGTCCGTCACAGTGATTGCGGCACCACGCGCGAAAGCGCCCGCGCTTCGTGGCCGATCCGATCATCCCGACATAGGCGGCATCGCCCCGCGCCAAGGCCTGCGCGGTCAGCAGGAAAT
>PFEY01000038.1 GCA_002783205.1 Rhodobacteraceae bacterium CG17_big_fil_post_rev_8_21_14_2_50_63_15 | reverse complement strand
AACCGCGCATCGTTGAAGTTGAGGAACGGATAGCGCTTGCGGATCTGCTCGACGCTGAGCAGTTCGGCATCCGCGCCATTCAGGATCATCGCATTGCCGCGCCGGGTGAAGGCATCGCGCTGCGCATCGGTGTGGATGAGGTTCAAGATGCCGCGCTGGCTGACCATGGCGTTATAGTTGAAATCCTGCTCCAGCCCTTCCCAGAGCTTGAGCGAGAATTCATAGAACGGTTCATTTCCATCAAGCAGGTAATTCGAGCGGATGATGGTGGTGTTGCGCCCCACATTGCCGCCACCGATCCAGCCCTTTTCCAGCACCGCGATCCGTTTGCCGCCGAATTCCTTGGCAAGGTAATAGGCGGTGGCCAGTCCATGCCCGCCGCCGCCGATGATGATGACGTCATACTCCGATTGCGGCGCAGGATCGCGCCAGGCCGGTTTCCATCCCCGATGGCCGGTCAGGGCCTCCTTGATCACCTTGAATCCCGAATAGCGCATGGCGAACATCTCCTTTGCAGGAGATTATCCCAAATTCACCCATCCCCGGCCCTGTCGAAATCGGACAGCGGTGATCGGGAAAACGACAAGCGGTGAATTTTCCGAACTTGGGTCAGCAGCGACACCAGACCACTCTAAAACGCTGTAATAAAACGAGTTTCAGGACTGTCGCGACTGCCAGATCCAGAGCTGCGCCGCGCCTGCCCCGCGCAAGCGCCGGAACATGACGCAATTGCCCCGGTCAGGCGCGGTCGATGATCAAAAGACAGGCGCCGAGAAGCTGCCGCGTCCCATCATGCACACTCGGCTTTTCGCCGCGCCAGCGCGCGGCATGGCGATGCCCGGCCCCGTTCGGCGCGGTGAGTGTGCGCAGGGTCTCTTGGGTCTCTTCGGCGATGCGACCGATCCGCAGGCGCAGGTTGTCGTGATAGGTGTCGCGGTGCAGCGCCTCCATGCGCAGATGAAACAGCGAACTGCGCGCACGCGGGCGGATCTCCATCGCCGCAATCCGCTCCTGCGCGCCACGCCAGATCGTGAGTGCGGCGCGCTGATGCCGCTCGGCCCGTGCGGTCCGGCCCTGCGCAGCGGCCACAATGGCAAGATTGGCATGCGACGTCGCGCGCCGCAGATCCGTTGCGGCAAAGGCGACCCGTGCCACCAGATGCGCCTGACGGAACCCGCTTAGCGCCCGGGCGTGGCGTCCGGCTTCCCAATCGCCAAGCGCCGCTTCGGTGAGACGCTCCCAGACCAGATCGGCGCGCGACCAGCCCGCCGCGCGGGCGATCCGCATCTCGCCGTCGCCTGCATCAAAGCCCCAGATACGCGGCGCGAACATGTTCGTTGTCATGAAGCTCATGCGCAGGCCCCTCCAGAGCCATGTTTCCGGTTTCCAGCACATAGGCCATATCTGCCAGCTCAAGCGCCAGTTCGGCGTTTTGCTCGACCAGCACGACCGACAGGCCACGCGCGTTGATTTCCTCGATGATCTGCGCGATCTCCTCGACGATCACCGGCGCGAGACCCATCGACGGTTCGTCCATCAGCAACACGCGCGGATCCGACATCAACGCCCGCCCGATCGCCAGCATCTGCTGTTCACCGCCCGACATCGTTTGCGCCCGCTGCCCACGCCGTTCCTTGAGCCTCGGAAAGCGGGCAAAGACATCGGCCAGATCCTTTTCGACGGCCGCATGATCGCGCCGCAGGAACGCGCCGGTGCGCAGGTTCTCCTCGACCGTCATGTTGGGAAAGATCCGCCGCCCCTCCGGCACATGGGCGATGCCATGCGCGACGATCTTGTCCGCGGACATCCCGTCGATGCGCTTGCCCAGAAACCGGATCTCGCCCGATCGCAGCGGCACCAGCCCCGAGAAGGCCCGCAAGGTGGTGGTCTTGCCCGCGCCATTGCCGCCGATGATGGTGACGATCTTGCCCTCGGGCACGCGGATCGTGATGTCGCGGATTGCCGAGACCTTGCCATAGGACACGCAGATGCGCTCGGCCTCAAGCAACATGGCGCGCGCCTCCCAGATAGGCCTCGATCACCGCCGGATGATTGCGGATCTCCGTCGGGCTGCCTTCGGCCAGAAACTTGCCAAAGCTCATGCAGGTGATGGTATCGCACAGGCCCATGATCGCCTGCATGTCATGCTCGACCAGAAGCAGGGTTATGCCGCTGTCGCGCAGCGCCCGCATCAGCCCCATCATCCGCCGGGTTTCCTCGGGGTTCATGCCGGTAAAGGGCTCGTCGAGCAGGATCACATCGGGATGCGACGCATAGGCCACCGCCATGCCGAGCGCGCGCTGATGACCATGCGACAGATCCCCGGCGCGTTCCTGTGCGAGATGCTCAAGCCCAAAGAATTCCAGCGCCTCGCGCGCCCGCGCCTCGGCACCGATCCTGTCCTCCTTGTCCCAACCGATGATCGCCGCGAAAATGTTGGGCCGAAACGGCATATGCGTGCCGACAAGGGCGTTTTCCAGCACCGTCAATTCGGCAAAGAGCGTCGAATGCTGAAAGGTCCGCACCACACCGCGCCGCGCCACCTCATGCGTCTTGAGACCAGAGATATCCTCGCCGCGCAACAGAACCTTGCCGCTCGTCGGCTTGTAGAACCCCGAGATCATGTTGAAGGTGGTGGTCTTGCCCGCGCCGTTCGGCCCGATCAGCCCGTGGATCTCGCCATGCTCGACGACAAAGCTCAGAGCTTCCACCGCCATGAGCCCGCCAAAGCGCATGGTCAGATCCTCGATTTGCAGAAGCTTGTTCATTCCGCGACCTTCTCTTTCGACGCCTTGGCCGGCGCGCGGCGTGTCAGTTTCTGAATCAGGCTTTCCAGACCGTTCGGCAGAAACAGGATCGAAAGGATCATGATTGCACCATAGATGAACGGCCGCATCTGCTCGAAGCCCAGTTCACGCAGGACAATCTCGTTGAGGATGGTGAGAACGACACAGCCCAGGATTGGTCCGTAGAAGGTCGAGGTGCCGCCAACGATCGCCCAGGTCAGCACAAAGACCATCACCTCTACATCGAAACTGTTCGGATTGATCGTGCCAACATAATGCGCGAGCAAGCCGCCGCTCAGTCCGGCAAATCCGCTCGCAATGGCAAAGGCAAGGGTGCGGTAAGCGCGAAGGTTGACCCCCGACGCCTCGGCCAGCTTGTCCTGCCAGTGCACCGCGTGAAAGGTGAGTCCAACCGGGCTGCGCTCGATCCGCCAGAGGATCCAGAGGCAGACCGCCACCACCGCCCCGGCAAGATAATAATAGCTGATCGGCTCGAAGAAATCGAAATCGTAGATCCCGATGCTGAAATCCGGCATCGGCTCGATTCCCTTGATCCCCTTGGCCCCGCCGAAGGGATCTCGGAACCGCTTCCACAGCAGGCGAATGATCTCTCCCGCCGCGAAACTGCCGATCAGGAAGTAAAAGCCCTTCATCCGGAACAGCGGAAAGCTGAGCAACACCGCGACCAGCGCCGCTGTCACGCCGCCAAGCAGGATCGCAAGCGGCACGTAGACCCCGAGAGTCTTGCTCAGGAGCGCCGAGGCATAGGCCCCCACCCCCATGATCACCACATGCGCAAGCGACCATTCGCCGGTGAGCGTCAGCAATCGGTAGGACGCGACCAGAAGCACGTTGATGACCAGAAAGACCAGGATTTCCTGCTGAGAAAAGCTGAGCGCATGGGGCAACGCGATAAGCCCCGCGAGGACCCCTGTCCAGAGGAGCAGCTTACGCACGGTCCGCACTCCCAAAGAGCCCGGTCGGCTTGATGATGAGCACCAGAAGCATCAAGGACAGGCCGACGATATCCGCGATCACCCCGTCATAGAGCGTCGTCACGAAGGTGTGGACAAAGGCATAGACCACCGAGGCGATCACCGCCCCTTCGAGCGACCCGACGCCGCCCACTATGATCACGATGAAGGCGGTCACGATCACCGAATGGCCCATATGCGGGTTGATCGACACCAGCGGCGCGGTCAGCGCGCCGGCCACGCCCGCCAGCGCCGCGCCGATGAACATCGCGATCCGCGCCGTCTGGTTGATCGAGATCCCCTGAAGCGCCGCCGCCTCGGGATCCTGCGCCGAGGCGCGCAGCGCCCAGCCGAAGCGGGTGCGCTTGAGAAAAAACCACAGCCCCGAGAGCAGCACGACCGCCGCGACGATCACATAGAGCCGCGCCACCGGCAGGCGGATCCTGTCGGAAAAGACGATCACCTCCTGCGTGACGGGCGGCACATGCACCATGCGCACCCCGAACCCAAGGACTGCCACCGCCTGAAGGATCATCAGGAACCCGATCGAGGCGACAAGCCCGCCCAGGGGATTGTCCCTGAGCGGGCGAAAGAGCGCGCGCTCCATCACAAGGCCAAGCAGACCCACGAACACGAGCCCCGCCGCCACCGCAACGAGAAAGGGCAGGTGTCGGTCGGCATAAAGGGCCACGACGGTGTAGGCCCCCACCATGAACAACTCGCCATGGGCAAAGTTGATCACCCCCATCACGCCAAAGATCAGCACGAGGCCGACGGCGATCAGGGAAATGTAGCTTGCGGCATAAACGGCATTGAGGCCGGTTTGCGCCAGAAGGTCCAGCATGGTCTTGGTCTTTCAACAACTTGGGCTGAAGGGTTCCCGTGTCAGCCGCGCTGATTCCACATCTGGCCATAGGCTTCCATGTGCTTGATCAGCAGATCGCCATGCTTGTCATACCAGGCAGGGATCGACTTGAAGCCCTTGATCCGCGCCTTGCCATCCTCGATCACCACCACCGGCCAGTCACCGACCAGTGCGTTGTCGATCCCAAAGAGCTCGGTCCCCCACCAGTTCGCCGCGCCAAAGGCGTGTTTGCCAGTGCCATCCGCCTTCATCGCCGCGGCGACCGCATCCGGCTCGGCCGAGCCAGCCTTTTCTGCGGCGGCCTTCCACAGATCCATGATCGCGGCATATTCCCAGCTCACCGCGCCCCATTGCCCCGGATGCCGCTTGTTGAACTCGGCATAAAAGCCGTTGGGATCGGGAAAGTTGATCTGCTCCGCGTTCAGCGCCGGATCGTCGAAATCCGGGAACTGGAAGACAAAGCCCTCCATGAATTCCTTCGATGTCTTGGCGATGATCTGGTCGTAGAAATCCGCCGTGCAGGAAATGATCTGCCCCTTGTAGCCCTGCTGAAAGAGCTGTTCACAGATCGGGTGGACGTAATCCGAATAGCAGGTGTCGAGACAAACGATATCGGGGCTTTTCGAGATCAGCCGCGTGACCACGGGCGCGAAATCGGTGGTCGCCGGATCAAAGAGCAGCGGTTCGTCCTGCATCTCGATCCCGGCCGCTTCGAATGCGGCCAGATAGGTCGCGATCGACGGCAGGCCCAAGGCATCGTCCTGCGCGCAGATCACCGCCGTCTTGAGCTCCGGCCGGGTCTCGGCCAGCCATTCGACACCGGTCACGTTGTAGATCGGATGCACCTCGGCAGGCGCGATGAGCGTGGTGGTATCAGGCGACAGATCCGACGGCAGCAAGGTCGAGAACAGCATCCCGGTCTTGTCCGCCACCGGCTGCACCCCCGGCCAGGGATCGCCGCCCAACATCATGATGAAACTCACGCCATCCTCGCGGATGAGCTTGGTCGCCCCGGTGCGCGCCTTGGCCGGATCGTATTCTTCGTCATAGGCCACGAACTCGACCGGATGGGCGCCATCGGACAGCGTGATGCCGCCCGCGGCGTTGACCCGCTCGGCCCAGATCAGACAGCCGTCGAGGCCCGGCTTGCCCCAGGCCGCCACCGGCCCGGTCAGCGGCGCCAGAAAACCGATCTTGATCGGGCTTCCCTCGGCCATGGCAAGGCGGGGCAATCCGGCGCTGGCTGCGGCCACGGCGGAGGATTTGAGGAAGGTTCTGCGCGTGAATCTGAATTTCATGGTCGTCTCCCGTGTTGGTCCACCTGTTCTCGGCGGTCTTTGCAAAAACCAGTTTCAGGCCAATTCAGGCTTGATTAGGTGACTCTGA
>PFEY01000089.1:26390-26625 GCA_002783205.1 Rhodobacteraceae bacterium CG17_big_fil_post_rev_8_21_14_2_50_63_15 | reverse complement strand
TGATGGGGATCGTGGGCGAGAGCGGATCGGGCAAGACCACGCTGCTCTCCTGTCTGGCCGGGCAGATGGTGCCCGACCGGGGCGCGGTGATCTTTGACACGCGCGACCGCGGGCCGGTGGACACGAGGGCGATGTCCGAGCCGGAGCGGCGGATGCTGATGCGCACCGACTGGGCCTTCGTGCATCAGAATCCGCGCGACGGGTTGCGCATGGCGGTCTCGGCGGGGGGCAATGT
>PFEY01000089.1:1139-26367 GCA_002783205.1 Rhodobacteraceae bacterium CG17_big_fil_post_rev_8_21_14_2_50_63_15 | reverse complement strand
GGGCGCGGCATTACGGGGAGATCAGGGCGCAGGCGGTCGATTGGCTGGGCCGGGTCGAGATCGCGGCGGATCGTATCGACGATCGCCCTGCCGCCTTTTCGGGCGGGATGCAGCAGCGGCTCCAGATCGCGCGAAACCTCGTGACCGGGCCGCGGCTGGTCTTCATGGACGAGCCGACCGGAGGCCTTGACGTGAGCGTTCAGGCGCGGCTTCTCGATCTGCTCAGGGGGCTGGTGCGCGAGTTGGGGCTCTCGGCGATCATCGTCACGCATGACCTCGCGGTGGTGCGGTTGCTCGCGGATCGGCTGATGGTGATGAAGGACGGCCGGGTGGTCGAGGCGGGGCTGACCGATCAGGTGCTCGACGATCCGCAGCACGGATATACACAGCTCTTGGTCAGTTCGGTTCTTCGGGTATAGAGGCGGGGCGAGGATGCTGGAAGGAGTGCCATCATGATCACCGCCTATATGCGCGAAGGCGAGGGTGTACGGCCGCAGGAGGACGGGTCGGAGGCAGAGCCGATCTGGATCGACATGTTCCGCCCCGATGGCGAGGAACTGGCGCTCATGTCCGCCCGTCTCGGATTCGACCTGCCGACCAAGGCCGATCAGGAGGAGATCGAGCAATCCTCGCGGCTCTATCTCGAGGACGGCATTCCGGTGATGACGGCGCTTTTGCCCTCGCGCACCGGCACCGAGGAGATGCTGGTTGGCCCCGTGACCTTCATCCTGCGGCAAGGGCAGCTTGTGACGATCCGCCATACTGTGCCGCGCCCCTTTGAAACCTTTCCTGCCCGCGCCGGCAAATCCTCGCTTGGCTGCGCCACCGCCGAGGCCCTCCTCGTCGGGCTGCTGGAGGAAATCATCGACCGGCTGGCCGACCTCACCGAGCAGAATGGGCGCGAGATCGACGCCATCTCGCGCCGGGTCTTCGGCCCCGCCAAGCTGAGCACCGAGGATCACCGCGCCGCGCTGCGCGAGATCGGGGTGGCCGATACCCGGGTGATGCAGCTGCGCGAGAGCCTGATGACGCTGGAGCGTGTGCTGGGGTTTCTCGTGCCGGTCTTCGACAAGCTGCGCTCGGCCAAGGCGCTCCGCGCGATGCTCAAGACCCATTACCGCGACGCACATACGATCTCGGAACATGCGAGTTATCTGCAGCAGAAAACCTCGCTGCTGCTCGATGCGACGCTCGGGATGATCAACATCGACCAGAACGCGATCATCAAGATCTTCTCGGTGGTGGCGGTGGCGTTCCTGCCCCCGACGCTGGTCGCGTCGAGCTACGGCATGAACTTCGTCAATATGCCCGAACTGGAATGGACCTACGGCTACCCGATGGCGATCGGACTGATGGTGCTCTCGGCGGTGGTGCCGCTGTGGTTCTTCCGACGGCGCGGCTGGTTGTGAGGCGCAGGCGATGATCGAGATTGAAAATGTAAGCAAGGAATTTACCCTTTATAATCAAGGAGGCACCGTCATTCCAGTGATGGCCAGAGCGAAATTGCGGGTAGGTCCCGGCGAATGCGTGGCGCTGACAGGGGCCTCCGGGGCGGGTAAATCGACGCTGATCCGGATGGTTTATGGCAACTACCTGACCGGCGCGGGGCGAATCATGGTTGGAGGCGTCGATCTCGCGCGCGCGGCGCCGCGCGAGATCATGCAGATGCGGCGCGACGTTCTGGGCTATGTGAGCCAGTTCCTGCGCGTGGTGCCACGGGTGCCGACGCGCGACGTGGCGGCAGAGCCGCTGCTGGCGCTTGGCGTGGCGCGGCCCGAGGCGCTGATCCGGGCAGAGGATCTGCTTGCCCGGCTCAATATCCCCGAACGGCTCTGGCAGCTCAGCCCCTTGACCTTCTCCGGCGGCGAACAGCAGCGGGTCAATATCGCGCGCGGCTTCGTCCATGACTTTCCGGCGTTGCTGCTCGATGAGCCCGCCGCGAGCCTAGATGCGGTCAATCGCGAGGTGGTGCTGGATCTGATCGAGGAGGCCAAGGCGCGCGGGGTGGCGATCCTCGGCATCTTTCATGACGCGGCGGCGCGAGCGCGGGTCTGTGACCGCGAGGTGGATGTGACGGCCTTCATCCCGGAACGGGCGGCATGACGCGCGGGCGGCTCATCGCGGTGGTCGGTCCCTCTGGCGTCGGCAAGGATACGCTGATCCGCGCCATGATCGCCGCGCGCCCCGGTCTGTGTCGTGTGCGCCGGGTGATCACGCGGCCAGCCGATCCCGATGGCGAAGCGCATGAGCCGGTGAGTGAGGCGGAATTCGAGGCGCGACGCAAGGACGGCGGCTTTGCGCTCTGGTGGCGGGCGCATGGTCTGAGCTACGGGGTGCCGGTGGGGATTTGTCTCGATCTGGCAGGGGGGCGCGATCTGCTGGTGAACCTGTCGCGCAGCGTGCTGAGTGAGGCGCAAACGCGGTTTCAGCCCTTTTTGGTGCTGAATCTGACCGCGCCGGCTGACGTTCTGGCCGCGCGGCTGGCGGCGCGGGGGCGCGAGAGCGGTAATGAACTGGCCGAGCGGCTCCTCTGGACGGACCAGATGCTGCCCGAGGGAGTTCGGCCGGTTGTCACGCTCGATACCGCTGCCGCACCGCAGCGTCTGGCCAAGCTGGCGATCAAGGCGCTTCAGGCAGTGAGAGCGTGACGGTGGATGAGATGAAAATGCTTGCCGTCGTCCTCTCCCATCAGCGAGAGCGCATCGACGTGGAAGGGGCGCGACAGAAGGGGGCTCAGCTGGTCCGTCAGCCGGTTGCGCAACTCCGCGAGCTCTGCCCTCGGTCGTTTTCCGGTCAGTGTGATGTGAAAGCGAAAGGCATCCATCACATAAGGATAGCCCCATTGAACGAGGAGCGCATCCTGTTCCGGGGTCAGGCCCGGACCGCGGCGACGGAGCAGTTCTGCATCGCTGAGTGGCGCTCGGAAGGGATCGAAGGCGCGCACGGTTCGGGCGGCGAGCGCGGTGAGCGCCGCTTGATCGCCGACCGGGACAAGGGCCAGAAACCGGCCCAGGGTGGCGATGACGAGACCGTCGAGCTTGACCGCAGGCGTGGTCGCGCAGAACTGTTCGAAGGCATCGCACAGCGCCGCTTCGGTCTGTCCTTCGGCCAGCCGAAAGGGCGGCTTGATCGTCGCGTGCAACCCGTATCTGCGCGGCGCTTCGGTAATCTCGGCGATGGGCGCGGGCAGGCCGGTCAGGGTGGGATGGTCAACCTTGCGACCGTTCGCAGGATCCCATCCAAGCCAGGCCGCGCCGAAATCGGCCAGAGGTCCCGGCGCGGGCGTGACGTAAAGAGCGTAACGGGTGAAAGCCATGCAATGTCTCGTGGGTTTGCCGTGATCTGCCAGGAAAGTGTGATACCGACATGACAGAAAATATGGTCCTCGCCAATGCCATGCTGATCCTGCGGGACGAGGTGCGGCCGGGATCGATCACGTTGCGCGGTGGCCGGATCGTTGACATCGGCAGTGGCACGGGCGTGCCTGGCCGCGCCGTGGATTGCGGCGGCGATTTCATCTCGCCGGGTCTTATCGAGTTGCACACCGACAATCTGGAACGCCACATTCAGCCGCGCCCCAAGGTGCACTGGCCGCATACAGCCGCGATCCTCGCGCATGACGCTGAACTGGCGGGCGTCGGGATCACCACGGTCTATGACGCGATGCGTGTCGGCTCGATCCCGACCGGGGTAGGGCGCTACGAGAAATATGCGCGGCAACTGGCGGATGAGCTGCTCAGTCTGCGCGCCGAGGCGGTCCTCAAGATCAGCCATTTCCTGCATCTGCGCGCCGAGGTCTGCTCTGAAACGCTGGAAGAGGAAATGGAGGAGTTCGGTCCGGAGGATCGGGTCGGGATTGTCAGTCTGATGGATCACACCCCGGGTCAACGGCAGTTTCGCGATGTCGGCAAGCTCGAAGACTACATGAAGGGCAAGCATGGTCTGACGGATGCGCAATTTCAAGAGCATGTGGCGCAACTTCGGGCGTTGCGGGATGCGCACGGGGCACGGCATGAGAGGGTGGCGGTGGCCCATGCGGGACGTTACGGCGCGGTGCTGGCCAGCCATGACGACACCACCGAGGCGCAGGTGGCGGTGTCGGCGGGCCATGGCACAAGGCTTGCAGAATTTCCCACCACGGTCGAGGCGGCGCGCGCCAGTCATGCACGGGGCATCAGCGTGATCATGGGCGCGCCCAACCTCATCCGGGGGGAATCTCATTCCGGCAATGTCGCGGCGGGGGATCTGGCCGATCTGGGATATCTCGATATCCTGTCGTCGGATTACGTCCCCTCGGCGCTCCTGCTCGCGGCGGTGCGCCTGGGTGCGCGCTGGCACGACATGGCGCGGGGGCTGGCCACTGTCACCGCCAATCCGGCACGCGCCGTGGGCCTTGCGGATCGCGGCGTGCTGGAGGTGGGTGCGCGAGCCGATGTTATCCGCTTTACCGTGCGAGGCGGCGCTCCGGCGTTGCGCGCTGTCTGGTCGCAGGGGATCCGGGTGGCCTGAACCGGGCTTTGACAAGGGTCTGACGGACGCGCATAACGGGCGCGAATTCAAATGCTTGCGCTGGAGATCGTGATGACGGACCCGTTTTTTCATGTGCCCGCTGCACCGCTGGTGCCGATTCAGGGACAGTCTGGAGGCTACCCCGTGCGGCGCATTTTCTGCGTCGGACGGAATTACGCCGCCCATGCCGCCGAGATGGGCAATGAGGTGGATCGCGAGGCGCCGTTCTATTTCACCAAATCGGCGCATGACATCTGCCTGAGCGGGGCCACGATTGCCTATCCGCTGGAAACCGAGGACTGTCATCACGAGATGGAATTCGTCGTGGCCCTGGGCGCAGATGCGTTTCGGGTGGACGCGGCTGAGGCGATGCAGGCGGTCTTTGGCTATGCGTGCGGCATTGATCTGACGCGCCGGGATTTGCAGGCCGCGGCCAAGGACAAGCGGCGGCCGTGGGATCTGGGCAAGGATTTCGAACAGTCCGCGATCATCGCCGCGCTCACGCCCAAGACGACGTTTGGCGCGATCCGCGATCAGGCGATCCGGCTGACGCTGAACGGACAGGTGGCCCAGGCGGCGACCCTCTCCGACATGGTCTGGTCGGTTCCCGAAATCATCGCGCATCTGTCGCGGTTCTACCACCTGCAACCGGGGGATCTGATCTATACCGGCACGCCAGCGGGCGTTGGCGCGGTCAGGCCCGGCGACGTTCTGCTGGGCGAGATCGACGGTCTGACACCGCTGCACCTGACCGTCGGGCCGGCAGCCTGAGACATGGCTGCGACCGATCAGGCCTGGCTGCGTCATGTGCCGGTGACACTCTTTACAGTCGTGATGGGACTAGCCGGATTTACGCTGGCCTTGCGGGCGGGAGAGGCATCTCTGGGACTGACGCATGGTCTTTCAACGGCGGCGCATGTGTTGTCCATGACGGTGTTCGGGGCGGTAAGCCTTGCCTATCTGGCCAAGGCGGCCCGACATCCGGGTGCGGTGGCAGAGGAATGGCGGCATCCGGTCAAACTTGCCTTCTTTCCCGCGATTTCGATTGCGCTGGTGCTGATGTCCGTCGTGATGCTGGCCACCGCGCCGGTCCTGGCGCATGTGATGTGGCTTGTCGCCGTGCCGATGCAGGTGATCCTGACGCTGGCGGTGGTCAGCGGCTGGATCGGCACGCGCGCGTTCCAGCACGGACATCTGTCCCCGGCCTGGTTCATCCCGGCGGTCGGCAATGTCATCGTGGCGATCGCAGGCGTGCCGCTTGGCTACGTCGAGATCAGCTGGTTTTTCGCGAGTGTCGGGCTGATCTTCTGGATCGTTCTGCTCACGCTCGTCATGAACCGGCTGATTTTTCACGATCCCCTGTCTGAGCGGTTGCAGCCGTCTCTGGTGATCCTGATTGCCCCTCCTTCGGTTGGGTTTCTGGCCTGGCAGCAACTGGTGGGCGTGGATGCCTTTGCAAGGGGGCTGCTCAATACCGCCTACTTCTTTGTGCTGATCGTCGCGGTGCAACTGCCGCAGCTCGCCAAGCTGCGGTTTTCGCTGGCCTTCTGGGCTCTCAGCTTTCCGATTGCGGGCGTGACGATTGCCAGCTTTGCCTATTCCGAAGCCGTCGGATCGGTGGCACATCGCGGCATCGGGGGCCTGCTGTTGGCGCTGCTCAGCATCATCATCGTGGGCCTCTTGTGGCGCACGTTGCGGGCCCTTCTGGCGGGCGAGATCTTTCTGCCGGATTGAGGGGGGAGCCAGTGCAGGCTCATCCCCGCGCCGCTGTCAATCGAGCAGCCGCCGTGCAATGACCTGCGCCTGAATTTCCGCCGCCCCCTCGAAGATGTTGAGGATGCGCGCATCGCACAGGATCCGGCTGATCTTGTATTCCAGAGCAAAGCCATTGCCGCCATGAATCTGCAAGCCATTGTCGGCCGCCGCCCAGGCGACGCGTGCCCCCAGAAGCTTGGCCATGCCGGCCTCTAGATCGCAGCGGCGACCGTGGTCCTTTTCCCAAGCCGAGAAATAGGTAAGCTGACGGGCGACCATGATCTCCACCGCCATCATGGCGAGTTTGCCCGAGACGCGGGGGAAGGCGATCAGCGACTTGCCGAACTGCTTGCGGTCGATGGCGTAGCGCATCGCCACATCAAGGGCCGATTGCGCGACGCCCACGGCGCGCGCGGCGGTCTGGATGCGGGCGGATTCGAAGGTCTCCATGAGTTGCTTGAAGCCCTTTCCTTCTTCCCCGCCCAACAGGTTTTCGGCCTTCACATGGAAATTGTCGAAGCCGAGTTCGTATTCCTTCATGCCACGGTAGCCCAGCACCTCTATCTCGCCGCCGGTCATGCCCGGAGTCGGGAAGGGGGTCTCGTCGGTGCCGGGTGTCTTTTCGGCCAGAAACATCGAGAGGCCACGGTGATCGGTGGTGTCAGGCA
This sequence comes from Rhodobacteraceae bacterium CG17_big_fil_post_rev_8_21_14_2_50_63_15, assembly GCA_002783205.1. Classification (GTDB taxonomy): domain Bacteria; phylum Pseudomonadota; class Alphaproteobacteria; order Rhodobacterales; family Rhodobacteraceae; genus Roseovarius. The sequence goes on along the minus strand of PFEY01000089.1, from coordinate 19,435 downwards.
CCGTGCGCGCCAGAAGCGTCATCACATGGGTGCGCGCGGCGTGGGTGATCCAGGTCTTGTTGCCCGTCACCTTCCAATCGCTGTTCTCGTCCCTGACCGCTCGGGTGCGCAGCGCGCCCAGATCGGAACCGGTGTTGGGTTCGGTAAAGACCGCCGTTGGCAGGATTTCTGCGCTGGCGAGTTTGGGCAGCCAATGTTCCTTTTGCGCCTCTGTGCCGCCGCAGAGGATCAGTTCGGCGGCGATTTCGGACCGCGTGCCAAGGGAGCCCACGCCGATATAGCCGCGGCTGAGTTCTTCGGAGACAACAACCATAGAGGCCTTGCTCAGGCCAAAGCCGCCGAATTCCTCCGGGATGGTCAGGCCAAAGACCCCCATTTCGGCCAATTCCTCGATGATCTCCATCGGGATGAGTTCATCCTTGAGGTGCCAGTCATGGGCATAGGGTTCGACCTTTTCGATCGCAAAACGCCGGAATTGCGAGCGGATCATTTCCAGTTCGTCCTCAAGCCCGGTGCGCCCGACAGTGATCTCGGCGGCGTGGTCCTGCATCAACGCCACCAGACGGCTGCGCGCAGCTTGCGTATTGCCCGCCTGCATGAGACGGGTTGCGGCCTGATCTGACAACAGCATCAGATCCTCTGGCGCAAGACCGATGTCCTGAAGCCGGACCATCTCGCCCTGATTCATCTGGATGCCGCCGGCGATCTGGTTGAGGTATTCTCCGAACGCGATCTGGTGGATAAGGCTTTCGATCTCGCCGAATTGACCCTTCTCGGTGAGGCGATTGGCCCACATCTGCATCTGCCGCAGGGCTTCGACATAAGTGGCCAGCCACGCCAGGCCATGTGCGGCGGTCTGATGGGTCTCGAGTGCGGCACCCGAAACGCGGCCATCGAGCGTGACCATGGTGCGCACCGCTTGGGTGGCCCGTTCCAGCAGCGTTTCCGCGGGGGCAAGGGCTGCACCGGTGAGGGTCAGAAGATCACTCAGAATGATAGGTCGTGCCATCGCAATATCCTGTCCGTCATGTGCCATGAATCGCATCCTCTCTCTTATCCCAGCGCCTTTTACTTACCATGCAGGTGCAGCGCAACTATTATGCGAATTGTCGCAGTATTTTGTTCTAAAGTTGCGTATTGATTTTTTGCGTTGCAGCACTATCGCCCTGAAACCTGCCGTCCGTTCAGCACCCGGCACACAGATACGACAACGCCCCGGCAAGGGCCGGGGCGTTGCGGAACAGATCTCTGCGCTGGCGGTTCAGCCGATTGCAGCCGCCTTGACATCCTCGTCGATGAAGGGGACGTATTGCGCGAAATTGTCGGCGAACATCTGCACCAGCTTGGCCGCCTGCGCGTCATAGGCCGCAGCATCGTTCCAGGTGCGGCGTGGGTCGAGCAGAACCTCGGGCACGCCCGGCACGGCGACCGGCACGTCAAAGCCGAAATTCTCGTCCTTGCGGAACTCCACATCGTTCAGCGATCCGTCGAGCGCCGCAGTCAGCAGCGCACGGGTGGCCTTGATCGGCATCCGCGATCCCGCGCCATAGGCGCCGCCGGTCCAGCCGGTGTTGACCAACCAGCAGGTTGCGCCATGCTTGGCGATCTTTTCGCGCAGGAGATTGCCATAGACTTCGGGGCGACGCGGCATGAAGGGCGCGCCAAAGCAGGTCGAGAAGGTGGGTTCGGGCTCGGTCACGCCCCGCTCTGTCCCCGCGACCTTGGAGGTGAATCCGCTGAGGAAGTGATACATCGCCTGCGCCGGCGTCAGCCGGGCGATGGGAGGCAGAACGCCAAAGGCATCACAGGTCAGCATGATGATGTTCTTGGGATGCCCCCCAAGCGCCGTCTCGGACGCGTTGGAGATGTAATGCAACGGATAGGCGCACCGCGTGTTGGCGGTCAGGCTGTCGTCGGCGAAATCAAGTTCGAGCGTTTCGGGATCAAACACCATGTTCTCGACCACCGTGGCGAATTTTGACGTGGTGGCGTAGATCTCGGGCTCGGCTTCGGGATCAAGATTGATGGTCTTGGCATAGCAGCCCCCTTCAAAGTTGAAGGTGCCGCGATCCGACCAGCCATGCTCGTCATCGCCGATCAGCGTGCGCGCGGGGTCGGCAGAGAGCGTCGTTTTGCCAGTGCCCGACAGGCCGAAGAACACCGCCGCATCGACCGGATTGTCCTGCGCGTGATTGGCCGAGCAGTGCATCGGCATGACGCCCTGTTCAGGCAGCAGGTAATTCAGCAGCGTGAAGATCGATTTCTTGTTCTCGCCAGCATATCCGGTATTGGCGACCAGGATGATCTTGCGGTCGAAATTCATCGCGATGACCGTATCGCTGCGACAGCCGTGGCGGCTTGGGTCGGCCTTGAAACCGGGGCAGTTGATCAGCGTATAGTCCGCAACGAAGCTGTCGAGCGCTGTCCGGGCCGGGCGGCGCAGCATGGTGCGATTGAACAGGCTGTGCCAGGCCAGTTCGGTGATCATCCGGACATTGACCGCCAGCTCGGGATCCGCACCGGCGACCAGATCCTCGACGAACACGTCCCGCGCCTTCATGTAGTCGATCATATCGGCATAAAGACGGTCGAAGGCGTCCGGCACCATGGCGGCGTTGTTATCCCACCAGATGGTGTCCCGCGTCGTGTCGCTCATCACTACGTGCTTGTCCTTTGGCGAACGACCGGTGAATTTGCCGGTGCTGACCAAGAGCGCGCCGCCATTGCCCAACGTGCCCTCACTGTTCTTCAGCGCCGCCTCGATCAGGGCCGGCTCCGGAAGGTTGTAATAGACATTGCCGATCCCGCTGATGCCTTGATCTTCAAGCCGGAATTGCGGGTTGACCCGTCCAAATCTCATGGTGCCTAGCTCCTGTTCGCCATGTCCGCGTGTCCGCGGAAACCGTCATGGGCGCCGCTGTGCAGCGCCGGTCGGGCAGGCCTGCCCGACTGAACGGGTCTTATCATGACGATCGCGTAAAATAACAGGGCGGTTTTTTCGAGTTAGCGCAATCAAATCGACGTTAGCGCAACCAAGTCCGGATCGGTGGAGGCCAAAAAACGTCGTTGGACTGAAAAGTGAGTCAATTTAGCCATTCTCAAGACTTAATTGTCCCAATGATGGGATGGATCAGAGATGATTCGCAGTTTTGGATTGATCGAAGCAGCGAAACAATAGCATAGTGGATCAAAAAACTGATGATCTGAGCAGAACAAGGAAACACACAATGTCCAGGATCGCCCTTGTGGACGATGACAGAAACATTCTGACATCCGTCTCCATGACGCTCGAAGCCGAAGGTTTCGAGGTGGAAACCTATAACGATGGCCAGCAGGCTTTTGATGCCTTCAGCAAGCGACTGCCCGACATGGCGGTGCTGGATATAAAGATGCCGCGCATGGATGGGATGGATCTGTTGCAACGCCTGCGGCAGAAGTCGCAGATGCCGGTGATTTTCCTGACCTCGAAGGATGACGAGATTGACGAGGTTCTGGGGCTGCGCATGGGTGCCGATGACTATGTGAAAAAACCCTTCTCGCAACGCCTTCTGGTCGAGCGGATCCGGGCGCTGTTGCGGCGGCAGGATGCGGCGAATGGCGACATCGTGGCCGATACCGAAGAAACCAAGGTCATCGAGCGCGGTCAGTTGCGGATGGATCCGCTGCGCCATTCGGTGAGCTGGAAGGGATTGGATGTCAGTCTCACTGTCACCGAATTCCTTCTTCTGCAGGCGCTCGCGCAGCGCCCCGGTTTCGTCAAGAGCCGCGATCAGCTAATGGATGTTGCCTATGACGATCAGGTCTATGTGGACGATCGCACCATCGACAGTCACATCAAGCGGCTGCGCAAGAAGTTGCGGATGGTGGATCAGGAGTTCTCGGCGATCGAAACGCTCTATGGTATAGGCTACCGATACAACGAGGAATAATGACGATTGCCGAAAGGATAGAGGTGCGCGCCTTGCCACCGCGAAAGGAGAGCGATCTCGTTCTCGGGGACGATTTTGTCGCCCCCGATCGTGTGGACGGGGGAGAGCTGAGTGCGCGCCGCGCGCAACGGGGCTGGCTCTCGATGCACAGCTCGTCGATGACGCGCAAGATCATCACCTTCAACCTGATCGCGCTCAACGTGCTGGTCGTGGGAATCCTCTATCTCAGTTCGTCACTCGACAATCTCGCCCAGCAGCGCGCCAACGCCCTGGTGGCGCAGGCGACCCTGATCGCCAATGCGGTCGAGGCCAGCCTCCCTGCCGGAGCGCCGGTCAGTCTGGCGAGCGGCGACGGTGTGACGACGGGTTCCCTGCTCGAACGCCTGAGTCTGGAGACCGGAACCGAGGTTTTTCTCTTTGATCGCAATGGACTTCTGGTGGGACAAAAGGTCGGCGACATGCTGCCCTTTGTCGAGGCCGAGGATCTTGGGTCGACCCCCATGACAGACGTTCTGGCGGTGATCTGGAAGCGGCTCTCCGCCCCGTTCTCCGGTGTCGAAAACGAGAGCCGTGGCCGGTCTGTCGAAGAGATGGCACGCAACATGGTTGAACAGTCGCTGCAAGTCGGGCTCCAGCTGCGGACAGTCGATACCGAGCGCGGTAACGTCCTGACGGTTGCCGCTCCGGTCCGTCAGGGTGATCGAACGGTGGCCGTCGTCGCTCTGGCCAATGCTGCGGGCGAGATCGACAGGCTGGCGCGATATGAGCGCGAACGCGTGCTTCAGATGTTTCTGATCGCGACGCTGGCCTCGGTCGGGCTGAGCTACATTCTGGCGTCAACGATTTCCAATCCGCTGGCCGAACTGGCCGAGGCCGCCGAGATCGGACGTGAACACAACCGTGGCCGGGGGAACAAGGGGCGCATCCGCATCCCCGACCTCACGGCGCGGCCGGATGAAATCGGTCGGCTCAGTGGTGCGCTGCGCGGTATGGTGTCGGCGCTCTACAACCGGATCGACAGCAACGAACAGTTTGCCGCCGATGTGGCGCATGAAATCAAGAACCCGCTGGCGAGCCTGCGCTCGGCGGTGGGCACGATGCGGATTGCCAAGCGCGAGGATCAGCGCGAGCGCCTGCTCGAGGTGATCGAGCATGATGTGCGCCGCCTTGACAGGCTGGTGAGCGATATTTCCAACGCGTCTCGTCTCGACAGTGAATTGGTGCGCGAAGAGCAGGAGGCGTTCGATCTGCTCGGCACGCTGCGTGGCCTCAGCCAGTATCTTGGCGAGGAGGCCGAGAAAAAGGGGGTCGAGTTCATCACCGATTTTCCAGCCCAGCCGATTGTCATCACCGGGCTGGAGGCACGGCTGGCGCAGGTCTTTGTCAATCTCATCACCAACGCGATCAGTTTTTGCGAAGAGGGGGATGCGATCCGGGTCTGGGCCCGACGGCGCGCCAACCGCGTGTTGGTCGTGGTCGAGGATACCGGTCCCGGAATCCCCGACCAGGCGCTGGAAAAGGTCTTTCAGAGATTCTACTCCGAGCGGCCCGAGGGGGATTTCGGCAATAACTCGGGCCTTGGCTTGGCGATCTCCAAACAGATTGTCGAGGCGCATGATGGCGTGATCTGGGCCGAAAATATCCGCCCGACCGACGCCGATGCCACCTCTGACCCGCTGGGTGCGCGGTTTGTCGTGGGTCTGCCGGTCTGAGTCTGTGCCAGGCGGGATACAGTCGGCGGAAACCACACTTCACGCCACCTGCGTGGCCTTCGGAGACCGCGCCGTCCTCATCCGGGGCGCGTCAGGGCGCGGCAAGTCGGGGCTTGCGCTGGAACTTCTGGCGATGGGTGCCGGGCTGGTGGCCGATGATCGCACCCGGCTCTGGCGGGTCCGGGATGCGGTCATCGCAGATGCGCCAGAGACGATCCGGGGCCTGATCGAGGCGCGCGGCATCGGCATCCTGTCGCTGCCTTGCGTCGGACCGCAACCGCTCGCTCTGGTGGTGAACCTCGACCGCGACGAGACGGATCGTTTGCCGGTGCGCCGTCACGAGGACGTGATGGGAGTCGCGCTGCCCAGTATTGGCAGAGTGGCACATCACCATTTTCCTGCGGCGGTCCTGCTCTATCTGCGCTATGGTGAGGTTTCCTGATGGAGGTGGGGGTGTCCGCAACGCATCCTGACGACGGGTCGGCCGACGGTGTGCTCAACCGTCTCGTGCTGGTCACGGGCCCTTCGGGAGCAGGGCGCAGCACGGCTATCCGGGTGCTTGAGGATATCGGATACGAGGCGATCGACAATCTGCCGTTGTCGCTTTTGCCGCGCCTGCTGGACGGACAGGCCCCCGAAAAGCCGCTCGCGCTTGGCATTGACGTGCGCAATCGGGATTTTTCGACCAATGCGCTGATCGAAGTGATTGACCGGCAGGACTGGGTCTTTGGTCGGCCTTTGCAGGTGCTCTATCTCGATTGCCGATCCGATATCCTGGTGCAGCGGTTTTCAGAGACGCGTCGGCGCCATCCGCTGGCACCATCAGAGCGCCCGGAGCTGGGCATCGCCAGGGAATTGGATCTGCTGGGACCGATCCGGGCGCGTGCTGATCTCCTGATCGACACGTCGGAGATGTCGCCGCACGATCTTCGCGCCGAACTGCAACGCTGGTTCGCCCCACGCGGCGCGACGGGTCTGGCCGTGTCGGTGCATTCCTTTTCCTACAAACGTGGTTTGCCGCGCGGTCTCGATATGGTTCTTGACTGTCGGTTTCTGAAGAATCCCTATTGGCAGGCTGATCTGCGCGGCCTTGACGGGCGCGCGACGGCGGTCGCGGCCTTTGTGCGGGGCGATCCTGGCTTCGATGGGTTCGTGGCGCGCGTCAGCGATCTTGTCGCGGTGTTGCTTCCGGCCTATGAGGCAGAGGGAAAGGCCTATCTCGCCATCGGATTCGGTTGCACCGGCGGGCAGCATCGCAGCGTCTGCGTGGCGGAAACGCTGGCGTCCGCCCTTGCGGAAGATGGCTGGCAAGTGTCAATTAGACACCGGGAACTGGAGCGGCGAGTTGGAGCGGCAGGAGCCGCGTCGCGGGACCGGACCGGTTCTGCGGTCTGAGGAGTGAAGCAGTCTTGATCGGAATCGTCATCGTGGCGCATGGTGGCCTGGCTCGGGAATATCTTCGGGCGGTCGAACATGTGGTGGGCGTGCAGCCCGGCGTCATGGCGATTTCCATCGAGGGCGATCATGACCGGGCCCTGAAACAGGACGAGATCTGTGCTGCCGCTGACGCCGTGGATACCGGCGATGGCGTGGTTCTGGTGACTGACATGTTCGGTGGCTCGCCATCGAACCTGTCTCTCAGGGCGTCGCGGCGCGATGACCGACGGATTCTCTACGGGGCCAATCTGCCGATGCTGATCAAGCTGGCAAAGAGCCGCAATCTCAGCGTGCCCGACGCGTCGCGGGCCGCCCTCGAAGCCGGTCGCAAGTACATCGACAGTCATAATGTTTCGGCGAAGTGAGGGGGAGTGCGATGACCGAGAGGATGACGCGGCGGCTGGAGATCATCAACGAAAAGGGGCTGCACGCTCGTGCCGCCGCCAAGCTGGTCGAAGTCGTCGAGGGCTTTGATGCGCGTGTCGAGGTGATGCTTGGCACGCAATCGGCCTCGGGCGACAGCATCATGGGGCTTTTGATGTTGGCAGCGGCCAAAGGAACCACTATTGACGTGCAGATCGCGGGGCCCGACGCCTTACCGCTGGCCGATGCGGTCACCGCACTGGTGGCAAGCCGCTTTGGCGAGGACAAGTGAACGCGCAGGAGCGACGTGAGCGGGACAGGGACGGAGCAGTGAGCATAAAGGCGCAGCCAAAGATCGGCAGCGAAGCCGGCGAAACCGTCATATTCCAGAAATATGATCGGCGCAGCCTGACCTATGCCAACAGTTTTGACAGTCGGCTGACCTCGGTCATCATCCGCACGATGGAATGGATGACGGGCAAGATCACGATTGTCCGGATGATCCGCAAATTCGAGAAACGCGGCGCGCCGGCAGGACAGGCGTTCTGGCGGGCGGCGCTCGATACGATGGGCATTCCGCTGCTGACGCCCGATGAGGAGGGGCTGAACATTCCCATCCAGGGCCCGGTCGTCGTGGTGGCCAACCATCCGCATGGATTGGTGGACGGGATGATCCTTGCCGATCTCATCGGGCGGCGGCGCAGCGATTACAAGATCCTCACCCGCGCGCTTCTGACCGGAATCGACGAGGTGGCGGCCTCTTACATGATCTCGGTGCCGTTTCCGCATGAACCTGACGCACAGCGCAAATCGGTCGAGATGCGCGCCAAGGCGATGGCGCATTTGAAAGAGGGCGGCGTGATCAGCGTGTTTCCCTCGGGCGTCGTGGCCTCAAGTGACACGCTCTTCGGCCCGGCGGTCGAGCGGGAATGGAACGTCTTCACCGCGCAGATGATCCGCCGGTCAGGCGCAACGGTGGTGCCGGTGTATTTTCCCGGCTCCAACTCGCGCTGGTATCAGATTGCCAACCGCATTTCGGCCACGCTACGGCAGGGACTGTTGCTGCACGAGGTCGTGCATAGCTGCAACCGGCCACAGAAGCCCATCGTCGGGGCGCCCATCAGCGCCGCGCGCATGGCCATGCTGGAGAGCGATCCGCGCGGTTTCATGGAATGGTTGCGCGCCCATACGTTGTCGCTGGGGAATCAGCGCAAGTGATCAGGTGAACCGGTTGTCGCGCGGAAATCCGCGCGGTGCCATCCGGCCCGATCCGGCGCGTTTGCCCAGCCACTCCGAAAGATCGCTTTCGGTGCGGGTGCGCCCTGCCGGATCACGCCAGCTCAGCCCGTCAGCAAGAGTGAAGGTGGTGGCATCCGCCAGCCCGCCATCCTTGTATTTCTGAAGCCGGACGCCCTTGCCGCGCCCAAGTTCCGGCAATTCGTCAAGCGCAAACACCAGCACCTTGCGGTTCTCGCCAACGCAGGCCACATGATCGCCCGTAACCGGGCGGCAGACCAGCGCGCGGGCCGGATCGCGCAGGTTGAGCACCTGCTTGCCGCTGCGGGTCTGGGCCAGAACCTCGTCTTCGGGCACGATGAATCCGTCGCCTGCGGAAGAGGCCACAAGCAGCTTGCGGCCCGGTTTGTGAACCAGCAGATCAACGATGCCCGCCTCGTTCGGCAGATCGACCATCAGGCGCAGCGGTTCGCCCATGCCGCGCCCTCCGGGCAGGTTGGCCGCCGAGAGCGTATAGAACCGCCCGTTCGATCCAAACACCAGAATGCGATCCGTGGTTTCGGCGTGAAACATGAAGCGGGGGCCATCACCGTCCTTGAACTTCAGGTCGCGGCTCAGGTCGAGATGCCCGGTCATGGCGCGGATCCAGCCCATCTGGGAGCAGACGACGGTGATCGGTTCGCGGTCGATCATCGCCTCGAACGGCACCTCCTCGACGGCTCCCGCCTCGGCGAACTGGGTGCGGCGGGCGCCGATGGGGTGGGTCTTGCCAAAGGTTTTCCTGATCTCGCGCAACTGATCGGCGACCGCCGCCCATTGCATGGAGTCATCTTCGAGCAGATCCTCGAGCCCCGCACGCTCGGCCATCAGCGCGTCACGCTCGAGTTTGAGTTCCATCTCTTCCAGACGGCGCAGGGAGCGCAGGCGCATGTTGAGGATGGCCTCGGCCTGCATATCGGTGAGCCCATCCTCGCCACCGGGGCGCGGCGGGGTGTAATCGGCCTCGGAGGTGGCGCGAACAAAGGCGCGCCCCCAGTCCTCGCGCATCAGTGCCGTCTTGGGATCCTCGTCATAGCGGATGATGTCGATCACCCGGTCGAGGTTGAGGAAGGCGACGATCAGCCCTTCGAGCACCTCAAGCCGATGATCGATCTTCTCCATCCGGTGCGCCGAGCGGCGCAAGAGCACCTCTTGCCGGAAATCGAGAAAGGCGCGCAGCACCTCCTTGAGCGAGCAGACGCGCGGCGTCACCCCGTCGATCAGCACGTTCATGTTGAGCGAGAACCGCAGTTCCAGTTCGGAATTGCGATACATCATCCCCATCAGCATCTCGGGATCAACATTGCGTGTGCGTGGCTCGAGGATCAGCCGGATATCCTCGGCGCTCTCGTCGCGGACATCGGCGAGCAGCGGCACCTTGCGGGTCTGGATGAGGTCGGCAATGCGCTCGATCAGCTTTGACTTCTGCACCTGATAGGGGATCTCGGTGATCACGATCTGCCAGCCGCCGCGGCCCAGATCCTCGACCTGCCAGCGCGCCCGCAGCCGGAAACTGCCACGCCCGGTGCGATAGGTCTGTGCGATGCTCTCCGGCGGCTCGACGATCACGCCGCCGGTGGGGAAATCGGGGCCGGGGATGTAGCTCATGAGCGTGTCGTCGCGCACCTCGGGTGCCTTGATCAGATGCAGGCAGGCGTCGATCAACTCGCTGATGTTATGCGGCGGGATGTTGGTGGCCATGCCCACGGCGATGCCTGACGAGCCATTGGCCAGCAGATTGGGAAAGGCCGCAGGCAACACCACCGGTTCGCGCAGTGTGCCATCGTAATTGTCGCGGAAATCGACCGCATCCTCGGCCAGACCCTCAAGCAGGGCCTCGGCAAAGACGGTCATGCGCGCCTCGGTATAGCGCGAGGCCGCCGGGTTGTCGCCGTCGATATTGCCGAAATTGCCCTGACCGTCCACCAGCGGATAGCGCACGTTGAAATCCTGCGCGAGCCGCGCCATCGCGTCATAGATCGCGGCATCGCCATGCGGGTGATAATTGCCCATCACATCGCCAGAGATCTTGGCCGACTTGCGAAAACCACCGTTGCTCGTGAGCCGGAGTTCGCGCATCGCATAGAGGATGCGGCGATGCACCGGCTTCAATCCGTCGCGCGCATCGGGCAGCGCGCGGTGCATGATGGTCGAGAGCGCATAGGTCAGATAGCGCTCGCCGATGGCACGGCGCAGCGGCTCGAGCACTGCCTCAGGCTGCATCTTGGGGTCGTCAAGCATATCACTCATAGATGCGGTGATAGCGCCCGCAGGAATCCGCGTAAAGCACAGAGAGGCAACGCCCCGACAAAGTTTCGCGATTCCCCTCAATCTCTGGGCACGAATCGGGTATCATGCGGCAGCTGCCAAGCTAGTGGTAAATTTTTAGTGTGTTGGGAGATGCGCGATGTGGCGCTTCATATTGTCGAGCTTTTTTTTCCTTGGGTTGTCCTTTTATGAGATGAGCGGTGGCGCCGACTATCGGCCATCGGCGAATTCGATTCAGGCGCGGGCCGTGCTTGATAATCAGCGCCCGCGCGCGCGGCCCCTCCGGGTCAACGTGATCGCGCTGGCGCAGCCGGACACCGGCCTGCCCTAAAACCGGGACGGCGCCTGCCATCACATCCTTGCGGGATCTCGCGTTGCACATGGACAGGCCGGACACCGTTGTTCTGGCCGCCGCCAAAGAGCCATCTGCGCCGCTGCCCACGGTTGTAAATCTCACATTTCCCACCATCAGCCTCGCCCCCACACCCCTCTTTGAAACCACCGCTGCGGCGGATCAGGCCCCGCATTCGCAACGCGAGGACGGGTTTTCTGCCGCGATGCCGGACCTGCGCCGGGTGGTCGCGACATCGGTCAATCTGCGGGCCGGGCCGGGCACGCAGTTCGGGCGCCTCGCGCGCCTGACGAATGGCACGGCGGTGAGCGTGCTGCGCGATCCCGGCGACGGCTGGGTCAAGGTGCGCCTGGCAGAGACAGGTCGCATCGGCTGGTTGTCCGAACGTTTGCTGACGGCGGCCGCAGAGTAGGGCTTGCATCACCTTTGAGGTCGCGGCACAAGGCCCGGCATGAGCGAACGAACCATCCTGATCACCGGCTGTTCTTCGGGCATCGGTTATGATGCAGCGCACGGGTTGCGCGCGCGCGGGTGGCGGGTCTTTGCCGCCTGCCGTCAGGAGGCGGACTGCGAGCGGTTGCGCGGCGAGGGATTCGAGAGCCCACGCATAGATTACGCGGACGAGGCCAGCATCGCGCAAGCTGTGACAGAGGTGAACGAGGCGACCAGTGGGCGGCTGGATGCGCTGTTCAACAACGGCGCCTATGCCTGTCCGGCGCTGGTCGAGGACCTGCCGCGCGGCGCGCTGCGCGAGATTTTCGAGACCAACGTGTTCGGCTGGCATGACCTGACACGACAGGTAATCCCTCTGATGCGCGCGCAGGGCCATGGGCGCATCGTGCAATGCTCGTCGGTTCTGGGCCTGGTGGCGCTCGGCTGGCGCGGAGCCTATGTCAGCACGAAATTCGCGATCGAAGGTCTGACTGACACGCTGCGCATCGAAATGCGCGGCACCGGCATCGCTGTCAGCCTGATCGAGCCGGGACCGGTGCGCACCAAGATCCGCGAGAATGCACGTGCCCCCTTCGAGCGCTGGATCGATTGGGAAAAATCACCGCGCATGGCGGATTATCGCGACAAGTTGCGGCCGCGACTTTATGGCGAATACAGCAAGGATCGCTTTGAACTGCTCCCCGAAGCCGTCACGAACAAGCTCATCCATGCGCTCGAATCTCCGCGACCGCGGGCACGCTACTATGTGACAACGCCGACCTATCTCATGGGCGCGCTGCGCCGCCTCTTGCCAACGCGCGCGCTGGATTGGGTGATCTCGAGAGGCTAGCGGTGATCGCCGCGTCACATTTTCCCTTTCGCTTTTTGTCCCATCCCGCCTAGATATCCCCCATCAACCCGCTGACACAGGACGCCTGCCATGCTCTCTGATCCGCTTTTCCTGCTTGTGGCTGTGGCCTGCCTCACGGTGGCGGTGATCCTGATCCGGGGCATTGCGACCTTTGGCCGGGAAGGGGTAGAGAATGCCAAGCGATCAAACAAGTTCATGCAGTGGCGGCTCATCGCGCAATTCGTCGCCATCTTGCTCATTCTGACATTCGTCTATTTCCGCAGGTAGGGAGGCGAGACCGATGGTGGTCCTGAACAAGATCTATACGCGCACGGGCGATGCCGGCGAGACCGCCCTTGGCAATGGCGCGCGGGTGGCCAAACACGCGGTGCGCGTGAATGCCTATGGCACGGTCGATGAGGTCAACGCGACCGTCGGGCTGGCGCGCCTTCAAGCGCAGGGCGACACCGATGCCGCCCTGGCGCGGATTCAGAATGATCTTTTTGATCTCGGGGCGGACCTGTGCCGTCCGGACATGGCGCAAGACGCCGAGGCGGCCTATCCGCCCTTGCGCATGGTCGCGGCGCAGGTGCTGAGGCTGGAGGCCGAGATCGACGCGATGAATGTGCATCTTGCACCGCTGCGCAGTTTCGTGTTGCCGGGCGGATCGCCTCTGGCGGCGTATCTGCATCTCTGCCGCACGGTATCGCGTCGCGCCGAACGGTTGTGCGTGGAACTGGCGACGCTTGAGCAAGTGAACGTGGCGGCGCTCACCTATCTCAACCGGCTGAGCGACTGGTTTTTTGTAGCATCGCGCATGGCCAATGACGGTGGCAAGGCGGATGTCCTTTGGGTTCCGGGGGCCAATCGCTGACATATTCGACCTGCTGGCGCGGTTTCGGAATGTCCGAAACGCGACGTCGCCGGGCGCAAGCGTGACGATTTTACCCTATTGCGCGGGGGGCGAACCCGCTATCAACGCGCGAGATTGTTGACCGAAGAGTCGATCCGGCTCTTCACCACTAAAGGGAGACCATGCCAATGAAGGTGCTTGTGCCTGTCAAACGCGTGATCGACTACAACGTAAAGGTTCGCGTCAAGGCGGACGGGAGCGGTGTCGATCTTGCGAATGTGAAGATGTCGATGAATCCGTTCGACGAGATTGCCGTGGAAGAGGCGATTCGTCTGAAGGAGGCGGGCAAGGCCAGCGAGGTGATCGCGGTTTCCATCGGCGTGAAACAGGCGCAGGAGACGCTGCGCACCGCATTGGCGATGGGCGCGGATCGCGCGATTCTGGTGGTGGCCGCCGAGGATGTGCATAGCGACATCGAGCCGCTGGCGGTCGCCAAGATCCTTGCGAAAATCGTCGAGGAGGAACAGCCCGGCCTCGTACTCTGCGGCAAGCAGGCGATTGACAATGACATGAACGCCACCGGGCAGATGCTCTCGGCGCTCTTGGGCTGGAGCCAGGCGACCTTCGCCTCGAAACTCGCGATCGAGGGCGATCATGCGCTGGTCACACGCGAGGTGGATGGTGGTCTGCAGACGATCAGGGTGGCAATGCCCACCATCGTCACCGTCGATCTGCGTCTGAATGAGCCGCGCTATGCGAGCCTGCCCAACATCATGAAGGCCAAGAAAAAACCGCTCGAGGAAAAGACCGCCGCCGATTACGGCGTCGATGTCACGCCGCGGCTGGAAATTACCGGCACCGCCGAGCCCGCGTCGCGCGCGGCGGGTGTGATCCTCGGCTCGGTGGACGAGCTGGTTGTGAAACTCAAGGAAGTGGGGGCCGTATGATGTCTGTTCTTCTTCTTGCCGAAGTGACTGATGGTGAACTGTCGCTCGATGCCACCGCCAAGGCGGTGACGGCCGCGGCCAAACTGGGCGATGTGACCGCGCTCTGCTGCGGGGCTTCTGCTGCGGCTGCGGGTCAAGCGGCGGCAAAGATCGCCGGCGTGAAAAAGGTGCTGGTGGCCGAGGATGCCTCGCTGGGGCACCGGCTGGCGGAATCGACCGCCGCACTGATCGTGAGCCTTGCGGGGAATTACAGCCATATCGTCGCTCCGGCCACCACGGATGCCAAGAACGTGCTGCCGCGGGTTGCGGCGCTGCTCGATGTAATGGTGATCTCGGATGCCTCTGGCGTCGTGGATGCCGAGACGTTCGAGCGGCCGATCTATGCCGGTAACGCGATTCAGACGGTGAAATCGCGCGATGCGAAAAAGGTCGTCAGCTTCCGCACCTCGACCTTCGAGCCGGCGGGCGAACAGGCGGCGGCACCGATCGAGACGATTGCGGCGCTGGCCAATCCGGGCCTTTCGGAATGGATCGAGGACAAGGTTGCGACTTCGGACCGCCCCGAACTGACCTCGGCCGGGATTGTCGTCTCGGGCGGGCGCGGTGTCGGGTCCAAGGATGACTTCGCGCTGATCGAAAAGCTGGCGGACAAGCTGGGCGCCGCCGTTGGTGCATCACGTGCCGCCGTCGATTCGGGCTATGCGCCGAACGACTGGCAGGTTGGCCAGACTGGCAAGGTTGTGGCCCCCAACCTCTATGTCGCGGTCGGCATTTCGGGGGCGATCCAGCACCTTGCGGGGATGAAGGATTCCAAGATCATCGTCGCGATCAACAAGGACGAAGAGGCCCCGATCTTCCAGGTCGCCGATTACGGCCTTGTCGCGGATCTCTTCACCGCCGTGCCGGAACTTGTCGAAAAGCTCTGAGCGGAACGCTTGAAATCCGAGATGCCCCACGCCAATCGGGCGCGGGGCATCTCACTCCGATAGCAATGTGCTGAGCACCGGACCGAGCGCATGGGCAACCTCGCTATGGGCAAGCAAGCCGGGCAGGTCGGCAGCGACAGCCGCCTCCATCGCCGCAAAACGCATCCCGCGTGTGCCCTGAGCCCGTGCCTCGCGGCTGATCACCACCTCGACCAGACGCGCGGCACGGCTGCTCACGGCCTGGAGCATCGCGCGGCTGACAAAGGCGGGATCGTCATAAAGCTCCGCCGTGCCTTCGCCGTGTCTCGGCGCATGGCCTGCAAACCACAGCAGAACCACCGGACGCCCGATCCGCTCGATCAGCTGCTGCATCCGCAGGATCCAGACCTCCTGCAACGCGCGCCGCAGCACCGCAAAGCGCTGTGGCGCGATGTCCGAGAGTCGCCACATCAAGTGCCGGGTGAAATGGAATTCCGTGAAGTCGATCTCTGGATAGAGACGTTTGAGGCGCGGCGCGGCCTGCACGAAACGGTCGTTGCGGCGCGGATGCACCAGATAATAGGGGTTTGAGAGGTTCATCGCCGACGGAATCTGCAAAACCACCGCACGTGCAGATTGCGCGAGCAACAGCAGACCCGCATCCTTGAGAAAGACATCTACCCCCGCATTGGCCCAGCCGAAATTGACGCAAGGCACCGGCAGATCCCGGTCGAGCAGGTCGGGGAACGGGCGATTGATGAATTTGCCATAGGTTTCCGTGCCGCCCAGACAAGCGATATAGTCTCCCTCAAGGATGCGCTTGGGACCGCGAAACACCAGTTTCGATGTCCCGTATTGCACAGGTTTATAGTCAAGGGGCTTCGGCCCCACGCGTTCAAAAGCCATTGATCCCACCTCGATAAACTCACCCAAGGCAGAGGGTCGCGAGATTCCCTTTAGAAAGTGCTAAAGCGAAAATTCAGCGACAGTTTTAGTGATCTGCGGGCCTTGCAGCCCGCCCATGCCGGGGCCTATGCTGGCATCGGACTATAGCGCGAGGGCAGAGCGGATGGAGATTGCGAAGATCGGCATTGTGGGGGCAGGCCAGATGGGCAACGGCATCGCCCATGTGACGGCGCTCGCAGGCTATGACGTGACGCTCACCGATATCAGTGCCGAGGCGCTGGCGCGTGCGATGGCTCTGATCCGCAAGAACATGGAGCGTCAGGTCAGCCGCAGCAAGATCGCGCAGGCCGAGATGGACGCGGCGCTGGCCCGGATCACCACCACGCAGACGCTCACCGATCTTGGCGCGAGTGATCTGGTGATCGAGGCCGCGACCGAGCGTGAGGCGGTGAAACAGGCGATCTTCGATGCCCTGCTGCCGCATCTTCAACCGCATACGATCCTGACCTCGAACACCTCGTCGATTTCGATCACGCGCCTGGCGAGCCGCACCGACCGACCGGGAAAGTTCATGGGGTTCCACTTCATGAACCCGGTTCCGGTGATGCAGCTGGTCGAGTTGATCCGTGGCATTGCCACCGACAAGGACACCTACAATGCCTGTCTTTCTGTGGTGGAACGGCTGGGCAAGACGGCCGCGAGCGCCGAGGATTTTCCCGGCTTCATTGTGAACCGCATCCTGATGCCGATGATCAACGAGGCGGTCTATACGCTCTACGAAGGGGTCGGAAACGTCAAATCCATCGACGAGTCCATGAAACTCGGGGCGAATCATCCGATGGGGCCGCTGGCGCTGGCGGATTTCATCGGGCTGGATACCTGTCTTGCAATCATGAACGTGTTGCATGACGGGCTGGCGGATACCAAGTATCGGCCCTGTCCCCTGCTCACGAAATACGTCGAGGCCGGCTGGCTCGGGCGCAAGACGGATCGGGGCTTTTACGACTATCGGGGCGAAGACCCCGTGCCGACCCGATGAACCGCTGCAACCCGGATCTCTCCGCCCTCAGCCGCGAGACGCGGCGGGGTGGCAAACGCCACTTTTCGCCGACATGGCGCCTCCGAGCTTGACCGATTTCGTCGCAAACGATTGCGCCTGTCCTCTGGCTGCGCTATCGCTGGACGACTGTTCGCAATCCGGGATTTCTGCATGATCCGTCTCTTTTTCCTTGTCGCCCTGACCTTTGTCGCGGCCTGCACCAACCCGAATGATCTCGATGAGGCGCCCGCCTACATGGGTAATTTTCATCTCGGACATAATGTGGTGGTGGCGCCGAATCTGGTCAAAGGCCCGGCCTCGCGCGAGGCCAGCAAGCAGGAATGGATCGATGCGGTGACACAGGCGGTGTCGGATCGCTTCGGGCGCTTCGACGGCACCAAACTCTATCACCTCGGGATCAGCGTCGAGGGCTATGTTCTGGCTATTCCCGGCGTGCCGGTGGTCGCCTCGCCGAAATCGGCGCTGATCCTCAACGTGACGGTCTGGGATGATGCCCTGGGCAAGAAGCTCAACGACAAGCCGCATCTGGTGACGGTAGTCGAGACCTTTTCCACCAATACCTTTCTCGGATCGGGCCTGACCCAGAGCCGGGAAAAACAGATCCTGAATCTCAGCCGCAACGCCGCCAAGATCATTCAGAACTGGATGGTGCAGCAGAACAACGAATTGGGCTGGTTCGAGGATGATGGCAGACCCGCCAAGGAGAAGATAAGCCTGTTGACCGGCGTTCCAGCGGCCGCGCCGGAGGAGAACTTCCCCGCCGACCAGAATGACCCGAGCGCGGACCAGATCACCACGACAGACATCGCTCCGGCAGCGGAGGGCGTCGTGCCAGCGGTGGAGTGATCCCTGCGGTTTTGGCGGTCACGTCCCGCTCTGCCATGAAAGGCTTGATTTCCCCCGCTGAACCCAATAAATGCCGCGCGGAGTGATAACCGGGCCGCAGCGGCCCCCCAACTGACAAGGCGCCTCAAGACATGGCAAAGGCAAAGTTTGAACGCACGAAA
>PFEY01000089.1:0-1123 GCA_002783205.1 Rhodobacteraceae bacterium CG17_big_fil_post_rev_8_21_14_2_50_63_15 | reverse complement strand
GCACGAAACCGCATGTGAACATCGGGACGATCGGGCATGTTGACCATGGCAAGACGACGCTGACGGCGGCGATCACGAAGTATTTCGGTGAATTCAAGGCCTATGACATGATCGACGCGGCGCCGGAGGAGAAGGCGCGGGGGATCACGATCTCGACGGCGCATGTGGAATACGAGACGGAGAACCGTCATTATGCGCATGTCGACTGCCCGGGGCACGCGGATTATGTGAAGAACATGATCACCGGTGCGGCGCAGATGGACGGCGCGATCCTTGTGGTGAACGCGGCCGACGGCCCGATGCCGCAGACGCGCGAGCATATTCTGCTGGGCCGTCAGGTGGGGATTCCCTACATGGTCGTCTACATGAACAAGGTCGATCAGGTGGATGACGAGGAGTTGCTGGAACTTGTGGAGATGGAAATCCGCGAGTTGCTGTCGTCCTATGATTATCCCGGCGACGACATTCCGATCATCAAGGGTTCGGCGCTGGCGGCGATGGAGGGGCGCGATCCCGAGATCGGCGAGAATTCGATCCGCGCGCTGATGGCGGCGGTGGACGAATATATCCCGACCCCGGCGCGGGCGGTGGATCTGCCGTTCCTGATGCCGATCGAGGACGTGTTCTCGATCTCGGGGCGTGGCACGGTGGTGACGGGGCGGGTCGAGCGCGGCGTTGTCAACGTCGGCGACGAGCTTGAGATCGTGGGCATCCGCGACACCCGCAAGACGACCTGCACCGGTGTCGAGATGTTCCGCAAGCTGCTGGATCGCGGCGAGGCGGGCGACAATATCGGCGCGCTTCTGCGCGGGGTGGACCGCGAGGGCGTGGAGCGGGGCCAGGTGCTGTGCAAGCCCGGCTCGGTCAAGCCGCATACCAAGTTCGAGGCCGAGGCCTATATCCTGACCAAGGAAGAGGGGGGCCGCCACACGCCGTTCTTTGCCAATTACCGGCCGCAGTTCTATTTCCGCACCACGGATGTGACCGGTACGGTGATGCTGCCTGCGGGGACCGAGATGGTGATGCCCGGCGACAACCTCAAGTTCGAGGTCGAGCTGATCGCCCCGATCGCCATGGAAGACGGCCTGCGCTTTGCCATCCGCGAAGGCGGCCGCACCGTCGG
>PFEY01000022.1:781-6657 GCA_002783205.1 Rhodobacteraceae bacterium CG17_big_fil_post_rev_8_21_14_2_50_63_15 | reverse complement strand
AACCGTCGCGGTTGTGGTGCCGTCGCCAGCCTCGTCATTGGTGCGCGAGGCCACTTCTTTGACCATCTGCGCGCCCATGTTCTCGAACTTGTCTTCCAGTTCGATTTCCTTGGCAACCGTGACACCGTCTTTGGTGATGCGCGGCGAGCCGAAGGATTTGTCGATCACCACGTTGCGGCCTTTGGGGCCGAGCGTCACCTTGACCGCATCGGCCAAGATGTTGACGCCCTTGAGCATGCGATTGCGGGCGTCGATGTTGAAACGTACGTCTTTTGCAGCCATTTTCAGGTGCTCCTGTTGTCTTGAGTATCCGGGTTCAGATCACGACTCGCGCAGTTCAGGCGGCTTTCGCGGCCTTCGCTCCGGTGATGATCCCCAGAATGTCGCTTTCCTTCATGATCAAGAGCTCTTCGCCCTCGACTGTCACTTCGGTGCCCGACCATTTGCCGAACAGGATCCGGTCGCCGGCCTTGACGGCCATCTCGATCAGCTCGCCATTGTCCTTGCGCGCGCCTTCGCCGCAGGCAACAACCAGACCTTCGCTGGGTTTTTCTTTTGCGCTGTCGGGGATGATCAGCCCGCCTGCGGTTTTTTCTTCGCCTTCAACGCGGCGAACAAGCACGCGGTCATGCAGCGGTTTAAATGCCATCTCTGAGGCTCCTTGGCTCAAAGTTAATATCCATGATCTCTCCTGGAGATCGTTAGCACTCAGCAGGGCCGAGTGATAACGGGGCATATCTAAGGATGTCACCCCCGCGTGTCAACACCTGGACCCGATGAAATCAGCCATTTTTTCGCGCTCGAACCGGGGATTTTATGCCGCAGTGCAGCATAGAGACGTGACAATCGCCGGGACCCTGCCTATAAGGCACCAAACTTGACGCAATCACAGGATTCCCACCATGACCACGCTCGTTTTCGGCCACAAATCGCCGGACACCGATTCCACCGGATCGCCCATCCTCTGGGCCTGGTATCTCAATGAGGTCAAAGGCACCAAGGCTGAGGCCGTCCTTTTGGGCGAACCCAACACCGAGGCGGCCTTCATGCTGCGGAAATGGGATCTGCCCAAGCCGCGCATCATCTCGGAGATCGCGGCGGATGAGCCCTGCGTCATCGTCGATACCAATAACCCGGCCGAATTGCCCACAAATGTGAATGCCGCCGATATCAAGGCGATCATCGACCATCACAAGCTGGTTGGCGGGCTGGAAACCAAGGGGCCGATCGACATCACCATCCGCCCGCTGGCCTGCACCGCAACGATCATGCTCGATCTGATGGGCAAGGACGCGGCGCGGATGCCGACCTGGGCCAAGGGGACGGCGTTGACCTGCATCCTGTCGGACACGCTCGAATTCCGCTCGCCCACCACGACCGAGCATGACCGCACCGTGGCCGAAGCTCTCGCTGCCGATCTGGGCATGTCGATCCCGGATTATGCCGCCGAGATGTTTGCCGCGAAATCCGATGTCTCGGCCTTTTCCGATGCCGAATTGCTGCGGATGGACAGCAAGGAATACACCGTGGCGGGCAAGGACCTGCGCGTCTCCGTCCTCGAGACCACCTCGCCCCGCATCGTGCTCGACCGCAAGGACAGCCTGATGAAATCCATGACCGATGTCGCCCGCGAGGATGGCGCCGATCAGGTGCTGCTCTTCGTCGTCGATATCCTCAACGAAGAGGCCACGCTCTTGGTGCCGAACGATCTGGTGAAAACGATTGCCGAAAAGAGCTTTGGGGCAACCGTCACGGGCGATACCGTCGTTCTGCCCGGCATCATGAGCCGCAAGAAACAGATCATCCCCAATCTCAAGCTCTGAAGCGGGCGCGCGGTCCGCGAGACGCCCCTCAGATCAGGATCAGCCCGCGCGCCGTGGCGCGGGCGACGGCGTGAAGGGTGTTCACGGCACCCAGTTTGCGCCGTGCCGATTCGATATAGACCCGCAGCGTATGCTCCGAGATGTTCAGGGTCTGCGCCACCTGCGCCCGGCTATGACCCATCGCCAGCAAGCTGAGGCCGTGGGCTTCACGCCGCGAGAGTGGCTGGATCTTGGCTCCGCCGCGGTCCGGTTCGAAGTCAAGAGCGCATTGATGGATGCTATGGGCAATCAGCACCAGGCTCCGCCGATGGCGCGCCGTGAGCCCCTGCCATGTGGCATCATCACAGTGGTGACTGACTGAGAGGAGCGCGAATTGCCCGGTGGGGCCATGGATCGGCACCGAGAATCCCTGATTGCCGACACCGTAGGGCATTGCCTCTTGTTGAAAGGCGCGCGCGGCCTTGCCCGACCAATCGAGCCATTTCCAATCCACCGGGTGAAACCGTTGGTAACAGCCCTGAATCACCGGATCGACGCGCAGATAGTCCTGTCTGAGATATTGTTGCACCCAGATGTCGGGATAGGTTCCGCAGAGATATTGATCGCCGGCCGGACTGACAGAGTGATAGAGCATGTGATCAACCGCGAGGAAGTCCCGCGTCTGACGGATGATGTGTTGCAGTTCTGCAAGATCACGGGCCCGTTCAACAGCCTCGAGCAAGGCCTCCAACCGCGCGGGTGGCGCCGCATTCATTCCCGCAAATTCCTTCCCCAGTCAACGCCAGCTCGGTCGCAGCCACCAGCCGTGTGTCATCCAGCTGTTCGGCCAAGACGCTCAGCCCGTTGTCGCGGGCAAAGGTCTGCAAATCGGCAAGAACGTCGAGTATCCATTCGTTTCGCATCGCCAGCCTCGCGGGACAATAGTTAACAAAGCGTTAACACAACTATAGCATGTTATTGACCCCTGGAAAACTCGCTGTTTTATAGTCCCCAGAACTGGCGGGGGATGATCCCGTCAAGCATCTGTTTTTAATGAGACTCTTGGAATATACGAATGGCCTGCGAACCAATATGCTGGTTTTCAGGCCATTGTAACAATTTTGGCAACAGTGGCTCTATCGGCGCGCTTCGATCACATCCTCGACCGTGCGCAGACCGGTGCGGGGGGCCTGCACCAGCACCGCCATGTTGCCCGGCTTGTGCTCGTTTCGCAGCATCTTGAGATGGGCGCGCGGGATCTCGTCCCAGGGGAACACCTCTGACATGCAGGGATCGAGCCGCCGTTCGACCATCAGCTTGTTGGCGGCCGCCGCCTGCTTGAGATGGGCAAAGTGGCTGCCTTGCAGACGCTTTTGATGCATCCACATGTAGCGCACGTCAAAGGTGCAGTTGAACCCGGACGTGCCGGCGCAGATCACCACCATGCCGCCCTTCTTGCAGACAAGGGACGACACCGGGAATGTCGCCTCGCCGGGATGCTCGAACACCATATCGACATTGATGCCTTTGCCGGTAATGTCCCAGATCGCCTTGCCGAACCTGCGCGCTTCCTTGAGCCAGGCGTTGTATTCCGGGCTGTTGACCTTGGGCAATTGCCCCCAGCAGTTGAATTCCTTGCGGTTGATGACGCCCTTGGCGCCCTGATCCATCACGAACTGCCGCTTGCTCTCGTCCGAGATCACGCCGATGGCATTGGCACCCGCGGTATGAGCAAGCTGGATCGCAAAGGAGCCAAGACCGCCCGAAGCCCCCCAGACCAGCACGTTCTGACCCGGCTTGAGATCATGCGGCGCGTGGCCAAACAGCATCCTGTAGGCGGTGGCCAGCGTCAGGGTGTAGCAGGCGCTTTCCTCCCAGGTCAGATGCTTGGGGCGCGGCATCAATTGCTGCGCCTGCACGCGGGTGAATTGCGCAAAGGATCCGTCCGGCGTCTCGTAGCCCCAGATCCGCTGGGAGGGCGAAAACATCGGATCGCCCCCGTTGCATTCCTCGTCGTCGCCATCATCCTGATTGCAATGGATGACGACCTCGTCGCCGACCTTCCAGCGCTTGACCTTGTCCCCAACCTTCCAGACGATCCCCGCAGCATCGGACCCCGCGATGTGATAGGGCGCGCCGTGGCCGTCGAACGGGCTGACCGGCTGACCCAGACCCGCCCAGACCCCGTTATAGTTGACGCCGGCCGCCATCACCAAGACCAGCACCTCGTAGCTGTCGATCTCCCAGGTATCGACCACCTCGACCTGAAAGCTCTTGTCGGGCTCGCCATGCCGCTCGCGACGAATGGTCCAGGCATACATCTGCTTGGGCACATACCCCAGAGGCGGCATTTCACCGATCTCGTAGAGATCCTTTTCGGGTGCATCATAGGGCGCGATGCCGGTGTCTGTATCCAAAGCCATGATAGCCTCCTGTCACAAATTGCCGCGATGCAGAATCGCTTCACTTGGCTTCGAAATACCGATGGGAGAGTAATATTGCAATACCCACGGCGTATATTTTGTAATTTTATGACCGAGCGGGTGCAGAAAATCTGTCAGTCCGTGCTGCGCTCGCAAAAGAGATGGGCAATCGAGGCGGCGTAGTAGGCCAGCACCGGGCGGTGTCTTTCGACCACCGCAAAGCTGCCGGCGCAGTCCTCGATCATCCCGCGCTCGCGCAACGCCCGGAGCCCGAATCGCGTCGCATAGCTCAGATCGTCGCGCGGAAGATAGACCGATGTCCGTGGCACCACCTCGAGCATCCCGGTCACGGCCTGATCCAGCGCCGCCGGGCTGAGCGGGCCCTCGGCCAGCACCAGCGCCCGCGCCACCAGAGGCACCGGCAGCACCGGAACCACCTGCCCGATGCGCTGCATCAGAACCCGCGCCAGCCCCCGGACCCCCTCCACCGGATGATCGTGCTGGAACGCGGCCAGCGAGAGCGGTGCGCCGAAACTGACCGCTGCATAGCCATGCCGGTGAGAACGCCCCCTGAGCCGCAACCAGATCTGGCGCAGCACGAACCGTGCCACGACGCTGATCCGCGCCGGGAATCTACGGCTGCCGGACTGCGCCGCCGCCACCAGCAGGCGATCCTCGAACACCCGGTCATAGTTGATCGCCACCGGCACGAACACCACGTCGCGGCTCGGATTGCTCCGCTCTTCGACCAGATAGGTCAGGAGGCCCAGCTTGGGCGGTTGCAACGCACCATCAAGGCTCAACCCGCCTTCGGGAAACATCGCCTGCGTCACGCCACCATCGGTGGCCATGCCGACATAGCGCGCCAGCACCCGACGATAGAGATCATTGCGGGATTTGCGGCGGATGAAATAGGCCCCCATCGCCTTGATGAGACGCGAGAGCGGCCAGACCCGCGCCCATTCGCCCACTGCATAGCTCAGCGCCGAGCGTTCCGCCGCCAGCCACGTGACCAGCACGTAATCCATGTTGCTGCGATGGTTCATCACGAACACCACCGTCGCGTTGCGATCCACCCGTGTCAGCGCCACCTCGTCGAGATGCCCCAGCCGCACCCGGTAGAGCGACCGGCTCAGCCATTTCGCGAGGCGGATCGCGATCCCGAAATAGGCGGTGGCCGAAAAACTCGGCACGATCTCGCGCGCGTAACGTCTGGCCTTCTCGAAGGCCACGTTCTCGGGGATGCCCTCGGCCTGCGCATGGGCCGCAATCGCGCGGCTCACCTCGGGGTCGTAGATCAGCCGCTGGATCATGTCATGCCTGCGCGCCAGCTTGAACGGCTCGATCGGGCGCTGCAACCGCGTATTGAGCCGCGCCACCGCCCGCTCCAGCCTGCGCCGCAGGAACCAGCGGACCGAGGGAAAGAGAAAGTGACTGGCAAAGGTCACGGCCGCAAACCCCACCAGCAACACCAGCGCCCAGAGCGGCATGTCCACGGTCTGTCCCATGGCGCCACCAAATCAGGGTTTTTGTCGCAGGTAAATGGGTCGATGCCGCATCGCAGCGAATTGACAGCGCAACCTTCTTGCCTATACGGTATGCTGAACGTAAGAAAATTGCGCATCATGATTCACGAGGTCGCCCCATGTCG
>PFEY01000022.1:0-774 GCA_002783205.1 Rhodobacteraceae bacterium CG17_big_fil_post_rev_8_21_14_2_50_63_15 | reverse complement strand
TGCGGGTCATTCCACCGCCGAGAAGTCGAACGCGCTCTACCGTGCCAATCTCGCCAAGGGGCAGACCGGGCTTTCTGTGGCCTTCGATCTGCCGACCCAAACCGGCTATGACAGTGATCATGTCCTGGCGCGCGGCGAGGTGGGCAAGGTGGGCGTGCCCATCTGCCATCTGGGTGACATGCGCACGCTCTTCGCGGATATCCCGCTCGACCAGATGAACACCTCGATGACGATCAACGCCACCGCCCCCTGGCTCCTGGCGCTCTATATCGCCGTGGCCGAGGAACAGGGCGCCGATGTGCGCGCGCTGCAAGGCACGGTGCAGAACGATCTCATCAAGGAATATCTCAGCCGCGGCACCTATATCTGCCCGCCCGCCCCCAGCCTGAGGATGATCGGCGACGTGGCCGAATACTGCTACAAGCACGTGCCCAAATGGAACCCGATGAACGTCTGTTCCTACCACCTGCAAGAGGCGGGCGCGACGCCGGAACAGGAACTGGCCTTTGCGCTGGCGACCGCAACGGCGGTTCTGGACGAGTTGAAGCCGCGCGTGGCCGAGAGCGACTTTCCGGCGCTCGCGTCGCGGATTTCCTTCTTTGTCAACGCGGGCATCCGCTTTGTCACCGAGATGTGCAAGATGCGCGCCTTCGTCGATCTCTGGAATGAGATCCTGCGCGACCGCTATGGGGTTGCGGATGCCAAGTATCGCCGCTTTCGCTATGGGGTGCAGGTCAACAGCCTTGGCCTGACCGAACAGCAGCCGGAAAACAA
>PFEY01000109.1 GCA_002783205.1 Rhodobacteraceae bacterium CG17_big_fil_post_rev_8_21_14_2_50_63_15 | reverse complement strand
TCGCGTTTCAAAACCTGCATCGTCAACCTCCTCAGAGAGGACTCTGGGGCCGTGACGGTTGACTGGGTTGTGTTGAGTGCCGCCGTGGTTGCCTTGGCCATTGCTGCGGTGAACGTCATTCTTGGTGACGTCAGCGGCCTGACCAACGCCATTCTGAATGTGCTGACGCTGTTCTGACGGGCAAGCACGTCAGGGCGAGAAGTGCACATAGGGTGACTGCCGTCATCGTATAAAATGAGCGGCCCGAGTGGTCGCCTTTTGGCGTTGTGCCGCATCAATTAAGCCCGGATGCCAGATGCAGAACGCCGGATTCAATCCCAAATCAACCCCCATCGATCCATTGTTTCGCCATAATCGCATGTCAAAAGTCGATGGAATGTCGGGACAGGACTAACGTCTTGGTCCGCAACAGCAGAACATCTTGAAAGGATTACCCATGCGCATGGTTTTCGGACTGGTTCTCGTCATCGGCCTGGGGCTAGCCGGGTTTGCGGTTTACATGGCCAAATCCTATATCGAAAGCTATCAGGCCGAGCTCGAACAGGAGCGCAAGCAGCGCGCACCCAATATCGAAACGGTCGACATCTTTGTGGCAACGCGGACACTGAAATACGGTGAGCCCCTCGTTTCCGACGCCGTCCGCCTGACCGCATTCCCAACGGCTTCGCTGCCCGAAGGCGTGTTCACCAAGAGCGAAGACCTGTTCTCAAAGGGTGAAACCGTGCCGCGCATTGTGCTGCGCGGGATCGAAGCGAACGAGGCCATTCTTGCGGTAAAAGTGACCGCACCTGGCGAGGAAGCAGGGATCACCTCACAGCTGAAACGCGGCGAGCGTGCCTTTGCGATCAAAGTGGACGTCACCAGTGGCGTTTCGGGCTTCCTGCGGCCCGGTGATCGGGTTGATGTCTACTGGACCGGAAGTGTCGGGGGCAACAACATGCGTACCGAGGGCAATTCCACCGGCGAGGTCACAAAGCTGATCGACACAGGTGTGAAACTGATCGCCATCGACCAGGTTGCGAACACCGAGATCACGGAGGCCGTGATTGCCCGCACCGTGACAGTCGCGGCCACTCCGCAACAAGTCGCCGCGCTGGCGCAGGCTCAGTCCACCGGACGCCTTTCTTTGTCACTGGTCGGAGCGATGGACGATTCCGTATCCGAGGCTATCGAGATCGACCAGAAGCGGCTCTTGGGCATTGCAAGCCAGACCGTGGTCGAAAAAGCGCCTGCCGAGGAAACCTGCTCCATCCGCACCCGTCGAGGGGCAGAAGTGATCGAGACCCCTATCCCTTGCACGAACTGAAATGGCAACAATGACCATGAGAGGGGCATCCAGCGCGGGTGCCCCTTTCCCGTTGGCGCAACCATTTCGCCACAACTGAAAGAAAAATGTGTGAATTTGCATTGATTCTTGAAAAAAAACCGGAACTACCGCAGAGTGGCGCAAAATCCGGGCGTCAAGACCCGACAAATGAGGCGTGATCGGAAAGGCAGGTCACATGAAAAAGAGAACCTATTTGTGGGCGGTCCTCGTCGGGCTCGCTCTTGCATCGGGGCCATTCGTGCCTCCGGCACAGTCCGAAACCGTTCGCGTTGTTGGCAACGGCACGTCCAGCAATCTCAATGTCCCGATGAACCGGGCCATCGTCGTTGAAAGCGACGTGCCATTTGCCGAGTTGAGCGTGGCCAACCCGTCGATCGCGGATTTCTCCACCCTTTCGGACCGCACGATCTATCTCTTGGGCAAGAGTCCGGGACGCACGACGCTGACCTTGCTCGATGGCAGCGGGCGGCTGATTACCAATATCGACGTGCATGTCAGCGCCGACGTCTCCGAATTCAAGGAACGCCTTCAGCAAATCCTGCCCGGCGAGACCATCGAGGTACGCACGGCGAATGACGGGATCGTGCTTTCCGGCACGGTGTCGAGCATGGCGCGGCTGCAACGCGCCCTCGATCTGGCCGAACGCTACGCGCCCGAGCGCGTCTCGAACCTGATGTCGGTCTCGGGCAAGCAGCAGGTCATGCTCAAGGTGCGGTTTGCCGAAATGCAGCGCAGCGTGTCAAAAGCGCTCTCGACCTCGCTGGCGGTCGACGGGTTGGGCGGCAGTTCGCGCCTCGGCCTGGCGGGTAGCAACCTGAACTCGGCGCAGACCATGCCGGGGATCGTGAACGCGGGTAACAATGCCGGTGCGCTCTTCTTCGGCTTTGACATCGGCTCGACCGAGGTCGGCATCCTACTCGAAGCGCTTGAAACCAAGGGGGTCGTGCGCACCCTGGCAGAGCCGAACCTGACCGCGCTTTCGGGACAAGAGGCCAAGTTTCTGGCCGGCGGGGAGTTTCCCATCCCAGTGGCGCAGGACAACAACACAACGACGATCGAGTTCAAGCCGTTCGGCGTTGAGCTGAACTTTATCCCCCGGGTTGTTGATGATGGCATCATTAACCTTGAAATGGGCGCCGCAGTGTCATCGATCGACACAGCAAACGCGCTGATCTCCAACGGTTTGCAAGTTCCAGCGTTCCGTCGCCGCGATACCTCGACCACCGTCGCCCTGCGCGACGGCGAAAGTTTTGCAATCGCCGGTCTTTTGCAGGATGATTTCCGCGACAACAACGCGCAGGTGCCGTGGATCGGCGATATTCCAGTTCTGGGCGCCCTGTTTCGCAGCGCCGATTATCAGCGCGCGCAGACCGAGCTTGTGATCATCGTTTCGGTTCACCTGGTCTCGCCAACACGCGGCGAGGCGCTGGCTCTGCCGACAGACCGTGTCAGATTGCCCTCGGATGCAGACCTCTTCCTCAATGGCCGGGTCGCCAAGGGAATCCGCCAGAGCGGACCAGTCGGAGAAGTGGCAAAACAGGATTTCACCGGGTCCTATGGCTATGTCATGGAATGATGGGAGGGCAGGGCCAATGAAACACATTCTTGCAATTGCCGGTCTGATCGCTGTCTCGGCCTGTGCAGACAACGGCGAGGTCTACCGATCCTATTCAGAAGCCGGATCGCTCACCGACAACGGCACTTTTGGCGATGCGAACATGAACAACCATCTGGTGATGACGCGCGAGGACGGCTTTGCCATCAGCCTCGCAAATCGTTTCGCTGAGGAGGTGCCCAGCACGATCAACTTCGCCTTCGACTCGGCGGCTCTGGATGCCGATGCCCAAAGGATCCTGCGCCAGCAGGCGGATTGGATACGGCAGTTCCCCGAAGTGCGATTCCGTGTCTATGGGCACACGGATCTTGTGGGTTCTGCCGCCTACAACAAACAGTTGGGTCTGCGGCGCGCGCAAGCGGCCGTAGCCTTCCTCACCAGTCAAGGCATAAGCCGGACACGGCTCGAGGCCGTGGCCTCGTTTGGCGCCACCCAACCAGTCGTCCAGACCCGGGATCGCGAGCGTCGCAACCGGCGAACTGTAACCGAAGTTTCGGGGTTCGTGAAATCCAATCCGATCATCATGGATGGCAAATATGCCGAAGTGGTTTATCGCGAATATGTCGCAAGCGCCGTGCCGGCCTCGACCCTTATAATAGTAACGGACGGCACCGAAACATCGGCGCAATGAAGCGCCTCTGAATTCTCCCAGTCCGGCTCAGGCCGGGCCACCTGAAACCCGCCCCGATTGGGCGGGTTTTTGTTTTTAAAGATCGCATAATTACGATTATTTGGCCCCAATATCGCCCAGATTTCCAGCGATTGTCCATCAATGCAGAACGTACCTCACGCTGTGAATGTGATGCGACCGAACCGGAAGTCTGGCGAGGTCTCGTCTCCGACGTGAGTGGTGTGGCGAGCTAGAGACAGGATCACTTCAATGACCAGTAGCGTAACACGACAAACCGACCCCAGCCCCCTAGTCGCCTGCACGATCAGTCGCGACGTCCAGAATTTTGACCTCCTGATCGAGGATATGGAAGCGATCCTTGGTGAGGCATGGGGTGATCTCGGATTTGCCGAAGCTCTGGCCTTCATCGGTCAACCTGAGGCCGAGACACTCGAATTCGTCGCAGTGGCAATTGACGAAACCGACGAGGACGATCTCGTGATGCTGGGCGAAATCATCGCTCTGGCCAGTCGGAAGAAGATCAAGGTCATCCTGATCGCCGAAGATGTCAGCCCGGCGGCGCTGCATCAGTTGCTGCGGCAGGGCGCTGATGAATTCGTGCCCTACCCTCTGCCGGAAGGAGAACTGCAAGCCGCCATCGAAAGGCTGAAGAAGGCGCCCGTTCTCGTTGCTCAGAGCCCAACAATGCTGGCGCACCCGACCAAGGGAGACGGCGTGGTATTGGCCGTGCATGGACTTGCGGGCGGCACGGGCGCAACCACATTGGCGGTCAATCTGGCCTGGGAGCTTGCAACGGTCGAAAAGGTGAACCCGCCGCGTGTTTGCCTTATGGATTTCAGCCTTCAATTCGGATCCGTTGCGACCTATCTAGATTTGCCGCGCCGCGATGTCGTCTTTGACATGTGGTCGGATACCGAGAACATGGATGACGAGATCTTCCGCCAGGCGTTGGTGGCCTTCGAGGACAAGCTCTGGGTGCTCACGGCGCCGCCCGACATCATTCCGCTCGATCTGATTTCCTCGGACGACGTGCGCCGGGTTCTGGATCAGGCCCGCAAGCATTTCGACTATGTGATCATCGACATGCCCGGCACGCTGGTGCAATGGACCGAAGCGGTGCTGAACGCGGCGCAAATCTATTTCACGACACTCGAGCTTGACATGCGATCGGCGCAGAATGCCCTGCGTCTCAAACGCGCTCTGACCGCAGAAGATCTGCCGATCGAGAAGCTACGTTTCTGTCTGAACCGGGCCCCGAAGTTCACTGATCTCAGCGGCAAGAGCCGTGTCAAGCGCATGGCTGACAGCTTGGAGATCAACATCGAGTTGCAGCTAGCAGACGGCGGACGGGCTGTCTGCCAGAGTTCGGATCATGGACAGCCGCTGGCCTCGTCTGCGTCCAAGAACCCGCTGCGCCGGGACATCGCAAAGTTGGCCCGTTCGCTGCACGATTTGGGCAAAAGCGACGCTGAGGCCGCTTAACAGAGGGTGAAGGCAGATGTTTTCCCGTTACAAGCAAGGGGGCGCAGGCTCCAAGTCCACAGCCAAGCCAATGGCAGCTTCGGCCCCAAAATCCGTCCCTATCAATGCGGCCCTCGCGACATCTTTCCGCAAACCGGCACAGACGACCGCCGCAGTTCCAGTCGGGGTGGACAAGGAGCGCAAGCGCAAGGAGCGTATCAGCGAGATCAAGATCGAATTGCATCGCGCGCTGCTCGACAACCTGAACCTCGCGGCCCTCGACACCGCAACGGAGAACGATCTGCGTGCCGAGATCAGTTCGATCACAGGCGAAATCCTTCAGGAAAAAGGAATTGTCCTCAATCGCGAGGACCGGGCGCAGCTGACCCAGGAACTCTATGATGAAGTCAAAGGTCTTGGGCCGCTCGAGACGTTGCTTAAGGATGATACGATCAACGACATTCTGGTCAATGGACCTCATCAGATCTTTGTCGAGCGTGCGGGCAAGCTTGAACTCAGCGACGTGACGTTCAAGGATGAAAGGCATCTTTTGCGGATCATCGACAAGATCGTTAGCGCCGTCGGTCGCCGGGTAGACGAATCAAATCCCTATGTCGACGCACGTCTCGCGGACGGCTCGCGGTTCAACGCGATGGTTCCACCCGTTGCCGTTGATGGTAGCCTCGTCTCGATCCGGAAGTTCAAGAAAGATAAGCTGGGCATCGACGATCTGGTCGCCTTTGGAGCCTTCTCAGAAGAGATGGCCGCCTATCTGCAGGCGGCCGTTGCCACGCGACTCAACGTGATCGTCTCGGGTGGAACCGGGTCCGGTAAAACCACAACGCTCAATGCCTTGTCGTCCTTCATCGACAATTCCGAGCGGATCCTGACCATCGAGGACACCGCCGAACTGCAATTGCAACAGGTCCATGTAGGCCGCATGGAAAGCCGCCCGCCCAACGTCGAAGGCAAGGGCGAGGTGAGCGCCCGCGACTGCCTCAAGAACGCCCTGCGGATGCGTCCCGACCGCATCATCGTTGGCGAGACGCGCGGCGAAGAGGTCATCGACATGTTGCAAGCCATGAACACCGGCCATGACGGCTCGATGACCACGATCCACGCCAACAACGCCCGCGATGCGATCAGCCGTCTGGAAAACATGGTCGCGATGGCCGGGATCGAGATGCCGCTCAAGGCGGTTCGCAGCCAGATTGCGAGCGCTGTGAACCTCATCGTGCAGGCCAGCCGCTTGCAGGACGGCTCGCGCCGCATGACCTCGATCACCGAGGTGACAGGCATGGAAGGCGATGTGATCTCGATGCAGGAAATCTTTCGCTTCCAGCGGGTCGGCCTCACACCCGACAACAAGATCATCGGCCATTTTACCGGCACAGGGGTGCGTTCCCATTTCTCCGAACGGTTCCGGCTCTGGGGCTACGATCTGCCGCCACATATCTTTGAACCCATCGCAGCGGAGTGACGCAGATGACTATCAGCGCAGAACCAATCATTTATGGCCTGATCTTCGTCGGTGTGCTGGTCCTCGTCGAAGGATTGTACCTCACTGTCTTTGGCCGCTCGATAAGCCTGAACAACCGCGTCAACCGACGGCTTGAAATGCTGGACAAGTCCGGCAATCGCGAAGAGGTGATGGAGAAGCTGCGCAAGGAAATGCGTCAGCATCTCAAGGCGCGAAAGGTGCCGCTCTATTCTATTTTGTCCACCAAGGCGCAAAAGGCGGCGATCGCCTTTTCACCCAGACAGTTGATCATGCTCATGGGGGCGCTGAGCCTTCTTGCATTTGTCGGCCTCTCGGTTGGCACCAACACCTCGGTTCCGGTGCGGGCGCTGATTTCCGTGGTGATGGGTGTGGGCGGCATTTTTACGTGGATCAGCATGAAGGCTGCAAAACGCATGTCGATGATGGAAGAACAATTGCCTGATGCGATCGAGCTCATGGTGCGATCGCTTCGGGTCGGGCACCCGTTCTCATCGGCGATCGGAATTGTCGCCACCGAAGTGTCAGATCCTCTTGCAACAGAGTTTGGCATCATCGCAGATGAGGCGACCTATGGCCGCGACATGGGCGAGGCGCTCAAGGATATGGCAGAACGACTTGATATGCAGGATCTTCGCTTTCTTGCTGTAGCCGTGACCATCCAGCAACAATCCGGCGGCAACCTGGCTGAAATCCTCGCTGGTCTGGCCACGGTTATCCGGGCGCGCTTTCGTCTGTTTCGGCGGGTCAAGGCGATCACCGCAGAGGCGAAATGGTCGGGAAAATTCCTGTCTGGTTTTCCGATTTTCGCGCTGATCGGTATTCAGCTGCTCAAGCCGGACTACTACGACAAATCAATCGACCACCCGCTCTTTATTCCCGCCACGCTCGCGGTTGGCACGTTTCTTGTGCTCAATCTGATCGTCATGCGGGCGCTCGTGAACATCAAGGTATAACAAGGATCAAACCATGCAAATCCTGAGCCTCGTGAACGATATCCTGACGGGCGCACTTGGTCCCTTCGGGCCCCTGATCGCGGTCGGCGGTCTAGGTGTGATGCTGGTTCTGATTACGCTCTCCTTGCTGTTGAACAGGCCGCAGGATCCCCTTGACAAGCTCAAACAGCAGGCCTCCGGCAAGAACATCGAACAACCCAACAAGGCGCGGCTGAGGTCCGGCAACCGGAATCAGAAACTCGACCGATACGCCACCTTTCTCGAGCCAAAGGACGAAAAGCAGCTCAGCCAGATTCGCCTGACCCTCTTGCAGGCTGGCTATCGCAGTCGGGATGCCGTGCGGTTTTTCCACTTCGCACAGCTTGCATTCGGGATCGGTTTTCTTGTGCTGGGCGTCATCTACTTCATTCTCTTCAAGGCAGGGGGCCAGACCTCTACCCAAGAGACCATGATGTACATCCTTCTTCCAGGCTTTGCAGGCTACATGCTGCCGAAATACTGGGTCAACAAACGCAAGCAAAAGCGTCAGGAGGAAATCCAGGACGGTTTTCCGGACAGTCTCGACATGATGCTCGTCTGCATCGAGGCCGGTCAATCCATGGATCAGGCCATCATCCGTGTCGCCAACGAGATCCGCGCCTCCTATCCGGCTCTGGCCGAGGAATACGAGATCGTGTCGTTGCAGATCAAGGCAGGTCGCGACAAGCCTTCCGTGCTCAACGAGATGGGCGAACGCTGTGGCGTGCAGGATATTTCGAGTTTCGTCACGGTGCTGATTCAATCCCAGACTTTTGGCACCTCGATCGGCGATGCACTGCGCGTCTATGCGGCCGAAATGCGCGACAAGCGGGTGATGCGGGCAGAAGAAAAGGCCAACAAGCTCCCAACAAAGATGACATTGGCAACAATGATGCTTACAGTCCCGCCATTGTTGATCATTCTCGTGGGTCCGTCTGTTCTGGGCATTCTGGATCTGGTCAACATGTAGGTCGCAAGGCGACTGGCCAGACAGATGCGGGGGGAAGATGCGGCGTGCAGCATGGATCTTGACGACAGTTTTGAGTCTTGTCGCCTGTGCTCAAGATCCGGTGCATCAAGGCCCCTACGCTCCCGGCATTGCCAAGAATGGCCCTTCAGTTGATCCCCTTTTGGTGGCGCATCGCTTGATGGATGCACATGAATATGAACTGGCGCTCAAGACCTACACTCGCGCCGCCGCTACCAACGGCATGACGCCTGATGTCCTGGCAGGCCTCGGCAGCACCAACCTTGCTCTCGGACGGCTTGGAACCGCAGAGCAGTTGTTGAGGCGGGCCATCAAGGACGTGGATGCCACCCCCGAGACATGGAACAATCTCGGCGTGGTGCTGGTGGAACAAGGCAATTATGCCGAGGCTGAACAGATCTTTCGCCGGGCCTATGCGCTCGACAATGGCGAAAGTGACGCAATTCGCGACAATTTGCGCTTAGCACTCGCAAAAACCGAAAAATCCGATTACACTCCCGCCGAAGAGCAAGACTATAAAGTGGTACGGCGGGGCACCAGCGACTATCTGATCCGCAAGATACCGTGATGAGGCAGAGGCAGTAAAAGGACGCAAAAATGCGCCACCCAATTCTTGTTTCCCTGTGCGTGGCAGGCACTATAGCCTTGTCGGCATGTGATCAATCAAACAAAGATGAAGTTGAGCGCGCCTTTCAAGACGTGAACGTGGTCGATGAAACCAATCTGAACGACGTCATGTTGAGTTCCGCCGATCCAAATGAAGCGGTCGCCTATTTTCAGCGCACACTGAGCGAAAAACCTGACCGGATCGACCTGATGCGCGGCCTTGGGACATCTCTTGTTCGGGCCAAGCGCAACACCGAAGCCGTGGCGGTCTGGTCCACGGCGACCGAGCACAAGGATGCCACGAACGAGGACCGGGTTGAATTGGCAGATGCGCTCCTTCGCAACAATGAATGGGCCCGCGCCGATCAGGTTCTCGACAGCATCCCGCCAACCTATGAGACGTTCAAACGCTATCGGCTGGAGGCGATGATCGCCGATAGCAACAAAGAATGGAACAAGTCAGACAGTTTTTACGAAATCGCCGTCGGACTGACCACGCAACCTGCCAGCGTCATGAACAATTGGGGATATTCCAAACTGTCACGTGGAGATTTTGCAGGTGCTGAGCGGCTGTTTTCCGATGCGGTGCGGCAAGATCCCTCGCTCTTTACCGCAAAAAACAATCTTGTTATGGCGCGGGCGGCGCAGGGCAATTATTCGGTGCCGGTCCTGCCTGTCACTCAGGCGGAGCGGGCGCAATTGCTCTATACGCTTGGTCTTTCGGCCGTCAAGCAGGGCGATACAGAGATCGGAAAGGGGCTGTTGCGCGATGCGATCGACACCCATCCTCAACATTTCGAGGACGCAGCCCGCAGCCTGCGCGCGCTCGAAGCCAACGTCGCCAGCTAGAGCGGTTCGATGACGCTGACGATCACGGCTTCTTCGGCGCTCTGGTTTTTGCCCTTTGTGCTGCCGGTCTGCGCCTGGGTGGCCTGGACAGATCTGAGCCGGATGAAGATCCCCAACACCGCTGTGCTGACGCTGGCAGGCATCTTTATGGTTGTGGGTCTGATGGCGCTGCCGCTGGCGGAGTACCCATGGCGGCTGTCCCACCTGGCGGTAATGCTTGTGGCAGGGGTGATCGCCAATGCCGCAGGGTTGATGGGCGCGGGAGACGCCAAATTCATTGCCGCCGCGTCGCCCTTTGTGGCCCTTGGCGATGCCGCAGCCCTCAGCCTCATGTTCGCCGCGACACTCCTCGCCGCTTTTGCCACCCATCGAATTATCATGCACAGCCGGCTAAGGCGCATGGCCCCGGACTGGAAGAGTTGGTCAGAGAGCAAGAAATTCCCCATGGGCTTTGCCTTGGGCGGCACTTTGGTGCTCTATCTCAGTCTTGGTGCAATCTACGGCGCTTGATCATATGCGCCCCACACCTGCCCGACGCTGACCATAATTTCTGCACCTTTGCGGGGCATCTTCAAGCCTACATTTGCATGCAGCAGACAGGCCGTTTCGATGAATATGCAAGTCGCTAGCGGCGTTCAGCCGCCGCCGCCTCCCAGCCGTATAGAGGAGATGCAGATCCCGATCGTGATGATGCGGGATATTCTGCTGAAAACCATGTTTCGCAAGAATGTGGACATGGTCACGGGCGTGGCAGAGGCGATTTGTCTGCCGCGCGCTGTCACGCAAGAACTGATCGACATGGCGCGCGGCCAGAAACTGCTTGAGGCAACCGGTACGCTCAATGCCAATTCTGGTGGGGAGATGGGCTATCAACTGACCGACGCGGGCAAATCGCGCGCCCTCGACGCGCTCAGCCAGTCGGAATACTACGGCGCCATGCCCGTGCCGCTGGCCGTTTACCACGAGCAGGTCAAACGCCAGTCGATCAGGAACATCCAGATCACCCGAGAGCAACTGACCACGGCCATGGGGCACCTCATCCTGCCTGACAGCCTGCTCGACCATCTCGGCCCTGCGGTCAGCGCTGGACGCTCAATCCTGATGTATGGACCTCCCGGCAACGGAAAATCCTCGATCTCGAACGGGATCCGAGATGCCATGGGCGATAAAATCTACGTGCCCCGCGCCATAGAATATTCCGGTCAGGTGATCACAGTCTATGACCCGATCGTGCATTCATCGGCAGAGGTCGAGGTGGACGATCCCAATTCGCTGCGCCGCAAGCGGACCTTTGATACGCGCTATGTCCGCTGCGAACGACCCACGGTGATCACCGGGGGCGAGTTGACCTTGTCGATGCTCGATCTGGTCTATAACCCGACGGCACGCACCTATCAGGCGCCGCTGCAACTCAAATCCACTGGTGGCATCTTCATCGTCGATGACCTTGGCCGCCAGAAGGAACCGCCACAAAGCCTGGTCAACCGCTGGATCGTGCCGCTGGAAGAGAGCAAGGATATCCTCGCGTTGCAATCGGGCGAGAAATTCGAGGTGCCATTCGACACGCTGGTGATCTTCTCCACAAACTTTCACCCCAACAAGATATTCGACCAAGCCGCGTTGCGCCGCATCTTCTTCAAGATCAAGATCGACGGGCCCTGCCAGGCAGATTTTCTCAAGATCTTCGCGATGGTAGCCCGCAAGAAAGGCATGCCCCTCGACGAGGCAGCTCTGGTCCATCTGATCCGAGAAAGGTATCCTACAATCAACAATGTCTATGCAAACTATCAGCCGGTCTTCCTGATCGATCAGATGATCGCGATCTGCGAATTCGAAGGAATACCCTATCAGATGACCCCCGACCTGATTGACAGGGCATGGGCCAACATGTTCGTCAAGGAAGAGGACATCGTTCGCTGAGGCGCCGCAGGCTTTGAATCGGTCCTGCCGACGGCTAGATTGCACGGCATGACCCCCCTGCCCCCGCCCCTTGAACAATGGTTTTCCGCCCGCGGCTGGCAGATGCACCTGCATCAACAGGCCATGCTGGAACGGGCAAGGGATCCCGCGACGCTGCTCATTGCGCCCACAGGCGGCGGCAAGACGCTGGCCGGATTTCTGCCGACGCTTGTCGAACTTGTCACTGGTGTCCACACGGGCTTTCATACGCTCTACATCTCGCCGCTCAAGGCACTTGCAGCGGATATCCGGCGCAACCTCACGGGTCCGATTGCAGAAATGCACCTGCCGATCCGGATCGAGGACCGCACCGGCGACACATCGGCCCACACGAAACGGCGTCAGCGCGCCGATCCGCCCCATATCATGCTCACCACGCCAGAGAGTTTGGCCCTCCTCACCTCCTACGAGGATGCGCCGCGCATCTTTGCCGGGCTCAAGCGCGTTGTTGTCGATGAAATTCATGCCCTCGCCGAGAGCAAACGCGGTGATCAACTCATGCTTTCCCTGAGCCGGCTTCAGGCTCTGTGCCCTGACATGCGTCGCGTCGGACTGTCCGCCACGGTCGAGGATCCACCGGCCCTTGCCCGCTTTCTGGCAGATGGGTCCGCGCGATGCGAGATCCTGATGGCCGATCCCGATCCTGATCCTGATATCACCATGCTGGAAACGACCGAGCCGCCGCCATGGGCGGGCAGCGGTGCGGCCTATGCGATCCCCGCGGTCCTAGAGCAGATCCAACGCCACAGATCGACGCTCATCTTTCACAACACCCGCGCGCAGGCCGAGATCTTCTTTCACAATCTCTGGCTTGCCAACGAGAATGAGCTGCCCATCGCGATCCATCACGGCAGCCTCGATCGAACGCAACGCGCGCGGGTTGAGGCGGCGATACTGCGCGGCGAATTGCGGGCTATCGTATGCACCGGCACCCTGGATCTGGGACTGGACTGGGGCGATGTCGATCTTGTCATCCAAGTCGGCGCACCCAAGAACGTCAAGCGCCTGGTGCAGCGGATCGGGCGGGCCAATCATCGATATAACGCACCCTCGAAAGCGCTGCTGGTGCCCGCCAACCAGTTCGAGGTTGTCGAATGTCGCGCGGCGCTCGAGGCCATGATGGCCCATGACCTTGACGGCGCCCCACGCGGACCGGGGCCGCGCGACGTTCTCTGCCAGCATATCCTCATTCGCGCCTGTTCCGGGCCGTTTTCGACAGAGGAACTCTATGCCGAGGTGGTTCGTGCTGGCCCCTATACCAACCTGACACGTTCGGACTTCGACGCCTGTGTCGATTTTTGCGCGACCGGCGGCTATGCCTTGCGCGCCTATGACCAATGGCGGCGATTGCAACAACGGGCCGATCGCCTCTGGCAATTGCGCGATCCGCGCGCCGCACGCCTCATCCGAATGAACATCGGAACGATTCAGGACACCGATACGCTCAAGGTGCGGATGCGTCGGGCCAAGGGGGGCAAGCCCTTGGGCGAGATTGAAGAGGCCTTTGCCGCCACGCTGGTGCCGGGCGATACCTTTCTTATCGGCGGTCAAGTCGTGCGCTTTGAATCGCTGCGAGAGATGGTTGTCGAGGTCAGTCGCGACGCCGGGCGCAAGCCAAGGATTGCGACCTTCATGGGGACCAAGTTCGCAACCTCGACGCAACTGTCCAAACGTATTCTTCGTATTCTGACAGAGCCCGACTGGCCCGATCTGCCACACCACACACGTGCCTGGCTGCATCAACAACGCGCTGTTTCCCAGATGCCGCAGTCCGGGCGCCTGTTGATCGAAAGTTTTACCCATGAAGGCCTCGAACATGCTTGCATCTATGGCTTTGCCGGGCGCAACGCGATGCAGACACTAGGCCTTCTCGTGACCAAACGCATGGAAGAGACGGGCCTTGCGCCGCTGGGCTTTGTCGCCACCGATTACGCCACGCTGATTTGGGGACTGGAGCCGTTGAAGGATGCAGAGGCCCTTCTTGACGCGAAGGTGTTGCGCGATGGACTTGAGAGGTGGCTGATGTCCAACGCGGTAATGAAACGCACCTTTCGCGCCTCGGCCACCATCGCGGGGCTCATTCAACGCAATCAGCTACATGCGCGCAAGAGCGGGCGGCAGGCCACTTTGTCCTCTGACATTCTGTATGACACACTTGCCAAGTATGATCCCCGTCATCTTCTGCTTGAAATCACAAGGCAAGAAGCAATGCGCGGTCTGGTCGACTTCGGCCGGATCGAGGAAATGTTGGCCCGCATCTCTGATCGGATCACGCTCTGCCGACTGACAAAGGTAAGTCCGCTGGCAGCGCCACTCCTTCTCGAAGCCGGGCGCATTCCGGTTCAAGGTGCTGCGCAAGCACGGCTCGTCGCCGAGGAGAGCGCGCGACTGATGCGCGCGGCGGGACTTGCAAATTGAGTGCACACCCCTTGCCATTCCAAACTCAAATCGCCACCAAGTCATCATGAACAGCTATACCTTCACTTTGGCAGGCGCTGGCCTAAGCGCGCTTGCGTCCGGTGCGCTCTACTGGCCCGAGCGCAACCTGCTCTGCGTCTCTGATCTGCACTTTGGCAAATCGGAGCGGCGTGCCCGGCTGGGCGAGCCTCCCCTTCCGCCCTACGAGACGCGCGACACACTCACCCGGCTGGAGTCGGATCTGAGGCGAACAGGAGCAACAACCGTAATCTGTCTAGGCGACAGTTTTGACGATGCCTTGGCCGCCCATGCTCTGCCTGAGGCCGAAAGACTATGGATCGCAAGATTCCAGGCGGGTCGCCGCTGGGTCTGGATCACAGGTAATCACGATCCCGGGCCACTCGAGCTGAGTGGCACATATCTGGCCGAACTGTCCAGTCCACCACTTGCCTTTCGCCACATGGCAAAGATTGGACAAAGCGGTGAAATATCGGGGCATTACCATCCCAAGGCACGGCTGGCCCTCAAAGGAAGCAGCTTCAGCCGACCGGCCTTTCTGATCGACAGCGACCGCGTGATCCTACCTGCCTATGGCACCTATACCGGTGGGCTTTGGAGCGATGATGACACCCTGAGCGGCCTGATGCGTGCCGAGGCGATCGCGGTCCTGACCGGGCCGATGGTTCACGCCCTGCCGATGCCGCGCAGCCGCGCTCATCGCTCCGGAAGGTCATGATCCCTCTCGATCCACCCCGCCATCTCCAATCCTGAGCGATACTTGCGGCTGACCGGCACACGATCACCATTGCTGAGACGGATAAAGACCTTGCCTCCGTTCTCGCGCTCTAGCCCGGTAATCGCCGACAGCGCCACCCAGTGTGATCGATGCGTGCAGATGCCCCTCACCGGCTCCATCTCTGCGATGGCATCCGCCAGCCGAAGGCGCAAGGTTTCCTGCCCTGCGGTGGTTGCGACATCGACAAAATGGTCATTGGCCGACAGGCGCAGAATTTCTGAGCCGATCCCCCCCGACAAACGCCGCTTGAGTCGCGGCTCGGGCGCGTCCTCGGGCGTTTGCCCGCCATATCCTGTAGGGTGCTCAAAGCCGATCAAGCGCCGCAGCACAATGATACCAGCCA
The DNA here is from genome assembly GCA_002783205.1 of Rhodobacteraceae bacterium CG17_big_fil_post_rev_8_21_14_2_50_63_15. Classification (GTDB taxonomy): domain Bacteria; phylum Pseudomonadota; class Alphaproteobacteria; order Rhodobacterales; family Rhodobacteraceae; genus Roseovarius. Next base: position 10,501 of record PFEY01000109.1, on the reverse strand, counting down.
CGATGAGGAAAGTGTTGAGCGAGATGCTCAGGAGGCTGAGATCCGAATGGGCAAGCATGGGATCAAGCCAGCCGCGCAAAGCCCAGATTATCGGGCCAAGAATGCTACTTACGATGAGGCTGACCCCAAGATCGAAACGCACCGGGGCCCGGGTGCCGAACTTCGCCATCATCAGGCCTCGGGCGATGATGCCGATGACCAGTCCCCCAGTGATCACCGATCCCCAATACATCAGCCTGATCTGCCAAGCCATCGTGGCATAGGTGCCGAACGGCCCTGCCAACACCGAAAGGCACCAACCCGTCAACCATATGAAGAGCGTCAGAGGGACCTTGAGCCCCGCGAGGACACCGGCAATATGCTCTCTGAGTTCGAACCACCTCAAATGACCCACCCTCGATACTACCGCTATACGTGTATTTCATTCATCTGAGTTGTCAAATTTTCATCATTTCCCAGCTTCGGCAACAGCGCTAATGTCGGCTTCAGCTAGATCCATAATCAATGGGAAATCCAGTGAACTTGTCCCCCGAGACCGAAAAACGGATTTATGCCAGTTTTTCGGCACAAGCGATGATGACCACACTGGGAGCGCGGCTTGTGTCACTTGCACCGGGCCTGTCCCGTATCGAAGCCCCGATCCTGCCCGGCAGCCGCCAGCAGCATGGCTTTGGCCATGCCGGCCTGACTTTTGCGATCGGCGACAGTGCGGCTGGTTATGCCGCGTTGAGCGTCATGGCTGACAACCATGAGGTGCTGACAAGTGAGATGAAGATTCACCTTCTTGCCCCGGCCAAGGGCGACCTCCTGATTGCAGAGGGCCGGGTCATCAAGCCGGGACGTCGGCTGGTGATCGTTCAGGCGGATGTCTATGCGCTGGACGCGGGACAGCAGACCCATGTCGCACTCTTGACCGGCACGATGATCCCTATTGCTCAAGGGTAATTGGACTATGGCCGATGATGACCGGTCGCCCGTCAGCGCAACTCCGCCTAAGCGATCAACCCCTCGGGTTCTGGCAGACCATTGGCCCGGCAGCAGGCCGTCAAGGTATTGGCCAGAAGGCAGGCGATGGTCATCGGTCCGACACCACCCGGTACGGGCGTGATCGCACCCGCAACAGCGCTGGCCGAAGCGAAATCCACATCCCCCACCAGCAGTTTGCGACCATCCCTTTCGATCCGGTTGATACCCACGTCGATCACCGTGGCCCCCGGCTTGATCCAGTCGCCCGGCACCATTTCGGCGCGGCCAACGGCAGCTACCACGATATCGGCGCGGCGCACCACGTCCGCAATATTACGCGTGCGGCTATGGGCGATCGTCACCGTGCAACTGTCGCCCAGAAGCAACTGCGCCATCGGCTTGCCGACGATATTGCTGCGTCCGATCACGACAGCATCCAGTCCCGAGAGGCTCCCCAGATGGTCGCGTAACATCATCAGGCACCCGAGCGGAGTGCAGGGTACCATGGATTTCTGACCGGTGCCAAGCAATCCGACATTCGAAATGTGAAACCCATCCACGTCTTTGGCAGGGTTGATCGCGTTGATCACCAGATCCTCATCGAGATGCTTCGGCAGTGGCAATTGCACCAGAATGCCATGCACGGCCGGATCCCTGTTCAGCTGATCGATCAGCGCCAGAAGATCGGCCTCTGTCGTGCCCGCCTCAAGCTTGGACTCATAGGAATTCATACCCGCCTCGACGGTCTGCTTGCCCTTCGATCGCACATAGACCTGACTTGCGGGATCTTCTCCCACCAGCACGACGGCAAGTCCGGGCGTGATTCCATGTTCGGCCTTGAGGCGCGTTACATATGCTTCTACCTGTCCGCGGATAGTCGCCGCAAAGACCTTGCCATCTATGATTGTCGCACTCATTCCATGCCCCTTCATCGTTCCTGAAAATACTCCCGCCGGAGGTGGAGCCACACCGCAACGATAAGATCACGCCGCGTCGCGGTGCAGGGATAGGCTCTCGCCTCTTCAGAACAACCCTTCGATCTGGCCTGAATCGTTCAGTCGGATCGTCTCGGCCGCCGGTCTTGAGGGCAGGCCCGGCATGGTCATGATCTCTCCGCAAACCACCACCACGAATCCCGCCCCGGCGCTCAGGCGCACCTCGCGCACCGGCACGGAATGGCCGATCGGCGCACCACGTCGGTTGGGGTCAGTTGTAAAGCTGTATTGCGTTTTGGCCATGCAGACCGGAAGATGACCATAGCCTTGCGCTTCCCACTCCTTGAGTTGGTTACGGATCTTCTGGTCTGCCAGCACCTCATCGGCCCGGTAGATTCGCTTGGCGATAGTCTCGATCTTTTCGAAGAGAGGCATTTCGTCGGGATAGAGCGGCCCGAAATTGCCGATGCCTGCCTCTGCCATCTCGACCACCTTGCGTGCGAGCGGCTCCGAACCTTCCGAACCCAGTTCCCAATGCCGTGCGAGCACCGCCTCTGCCCCGTGGCCCGCCGCATAGGCCTTGACCGCTGCGATCTCGGCCTCGGTATCGGTCACGAAATGGTTGATCGCCACTAACACCGGGACGCCGAAGCTCTTGACGTTCTCGATATGCCGTCCAAGGTTGGGACAACCCTTTTTGACCGCCTCTACATTCTCAGCCCCAAGATCGGCCTTGGTCACGCCGCCGTTCATCTTCATCGCCCGAACCGTGGCCACGATCACCACGCAGTCAGGTGCCAGCCCGGCCTTGCGGCATTTGATGTTCATGAACTTCTCGGCGCCCAGATCGGCGCCAAATCCGGCTTCGGTGACGACATAGTCGCTGATCTTCAGCGCGGTCGTCGTGGCGATGACCGAATTGCAGCCATGCGCGATATTGGCGAACGGCCCGCCATGCACGAAGGCGGGATTGTTCTCCAGCGTCTGCACGAGGTTGGGCTGCATCGCATCCTTCAGGAGCACCGTCATCGCCCCCTCGGCCTTGAGATCGCGGCAAAAGACGGGGCTCTTGTCGCGCCGATAGGCCACAATCATCGATCCCAGCCGATCCTCCAGATCCTTGAGGTTGCGCGACAGGCACAGGATTGCCATCACTTCGGAGGCGACCGTGATGTCATAGCCAGTCTCGCGCGGGAAACCGTTTGCGACACCGCCGAGGCTGACATTGATCTGCCGCAGCGCCCGGTCGTTCATGTCCACCACTCGCCGCCAGACCACCCGACGCACGTCGATGTCCAGCTCGTTGCCCCAGTAGATATGATTGTCGATCATCGCCGACAGCAAGCTGTGGGCGCTGGTGATGGCATGAAAATCACCCGTGAAATGCAGGTTCATGTCCTCCATCGGCACCACCTGCGCGTGGCCGCCACCCGCGGCGCCGCCCTTCATCCCGAAGTTCGGCCCGAGCGAGGCTTCGCGAATACAGACCGTCGCCTTCTTGCCAATCCGGTTGAGACCATCACCCAAGCCCACCGTGGTGGTGGTCTTACCCTCTCCGGCAGGCGTCGGGTTGATCGCGGTCACGAGAATGAGCTTGCCGTTCTTGTTGCCCTGCACGGAGTCGATAAACGCCTGGCTCACCTTGGCCTTGTCATGGCCATAGGGCAGCAGGTGATCGCTGGAAATTCCCAGCTTCTCGCCGATCTCCTGAATGGGGCGCTTTTTGGCCTCGCGCGCGATCTCGATGTCGGATTTATAGCTCATCTTCGGTCCTCATTTTGTCCGCGGGGCGCGGCTGGTCTTATCCGGCTATAGCGGGTCTACGGCATCCCGCAGCATGCAAATCCGACATATCCCGCGCTGCTTGCGGCGGCTTGCCGCAGGCCGGTTTCTGATCGGAAACCATGGCCCGAGGCTCAGAGCAGTCAGCTCCTCCCCTGAGCCAACTCACTCCAGGCGGGCTGATCGGGGATGTGCAGGCGCAGCATGTCGCCTAGCCGCAGTCGTCCCTCGCGCTCGACCCAGGCGGTAACGCCGCGCCGCCCGGATGCCGCGCGTTTGAAGCGCGCGCCAAAACCGGGCAGATAACCTTCGATCACCTTTGCGGGCAATTGGCAGGGGCGGTTTTCCATATCCACTACGAGTGTGGTCCCGTCCGGCCCTTGCAAGCGCGAGGACGGTGGCAGATGGCTGAGATCAGGAATACCTTCGATCACCAGCGAGGCCCCGACCCAAGCCGGATAGAGGCGCGCGATCCCCATGGTTGCTGCGATGGCTGTCAGGTCGTCGGTCGAGAGCACTGAGAATTGCCGTACATTGCGGATTTCGGTGTTGCGGGGATGCTGCGACAGCACGCGGCTACAGGAGGGGCGGGTGAGGCCTGCGTGTTCTTCGCCCGCGATCCCTGCAAAGGTCACTTCGACGCTATCGAGGGGTTCGGCCTCAAGCGTGGTCTCGCGCTGCGCCACCCTCCCCAACCAGGTGATTTTGCCCCTATACTCGGTTGCGATCAATGCAGGCATCCGTGCGCTCCGTTTCCATCTGGTGACAATTACTTGCGCCGTTGGGCCGCTCTTGGTCCCGGTCACACGATGAGGGTGAAGAACATGCGACGGAACGGGAAGAGTACGGTGCCATCGGCGCGCACCGGATAGGCGGCGTGCATCACCTCTTCGTAACGGCGAATGAGATCGGCTCTTTCTTTCGGTTCCAGCGCCGCAAGGATCGGGCGCGCATAGGTGCTCTCGGTATATCGACGGACAGGGTGGCTGCCGGGCTCTGCTGTCAACCGCTGGTAATAATCGGTTTCCCAGAGGCGGAACTGTCCCAGAGGGGCGAGCAATTCCTCATATCTCACCGGAGACATGACGCCGGGCGTGCCCATCTTCTCGACGCGACCAGAAAAGAACTCTTCGGCGAGGCTCAGCCAAACGCGATGTGACGGGGCCTTGTTCTGATGCGGCATTTGCACCGCCAGCGTGCCACCCTTGGCCAACATGCTTGCCAGCCGCGGCATCAATGCCGCATGACCACCAACCCAATGAAGCGCAGCGTTTGAAAAGATCAGTGCAGGGGCACGACGGGGGTGCCAATCGGTAATATCGGCCTGCTGGAGTGCATCATAGGCTCCCGTCGCCCGCGCCTTTTCCAGCATCGCAGGACTCGCATCGACGCCGACCAGCGTTCGGCCTCCAGCGCGCGCGCAGAGCGCTTCGGCCATCACGCCATTGCCACAGCCCAAATCGACAACATCGCCTATTCCCATCTGCCCGACCGCATTGAGAAGATCGAGAGCGGGTCTCAATCTGTGATCCCGAAACCTGGCATAGGCTCCGGGATTCCAGTCAGTCTTTGAAGATGCCGCCCTCACCTCGAGGGTTCAGGCTCCAACCCGCCCGCATCAGGCGAAGATTTCGGTCTGGTCTTTGGAATGGCCGTGACCGAGGGCTTGCTGGTTTCGATCACGTCGCCTTCATCATCTCCCGCCTCAGGCGGGTCGCCGCGGATGACCCGGCTGATTTGTTCGCCCGTCAGTGTCTCATATTCCAGCAGACCCTGCGCCAGACGCTCCCATTCATCACCTCGTTCCGTCAGAATTTTCTTGGCTCGCTGATAGGCCTCGTCGATCAGGCGCTTTACCTCTTCCTCGATCAACTCCTTGGTATGGGCCGAAATCGAAAAACCGCCAGCCCCATTTCCCATGTAGCCTTCATGCGCCTGCTCGTAATCGACATTGCCCACCTTGTCGGACATCCCCCATCGCATCACCATGGCGCGCGCCAGACCGCTGGCCTGCTGGATATCGCCTGCCGGGCCGTTGCTGACATTGTCCTCTCCATATTTGAGGATTTCAGCGGCCTTTCCGGCCATGGTCATCGCCAGCTTTTCCTCGCATTCGGCGCGGTGCCAGTTGAGACGGTCGATTTCGGGCAGGCTGACCACCATGCCCAAGGCGCCGCCGCGCGGGATGATCGTCGCCTTGTAGACCGGATCGCATTTCGGCAAGGCAAGACCCACGACCGCATGCCCGGCCTCGTGATAGGCTGTCTTTTCCTTCTGATCGTCGGTCAGCACCATCGAGCGGCGCTCGGCCCCCATCATCACCTTGTCCTTGGCGTTCTCGAAATCGACCATCGTGACAAACCGCCGACCGACCCGCGCCGCCGTCAGCGCCGCCTCGTTGACGAGGTTGGCAAGATCCGCCCCGGAAAATCCGGGCGTGCCGCGCGCGATCAGGCGCAGGTCCACGTCCGGACCAAGAGGCGTCTTGCGGGCATGCACGTTGAGGATCTTCTCGCGGCCCTTGATGTCGGGATTGGGCACCGTCACCTGGCGGTCGAACCGGCCAGGACGCAAGAGCGCAGGGTCGAGCACATCCTTGCGGTTGGTGGCGGCGATGATGATCACGCCCTCATTGGCCTCGAACCCGTCCATTTCGACCAGAAGCTGGTTCAGCGTCTGTTCCCGCTCGTCATTGCCGCCGCCATAGCCCGCGCCGCGGTGCCGCCCCACGGCGTCGATCTCGTCGATAAAGACGATGCAGGGCGCGTTCTTCTTGGCCTGCTCGAACATGTCGCGCACACGAGACGCGCCAACCCCAACGAACATCTCAACAAAATCGGAGCCGGAAATGGTGAAGAAGGGCACACCCGCCTCGCCCGCAATGGCGCGCGCCAGAAGCGTCTTACCGGTGCCCGGCGGGCCGACGAGCAACGCCCCTTTCGGGATCTTGCCGCCGAGGCGCGAGAATTTCTGAGGGTTGCGCAGGAATTCGACGATTTCCTCAAGCTCTTCCTTGGCTTCGTCGATCCCGGCCACATCGTCAAACGTGACGCGGCCATGCTTTTCAGTCAACATCTTGGCCTTGGATTTGCCAAAGCCCATGGCACCGCCCTTGCCGCCGCCCTGCATCCGGTTCATGAAATAAACCCAGACTCCGATCAAGAGCAGGAAGGGCAACAGCGACACGATGAAGGTCTGGAACCCCGATTGCTGCTGGCTTTCGGCCTTGACTGGGATACCCCGCTCGATCAGGCGCTCGGTAATCTGGGCATCTTCTGGCCTGATGGTGGTGTAATCGGTTCCGTCCGTGGTCCGGTAGCGCACCGTCTCACCATCGAGCGTGACCTGCCCGACCGCCCCCGTATCAACCGCTGCCACAAACTCGGAATACGGCACCGACCGGCTTTGCAATGTGTTGCCCGAACCACTGAACAGGTTGAACAGCGCCAGGATCAACAGGAACAGCACCAGCCAAAAGGCGATATTTTTTGCGTTGCCCAAGGATTCTCTCCCAAAAATCGGTATTTTTGCATCTATCACAAGACCGTTGTCTCTAAAATAGAGATCACAGCCCTATCTTCAATGCGATAATAGAGCAGACGCCAACTCTTCTCTGCCCCGAGTCAGGTCAAGGCGCCATCCATTGGCTTGGCCGAGGAGCGGCGCGGCCAGCAATTCGGTACCCAGCCAGATGCCCGGACAAGCCATCGCCGACAGATGAGGCAATCCAACCGCCCGCCAATCCGGACAGGCTCGCAAGCCTTCCACACCGAGCGCTGCAATCTCGGCCCCTTTGATGGACGGGCCACTGGCTTGCCAGCGTCCATCCCAGATTGCGTCCACCGGCGCACGTAAACTCGCAACGGAATTATATTCCCGGGTTACGCGCAAATCACACCCATCGGCAAGCAAAAGACATCCCTGCACCGTTACTGTTCCAGCTGACCGCGCGGCGTCGAGCGCATGTGTAACGGCTTGTCCGCGCGGCCCGTATTCCGCGCCGCTGATCCATGCCAAAATGGCCTGCAAAAGCCGTCGGGCCACCTCGTCCGGGAGAGCCGCAAGAGACGCGCGCGCCATCACAAGATCACCGCCCTCCAGCCTCACATGATCCCGCAGGGCGTCGTGCGCAAAACCATAGAGCGTCCACCGCACGTGGGCGAGGTGTTGCGCCACCGCTGACAAGCCATCGACCGTCACGCCGAGAGGGGCAAGAGCAGTCAACGCGCGGCGTGCCTGCACCCGAGCAAATGTGGGATCATCATTGGTCGGATCTTCGACCCATCCGAGTCCGCGTATCTCAAGAACGGTGCGGAGTCGCGCGCGCCTCTGGTGCAGCAGGGGGCGGTGAAAGCAGATATTGTCCTGTGTCCAGCGCGCGCGCATTGCCGCCAAACCGTCCACGCCAGCACCACGCGCGAGCCGCATCAGAAAGGTCTCCGCCTGATCGTCGAGTGTGTGGCCGACCGCGACATCGGCCAGACCCCGCGTCCGCGCCCAATCTGCCATCAGGCTGTAGCGCGCGCGTCGCGCCTGATCGGGGAGGTTTCCCCGTCCGTTCCAACCGCTCCAGTGCAAGGTGTCATGTGTCACACCGATTGTGGCACAATGGCGCGCTACATCCGCCGCTTCGACCGCCGCCTCCACGCGCAACCCGTGATCGACGGTGACGACATGGAGGCCCGGCCCGCCCGCGAGTCGCCAATCGTTCAAGAGCATCAGCAGGGCCAGAGAATCACCCCCGCCCGATACGGCCACTCCGAGCCGGTCAGGCGCAGCGGGCAAAAAATGTTTCGCAACCTCCTGCCAGCCCGGTCCGGTGTCTTGCGTCACGGACACTCCAGACGGGTCATTTCCGCCTGCGCGCTAGCCACCGCCTCTGCTGTTGGATAGCGCGCTTCTACCTGCGCAAGGGTCAGACAAGCATCGTTCTTTTGACCAAGCGCCCCCAGTGACCGCCCAAGCCGGAAGAGCGCCTCGGACGCCTCTGTCGCCTCCGGGGCAGCGCTGAAGGTATCGAGATAGGCGCGCGCCGCATCGCTCTGGCGTCCCGCGCCCTCAAGTGCTTCGCCCATCAAGAGACCTGCGCGCGCACTCAGCGGTCCGCCGGGATAGGTGTCGCGGAAGATGGTAAACTGTTCGGCCGCTGCCTCGTAATCGCCGGCTGAAAGAGCCGACTGAGCACGTTCGAAATCGACCTGTTCGGCCGCTGCCAGTTGCGGCGCGTCCTCTGACGTCGACGCGGGAACATTCCCGGTGCCAATTTCAGGTTCGATCCCGCCAAGGGTGCTACCCGGCTCCAGCTTGGAAATGTCGCAGCCCGGCTCCAACTCACAGAGGCGGAACTCCAGATCCCCAACCCGATTGGTGCCATCGCTCACCACCCGGTCGATCCGAAACTCCAGATCCTCTGTCTTGGCGGTCAGGCGCTGCACCTCGCTCTCGATCGCATTCACCCGATCTACCAGCGACCCGCCCCCTGAGAGCTGCCCAACACCGCCCGTCGTGCTCAATTCTCTTTTGAGCTTTTGCAACTCGACGAACAACACGGACAATTCCTGCCGGATATCGGCCAGCGTCTGGCTGGACTGCGCCACCGCTCCGACCGGGGTCAGAAGCAGGGCACAGATCAGTAATCTTGCGACATTGCGCATCACGGCCCCCGATCCCGGATCAGCTACCAAGACCGGCCGCGAGCACCGTCACGGCGCGTCGGTTCTGGGCATAGCAGGCCTCGTTGCTACAAATCTCGATCGGCCGCTCCTTGCCATAGCTCACCACCCGCAGACGATTGCCGGCAACGCCGCGGTTGACCAGATATTCCTGCACCGCATTGGCCCGGCGCGCGCCAAGGGCAAGGTTGTATTCGCGCGTCCCCTGCTCGTCGGCATGGCCCTCGATCACGGCGGTATAATCGCGGTTGGTCATCAGCCATTGCGCCTGACCGTCCAGCGTCCCCTGCGCCTCGGAACTGAGCGTGGACTGATCCACCGCAAACAGCACCCGATCCCCGATAGCCTGCTGGAAATAGGCCGCCGAGGTCGGATCCTGCGCCGAACCGGACAGCCCGCCCGCGCCAGTGCCTGCACCACCTGCATCGTCAAACCGGTTGGGATTGGTGCAGGCGGCCAGTGCCAGCCCTGCACAAAGTATGAGTGTCTTGCTCAGATAGGTCATTTTTGCCCCGTTTGTTGTCATGCCCTTGGTTCTCAATACCACAGCCCGCGCTCCAAGGAAACGCGCGCCTGTGCGTCAGTTCTGCAAGGGCGACCAGGATGGATCACTGGCCCCCGTGCCGGTTGGCACCTGCTTCAGGTTGCGCCCGCTGATGTCCACGGAATAGAGCCGCGCCTCTCCAGTGGCCCCTTGCGTCTCGCGGGTGAACATGATCACGCGGCCATTTGGCGCCCATGTTGGCCCCTCATCGAGGAAAGATGCTGTCAGCAGACGCTCTTCGCTGCCATCAAGACGCATCACGCCGATATGGAACCGGCCCTTGGATTGCTTGGTGAAGGCGACCAGATCGCCGCGCGGGGACCAGACCGGCGTGCCATAGCGCCCCTGTCCAAAACTGATCCGGCGTGCTTCACCGCCACCTGCGGCCATGACGTACAGTTGTGGCGTTCCCGAGCGATCGCTTTCAAACACAATCTGGCTACCATCCGGGCTGAAACTCGGCGCGGTCTCGATCGAGGGTGCCGTGGTCAACCGCGTGCTGGCGCCGCTGGCGATGTCCAGCCGATAGATATCGGTATTGCCCCCTTGGGTCAGCGAATAGACCAGACTGCGCCCATCGGGCGCAAAGCGCGGCGCAAAGC
>PFEY01000113.1 GCA_002783205.1 Rhodobacteraceae bacterium CG17_big_fil_post_rev_8_21_14_2_50_63_15 | reverse complement strand
ATCGGCGAGGATCTTCTGCGTCGCCGGCACCGGGCCGGTCAGCATGATCGTCGGATCGGTGCCGATCTTGCAGGTGGCGCGGATGCGCGCGCGCGGTTTCAGGCCCCATTTCTCGCCAAAGGCCTTTGATCCGACCAGCACGCCCGCCGAGCCATCGACGATGCCGCTGGAGTTGCCGGCGTGATGGACGTGGTTCACCCGCTCCAGATGCGGATATTTGAGCTTGGCCACGGCGTCAAAGCCCGGCATCACCTCGCCCATCGCCTGAAAGGCCGGGGTGAGCGCGCCCAGCGTCTGCATGTCGGTGCCGGGGCGCATGTATTCATCATGGCCGAGAATGGTCAGACCGTTCTGATCCCGCACCTCGATGATCGAGCGCGCGAACCGCTTGTCATCCCAGGCCGCCTTGGCACGGCGCTGCGATTCAACAGCCAGAGAATCCACATCGTCGCGGGTGAAACCGTACTCGGTGGCGATGATATCTGCCGAAATGCCCTGGGGCACGAAATAGGTTTCCATCGCGATCGACGGATCCACGGCAATCGCTGCGCCATCGCTGCCCATCGCGACGCGGCTCATCATCTCGACGCCGCCGGCGATATAGGCCTCGCCCGCCCCGCCGCGCACCTGATTGGCGGCAAGGTTCACCGCCTCCATCGCAGAGGCGCAGAACCGGTTGATCGCAAGGCCGGGGATCGACTCGTCGAGATCCGAGGCCAGCACGGCGGTGCGCGCAAGGCAGCCGCCCTGTTCCATCACCTGCGTGACATTGCCCCAGATCACGTCCTCGACGGCATGGCCTTCGAGCCCGTTGCGTTCCTTGAGCGCATTGAGCACCTGCGCCGAGAGCCGCGCGGCGGTCACCTCGTTGAGTGCGCCGTCCTTGCGGCCCTTGCCGCGCGGGGTGCGCACGGTGTCGTAGATATAGGCGTCTGTCATGTCGGTCTCCTTTGTCATTGCCGGTCCGACGGGTTGCCGGGCATCAGGTCATAGGGGGGCTTCCAACCGGGTGTGGCGCTGATATTGCTCAGCCACCGGTCGATATTGGGCCAATCCTTGCGGTCAAAGCCGAAAGGCTCAGGGTAATAGAGATAGCCGCAGCAGGTGAGATCCGCGTTGCCGAGAGCCTCTCCCACGATCCAGTCACGGCCCGCGAGATGCGTCTCAAGCGTGGTGTAGGCGGCCTTGAGGCGGCCTTGGGTGAAGGCGATCACCTCTTTGGGTTGCTTCTCCTCGGGCACAAAGTTCATCAGATAGCGCACCATGCCCGCGGGAGAGCTGAGCTTGTGATTGTCCCAGAACATCCAGCGCAGCACCTCGCGGGCCTCCTGCGGCGTCGTGCCGCCAAATTTTCCCGTCTTCTCGCTTATGTATGTTTGCATCACGCCCGATTGCGTCAGGGTCACATTGCCATCCACCAGCACCGGCACCTCGCCCATGACGTTGAGTGCCCGGAACGCGGGCTGCCGCGTCTCGCTACCGAAGAAATCGACAAATACTGGCGTCCAATCGAGGCCTGACAGTTCCAGAGCGAGTGCCGCCTTGTAGGCATTGCCGCTTTCGCCAAAGCAGTAGAGTTTGATGCTCATAGATGCCCTCCCGGTGTTTCACCCGTGGCGGGCGTTCGATTTGAGTATTTTTGGAACGATGAAACGGTATGCCGTGGTTCATCGGTCTGCAAATACTCCACGGGGGTCCGGGGGTGTGAAACCCCCGGTTCCGAAGGTGCCACGCAGACCGCCGCCCCGGCTCTCACAACGCCCTCGCAATGAGGTCTTTCATGATCTCGTTGGTGCCGCCATAGATGCGCTGCACGCGGGCATCGGCCCACATTTCGGCGATGTCGTATTCCTGCATGTAGCCATAGCCGCCATGCAGTTGCAGGCAGTCGTCGAGCACCTCGCCTTGCGTATCGGTCAGCCAGTATTTCGCCATCGCGGCCTTTTCCACGCTCAATTCTCCGCGCATATGCTCGGCGATGCAGGCGTCGAGAAAAGCGCGGGCCACGGCGGTTTTCGTCTGACATTCGGCCAGTTTGAATCGGGTGTTCTGGAACCGCAGGATCGGGCCGCCGAAAGCTTGGCGTTCCTTGGCATAGGCGATGGTGCGCGTCACGGCACCCTCCATCGCGCCTTGGGCACCGCAGGCGATGATCAGCCGTTCCTGCGGCAGTTGTTCCATCATCTGGTAGAAGCCGCGCCCTTCCTCGCCGCCGAGAATGTTCTCGGGCGGGATGGCCACGTTGTCGAAGAAAAGTTCCGATGTATCGCCCGCATGCATCCCGACCTTTTCGAGATTGCGCCCGCGCACGAAGCCTGCCGCGCCGTCGGTTTCCACGACCACCAGCGAGATGCCCTTGGCCCCTTCCTTGGGGTCGGTCTTGGCCGCGACGATGATGAGGTCGGCATGTTGCCCGTTGGTGATGAAGGTCTTTTGCCCCGAGAGCCGATAGGCATTGCCGTCTCGAATGGCGCGTGTCCTGATCCCCTGCACGTCGGATCCAGCGGCGGGTTCCGTCATCGCCAAGGCCCCGACCATCTCGCCCGAGACCATTCTCGGCAGCCATCTCTGTTTTTGCGACTCCGAGCCATAGGCGAGAATGTAATGCGCGACGATGCCGGAATGGATCGGGTTACCCCAGCTTGCCAGATTGGCGCGGCCCTGTTCGATGCAGATCACCGCCTCATGCCCGAAATCGCCGCCCGCGCCGCCGTATTGCTCGGGGATCGACGGGCACAAGAGGCCCAACGCGCCCGCCTCACGCCAGCAGTCGCGGTCCATGATGCCCGCCTTGCGCCAGCGCGCGAAATGCGGCCGCCATTCATCGGTGATGAACTTGGCGGTCATTTCCGAGAGCATCTGATGCTCGTCAGTCATCCAGGTCATGGCCGGGCCTCCCTTCCCAACTTGTCTCAGCGTTTTCGCGCGTCGAGCTCCGAATTGAAGAGCCGCAGGCGGTGCGCAAAGGTGTCCTCATTGATCACGCTGTCAAAATTCTCGAAGAGGAAGGACAGCGCCTCGCCCTCGTCCAATCCGGCCTCCTGCGCAAAGCGGCGCAGGCGGCGGTAGCCATCCTCGGTCATCGCCGCGTTGAAGCGGCGCGTGAGGCGAAAGCGTTTCGGCATCTGTCCCTCCTCCTGAGCGGTCTCTCTTCAGAACGCCTCGGCGTCGAGCGCCATGACGGGATCGGCACCGCTCTGGATCCGCGCCAGATGCAGCGCCGTCGCGGGCAGGCGGCGTTTCATGTAGAAGCGGCCCGTCGCCAGCTTGGTCTTGTAGAAGGCCTCATCCGCTGTGCCCGCCTCCAGCGCCGCATGGGCTGCCTTGGCCATCCGCGCCCACATCAGGCCAAGGCAGACATGACCAAAGAGGTGCATGAAGTCATTGGAGCCCGCGAGCGCCGCGTTGGGGTTCTTCATGCCATTCTGCATGAAGAACATCGCGGCGGCCTGCAAATCCTTGGACGCCGCCTTGAGGGGGTCGAGGAAATCGGCCTTGAGCGCGGCGTTGTCCTCGTTCTCCTTGAGGAAGGTCTTGACCATCTCGAAGAAGGCCATGACGTGTCTGCCGCCGTCCTGCGCCAGCTTGCGGCCTACCAGATCGAGCGCCTGCACGCCGTTGGCGCCCTCGTAGATCATGGCGATGCGGGCGTCGCGGGTGAATTGCGACATGCCCCATTCCTCGATATAGCCATGCCCGCCATAGACCTGCTGCGCGCGCACGGTCATGTCATAGCCCTCGTCGGTCAGAAAGCCCTTGATCACCGGCGTCATCAGCGAGATCAGCCCCTCGGCGGCCTGATCGCCGCCGCGATGCGAGCGGTCGATGAGTTCCGCACCCCAGAGCAGGAAGGCGCGCGCGCCCTCGATGAAGCTCTTCTGATCCATCAGCGAGCGGCGGATATCGGGATGCACGATCAGCGGATCAGCGGGGCCATTCGGGTTCTGGTCGCCGGTCACGGCGCGGCCCTGAAGCCGGTCCTTGGCATAAGCGAGCGCGTTCTGATAGGCGACCTCGGCCTGTGCGAGGCCCTGCATGCCGACGCCGATCCGGGCCTCGTTCATCATGGTGAACATGGCGCGCATCCCCTTGTGTTTCTCGCCCAAGAGCCAGCCGGTGGCGCCGTCATAGTTCATCACGCAGGTCGAATTGCCGTGAATCCCCATCTTTTCCTCGATCTTGCCGCAGGAGACGCCGTTGCGCGGCCCGAGGCTGCCATCGGCGTTGACGAGGAATTTCGGCACGATGAAGAGCGACACACCCTTGATGCCCTCGGGGCCGCCGGGGATCTTGGCCAGCACCAGATGGATGATGTTGTCGGCCATGTCATGTTCACCGGCCGAGATGAAGATCTTCTGCCCCGTCACCTTGTAGCTGCCATCCGCCTGCGGCTCGGCCTTGGTGCGCATCAGGCCCAGATCGGTGCCGCAATGCGGCTCTGTCAGGTTCATCGTGCCGGTCCAGTCGCAGGCGGCCATCTTTGGCAGATAGGTCGCCTTTTGTTCGTCGCTGCCATGCACGAGGATCGCCGAGGCCGCGCCATGGGTGAGGCCCTGATACATGGTGAAGGCCTGATTGGCGCCCGAGAACATCTCGCCCACGGCGGTGCCAAGGACATAGGGCATGTATTGCCCGCCATATTCCTCGGGCAGGTCAAGCGCGGTCCAGCCGCCCTCGCGCACCTGATCGAAGGCCACCTTGAAGCCCTTGGGCGTGCGCACCACGCCGTTCTCGAGATGACAGCCTTCGGTGTCGCCCACGGTGTTGAGCGGCGCAAGCACCTCAGAGGCGATCTTGCCGGCCTCTTCCAGCACCGCCTTGGTGAAATCGCGCTCAAGCTCGGCATAGCCGGGCGTGCTCTGGTCGGACACGTTGAGCACCTCGTGCAGCACGAATTGCAGGTCGCGGGTGGGGGCGGTGTAGCTTGGCATCTGTCTCTCTCCCTGAAATCAAGCGCCGGGCCGGATCATTCGGCGGCGTTTCGGTTGGTCCCGAGCGAGGTAAGCATCCGCTCGCCCCAAGTCATCTGTTCGCGCAGCTCGGCGATCGCCGCCTCGAGGTCGTCGCGCTGTTTCTCCATCTCCGCGAGGCGGCCTTGGGCGACCTCATAGGCGCGGGCCATCTGGGTGTGTTGCTGATCGCCCTTGTCGTAGAGGGCGAGCAACTGCCGCAGATCCTCGAGGCTGAACCCGAACCGCTTGCCGCGCAGGATCAGTTTCAGCCGCGCCCGGTCGCGCCGGGTGAAAAGCCGCCTCTGCCCCTGCCGGATTGGCGAGAGCAGTTCCTTGGCCTCGTAGAAGCGCAGGGTGCGCGGGGTCACGTCGAAAGCCTCGCACATCTGCCGGATCGTCATCACATCATCAGTCATCGTTTTGCCCGTTTCACCTTGAATTTACCGAACATCTGCGACTCCTGCACCCTGCTTACAACAGGGAGGGTGCTTGACGTAACTCCTACGTCACGTCACTTTCTGGTTGACGTAAGATCAGCCAAGGTCAGGCCGGTCCTTGAGCAAGATCATGTCGCGTCTTGCGGGCGATCAGCCAAGGCTCGCCGCTGTGTCATCGCGCAACTTTCTCAGTTCCGCCATTGCCTGATCCAGTTGCGCGCGTTGCTCCGCCAGTTCCGCAAGCTGCCGGTCGGCAAGTGCGATCCAGTTGCGCATCTGTGCCTCGGTGCCTTCGTTCTCGTAGATCAGGAGCCATTGCCGGATCTCCTCCAGCGCGAAGCCGAACTTGCGGCCGCGCAGGATCAGGGTCATCCGGGCACATTCGCGTGGACCGTAATAGCGCGCGCGGCCCTCGCGTTCGGGCTGCAACAGCTCGATATACTCGTAATAGCGCAGGGTGCGCGGCGTCGTATCATAGGCTGCGCACATTTCCTTGAAGGACAGTCGTTTTTCCGCCATGGCTGGATCCCCCTCACAACGCGAGGTTATGGGCAAGCCGCAAAGAGCGCAACTCCTGCCCTTGCAGGTCCGGGAAAATCCGGCTCATAAGAGGCGGGCAACGAGCGAAGGGGGCATGGATGAGCGACCAGAAGAACAAGATCGCCAGGCAATTCATGGAGGCGATCCCACATGCCCGTGCGCTTGGTATGCGTCTTACCCGTGTCAGCGACGGGCAGGCGGAGATCGAGATGGATTATGACGCGCGGTTCATCGGGGATCCGGAGACGGGCGTGATCCATGGTGGTGCGATCTCGGCCCTGATGGATACCTGTT
>PFEY01000066.1:26192-52005 GCA_002783205.1 Rhodobacteraceae bacterium CG17_big_fil_post_rev_8_21_14_2_50_63_15 | reverse complement strand
CTGACAGTGCCGCAGGTGGGCTGCCGCAAACCGGGCTGGTTTTTCCCGACACATTCCAACCCAGTATCGTCGTGCAATCGAGCCCGCCGGTCGAACCCTTCACCGCACCGCTCAACATCATGCCGATTGCCCAACCGGTTTCGCCCGCCTCCTTCGACCCGCCGATCGAGCCCGAACGCCATCAGCGGTTCGACGACTTTCCGCCGAAGAAACACTACGAAGAGATGATGACCGAATTCCGGTGGAAATACCACTGGCAGCCCCCTTATGGTGATGGCACGCCCGGCGTCGTGGGCCGTGACGGCGATCCTGATGTGGGGTCTTGGCACTGGGGTTTCAATGGCATCACGCCGGGCGAGACCTATCACGCCAAATACGGCGAGCCGGTATTCCTGCGCCGCAACAACCTGCTGCCCACCGTGGGTGCCGGCAATGTGACCTTCGCGCTGCCCTCGTCAACCATCCACCTGCACAATGGCCATACCGCGTCCGAGTCGGACGGGATCCCGCAGGACTTCTTCAATCCCGGCGAATTCTGGGATCACCACTACGCCAACTTCCCGGCAGGATCGCCGAAGAAGTGGAAATACGACAACCCGGAGATCATGAATACCCTCTGGTATCACGATCACCGCCTCGATTTCACCGCGACCAACGTCTATGCGGGCTTCTCGGGTTTCTATCTCATCTTTGACGAGCGCGATTCCAACAACGAGCGGGATCGCAATCCGCGCGCCTTCCGCCTGCCCTCGGGCAAGTATGACATTCCGCTGGTCCTGCACGATGTCATGTTCCAGGCCAACGGCCAGGTGATCTGGGACTTCTTTCAGGCGGATGGCGACATTCCCAACCCGGAGGTACGCCCGTCGCCGGTAGATGTCGGCAACTCGCAAGGCACCCCCGATACCTTCGACTCAAACCGCCTGCAATACACCACGCAGGGTATGACCGGCGACAAGATCACGGTGAACAGGATCATCCAGCCCTATCTTGATGTGGATCGCCGCAAGTATCGCTTCCGCTTCCTTAATGGCGGTCCGTCGCGGCTCTATCGTCTTGTGCTCAAGGTGGTTCCGGCCAATGGCGACGCTCCTTACTTTGACGATTGGATCATCCTGTCCAATGACGGCAACTTGCTTGAGGCTCCGGTCATAGAGCCCGAGATCAATCTCTGGGTCGCCAACCGTTTCGACGTGATCGTCGATTTCTCGAAGTACAAGGACGGCGACAAGATCCAGATCTGGAACAACCTGGAAATCCGCGGCGATGGCGCCGGTCCGACCGGTTACACGCTGGAGGGCGGCAACATGATGCCGGTGCTTGAATTCCGTGCGAAGGGCCGCAAGAAGAGGGATCCGTCGCGGGTGCCAGCGCGGCTGCGCGATCTGCCGAAGATCAATATGTCGGAGGTGCGTCGCAAGCGCCTGTTCGTCTTCGACTATGACAACGGTCTCTGGACGGTGAATGGACGCCTGATGGATCCCAACCGCGTGGATGCCAAGATCGAGCAGGGTTCTGCCGAGATCTGGACCTTCCGCAACGAGGGCAACGCCTGGGCACACCCCGTTCACACCCACTTTGAAGAGTTCCAGATCCTCGAAGTCAACGGACGCCCGCCAAGTGCTGTGGAGCGTTCGCGCAAGGACGTGGTCTCGCTCGGGCCAGGGGATGAAGTGACCTTTTACAGTCGCTGGCGGGATTTCTTCGGCAAGCATGTGATGCACTGCCACAACGTCGTCCACGAGGACCACGCGATGATGATCCGTTGGGACATCGTCGAGCCGGGTCAGGGTGACTGAGCAGGTATCCATCCAGGAATTCTCTGAAAGAGAGAGGAAAAGACATGACAAACAGACGTCAATTCATGGCGAGCCTGCCCATCGCGGCGGCTGCCGGGCTGACGGCAGGGTTCTACACCACGCCGGGCAGTTCCAAGGAACGGGCCGCAGCTGCGGCGGCCGAGGCACGCGAGGCGGCACGCCGAAGCGTCGCGGCGGCCGGGCCGAACAGCAATCCCATCCTGTGCAACCCCATCAACAGCGGTGGGGTCATCGACCCTTCGCTGCGGGATTCGTTTCCCAATGTGATGATGGTCAATCAGGACGGTCTCGGGATGTCCTTCTACGAGGGGTTCATCGAGAACAAGGTCGTGATGCTGCATTTCATGAGTCTCGCGGATGAGGCGCATCTGCCGATTACCCGCAGCATGTCCAAGGTCGTCAAGGAGTTGGGCGACAAGGTGGGACGCGATGTGTTCGTCTATTCGATCACCCGCGATCCGACGAATGACACGCCGGAAAGGATGCAGGCCTATGCGCGCGAGTTGAATGCGCCGGAGGGCTGGCATTTCCTGACCGGGACGCCGCAACACTGCGCCGACCTCGCCTTTCGGATGTATCGCATGAGCCATGCGACATTGCCCGGCAAGCGCGTCGTAGATGTGGTGTTTTACGGCAATGGCAGCGCGGGTCTGTGGGGAAGTTTTCCCTATGACATCCGGCCCGACGATGCCGCCAACCGTGTCACCTGGGTCATGCCGCAGGAAGTCCCCAAACCGGGCGAAAAGCTGCGTCGGGCTGGTCCGCGCGTGTTTGATCTGCAAGATCCGCGCAACCACAACCGCGAAGTCTGATGCCGGGCTCCGGTCAACCGGGGCACCAGAACAGTATTTTGAATCGGAGACAATGAAAATGTTTCGTAAATCCTTGAAACAGGCCGCGGTGATGGCATTGCCTGCCGCCGCTACGCTGGGAGGGGCGCCTGCCTGGGCGCAGACCCCCTTCGACCTGAACATGTTCTGCGTTCAGGGCCATACCACCGGCGGTCAGCAGCCGCGCGTGCCCTTCGAAAGCCGCATCACCAATGCCGTCGTCGACAGCAACGGCCAAGTGATCACGCCTGCCACCCGAACCTATCTCAAGACTGCTGACGGCTATGCGGTGTTTCCAGAAGCCAACAGCTTTGGGCCAAATCCGACCAACTTGCTGCCAACGGTCTACGAGAACGCCAAGACGTGCCGGGGCAACGACATTCCCAACACCTTGCCCTCGACGCCGGACCATCCCTTCAACCTGCATGACGATCCGGTGACGCGGACGATCGACAAGACCTCGCCGACCGATGATCTTGACTGGATCATGGATCAGATCGAGGCGATGTCCGAGCCGCACCGGATCTGCCGGCGTTTTCGGGCCCGCAAACACTGCTACAACTATCCGCGCCGGGTCGATGCGGCGAGTTTGCGGCAACTGGCCCGGTCTGCGGTGGATATCATCGAGGGCAATGAGCTGAGCGGTCGTTTCCGTGATCGTGAATACGAGGGATTTCCGCTGCTGCACTATCTCGGCGGGCTGAAGACGAAACCGGTCGATCCGGTGACCAAATCGGTGACGATTAACCAACTCTGGTATGACAGTCACATCGAATCCGACACCGCCTATGTCGATCCGACGGTCGTCAATGATGAGGAATGGACGATCAAGTATATCGTCAAGATCCTCAACCGCGGCCACGAGGACTTCGCTCCCTACGCGATGTTCTTCGACGACTGGAAAGAGTTCGATTTCACCGACAAGGGTGGGCCTGACATGACGGCGGGTGGCACCGCCTTTCCGCGGGCGCCGAATATCGGCATTGACCAGACCTTCTTTCCGATGGAGGAGGGCCTTGAATACACGCTCAACATGAAGATGCCGCCGGCCCGCTTCTGGAACCTCAGCTATCACTGGGGCTGGCGGAACCATCCCCCGCGTGTGCAGGTCACAGAGAACATGCTGGTGCCACTGCGCAACGGGATGCCCCGCAACTCTGCGGAGATCGCCGTGTTCGGTCAGAACCCGCGTGAAAGCGAAGCGACCAAGCTGGCCGCGATCGACATGATTGGCGACACAGCCCCGGCAAAACGGATGTGGCGGATGTTCCGCGAAATGGCGAACATGAATACCAACCGCAGATACGGTGGCTATTTCGGTGGGCTGAACGGCTCAACCATCCAGGCGCAGATGGGCTTGATTCGTCAGGCCTTCTATGACTGGGGCAACCGCAAGAAGCTGCCCACCGGCTATGAAATGGCCGAGGATGCAGACGTCTCCCTCGTCTTTCTGAACAACACCATGTACGGCCAGCTCAAGGGCCATGACGGGAGTTCGCAGGTGCGGATGGACTCCGGTGTTTTCGACAAGCGGGGGGACAAGGTCAATGTTCAACTCCTGAATGGCGACTACTACGTCCATGCCTATGTGCTGGTGGATTTCGGCGGTTTGCGGGGCTGGGAAAATACCTTCCACAACACGCTGCCGATCGGGGGGGCCGGGCCACTCTTTACCTTCGGGCGCAACTACTTCTGGATCCATGTCGCAGGACAGGGGCCGATCCCGGTTCCCCCCGCGACACGTCCCGAACAGCAATCACCCACACCGGTCAGCGCCTCTGTCTGGCAGGTCGCGGACAACGGACACGGGCATAATCCCTTCCTCAACGCCTGGGGGGGAATGCAGCAGGAAATGTCCAACTACGTCAACGTGGATGGCGTCGGTGAACATCATCTCGAGGTGGAGTTCAGCTACGAGCCGTCGGCCCGTATCCGGATGTATCAGTTCGACGCTCTGCATCACGATACGGCCGTCTGGTCGATCCACTAACCCAAGACAAAGGGACCGGCGGCGCAAGTCGGCGGTCCCGTTCTCATTTCCAGTTCCTGCCTTTATGAGGGAGACCAGAATGACCATAAAGACAACCGCCCGCCGCGCCAGATCCATGTGTGCCGTTGCCCTGACGTTTGCCGCCTTTGCGGTGTCGGGGGCTGCCTCGGCGGATCAAACGAGCGATGGCACCGGGCAGGCTCAGGGTCACAATCATGCGGTCGTCCCCGAGAGCCACGATCATTCCGTGAGCCATGGCGCCTCCCAAGAGGTTGAAAGCCATGACCACAGCATGGGTCATGACCACAATGCTGCCGAACATCGTATGCCCGATCACCTTGGCATGGACGCCGAGAATACCGCCGAGGCCGCGATGCGCCCGGATGGATTTCAATACAAGCGCAGTCTGAACGATTATCCTGCCCCAGACATCACCTTGCGCAACCAGTTCGGACAGAAGGTCAACTTTGCCGAGTTGATGGATTTTGACGGACCCGTGCTGCTCAACTTCATCTTTACCAGTTGCGCCACGATCTGTCCGGTGATGAGCGCCACCTTCGGCCAGACCCAGGAGAGCCTCGCGGCGATCGACGATCACTATCTCATGGTCTCGATCTCGATCGACCCCGAATATGACACCCCCGCGCGTCTGCGCGATTATGCCCAATTGCACGGTGCGCGCGACAACTGGGTCATGCTGACCGGGCAATTCGACGACATCTTTACCGTCGTGCGCGCCTTTGATGCCATCTACAAGGGCGAGAACAAGATGTATCACCGTCCGCTGACCTTTCTGCGCAAGGCGAAGGATGCGCCCTGGCTGCGGTTGGAGGGATTGCTGGGGTCCGAGGAACTGGCCGAGGAATACGCGGCTCTCGTTCGACCCGAGGTGAACTGAATGCGTCTTCGCGCGATCTATCACATTCTGCTGCGTGGCCTTCTGGCCACCATGCTGCTCGCGGTGCCCCTTTGGGCCTTGGCCGGGCAGGCGGGCGATGTGGAACTCGGACGCAAACTCTACTGGGAAGGGATCGGCGCGGATGGTCAACCCGTGCGAGGCGTGACCCAGGGTGATGTGAAGATCACCGGTGCGCAGTTTTCCTGTGTGAACTGCCACCGCCCCAGCGGATTTGGAACCTCGGAGGGCGGCAACTACGTGCCGCCGATCATCGGAGAGGTGCTGTTCAACAAGAAAACGTTGAACCGCAACCGGATTTTCAAGGATCTCTATCAGGAGGTTCAGCCACCGGGATTCTGGGCGCGGGTGCGCGCGCCGCGCATGCGTCCGGCCTACGATGATGTCCTGCTCGCGCGCGCGCTGCGCGACGGGGTTGATGCGGCAGGCCACGAATTTGATCCGATCATGCCGCGCTATGAGTTGACGCCGACGGATGTGTCGAACCTGTCGGCGTTTCTCAAGACATTGTCGGCAGAAATCGACCCCGGCGTGACCGAAAGGGAGATTCACTTTGCCACGGTCATTGGTCCTGATGCCGATCCGGGCGAGGCGGATGCGATGCTGCGCACGCTCAACCTGTTTTTCGAATGGATGAACAAGGATACCGAGGGCGATACGCGCAATCCCACCTTTTCGCCGAATTATCGCTCGAATTTCATCTCTGCTTATCGTTACTGGCGTCTGCATGTCTGGCAATTGCAGGGCCCGCCCGAGACATGGCGCGCGCAGCTTGAGGCAAAATATGCCGAGCAGCCGGTCTTTGCCACCTTGAGCGGGCTCGTTCCCGGGCCGTGGGACGAGATCGGAAAATTCTGCGATGACAAGCGCCTACCCTGCATTTTCCCGAATGCCGAATTGCCGACGCCGGGTGATGGACGCTATGGTTACTCGGTATTTTTCAACCGCGGTCTCGTGCTTGAGGCCGAAGCGCTCGCTCTTCATCTCGGTGATCAACCAAGCCCACCCGCCCGGATCGTGCAGATCCATGGTGCCGGAGCGCAAGGCACCCGGCCTGCAACTGCCTTTGCCAAGACCATGGCGATGGTGCTGCCGGACACGGAGATCACGAGCGTTTCCTATGACGGCGCAGATGGTTTGCGCGCGGCGCTTGCGGCGCATGCCAATGCCGAGACGCTGGTGATCTGGCCGCAGGATGTCGAGGAGGCGGTCGAGATTCTGGTCTCTATGTCACCATCAGCGGCGCATCTCTACTTGCCTTCTGCAACCAAGGATGCGGCGGTTGCGGCGCTCCCTTCGACCCTGATCGAGCGCGCGCGTCTGGTCTGGCCCTATGACAGGCCCGACTCCTATCACCCGCGCAAATACCGGATTCGTGGCTGGATGCATACCCGGCGGCTGGAGGTCACACATCCCCGGATTCAACTGCAAACTTTTTATGCACTTACCATGATCGAATTCGGCCTCATGCACGCAATAAATGATTTTTATAGAGATTATGTAATTGAAATCATTGAACATGAGGCGGAGAATGAACTTAATCCTGGCACGCATCCCGAACTTGCCCTTGGCCCTGGCCAACGATTTGCTTCCAAGGGGGCGTATATCGCCGAACTCGATCCTGAAAGTCGAGCGGGTATTCGTGTTGTCAGTGATTGGATCGTACCCTAGGTTTTGAGTAATGGGCCTCAGGGTGCGTAGTGGGCGGTGGGGAAACTTGCCGCCCGCGCTTTTCAGAGAATGAGCCAAAGCAGGGCAGACGCGCCTGCGAGATGGGCGCCGAAGGGAACTTCGAGGGCGGCATCCGGCTGATGGCCGCTTTGCCATGACGTAAGGCCCGACCAGATCAGCGCCGAAGTCGCGCCGATCAGGGCGACGATCGGCAGTGGCATGACGCCCAGACCTGCGCCGATCCCCGCCATAAGTTTGACATCGCCCAAGCCCAGCCCCTCTCGTTTGCGCAGCAGTCGATAGCAAATCCGGATTAGCCAGAAAGCGCCGGCGCCGAGGGCCGCGCCGATCACACCGTCACCTACCGACCGCAACGGATCTTCCCATGCCAGCCCCAGCCCTGTCAGAAACAGCAGCCCAGTCAGCGCGTCTGGCAGGCGCAGGGCCGCGAGATCGCACATCATCAGCCCCATCAACAGCCAGAGCCAAAACGCACCCAACACCATGTGCCATGGTGATTGCGCCCCCCATACTGCCAGGATTGCCAGTCCCATGCCGCCGATCTCGGCGTAAAACAGACGACGAGGGATTTCCGCGCCGCAGGTCCGACATCTGCCACCCAACCACAGCCAGGAGGCGACCGGGACAAGATCGTGCCAGCCGATCCGGGTGTCGCACGTCCGGCACCGCGATGGCGGATGAACAATGCTCTCAGCCCTTGGCAACCGATCCGCCCAAGCTGCCAGAAACGAACCTGCAACCGCGCCGCACAGGATCAGAAAAACGGCGAGCAGGCTGGTTTCGGTCATAGCGAATCCTCAGGAGGAAAATGCACCGCCGATCGCAGGCGATGATTGTCAGGCGCGCCCCCATGGGCTATGCTCACGATTATAATATATAGGTTTTATGGACTGAATTTACCATGAAAATCAATAACTCGACCGCGCTGCGCCGTCAGACCGCACGGCCTGATGACGCCGGCTTCTCGCTTCTTGAATTGATGGTCGTTGTGGTCATCATGTCCATTCTCGCACTGGTCATCATGCCGCGCATCATCGACCGTCCGGATCAGGCCCGTGTGGCGCGTGTCAAATCCGATCTTGCGGTGCTGTCGGGCGCGGTCAAGCTCTACAAGTTGGACAACTTTCGCTATCCGAGTACCGAACAGGGACTGCGGTCGCTGGTGGCCGCGCCCACCCTTGCTCCAGTGCCCCAAAACTATGCGCAAAACGGCTATATTGATCGCCTGCCAGTGGACCCCTGGGGCAACGAGTATCAGTATCTCCAGCCGGGGGTGCATGACGAGTTCGACATTTTCACACTTGGCGCGGATGGCGTGTCCGGCGGTTCGGGCATGGATGCGGATATCGGATCATGGGGCGAATGACGACCTCCGCCGATCGAGGGTTCACCTTGCTCGAGATGGTCGTCGTCGTGGCGGTGATTGCGGTCCTGTCGGTTACGGCCACCTTCTCGGTGACGAGCCGAAGCGCTGGAGAGGCGGACATGGCGCGCTTTGCCGCTGCCTATGACAGGCTGCGCGATTCCGCCATTCTGGGACGTGCGCCGCAGGCTGTGTCGATCGTCGAAGATGGTTGGCAAACCTTGTCGCCCGCCGGTCAGGAAAACGGAAGGACAACATGGCAACCATCTGGAAGGGCACAAAAATTCCGTGGGCAAGCCAGATTTGAAGGCGCGAGTGGTCCGATACTTCCACGCGATCTTTGGCGAGATCGCACGCCTGATCTGTTCTTTTTGCCTGATGGTCAGGTAACGCCATTCGATGTCGCATTCATCGGCAACGGGACAGTGAGACATTGCCGCTCGGCCGGATTTTCGGGACTGATTTGTGAGGCAGAGTGATGATGGAGGGCGATAGAACTCGTGGCGTCACCCTTCTGGAACTGGTCATCGCGGTCTTTGTGCTCTCGATTGGAACGCTTGCTGCCTTGCGCAGTGTGGATCATGCGAGCCGCGCTCTGGGGGGGGAAGCTGCCCGGTTCATGGCCCTTGAGGTGGCGCTGAATCGGGCAGAGGAATATCGTCTGTTGGGCGCACGCGCGGCGGTGTCCCTTGATCGGCGGGTGGAATATGGTCCGTATGAGTGGCACCTTGAGATTTCAGAGGAAACGACACGCGCAGGCTTTACCGAGGCGACGATCCTCGCCCGTAGTGAAGGTCAACCGGGTGGACGGATCGTGGTGATCGCCCAAACCGAGGTGCTGCCATGACCACAGTTTTGCCGGTTCGGGATCGGGGGGTGACGCTGCTTGAGTTGGTGGCC
The DNA here is from genome assembly GCA_002783205.1 of Rhodobacteraceae bacterium CG17_big_fil_post_rev_8_21_14_2_50_63_15. Classification (GTDB taxonomy): domain Bacteria; phylum Pseudomonadota; class Alphaproteobacteria; order Rhodobacterales; family Rhodobacteraceae; genus Roseovarius. The sequence continues at coordinate 42,494 of PFEY01000066.1, read as the reverse complement.
GTGCTGTCGATCTTTGCGTTGGTGGCCGTGATGGGTTTGCAATCGCTGAGCGGCATGATGCGCGCCCGCGACAGGCTTGGTGCGGCTGATGACCGGGCTGCGGCACTCTTGCGCGGGCTGACCCTGCTGCGATCTGATCTGAAATCGGCGGCCGACTTGCCGTTCTGGCCACCCGACGCAATCGATCCTGATCCGGCCTTTGTCGATCAGAGCGCGGGCGAGGGATGGTTTGCTCTGTCCACCTTTGGTCGGCCGGTCCTGCCGGAGGCACAACTGGCCGGGCAGACGCGGGTGATCTGGCGGCTTGACCGGGAACGCGGACGTCTGCTCCGCCAGGTCTGGCCAGTGCTGCGCCCAGCCTCGGATCTCGCGCTTGCACCGGCGACTATGATGTTTGACGCTATTGCCGGATTTCGCGTGCGCGCCTATGCCGGAAGCGAGGAGGGATGGGTTTCTGAATGGGGAGTTCCCGACGGCGTGCAGCGCCCCGCCCTGCCCAAGGCAATTGAGGTGATGATCGAATCCGATACCTACGGACCCCTACGGATAGTGGTGGCCTATCCATGAGCACGGATCGCGGTGTGGCTCTTCTGAATGCGTTGATCCTGGTTGCGGCGATATCAGCCGTTGCCACCGGGCTCATGCTGCGCGCAGAGACGAGCCGCGCGCGGGTCGAGGATCTGTTGATCAGTGAACAAGCCGCCCTGCATCTCGATGCCGCTGAATGGCTGATCAACCCTGTCTTGCGGGCAGATTGGGAGCGGGAGCAGGGGCTTGATCACCTGCTCGAAGGCTGGGCCCTCGAAGGGTTTCAGGCCACTATCGACCGCGCAGAGCTAAGTGGTCGGATCATTGACCTGCAAGGCCGTTTCAATATCAACAGCCTTGGCGATGCCGGCGATCTGGCTGCCGCACAGTCCTTTGAGCGCTTGTTGCGCACCCTTGGCCTGCCGGTCGCGTTGGGGCCGGAGGTTGCCGGTTTCATGCAGGCGCGAGGACCGGTTCTGCCTGAGGAATATGCGACTCGGGCCGTGCCGCTGCGACCGCCCGGTGAACCATTGGAAACGGTTGACGAACTGCGTCTTGTGCGCGGCATGACAGAGGCTCATTTTGTCCGTCTGGTGCCCTTTGTTGCGGCCCTTCCGCCGGACATGCCGCTGAATGTCAATACCGCTTCGGGAGAAGTCCTTGGCGCGTTATTTGCCACGGCAAATCCTGCGGGCATCGCGCGGCTGATTGCGGAGCGTGGGAGGTTGCCTTTCGCCACGCTGGCCGATTTCAAGGCCCGTGCCGAAAGTCTGCTGCATCCCCTTGTCATCGCTCAGGCGCTTGTTCCAAGCGGTGGCCTGTCCACCGCAACAGACTGGTTCGAGGCGCGATTCGACCTGTCGCTTGACGGTCGTGTTCAAAGTCGGATCCTGGTCATCGAACGCTCAGAGCTGACCGGGGCGACCGAAATCCGATCTCGCCGGGCGGCGCCGCTATGATCTTTCACAGAACGCGCACTGCGCGCAACACCGTCGCGTCTCTCGTTGTGCATGACCTTGATCGGGAGGTCGCGTTTCCGGCGGTGGGCTTCGTGGCGAGCGTGCCGGGGACAGAGGCGCCGCTGGTTCCGCTCGAACTTCCGGCCACCCTGACCGGGCAGGCGCGCGACCGGGTGGCGCGACGGCAGTTGCGCGACGCCTATGGCGGGTCCGATAGCGGGATCGATGCACGGCCTGCATCTTTGGGGGATGCGGCCGATCGCTGGCGGGCCATGCTGGTTGTAGATCGTCAGGCACGCCGGGACTGGGCGCATAAAGTCGCCTCGGCAGGCCCTTTGTGTCAGGCGATCCTGCCCGATTACCTGACGCTTCCCGCATCACGCGATCTCTGGGTGATCGACGTTTCCGGGCAGGTGATCCGCGCACGGCTGGGTTTGGACGATGGATTTACTGCGGAGCCTGACTTGGCCTTGGCTCTGTTGCAAGGCGCATTGACCAAGGTGCCGCCCCGTGCAGTGCTGCGGCACGGACCGCTCTCCCCTGATCTTGACGCGTGGCTGGCGGCGCAGTCCTTGGCGGTGTGCCTCGATCCCGCCGGTCTCTCTGTCCATGGCGTGACACCGCCCGAGCGCTTTGCCCACGGTGAGCTCTCGCTTGACCTTGGCCGTGATCCCGATGCCGAGCGCGCCGCGATGCGCCGCACCCTGCGCGGATTGAGCCTGCCGATAGCGATGGGCCTGACTGGATGTTTGGGTTGGGTCACGGCCGCGCTCCTCGAAGTCACGGAGTTGCGCACCCAGGCTCTCACCTATCGCCAAAACTCGGAGCGGATTCTGCGCGAAGTAGTGATCCCGACCGGACCTATTCTCGATATCCGCGCGCAGGTCAGCCAGGTGATCGACCGCGCCCGCAGCGCAAGCACTGAAACAGAGACCGAGGCGCGTCCGCTTGATGTTCTGCGGCGGGCAGGGGAGGTTCTTCAGGCCCATGAAACGACCATAACTCGGATCAGCTATCAACCAGGTGCCGGATTGGTGATCGACTTGCAGATTGCTGATTTCGCAGCTCTCGATGCCTTGGTGGCTGCGCTGCGCACTGTCGGGACGGAACCACACCTGGCCCAATCTGTCACCCGTGACGGCGGCGGGGTCGAGGCCGTTCTGGCCATGGCCGTCAGACAGAAAGGACGTAACCAATGAACGCGGTCATGGATCGTCTTGCGATGTATCTCGTCGGACTGAGCCGCCGGGAACGACTCTTGATCGCGCTGCTTGCGCTTGTTGTCCTGCCCCTCGGCGTGATCTATGGCGTGGGACGGCCACTGGCCGAACGTCGCGACGCGGCACGCGTCGCCTTGGCAGAGGCGCGTTCGACCGAATTGTGGGTGGCGGAGCAAGCGATCCTTTACGCCACGATGACCCGCAATGCCAACACGCCGCAGATGGCGCGCACCACCACGCCGATCGGTATCAGTGGCATAGAGGCGAGCCTGCGAGAGGCGGGCTTGCGCGAGGTCGCGACCGAATTGGCCAACGCTGCGGATGGCGGGATTACCTTGCGCTTTGACGCTGTGCGTTTCACCCATCTTGTTGAATGGTTGACCGCGCAAAATGACCTCTGGGGCTATGATCTGGCTGGCTTCAGCTTTGAGCGCGGTGCGCGTGCGGACGTGGTTGAGGCAGACGTGCGTCTGGTGCCGGTCGAATGAGGCAGGTTTTCCTGATCGCGGCCGGCGTGTTCATCGGTGTCGGACTGGCTCTTGCGACGGATCCGCGCTTTGAGGACGTTCGGAGTGCCTTGCCTGGCATCCTGCCCGAGTGGATCTCGGGGGCCAGTCCCGTCACCTCGCAGTGATCCGATCAGTTCACCGCGCCAAGCCGTTTCAGATCCTGAGCAATTTCCGACCGGCGGCTGGCCATTGTGCCGAGCGGATCCATCCCTGCATCAAGCACCAGCATTTCCGATAGCGCGGCATCGGCGGCCCGCAGCAGGGTGACGGTTGAGGCCCCCGCAGTGCCGCCGCGTATGTCAACAAGGGCACTTTCGTGCTGAGCCGTTCCACTCACGGCGAGCGCAGCAGCCCGCGCGCTGCCCGATGACCCTGCGGCCAGAGAATTGGCAACTTGCGTTGCCTCATCAAATCGGCCGGCGCGCAGAAGGGCATGTGCATATTCCAGCCTAAGACGCGGTTCGAGCGGTCCGGAATTGGGAATGAGCGCCTCGTAACTTCTGATCGCGCTATCGTAGTTCCCGGCCTCGAGCGCCCGTCGCGCGGTGCTGTATTTACGCTGAAAATCGTTACCTGAGCTGATCATTTCCGGCTCGCAGGCCGCCAATCCTAGAATCATCGTGGACGCCAAAAGAAAGTTAATGAATATGAAAATGCGCATTCATCGATCCCGCCCGGTTCATTTGGCGAACACTATCACGCCAGCGTGTTTTCCAACCAATCCATTCAGAAGATTATTGCTTAAAGTTCCCAATGTGTTGCCTATTGATCGGATGCATTGCGCACAGCCAGATGGAGGTGAGGTCTTTTAATTGGAATCGGCACCAAAATCACGCTATAGTGAAAGACAACGAAGAAAAATCAGTCGGATAACCGGCCCGAGGCAGGCAACGATAACGGCAGTCAATCACCTTCATGGGCAGCTTGGATTTTGCTGATGCATTTTTTTAGACTTCTGGCTCTTGCCGGATTTGTGTGGATAGCCCAGAGCCTGCCGGGGATGGCTCAGGTATCGCTTGATCTGCGCGATGCCAGTTTGCGTGATTTCGTTCAGATCGTGGCACAAGCGACGGGGCGCAACTTCATCCTGGACGACCGGGTTCAGGGGAATGTGACAGTGGTCGCGCCCAATCAGGTGTCGCCATCCGCCATCTACGAGATTTTTCTCAACGTCTTGGAACTCAACCGCCTGACCATTGTCGAAGGCTCGGAGGCGGATCGGATCGTGCCCATTGACGTTGCCCGAGAGCTTGCTCCGGGCGAGGCGCGGGCGCGGCTTGGCGGAGATTTCGAGACCCGCGTCATTGTGGTGCGCAACAGTCCCGTGGCCGAGGTTGCCGAGGTCATCCGCCCGCTCCTGCCGCCCGAGGCGGTGCTCTCTACGGTTCCTGATTCCGGGTTGATGATCCTGTCGGACCGGCGCGAGAATTTTCAGCGCATCGTGCAATTGGTGGATCGGCTTGACACGCCCAGCCGGAATTCCATCGAAACCATTCCGCTCTACAACGGCAAGGCGTCTGAAATGCTGTCTGTAATCAATACTTTGGCGATTACACCTGCTGGCTCCAGCCTGTCTGCCGACGCCCGATCCAACGCCCTCATCGTTTCAGGCACCCCCGAATTTCGCGACCGCGTGCGTCGGGTCGTCGATGAGTTGGATAAGCCGCAACGCAGCTTTTCCACGCAGGTCGTGCATCTCAATTACGCGTCGGCGTCAGATCTTGCCGATGTGATCCGGCAGAGTTTTTCTGCGCAGACGACATCGGCTGATGGGGCAGTAACTGGCAATGGGGAAATCACTATCGTTGCCGAAGAGCAGCAAAACGCATTGATCATTACCGCACCCGCAGACCGGATCAATGCGATTGTCGGGACCATTCGTGGCCTTGATCAACGCCCCTCGCAGGTGCTGATCGAGGCGGTGATCTTCGAGTTGTCGGTCGACAGCTTTTCCGACCTGTCGTTTCAATTCGGCGGGGTGATCGAGGATGCCACAGTGGGGGGCGTTGAATTCGCTCTGCAGGGCCGTCCGACCCTGACCAGTCTTGTCAACACGGTGCTGGCGGGCAACCCTCCTCTGGGAGGCGGCACCGGTGGCAGCATCGCCGCCTTTGACGATAGCGGCTTCGGCGGGTTCGTGGCCGCTCTGGCATCAAAGAGCTCGACCAAACTCCTGTCGACGCCCTCGATCCTGACCCTCAACAACCGTGAGGCGGAAATCATCGTGGCACAGAACGTGCCCTTCGTGACGGGCAGTTTTTCCACCGTGGGCGACAGCGCCGTGCCAAACCAGCCGTTTCAGACCATCCAACGACAGGATGTGGGCCTCACGCTGACGGTGACGCCGCAGATCACCCGGGACAATACCGTGCGTCTCGCGCTGCGTCAGGAAGTGTCGAACCTGACCAAAACCTCCTCTGCTGCGGGTGGCGAAATCACCGCCAAGCGGGAACTCTCGACCAATGTCCTTGTGCGTGACGGGCATGTGATCATGCTGGGCGGTCTCTTGGAGGATGGGTCGGGCTCGGTCAATCAACGCGTGCCCGGTCTCAGCGAATTGCCCCTTCTGGGGCGGCTTTTCAAGGGCCGCTCGACCTCGCAGAACCAACGTATTCTGCTGGTCATGCTGCGTCCGCGTATTCTGTCGAGCGATTCCGAGGCGCGCGAGGCGACGCGTCGCGCCGCGCGCGAGGCCAAACGCGCCGCTGAATTCATCGCCCCGGCCGATGATGGCACCTATCCGCGCGTGCCCAATTCCAGCTTTTCGTTCGACGGTGCCAATCTCAATCAGCCCTTTGACGCGGGGTTCATCGACAGCGGCGCACGAACCCGGAGATTTCCGCCTCTGCCCACGCGGTTGCAGTTCGCGGACCAATAAACATGACAGCGCCGCTCTTGCCCTTCAGCCTTGCCCGGGATCAGCAAGTGCTGGTGGCGGGAGACCGGCTGTTTGCTGGCCCATCTGCCAGCATCCTCGGGTTACGTGAGGCGCGCCGCCGGGCTGGTAAGCCGCTCAAGCTCGAACGGCTTGCTGCGGAGGCGTTCGAGGCGCAGTTGGCGGCCCTCTATCAGGACGGCAGCAGCACAGATTCGGCTAGCGAGGATGTCGCCTTTGACCTCGAGGATGGCATCGGCAAGGGCCACGGACCGCGCGACCTGCTTGAAGATGGCGAAGAGGCGCCGGTGATCCAGCTGGTCAATCAACTCCTGCGGCGCGCGGTGCGGGCCGGGGCATCTGACCTGCATGTGGAGCCGAACGAGACGGGTCTGCGCGCGCGAATGCGGGTTGACGGGATGCTGCAATCGGTGCTCGACCGTCAGGATGTGCCGGTGCGTCGTGTGGTGTCTCGGCTCAAGGTCATGGCGGGGCTCGATATTTCTGAAACGCGGCTGCCGCAGGATGGTCATATCGCGCTGCGTTTGGGTGGGCGCGCGATCGATGTGCGGGTCTCCACCCTGCCGGGCAATTATGGTGAGCGGGTGGTGATGCGGGTGCTCGATCGTTCCGCAGGGCTGATGCCGCTGGCGGATCTCGGGCTGCGCCCCGATCAGGTGGCGGTTCTGGAACGGATGGCGGAACGGCCCAACGGGATCATTCTGGCCACCGGTCCGACGGGATCGGGCAAGACCACGACGCTCTATTCCCTGCTGCAACTGGCCAATGACGAGGTGCGCAATATCCTGACCGCCGAGGATCCGATCGAATACGACCTCCCCGGCATCAGCCAGAGCCAGATCAACGCCGAGATCGGCATGACCTTTGCCGCCGGTCTGCGCGCGGCGCTGCGGCAGGATCCAGACATCATTCTCGTCGGCGAGATCCGCGATCAGGAAACGGCCAGCGTCGCCGCGCAGGCCTCGCTCACCGGGCATCTGGTGTTTTCCTCGCTTCATGCCAATGGCTCGGTTGGCGCCGTGGTGCGCCTGCGCGATCTCGGGCTGGACGATTTTCTGATTGCCGCCACCCTGCGCGGCGTGATCGCGCAACGCCTTCTGCGCAAGCTCTGCACCACCTGCCGCAGGGCGGCCCCACCCAGCCCGGCCGAGGCTGCGCACTTCAGCGCAACCGGTCTGGCCGTGCCCGATGAAATCCACCATGCCGTGGGCTGCGAGAAATGCAATGGCACCGGCTATGCGGGCCGTGTTGGTGTTTTCGAGATCCTCGAAGTGTCTGAAGCGCTCCGCGCAGCCATCGACAAAGGCCAGTCCGAAATCGAGATGAAGCGCCTCGCCATGGCTCCCGACCAGACGCTCTTTGGTCAGGCGCTCTATCAGGTGGCAGCGGGCAGGACCAGCCTTGCAGAGTCCCTTCGGGTGGTTGGAGACGCACTTTGAGGGCGTTCAGCTACACGGCTTTTACTGCTCAGGGGGCACGCCGCCGCGGCACGCTTGTTGCCGAGAGCGAAGGACAGGCAGCCGATCTTTTGCGCGGGCAGGGGCTCTTTGCCGAAGAAATCACTGCCAAGCGTGAGCGGGCTCGATTCGCGTTTTCGATCGGGCGCCGAACCCGGCTCAATGCCGATATGCGCGCGGTATTTACCCGGCAGATGGCGGTGCTCTTGTCTTCGGATCTCAGCGCCGAGGTGGCATTGGAAACCATCCGGTCGTCGGATACCTCGCCCGCCATAGAGGCGGCGGCGGCCGAGGCCAAGGCGGCGCTGATGGATGGTCAGCCGCTGTCCGTCGCCCTCGAGATGGCGCAGGCGGGTTTTCCGCGCTTTTTCATCGCCGCCGTGCGCGCGGGCGAGACCTCGGGCGACGTGGCGGCGGTGTTCGACGGGCTGGCGGATTATCTCGAAAGCGTTGGAGCGGACCGCGCACAACTGGCGACCGCATTGATTTATCCGGCTTTTGTCGCGGCTGTCTCTTTGCTGGTCTGCGGTATCCTGATGGTCAATGTTGCGCCCGAAATCGCGGCGATGTTCGCGGTCACAGGGCGTGAATTGCCTCGCCTGACCCAAGTCATGATGGGGATCAGCAACTGGATCGAGGCGCACTGGATTGCGCTTGGCATTGGGATTCTTGCGGGAACATTCGGTCTCGTAGCTTCCTTGCGGGTGCCCTCGGTGCGCGACCGCTGGCATGGCATGGGGCTCCGGCTTCCGGTGATCGGTCGGCTCATGCGCCTGTCGGCTGCGGCGCAGTATCTGCGCACGTTGGCGTTGGTCATTTCCAGCCGTCAGACCGTGGTCGATGCGGTCTCTTCAGCCAGTGATGTGCTCGTCATTCGCCGGTTTCGCGACGAGGCGCTCGAACTTGCCGAGGCGGTGCGATCGGGCGAAAGTCTGAGCCAGGGTCTCAGCCGGATGACCCTGATTCCTCCGGTTTGCCGCCAACTGATCGACGCAGGCGAAAAATCCGCGCGTCTTGGCCGGATGACCGAACGTGCCGCCGTGCTGGTCGAAACCTGGCTCACGAACGAACGCAAGCGCGTCTCCGCCCTGATCGATCCACTCTTGATGATGGTCGTCGGCGGGTTGGTGCTGGTGATCGTGCTGGCGATCCTCCTGCCGATCTTCGATTTGCAGGCTTCGGTCGGCTAACCGACCTCATAGGGCAGCACCCCGCGTTCGTCGAGCGTCACCTGCAAACGGCGCTCCAGTGGCGGGACAGAGCGTTGGTGGCAGTCTGCCCGCTCGCAGATCCGGCAGGAAATTCCGATCGGCTCGAAGGCGCGCGCATGGCGCAGGTCGAGATCATCGGCATAGACCAGATCGCCAGCGTGCTTGACCTCGCAACCCAAGGCGATTGCGAACCGCCGGACCGGCGCGCCAAAACTCCCCCCCGACTTGCTGACATCGCGCGCGAGGCTGATATAGCGCACCCCGTCCGGTGTTTCGGCCAATTGTCGCAGAAAGCGCCCTGGCGTCTCGAAGGCGCGGTGCACATTCCACAAGGGACAGGCCCCGCCAAAACGGGCAAACTGAAGCCGCGTGGCCGAGTGCCGCTTGGTGATCGTGCCCGCCTGATCGACCCGGACGAAGAAAAAAGGAATACCCTTTGCCCCGGGGCGTTGCAGCGTTGAGAGCCGGTGACAAACCTGCTCGATCGACGCCCCAAAGCGATTGGCGAGCACCTCAAGGTCGTGCCGGACCTCCTGTGCCGCTGCCAGAAAACGGCCATAGGGCATGAGCGCCGCGCCCGCAAAATAATTGGCAAGGCCGATCTTGGCAATCGCGCGCGCGGTCTCGGTCTGAAACCGAGCAAAATCCAGCGTCGCTTCGAGCAACTTGTCCTGTGTCAGAAGCGCGAGTTGCAGCAAGAGCTGAAAGCGGCGCGTTTCGGGGGCGGCGCGCGACGACAAGGTCAAAACCCCTGTCTTGCGGTCGTAGTGCCGCAGCTTGGGCGTATCTTCCTCGATGACAGATAATCCCATGGCCGAGAGCCGTTCGATGGCATGCGCCTGTGCGCCTGACTGGCCGTCACTTTCGGCAAAACGCTCCGCTGCGCGATCGACGGCATCTATGTAATTGTCGCAGTAATGAAAGAAGTCGCGCACCTCGTCCCAGGGGCTTGACTGGCTGCGCGCATCCTCGCGCCCGAGGGCTTCATCCAGAGAGGCCAGCCGTTCATGGGTCTGCCGATAGGCGCTGTGCAATTCCAGAAAGGCCCGGGCGAGCGCCGGTGCGTTCGACGCGGTCAGGCGCAAATCCGCCAGAGGCGGGAGATCGTCGCCAAAGAGCGGATCGGCCAGCGCCTCACGCATGTCCGAGACCATGCGTTCCGCGTCGCCAGTGGACAACTCCGTGACATCAAAGCCGAATTCCTGCGCCAGCGCCAGCACTACCGTCGTGCTGACGGGGCGGTTGTTGTTTTCCATCTGGTTGAGATAGGGCAGAGACACGCCCAGCTTTGCCGCAAAATCCTTTTGCGTCAGTGCAAGACGCTGTCTGGTCTCTCGTAACTTTGCCCCGGCATAGAGTTTCTGTATTGCCACTGCACTGCCCGTCCCCAGTTTTGCAAATTACACCATCGTTAAGGCGTAATTGCAAACCCATGCCTCGGCCGTCAAGCCTCTGCAGTTCATCGTTCTGAAAATACTCGGGGTCACGCCTCGTTCGAGGCAGGTGCGGATGCACTTGGCGCTGCGCATTCCAAAAAAAACGGCGACGCCAGGGAGGAGGAGAGGCGCCGCCGTTTCTTGTACGTCCGGCCCAGGGAGGAGGAGAGGGCCTTTCGCAAATGGTAGGGATCAAGAGGATCCCACTTCGACGATCTCGGGCCCCAGGGAGGAGGAGAGAGGCCCTTGACCGTAACAGATGCCCCAGGGAGGAGGAGCGGAGCACCTGATCTCGTGATTACGACTGGCGGCCGTAAACTGTTTCTTCAGCAACGCGGCAGATTTCGCTGCGATGCAAACCCAGATCTTGCAGATCATGCGCGCTCAGTTGCGAAAGTTCACGCACCGTGCGGCGATAGAGGCGGTAATTTACAACACGCTGCGTTGCGGCATAGGCGGCGGCGCTGACGTCGTCGCCAAGAACCTGGATTGCCGAGCGGCGGATTTCATCTACATACAACATTTCTCAAACCTTACATATTTGTTCGTTTCGAGGCGTTACGGGTTTCGTTTCGCATTTGTTGAGTTAAAGATAGCCGTTTGCTGCACTTGCACAATACCCCGCGTGAGCAATGCTGCTATGCGGCAAATGCATAAGAATACTTGACCTAAGGTTAAGCAAATGCGGCATTTTTTAGGCGGTTGGCGAAGATCTCCTGTCGTTTCGGATGGTGCTGCCTGTCATTCGGGCGGTGATGCGCAGGAAATGGGCGGGACGAAAACGCGCGCGCGCTTCAACCTGTCCGTTTGGCCGCAGTTGCGGTGTTTGATGCGTGCAGGCTGTGCAGGGTGGACGCGGTTTTTGTACGCAGCTCTCGGCGCGAGGATGTCCGGGATCACTCCCGTCTCGGATGCAAGACCTCGACGATTTCCACCCACCGCCCTCTCATCCTGTAAATCACCCGATAGCGATAACGCCCGGTCACGTGGTAGCGCAGGCCGGTGCCGTCGATGCGGCGGCCCATTTGGGGGAATTCCACGATCAGTGCTGCGAGGTGTTCAATCTCGGATAGCACGGCATCGGCTGCGGTGGGGTTGAGGGGGCGCAGATAGTCGTCCTGCGCGGTCAGGCTGGCCAACGCGCGGGCCGACCAGAGCGGATCAGTCACGCCGGGCGAAGAGGGCGGCCACCTTCTCGGCATCGGCCGGCACGAAGGGTTCGGCGTCGATGCGGCGCAGATGCGCAAGCTCTTGCGGGGTGAAATCCTGCGGGCCGGTATGGGTGGCGATGAAGCCATCCACGATTTCCGCCAGCGTCGCGCGCGAAGGCGCGTCGAGACAGGTCTCTGCCCGTTCCATCAGATTTTGCAGCCGTTCATCCATGAGTTGAACATAAGAAACGCAGGGCAGTGGCGCTAGCCTTTTTTCCGCCGTCCCTTTCCGCCCCTTTGCCCCGGCCGTCCGGCTGTCGAGCGTCCCTGCCCCTTGACCGCCTCGGCGCTCGCCGCCTCGACGGCGGATTGCCGGGCGAGCGGGTCGTCGGAGATCATGAGATCGACCGCTTGCAGACGTTTCACCTCATCGCGCAACCGCGCCGCTTCTTCGAATTCCAGATTCTCGGCGGCCTTGCGCATGTCGGTGCGCAGCCCGTCGAGCACGGCGGCGAGGTTGGCCCCGGCCAGCGGCTTGTCCACCCTTGCGGTGACGCGGGCCATGTCCACGTTGCCCTTGTAGAGCCCTTGCAGGATGTCCTCGACATTCTTGCGGATCGTGGCGGGCGTGATGCCGTGTTTCTTGTTATAGGCGATCTGCTTGTCGCGGCGGCGGTCGGTCTCGGCCAGGGCCCGCTCCATCGAACCGGTGATGCGGTCGGCATACATGATGACGCGGCCCTCGGAATTGCGCGCCGCCCGCCCGATGGTCTGGATCAGCGAGGTTTCCGAGCGCAGGAAGCCCTCCTTGTCCGCATCCAGAATGGCGACGAGGCCACATTCGGGTATGTCGAGCCCTTCGCGCAGGAGGTTGATGCCAATGAGCACATCGAAGGCACCAAGCCGCAGGTCGCGCAGGATCTCGATGCGTTCGATCGTGTCGATGTCGGAATGCATGTAGCGCACGCGGATGCCCTGTTCGTGGAGATATTCGGTCAGATCCTCGGCCATGCGCTTGGTCAGCGTCGTCACCAGCGTGCGATAGCCCGCCGCCGAGACGCGGCGCACCTCGTCGAGAAGGTCATCGACCTGGGCTTCGACCGGGCGGATCTCGATCTGCGGATCGAGCAGGCCGGTGGGGCGGATCACCTGTTCGGTAAAGACGCCGCCGGTCTGCTCGATCTCCCATTTGGCGGGGGTGGCGGAGACAAACACCGATTGCGGGCGCATGGCGTCCCATTCCTCGAACTTCAGCGGCCGGTTGTCCATGCAGGAGGGCAGGCGAAAGCCGTGTTCCGCGAGCGTGAACTTGCGCCGGTAGTCGCCGCGATACATGCCGCCGATCTGTGGCACGGAGACGTGGGATTCGTCGGCAAAGACAATGGCATTGTCGGGGATGAACTCAAAGAGCGTGGGCGGCGGCTCTCCGGGCGCGCGGCCCGTCAGGTAGCGGGAATAATTCTCGATGCCGTTGCAGACGCCGGTGGCCTCGAGCATTTCGAGATCGAAGGTCGTGCGCTGCTCCAGCCGCTGCGCCTCGAGCAGTTTGCCTTCGTTCACCAACTGGTCGAGGCGCTGGCGCAGCTCGCGCTTGATGCCCTGAATGGCCTGCTGCATCGTCGGCTTGGGCGTCACGTAATGCGAATTGGCATAGATGCGGATCTTGTCGAAGCTGTCGGTCTTTTCGCCGGTGAGCGGGTCGAATTCGGTGATGCTCTCCAGTTCCTCGCCAAAGAAGGAGAACCGCCAGGCGCGATCCTCGAGGTGGGCGGGAAAAACCTCGAGACTGTCGCCGCGCACCCTGAAAGAGCCGCGCTGGAAGGCCTGGTCGTTGCGGCGGTAGGCCTGCGCTACCAGATCGGCCATGATCTGGCGTTGGTCATAGCTCTCGCCCACCTTGAGGTCCTGGGTCATCGCGCCATAGGTCTCGACCGAGCCGATGCCGTAGATGCAGGAGACCGAGGCGACGATGATCACATCGTCACGCTCCAGCAGCGCGCGGGTGGCCGAGTGGCGCATCCGGTCGATCTGTTCGTTGATCTGGGATTCCTTCTCGATATAGGTGTCGGAGCGCGGCACATAGGCCTCGGGCTGGTAGTAGTCGTAGTAGCTGACGAAATATTCCACCGCGTTGTCGGGGAAGAAGCCCTTGAACTCGCCGTAGAGTTGCGCGGCCAGCGTCTTGTTGGGGGCAAGGATGATGGCGGGGCGCTGGGTGGCCTCGATCACCTTGGCCATGGTGAAGGTCTTGCCGGTGCCGGTGGCGCCGAGGAGAACCTGATTGCGCTCGCCCTCGTGGATGCCTTGCGCCAGTTCAGCGATGGCGGTGGGCTGATCGCCTGCGGGCTCGAACGTGGTGGCCAGCGTGAAACGCTTGCCACCTTCGAGCTTTTGCCGGGTTTTCGCATCCGTGGCAGGGTGGGCCAGCACCGAAGGCGTCTTGTCCGAATGGGCATAGGGCATGGGCGGCGCTCCTCTCAATCAGCACGCAGACTTGTTCTCTTTGGCGCGCGGTTCAAGCCCCAAAGCGGGGTGCGGATGGGGCGCGAATCGTTTCTTGAAAAGCCGGATCGGGCCGAATCACCGGTTCAAGTCGTGACGTTGCGTTTCCGGCGATGCGGCCGCGGCACGCCATCGCGGAGCGTGTGATCCTGTTCGAGTCGGGGCCTAAGGCGCCACCATCGCGTGGGAGAGCGGCCGTTCAAGACCCTGCCAAACGCTTGCACAGCAGGAAGTGAAAACTTCTTTACAAATGCCCGACGCGGAAAATGCAAGAAATTCACTTATCTTTTGCAGGCTTATAAGGATTTTGTTAATTTCTCCGCGTTTTCGGCTAGGCTACAGCGAGGGATACGATACCGCCATGTTGCGTGGCAGGTGGTCGTTGGGATGGAGGAGTTCAAGTCATGACAGCAACAAAGACGGGCGCCGGTGCGGTGAGGACGGGATTTCACGTCGATGCGGGAGCCTATGAGCGGATGTATGCCGAATCGATCGGCGATCCTGATGCGTTCTGGGGTGAGCATGGCAAGCGAATCGACTGGATCAAACCCTATACCAAGGTCAAGAACACGTCGTTCGCCTATGAGACGGTCGAGATCAAATGGTATGAGGACGGCACGCTGAACGTCTCGGCCAATTGCATTGACCGGCATCTGGCGACACGCGGCGATCAGACCGCGATCCTGTGGGAGCCCGACAGCCCCGATGAGGCGGCGCAGAATATTACCTACAAGGAGTTGCACGCGCAGACCTGCCGGATGGCCAATGTGCTAAAGTCGATGGGCATCGGGCGTGGCGACCGGGTGGTGATCTACATGCCGATGATCCCCGAAGCGGCCTATGCGATGCTGGCCTGCGCGCGGATCGGGGCGGTTCATTCGGTGGTGTTCGCGGGCTTTTCGCCGGATGCGCTGGGGGCGCGGATCAATGGCTGTGACGCCAAGATTGTGATCACCGCCGATCACGCGCCGCGCGGCGGCCGGGCGACCAAGCTCAAGGACAATGTCAATCAGGCGCTGCTGCACGACACGCGGGATGTGAAATGCCTTGTCGTGCGGCGCACCGGCGGTCAGGTGGCCTGGCGGGCGGGGCTCGATTTCTGGTGGCACGAGGAGGCTGCGAAGGTCTCTGCGGACTGTGCGCCCGAGGAAATGGGGGCGGAGGATCCGCTGTTCATCCTCTATACCTCGGGGTCCACGGGGATGCCCAAGGGGGTGGTGCATACGACGGGCGGCTATCTGGTCTATGCCTCGCTGACGCATCAATACGTCTTTGATTATCATGACGGCGACATCTACTGGTGCACCGCCGATGTCGGCTGGGTTACAGGGCACAGCTATATCGTCTATGGGCCGCTGGCCAATGGCGCCACCACGCTGATGTTCGAGGGTGTGCCGACCTGGCCGGATGCTGGCCGCTTCTGGCAGGTTTGCGAAAAGCACAAGGTGACGCAGTTCTACACCGCCCCCACCGCCATCCGTGCGCTGATGGGCAAGGGCACCGCGCCGGTGGAGGGCAGCGACCTGAGCAGTCTGCGGCTTCTCGGTTCGGTCGGGGAGCCGATCAATCCCGAGGCGTGGAACTGGTATAACGAGCATGTCGGCAAGGGCCGCTGCCCGATTGTCGATACCTGGTGGCAGACCGAAACCGGCGGCATCCTGATCACGCCGCTGCCGGGGGCGATCAGCACACCAAAGCCCGGCGCGGCGACAAAGCCCTTTTTTGGCGTGCAGCCCGTCGTGCTCGACGACCAGGGCAATGAACTCGACGGCGAGACCACCGGTGTGCTGGCGCTCAAGGACAGCTGGCCGGGGCAGATGCGCACCGTCTGGGGCGATCACGAGCGCTTCAAGCAGACCTATTTCGAGATGTTCAAGGGCTACTATTTCTCGGGCGATGGCTGTCGGCGGGACGCCGATGGCGATTACTGGATCACCGGTCGGGTGGACGACGTGATCAACGTCTCGGGGCACCGGATGGGCACCGCCGAGGTCGAGTCTGCGCTGGTGGCGCATGAGACCGTGAGCGAGGCCGCCGTGGTGGGATATCCGCATGATATCAAGGGGCAGGGCATCTATTGCTATGTTACCCTGATGGACGGGGTTGAGCCGACCGAGGACTTGCGCGTCGCGCTCGCCGACTGGGTGCGCCGCGAGATCGGGCCGATCGCCAAGCCCGATGTGATCCAATGGGCCCCCGGCCTGCCCAAAACCCGTTCGGGCAAGATCATGCGCCGCATCCTGCGCAAGATCGCCGAGAACGACTTTGGCAGCCTCGGCGATACCTCGACACTGGCCGATCCATCGGTGGTGGAAGAGTTGATCGCGAATCGCGCGAACGCCTGAGGGGGGGGGCCTGGAGATGGACGGCAAGGACAGTCCGCAGGGCGCGGTCAATCTGGTCCTGCTCGGGCCGCCGGGTGCGGGCAAGGGC